>NZ_JAAFKG010000069.1 GCF_013299185.1 Microcoleus sp. bin48.metabat.b7b8b9.023 | reverse complement strand
TAGTTATGCAACTCAAACTATTGAGGGTACTCAGGCATGGGATACTTTTATGTCTCTTGTTGCTACTACACGTCAGTTGGGAATCAGTTTTTTTGATTATGTGCGCGACCGAATTTCTCAACTTGGAGTTATTCCCTCTCTGTCCACTATTATTCGCGAAAAATCTGCTCTTTATCCGTTGGGATTGTCTTGGCAGCCAGATTAACTGCTACCCCTACTTATTGAGCCGATACGATTTTTCCTTCTGTATCTGGTATGGGATTGCAGGCAAATAATTCTATTTGACGAGATATCCAATCTCCATCCTGACTCCGTAACATCATCCTATCTAACCGTCCCGCAAGTCCAGTTAAACTCATTAATGCCGCCAAAGGATTAGCCTGGGGATGGAAAGTGTATCCCGGATCTTGGGGATGCAGTGTTTGCCAAATATCAATAAAATTGTTTTGCGTTAATATTTCTGCTGGTTCGTTGTCTTTGGCATTAAAATCGCCAACAATTAGGCAATCTCCCGGCTGTGAATTTAGATATTCTAGCAAGATAGTAAGTTGCTTAGACCTGACTTTTTCAGAATTTTTATTGTAATCGCTGGTAAAATGGACGGCGGCGACATTGAGAGTTTTGCCATTCAGCAACCACTTTCCTACTAAAACCCGCTTCCGTGGCGAGTAGCGATATTCTACTAAAGTAAATGGCAATCGCGATAGCAGTAATAAACCGTGCCATTCCAGCGTTTCGCCTTGGGGAGATTCGGAGATATGATAAGCCTGAACCCAATCCTCGGCTAATAATTTTTCTAATAAACGCGGTGTTACTTCTTGAAGGGCGATAATATCGGCATCACACTGACGCAGATGCTCTATAATTATCGGAATTCGCTGGGCTGTCTCGGTAAGTTCTGACTCGTAGAGATCTGATAATACGTTAAAACTGACAATTTTTAATCTGGTTATTGTTACCGACTCTAAAGGCAAATTGCTAGCTTGCCAATTTTGTCGATTGTATTGGTAAATATATCTAGTGGGGAAGTCTTTAACCAAGGTGGGATCTGATTGTTGAGGATCGATTTGCTGTTGCTGGTTTGCCGATTCTATGTTTTCCGTCGCGACAACCCATGCGGCGACTGGTAATTCTCCAGTAGTAAACAAGTCTATCAGCCGATCGCGATCCCAAACAATTGTTTCCCCACATTTCACATAACGAATCCGATGCCAGGGAATATCGCCATCGACTGCCCATTCAGACAAAGGCTTTTCTCGCATATTACCAGAAATGCGATCGCTAAAACCAAGGCTAAAGGCACGATGGTCTAAACGACTATCCCATAAAATGCGATCGTAAATCTCGCGGATTGTCGCCATTTTGGGTTTTGGAGACTTTGGCTGTGACATAGTATGATGTGGTTATAGTTACACGTGTAATGTAAATGTAACTATATTGTACTACACGAAAAGGCGATCGTGTCGGGTGCGATGGGTGTCGATAAGGTAGCTTATTCCCATTTCCCATTGAAGGTTCGTAGTGTGGACTTTAGTCCGCAGTATGTTGCGGACTAAAGTCCACACTACGAACAATTTTTGTTATGTTAATCGACCGGACTTGATATTACAGGCAATTATTAACTTGAAAAAATTGAAAGGCGATGATAATGCCTATCAGCTTCGGATTGGCGACTCATCGAATAGGTTTTTATTTTGATGGCGAAACAGTTACTTTTGCCAGGGTGCTTCACCGGAAAGATCTTTATCGCTACTTTCCACCATAAAACTGTTTTCACTCTGACAGAATGTTTTAAGCAACTTTTCCTTGTCCTTTGAAGTAGTAGATTAATGTATTTGTACCCGATTAGTGCTAAAGTGCGATCGCCCTTTACGACAAAAAGTGCGATCGCCATTTTCAACTACTAACCAGAAATCACCTGGTTCAGCAAATGAGCCTGAGAACCCTCAAGACGAGGGCCGTGAATCTGCACCACCATTGAAGCCAAATAATTGCCCCAACGAGCCGCTTTTACAGCACTCAAACCATTAGTAATTCCAAACAAAACACCGCCTGCAAAAGCATCGCCAGCACCCACAGTATCGATCGCCTTTACCGGAAATCCAGCCACATCTACAATCTGTTTGTTTTCCACTACCATGCAGCCCTTATCCCCATTCGTGATAAAAGCCAAATCCGAAATCTCGCTCATCTTGCGAGCGCACTCTTCCAAAGATTCCTCCTTAAAAAAGCTCCGAACTTCATCAGAGTTGCAAAAAATGACATCGCAATATTCCGAAACCACCTTGTGAAAATCATCCGCAAATCGATCGACCAAAAAGCCATCCGAAAAAGTAAAAGCCACCTTCACACCCAGACGCTTAGACTGTTCCATCGTCTCAATACTAGCCTTTCTGGGCTCCGGAGCATCCCAAAGATAGCCCTCAACATAACTGTACTTGCAGTGAGACAGGCGATCGACATCAATATCAGTCGCCGCCAGAGTAGTAGAAACCCCCAAATTAGTACACAGCGTGCGTTCCGCATCCGGCGTAGTCAGCACGACACAAGTACCCGTGGGCCCATTCGACTCAGTAGCAGGATGCACATTAAAATCAATCCCAGCCTCCAGCAAATCTTGGCGGTAAAATTCGCCGTTAGTATCCTTAGCAACCTTCCCCGAATAATAGCCTTTACCGCCACTCTGAGCCAAACCAATCATCGTATTTGCCGCAGAACCCCCCGATCGCATTTGCAGCGAATTGTGTTCCAAATCGTGCAAAATTCCCCCCTGGGTTTCCGAATTCATCAGCGTCATCGCGCCGCGATTCAGTCCGTGCTTGACCACAAAATCATCTTCGACTAATGCTAGGATGTCTACAAGGGCATTGCCCACGCCAAACACATCTACGGAACCGGATTCTGGATTGTTTTCTGTCATCACTAATTTTTGGTTTACACTAACTATCAACTCTATAATAAATCGGATGAAAGTCAATATCCTTGCATCCCCAAATCCAAATCCTCAATCCCCAATCCCCAATCCCCAATCTAAAAATCCTTAATCCTCAATCTAAAATCTAAAAATCCTCAATCTAAAATCTACAATCCAAAATTGATATGACTTCTCTCCCACCTCTGATTCAGCAGATGTTGCAGCCCGGGTTTTACCCGCACAGGGTGACAGAACCCGTGCAGCTAATTCAGACTCACATTTCCTTTGTCCTGCTGACAGGAGATTATGCTTACAAAATCAAGAAACCCGTCAATTTTGGCTTTTTGGACTATTCGACTGTGGAGAAACGGCAGCATTTCTGCATCCAAGAATTGGAAATGAACCGACGCACAGCACCGGAAATTTATCTCGAAGTTTTGCCAATTATTCAAAGTGGCGATGCGTTTCAATTTGGCAGTAATGTACCAGATGTAACTCCGACAAAATCTGCTGTAGAATACGCGCTTAAAATGCGGCAGTTTCCTCAAGATTCGCTGTTGCTTAGTTTGTTGGAACACGGACTGTTGACTGAGCAAATTATGGCAGACTTAGGGCGCGAAGTTGCCAAGTTTCACAGCACGGCAGTTAGTAATAGCTACATTCGCACATTTGGCGAAGTCAGTCAGATTCGCACAGCAATAGATAACAATTACCGGATTTCCCAAAAATATATCGGCGGCCCGCAGACTCAGAGTCAATATCGGGAAACTAAAGATTATACTGATGCGTTTTTTGAGCGAAATCAAGACTTGTTCGAGCGACGGATTGCCAACAAGAAAATTCGCGAGTGTCACGGAGATTTGCACTTGCGGAATATAGCATTGTGGCAAGATAAAATACTGCTGTTTGACTGCATTGAATTTAACGAGCCTTTTCGCTTTGTGGATGTCATGTACGATATTGCTTTTACAGTCATGGATTTGGAATCGCGGGGGCGCAGAGATTTAGGAAATGTTTTTCTCAATACTTACGTCGAACAAACAGGCGATTGGGAAGGACTGCAAGTGCTGCCGCTGTATTTGAGCCGTCAAGCTTATGTGAGAGCAAAAGTAACTTCGTTAATGTTGGACGATGAAGCGGTTTCTACTAATGAAAAAGCACAGATTTCACAGACTGCCGCTCATTACTACAAACTGGCTTGGGAATACACAAAGCCGCGCCGGGGAAAGTTAACTTTGATGTCTGGTTTGTCTGGTTCTGGAAAAAGTACAGCGGCTCGATATTTGGCCCGCCACACTGGGGCGATTCACATTAGATCCGATGCTGTTCGCAAACATTTAGGGGGAATTCCTTTAAATGAACGCGGTGGTCAAGATTTGTACTCGGATGAGATGACGGCGCGGACTTATGGTAGATTGTTAGAGTTGGGGATAATGCTGGCTGACCGAGGTTGGGATGTGATTTTAGATGCTAAGTTCGATCGCCAAAACTTGAGAACCGATGCGATGAATCTGGCTCAATCCCACGGCTTGCCCCTGCAAATCGTTTACTGCACCGCACCAATGGCAGTATTGCGAGAACGACTGCAACAGCGCACAGGCGATATTGCCGACGCCACAGCAGAACTATTGACCTCGCAACAAGCAGAAGCAGAACCTTTTACAGAATTAGAGCAAATTTCTCTAAACGTTGTAGATACCGCACAAGACTTAGATGTACAATTAAATTTGATTTGTGGGAAGTAGTTGAATTGCGATCGCCCGCGATGAATCTTACTTCTCTGCTAATATTGTCAATATCTTTCTGTATTATTACAAAAATAACTTGCAGCTCATGGCAAAATTTAACGGAGACTCCAAGGGGTTTAACCCCGCGCTGATCTGGTTTGTGTTGTTTACCGTTGGGTTTCGCTTAGTAGGATGTAGTCTGCCCGTGAGTATTGGCCTTGGTGTCCTCGGCGGCGTGGCAGCAGGCTTAATGGTCGCTTGGTGGCACAATGAACTACTACTCAACCCGAATACACGTTCCAAGGAGAAAACCTCGGATGCTATCCTCAATAAAGAAGTCGTGGAAGTAGACGGGCATAAATACAAAACCTCCCGGCGTGAGCCTACTTCATTCTTTGACTGGCTATCAGAGCCTGAGGATCGTCGCTAGCACCGATTTGTTTTTAGTATTGAGTTTTGAGCTTTAATTTTAATAGTGTAAAATTCAAAACTCAATCATAAAAATTAAACTTTTAGACCAAAATAGTTAGCAGATCCCTGCCACTCCCAAGCTTACGGATGTTGAAATCATCAACAGTTTGTAGTGCGGACTTTAGTCCGCAGGGTATAGCGGACTACGAACGAATCTTAAAGTTTGTAGTGCGGACTTTAGTCCGCAGGGTATAGCGGACTACGAACGAATCTTACTGGGGTTAATAGAACCGAGACGGTATTATAAATTACAAATTATCGCTAAGGATCAATTAGAATTATTTCCTGAATGTTTGTATTTCTGTCTAAACTTCTGCCACTGTTTATTTATCCTTTGGGATTGAGTTGCCTGTTAATGATGGCGGCTTTGATCGTACTTTGGAAGCGTCCCAAATGGGTGGCGGCACCAATGGCTGGGGCTCTAATTATTTTACTGCTTGGAAGTAGCGGTTGGGTGTCAAAATCGTTAGTGCGATCGCTCGAATGGCAAAATTTACCAACCGCCGAGCTCCCTCAAGCTGAAGCGATTATCGTGTTGGGTGGCGGTGTGAAAGCAGCGCTAGCACCTCGCCCTTGGGTAGAATTGGGGGAAGCGGGCGATCGTATAATATACGCTTCCCGACTTTACCGTCAAGGCAAAGCTCCCCTGTTAGTGCTCAGCGGCGGTAGAGTAGATTGGAAAGGTGGGGGCTCTCCCGAATCGGCAGATATGGCAGAAATTGCCCAAACAATGGGCGTACCGGCATCAGCAATTTTGCAAGATCCCGATTCCCACAACACCTATCAAAATGCCGTCAACGTGCGGCAAATCTTAGACGCAAAAAACATCAAAAAGCCCGTTTTGCTAGTGACATCGGCGATGCACATGACTCGATCCCTCTTAATTTTTCAGCGCCAGGGAATAAAAGTAATTGCAGCACCAACAGATTTTCAGATAACCCAGCAGGATATCGCCACATCTCAAAGCAACGGGCTAGCATTCGCCCTCGACTTATTGCCGGATACCTATTATCTACACCAGTCTACGAAAGCTCTCAAAGAATACATCGGCTTAATCGTATATCGCCTGCGGGGATGGCTTTAATGGATTTTGGATTTTAGATTTTGGATTTCAACTAATATCGTATCCTGTCGATTGACCGCAATAAGTAAGGAACGCACGTGTGGACTTTAGTCCGCATCAATTTCTGCGGACTAAAGTCCACACTACGAACGGTTTTTGTTATAATATCAAGCAACAATCAATGCAACAATATTGGTAGAGTGTGGATTCATCAATTGTACTCAAAAAAAGACTAAAATAATGAGAGTTAAATAACTTACCATTTGATGATTATTGTGGGATGGGCGTCCCGCCCGTCCAGAGAAGACGGGCGGGACGCCCATCCCACTTTCAAGAGTGTAAATTATTTAATTTAGGCCCCTAAAAATCTACCCAGCGACGCATGACTCACGACAATCTCTGAATAAACCAACTCAACGCACGATTTTTTATAAATCTTATAAATTCTAAAATCCCAAATCTAAAATTCGATGAATTAATGTGTTAACTTAAAGTAATCACAGCAAATATTTGCCACAGTCGCCCCCAAACAATTATGTTGCCCCACGAGCTACAAAACATTGTCCCAGAACCGACTCCAACGGCTGAAATTTTTCAGAGACATCAAGTTGTCCGTGAGTTTTATGACGAAGTTAAATACCGTCAAGAATTTGAGCTTTATTGCCAGTGGTATTATGCTACAGCTAAGCAGCACCAACAAGAATTGCAGAAAATGCAGGGAGATTTTAATATATTCGCTTGGTTCCGTCGCGGACATACTCCGGGCACGTAAAAGCGCGGGGATTCTAAGGTCAAACTGCGATTGCATGGCCTGTCTAACATCACCTGACTCGGGCGGTTGATGCCAAGAAAAACAAACAAGTTATTCTTGGCAGAGTTTTCATCCTGTCCATCTATCGGATATGGCCTCGGCGGTAGCCGTTTTCAACAAATATAGCCTTTATCAAAAAGATGAGGTATAACTGACAGCTTATATAACCAGTTCCACTAAGAGGGCCCAAGCCCAACAACATACCTCATCTTTCTAAGAACCGCTATATCCTATTTCAACTGCTCGAATAAATCCCTCTTTCTTGCAGTTGCTGAATAAAAAACTCTTCCAAAGAAGGCTTAGCCAAATTCATCCCAATTAGCTGCCCTCCCATCACGCTCAAATTAGCAATAAAGTCCTTCGGATGTCCCTGCAAATGACCGTACCACAAATCATTATCAACTTCCATATCCGGTATCCATTTTTGCAGAATATTCAAATGGCCACCCTTACCTTGAACTCGGTAAGTTTTAGTATTACCCAAAAGTTCATCGATCGCACCAACACAGATTAACTCACCGCGAGCCAAAATTGCCACCCGATCGCAAATCTTCTCCACATCCGAGAGTACGTGCGAATTAAAAAAAATCGTTTTCCCTTGATTTTTCAGCGATAAAATTATCTCCCGCATCTGATAGCGCCCCATCGGATCTAAACCAGACATCGGTTCATCCAAAAATACTACATCGGGATTGTTAATCAAAGCTTGAGCCATGCCGATCCGTTGCAGCATTCCCTTAGAATACTGGCGCAACTGTTTTTTAATTGCCGCCGATTGAGCTAGCCCAACTAAATCTAGTAAATGCGGAATTCGCTGCCGCTGAATCGAGGGGGGGATTTGAAATAAGCCCGCCGCAAATTGCAAAAATTCCCAGCCCGTGAGATAATCGTAAAAATAGGGATTTTCTGGCAAATAGCCGACTCGTTGCTTCACAGTGCGATCGCCCAAAGGCTTCCCCAACAACAGCGCCCTGCCAGAAGTCGGCCGCACTATCCCCAGCAAAGTCTTCAGCAGCGTAGTTTTCCCCGCTCCATTCTGCCCTAACAGCCCGAAAGTTTCCCCCTCAGAGACAGTCAGAGTGCAATTTTTGAGCGATTCAATCTTTTCGTTCATCCAGAAGCCAGTACGGTAGAACTTCCCCAGATCAAATGTTTCCACCACTGGGGTAGCCCCCGGCATCTGGGTGGAAGTTGGCGCATCTATAACAGGTTCCATTTTCGTCATATAAATAAGTAGCACCTGATTATATTCTATTGCATAAGTCCCTTAATAATTGCTCCATTTAATGTTAAACTAAGATTAGCTGCACTTAAATTTTTCTGAATATGGAACGTTCAAAAATTATTGCTATTATCACCGGCGTCATTTCTGTAATTCTAGCAGTTGCCTACCTGCTGCTCGTCACTCTCCTCGACTTCCGAGGCGAAATGGTTCCCGCACCTCAAAGTCAGTTGCCAGTATCGCCGCAAGTTCAGCAATTGGTTACAGTCAATCAGACTTTGCCATCAGTGATGGCAAAAATAATATAAATCAAATTCCGCAATTTCGCCAGTAAATTATGTAGATAAAATTACTGGCGAACTATTGCTATTTGTAGGTGCGCTTTGTAGAGTGTTCTTTGGCACATTTTACGTTAGTGCTGTCCGCGCTCGCGTGTATTCATAACAGTGCTGTCGGCGCTCGCGAGAATTGGCAGCAGTGCGAGCATCCTCACTCACTCCTAAGAAAGAACACGGGCGGAGGCGATCGCACTACACTCCGACTGATACAGCCTTTCTCAAAAAGATGAGGTATGACTGACAGCTTATATAACCACTAAATATAGAGGGCTCGCATCCCAACTACATACCTCATCTTTCTGATTACCGCTATAAATCAATTAATAAACATGAATTGCTTTCATCATGTGATATGCAACTAGCAACTGCGTCAAAGCTAGCGGGTAACTTTGCAAAACTTCGCCAGTGGTGCCGATTAGTTTGCCAATTTCCTGGTTGCCTTGGGCACTGCAAAATCCCCGCAGGTGGGGCATTTCGTTGCACAAAATCTTTTCCAGCTCGCTTACTTGTTCGCTGGTAGCATGGGAGTCTACTTCTAAAACATCTACTGGTTTCCCCATATCGCGATCGAGTCCCAAACGAATGGCAGGTTTAAAACTATCGCTGCCTTGAGCTAAAATCTCAGTAAAATCAGGGTGAGGAATTGTTGGTCTCAGGACTAAACGCACGCTCAAATTTGATTCTTTGTCGGCTTCTGGCGGGTAAAAGCTAACTACAACATCGGCAAATTTGCGCTGGGGGCGAATATAATTTTCTGAATCCGGTTCCCGCTTTTCCATTTCTGCAAGTACCTGTTCTTCAGTATAACCGCGCTTCATAATATCGCGCTTAACTTTCCACTGAGTTCGCAACTCTTCTGGGGGAGCAAGATACACTTTGACATCGTAAGAATCGCGGATAGTTCGGGTTGAGTAACCCAGCAAACCTTCAACTATTACAAATTTTTCTGGCTTGATGTATTCCGGGGGATCGAATGTACCTGAGTGGTGGTTGTATATGGGTTTGAGAATTGCTTGACCTGTACGCAGCAGGCTGAGGTGCTGCTGCATGATGTCGAGGTAATTGCAGTCGGGATGCAGTGCTGTGAGCCCGATTTCGGCGCGCTGCTGTCTGTCATACCTATGATAGTCGTCTGTGCAAATCACAGTGACATTTTCTGGCCCCAATACTTGGGCAATTCCCCGCGTCAGGGTGGTTTTGCCTGCTGCGCTGTCTCCGACAATACCGAGAATGATTGGTCGATCGCTCATTGTTGTTACCCCGACGGACAATAGCAAATTTTTTCTGAATCTTAAATCTTATCAAAATTGTACTCGATCCGATCGCTAATCGCATGGTTTGACTTGCTCCCTTCCCGAGTTTCCCCATGTGTAAAATTATTGTATTATTTCTTAATAAAATGTCGCACCAGAGACTCAGGGATGATATGACGAAAAGATCGCGCCCATTTCTCGATCGCCCGCCATGTCGATCGTACTTTTAAATCCAGGTATACTAAGAATTTCGGGAAAATTAGCCCCGCCAACTGTGCCAGTAAGTCCATGAGTGTAGTGTAAATTGCAACAGCGGTGGGAATAGTGCGATATGTTTGTTTTCAAAACGGGTATCAAGCAGTCAGTTGACAGTTGACAGTTGACAGTTGACAATTGACAGCGAACTCTACCTAGAAGTCAGAGGATTGGAGTAATGAATCGTCTGATTTTAATTTCTACGCCAAAGACTTGGGGCTTTTAACCAATTATTTCTGGTCAATCAACTTAGCAGTCAATCAATCTACACAGAGGGCGATCGAATTTACCCGCAACATGAAGTTTTAGGCAAAGCTTTTGTTGTACCTGACAAATTAGTATACATTTGAGTCAAGGAGGCATTCCTACATCAAAAATAGGGTCGATCGCTCTTTCTCGCTTGCTGCAACAAGTAGTTTTATGAAAAAAAAGGTTTCGACACACCGTCCGTAAGTTTTTAATTTAAACCGATCTTAAGTTTAACTAACTTCCTAGCAAGCTGATGAATCAACCATCTTTTGAAAAATTCAGGGGCAGTATTTTAATTGTTGACGACACTCTTAACAATTTAAGTTTACTGGAGCGAATCTTGTCGAAAAAAGGCTATGAAGTACGACTTGCATCTAGTGGCCAACGGGGACTCGAAGCTGTAGATTTGACTCAACCTGACTTAATTTTGCTGGATATTATGATGCCTGGTCTCGATGGCTATGAAGTTTGCAGTCGCTTGAAAGCTAGCGATCGCACTCGCGGCATTCCCATTATTTTTTTGAGTGCTTTGGTAGAAGTTTCTCATAAGGTGAAAGCCTTTAATGCTGGCGGGGTGGATTACATTATTAAACCTTTTCAAGCAGTAGAAGTGCTAGCTAGGGTTGAAAATCAATTGCGACTGCGGGAATTAGAACTGCAACTTACGCATAAAAATCAGATGTTGCAACTGGAAATCGCTTTTCGGGAAGAGGCAGAAATTGAAACGCGGTTGCTCTTGGAAACAACCAAATTTCAGAAAGAAGAAATTGAAGAATTGCTCTTAAATATTTTGCCTAAACCGATTGCCGATCGCTTGCAGGAAGGACAAAGCATAATTGCTGACAGCTTTTCGGATGTCAGCGTTTTATTCGCTGATTTGGTGGGATTTACAAATTTTGCATCTCAAAAAAGTGCGGCAGAAACGGTGAAAGTTCTCAATCAAATTTTTAGTCAATTCGATCGGTTATCGTTAGAGCACGGTTTAGAGAAAATCAAAACTATTGGTGATGCTTACATGGTAGTTGGCGGTTTGCCGGAACCGCAAGAAAATCACGCAGAGGCGATCGCCCAAATGGCACTCGATATGCAAGCTGCTCTGGCTAGCTTCAATCTCAAACACAATCAAACTTTTAGTCTCCGCATTGGGATAAATATTGGTGGGGTGGTGGCGGGAGTCATTGGTTTAACTAAATTTAGTTACGATTTGTGGGGGGATACAGTGAATGTTGCTCACCGGATGGAATCAAACGGTATTCCGGGAGAAATTCAGGTGACTGCTGCGGTTTATGAGCGTTTGAAAGATTATTTTTCCTTGAAAATGCGCGGTGCTGTTGAAATTAAAGGTAAAGGAGAAATGATGACTTATTTGTTGCTCGGGCGAAAGTAGTCAATTGACTGTTGACTGTTGTCAGTTGACGGTTGTCAGTTCTCAGTTCTCAGTTCTCAGTTGAGCGACTAATGACAGCAGGACTAATGATTAATGACTAATGATATCGTTTCTGGTTGCATCGGTATTGTTTAAACAGTCAACAGTTAACAGTTAACAGTTAACAGTTAACAGTCAACAGTCAACAGCTAACAATTACCAATTACAATTCCCAATTCCCAATTCCCAATTCCCAATTCTCATATATTAGATTTACTGAATATTAAAAAGTATTTTCAGGAACACTCTATTGGCGTATTGCTACGCAAAATACCAGTGTTTTGCGTTCATTTAAGACATTTAATATTAACCGTAGAAACTTATATATAGCGGTTTTCAGAAAGATTCGCGGACGTTGTTGGGAAGAGAGCCCTCTTGATTTCAGCGGTTATGTAAGCTGTCAGCCATACCTCATCTTTTTGAGAAAGGCTATAGCGGTTATCAGAAAGATTCGCGGACGTTGTTGGGCTTGAGCCTCCTTGGTTTAAGTGGTTATATAAGCTGTCAGTTATACCTCAATACCGTTTACTGGTATACCGCCCTGGGGGTAAACCGCTATGAAAAATAGATACGGAGATTGCTTCGTTCCTCTCTTCGGACATCTTAAGTAAACCGTATTGAGTTATACCTCATCTTTTTGAGAAAGGCTATACGTCAATACGGTTTACTTAACCCTTTTTTAGGAATTTTATCTGACGATTTTCTAGGCAGTACAGACATTTTTTGCAAGTCAGATTCTTCTTAAGTAAATGGTATTGGGCTATACGTAAGTAACAAACTCTAGTCCCGATCGTCCCAGTATAAAATATTATTCCGTAGCAGATCAGTAGAATTTTAGATCGAAAGCTCGAAAATTCGCTGTTTATGCCCTAAGATAGATACACTAACTATTTTCAACTTAATTCCTGGCTTGGGGTCAGCCAATATGGATGCAACAATAGATGCAGTACATTTGACTGCGGTAATGCCTGGAGATCGCCCGATCGCGAATTTTACACCGATTTATCGAACCGCTTTCGGGGCTGTGGGCGATTGAAACCGCTAACCCGCCTGTAGCAAACTCTTGTAGTTTCCCGATCGGCGCGAAACGACCAAAAATCTAGATATTCCGGGCGCAATTCCTGCCCGCAGTATAAAAACCTACGCCCGCAGTTACCGATTTGTTGTGGACTTCTGCGAGGCGGTTGTGCCAGAATGCGATCGTCGAGCTGCATCGCGTGACAGTTAATTGCATCGCTCGAAATAGTCATCAAGCAAACAGATATTCTCGACGAAATCGAAAGGAGGTCAGTTATTTTAAAATATATGAAAGATTCCTATCTGGGAAGTTTTATTTATAGTAACCTGCCAGATAAAATGGGATAAATCTTATCACAAATAAACGCCGGATCGGCAATATATTCCAGCCGCAATCCGAAGTAGTTTGACAGGGAGATACCAACAAGATTTATGGGAAAGTTGTGTTGCAATGCTAGTAACTATGATCCACGAATTTTACGATGCGCTGGCACATTTAGCAGTCTATGAAGATGCCGCACCGACAAAGCAAAAACAAATCCTAAAACGTGTTTTTGTAATTCAAAAAAACCTCAAAGAATTCGCGCACCGTAACCCGAACAGTCACCAGCACAAATTAGATCTGGTTGAAGCAGAATGGCTTCGCGTTTTTGGGAAGACTACAGAAGCAATGGAACTTTACGATCGAGCTATTGCCGGAGCTAAAGCTAACGATTTTTTGAATGAAGAAGCTCTTGCTTGCGAACTCGCTGCTAAGTTTTACCTGTCATTGGGAAGAGAAAAAATTGCTATAGCCTACATGATAGACACCTATGATTGCTATCTGCGCTCGGGAGATCGAGCCAAAATTGATGAATTAGAAAAATGCTATCCTCAACTGTTGTCAGCGATTTTGCAGCCTGCTAAACTCGCTACAGATTCATTAGCAACCTTCGCGATACCTGCCAAACAAAATCAATCTGTACCTTCATTGATGAATCCGTCTGTGTCGGCGACAGTCTCAGATTTTGGGAATTTTTCAACTCTGCTAAAAGCTTGTCAAGCGCTTTCTAGTGAAAGAGATCTGCAGCAACTAATTGCCAAACTGATACAACTGGCGATGAGAAATACAGGCGTTGAGAAAGCAGTGCTGATTTTGCAAAACGGCAATCAATGGGAAATTGCTGCTGCAAGAGCGATCGACAATTTGGGCGTCGATCGGGCGATCGACTTATCATCCGCAACACTCGATCAAAACAGCGATATCCTGCCCCTAAACATTGTTGATTGCGTTAAAGAATTGTTAAAACCTGTGATTTTGCGGGGCATTCCTCAACAATGTGATTGGGAGTCCGACTCCTACATCCTCAAATACCAACCGCAGAGCCTGTCGTGTTTGCCGATTCTCGATCGAGACAAGTTAGTCGGCATTTTGTATCTAGAGAATCTGTTAACTGCAAGAGTTTTTACGCGCGATCGGCTGCAATATCTCAATCTCCTGTGTTCTCAAGCAGCCATCAGTTTGTCAAATGCTCTGCTATATAAAAGTTCTCAGGATTACAGCCAAAAATTAGAGCGAATGCTAACAAAAGTCAGCCGAACAGAAGTTCAGCTTGCCGAGCAAAAACAAATGCTGCAAGCGATTCTTGATGTCGCTCCGATTTGGATTTGGATGGTTAATCCTCAGGGAAAAGTACACTTTTTCAACAACACTTTTTGTCAAGATATCGGTGTGTCTCTCTCCGCTTTACTAGCTGTCGAACATTACAAAGATATACTCGGAGAAAATGCAGCGAATTGCCTGGTTTCAGATGCAGCCTGTCTTGCCCAAGATTCACCCCATTACTCCAACGAAACTCTAATGTTTGTGGACGGCAAACTGCACTATTTAGAAGTCACAAAAGTGCAGTTAAAAAAATCCGATGGCGAGAGGATCGGGATTATTGGTTTGGGTGTTGATGCCACCGAGCGTAAGCGAGCACAGGAACTTTTGCAACAGCAAAATCAGCGCCTCGAACAAACTTTAAAAGATTTACAGCAAACGCAACTGCAACTCGTACAAAATGAGAAAATGTCGGCTTTAGGTAATTTAGTTGCCGGAGTCGCCCACGAAATCAACAATCCTATTGGGTTTATTTCGGGCAATTTAAGTGAAGCTAAAAGAAGTTTCGGAGATGTAATAGAACACTTAGAATTGTATCGCTCTGATGCACCCAAATCGGAAATTGCGAACCATGCCGAAGAGATAGATCTCGATTATCTCTTGGAAGATTTACCGAAGATGATTAATTCCATGGAAGTCGGGTGCGATCGCATTTCCAGCATCAGCACCAGTTTGCGTACATTCTCCCGAGGCGATAAAGACTACAAAGTTCCTTTTAATATTCACGACGGGATTGATAGCGCTATTTTGATTTTGAAACACCGTCTAAAAGCTAACGAAAATCGCCCGCAGATTGAAGTGATAGCTAAATACGGTAATATCCCTAAAATTGAATGTTTTCCCGGTCAATTAAATCAAGTTTTTATGAACTTACTTGCCAATGCGATCGATGCCTTAGAAGAGTTAAATATTGGACGCACTTTTCACGAAATTGCTGTCAATCCCAACCGCATTACGATTTGCACTAATGTAATCGGGGAAGATTATATTATAATTAAAATTGCTGATAACGGAACCGGGATGCCAGAAGAAGTAAAAAAACACATATTCGACCATTTGTTCACGACAAAAGCTGTCGGGAAAGGAACGGGATTGGGGTTGGCAATTGCCCATCAGATTGTGGTAGAAAAACATGGTGGCACTATCGAGGCGAAGTCCCAGTCTGGAGTTGGCACTGAGTTTGCGATCGTTTTGCCTGTGAAAGGATAAATTATAGTTGACTGTTGACTGTTGACTGTTGACTGTTGACTGTTGACTGTTGACTGTTGACCGAAGTAATAAGTAATAAGTAATAAGTAATAAGTAATAAGTAATAAGTAATATAGCCTTTTTCAAAAAGATGAGGTATTTCTGACAGCTTATATAATCACTAAGCGTATAGGGGCTAAAGCCCAACAACGTACCTCATCTTTATGAACACCGTTATAAGTAATAAGGAAGTCCGATGGAAGTCGGAAGAAGGAAGAAGGAAGAAGCAATAAAAGCAAGGATTTCAGCAATTAACAACATCCTAATCGTCTTGGCGGTTGCTATGTAATGAAAATTAAATGTTTTTTATTCCTGCACGCAGACTGACCTCAAAAACTCGATTTCTTGCTATATTTCTCGTTACTAGACGCAAAATTTCCTAGAAACCGGGTTTCTAGCCCCCTGATGCGTAAGCCCTGAAACTGTCCGAAATGTTGATAATTAAAATTAAATGTTGTTTGGGCGATCGAATAGCACTGTACACAAGGCTTGTAGTGAGGACTTTAGTCCTTCTATGGATGCGGACTGAAGTCCGAACGATCAAACCTTTTCCAATTTACTAACATCGAATAGCACTGTACACAAGGCTTGTAGTGAGGACTTTAGTCCTTCTATGGATGCGGACTGAAGTCCGAACGATCAAACCTTTTCTAATTTACTAACATCGAATAGCACTGTACACAAGGCTTGTAGTGAGGACTTTAGTCCTTCTATGGATGCGGACTGAAGTCCGAACGATCAAACCTTTTCTAATTTACTAATTTGGTAAGTTCAATTTGATTATTTGTCCAACTGATACTTCGTGTTTGTGAGTTGCTACTACCACGGCGCCTTCTAATCGCGGATCGTAACATCCAACCCAAGCGGCAGGATGGCATTCGTGCACTAAATACCCGTACAGCCAAATTGCTCCTCTACCTTCAATGACAATTCCTTGGCTAAATTGAACATTTTGAGGGATTTTTAAACCTTGTAAATCTTCGGGTGTGATAATACCGTCTTGAGTTGTAATTCGGAAGCGTAAATGTTGGTAGGCTAAACCGTTTTGAGCTTGATTGGGGATTATTGTTAATTCAATAGGGTTCATTGGAGGCACAAATGTTGAATATTTTTACAGAATTATATCATGTTCGATAGCATGGGCGGGGGCGGGTTTATGAGATTGTAGATTATGGGCAATTATTGTTGGTGAACCCGCCCCTACAAAATTTAACATCATACAATTCGGAATTAAACAGACATGATGTCAAATACCTTTTAGGGTAAATTTGGAATTCGATCGCCCACTTTGAGTCCCAACTGGGCCGCCCTGCCGCCTTTGAGTTCAATCACTCCGTCAACGGGAACATCGGGGCCGTAGTTGGGGCAGGTGTCGCTCAAACAGGGCGGTACGTTGGGAATTATCGCCTGCACTACCCCTTCGCGCAGAAAAATCATATCCAGCTCGATTTGCACGTTTCTCATCCAGAAGCGCACGTTGCGCGGGGGGGCGATCGGGAAAAGCATTCCCCTGTCATCTGGTAATTCTGTGCGAAACATTAAGCCAATTGCTTGTTCTTGGGGAGTTTTCGCTACTTCCAGTCCGATCCTCTGCGTTGGCGTAGCCCCCGTAGGGGCGGGCTCCGCTAACGCCCCAGCGCCCACAATCGCATTCACAGAAACTGGCAAAAGTTGACCCACATCCATCCCACCAAACATTGAGATAAAGTTTGATTCAGTCAAATTAAATTTTCCTGAAACTACTCCTAAATAGTTGCCAGAATTTTTATTTTGCATCACAGTTTGGTTCTCAGAAACAGAAATATTCAAATCGCTAAACTTTATGCCTTCTGTCAAGACAATTTTATCATTGCCGCTGCCAAAATCTGTAATAACATCGGCTTGGGTGACAGTAGATGCAGCAGAGGTGCTTTCAATCACAAATAAATCATCGCCCGCGCCTCCTGTCAAGATATCTTTGCCTTCGCCACCGATTAGTAAATCGTTCCCCCGATCGCCATTAATCACATCTTCACCTTGTCCTCCATAGATTGTATCGCTTCCCTGACCTCCAAACAGGGTATCGGCGCCTTCGTTTCCGGCGATCGAGTCATTGTCGCGATCGCCAAAAATTAGGTCATTCCCCGCCAAACCTTGAATAGTGTCATTTCCCGCAAATCCTCTCATCGTATCGTTTCCGGGAGTTCCCAGGAGAAAATCGAAGCCGAAAGTACCGCCGATGTTAACCATTTTGCGTTTAATGATGCGTTTCAAAAGAGGAAGATTTGGCGATCGGCATCCGCCAACCGGTACCAAAAGCTCGATCGCTAATTTTCAAGCCTGGCGCTGCTTGTCGCCGTTTAAACTCCGATTGCCTGACTAATTTTACTACACGCTTAACCACGGCTTCATCGTGTCCCGCCGCGATAATTTGTTGGACAGATTCGTGATGTTCGATCGATCGCTGCAAGATGTCATCCAAAACATCATAAGCAGGCAAAGAATCTTGGTCAACCTGCCCCGGCTTCAGTTCAGCACTCGGCGCTTTATCAATAATATTAACTGGAATGATTTCTTTTTCCAAGGGCGGGCACGGGGACACCGCCCCTACAGATTCGGCAGAATTCAGCCACCGACAAAGCGAATAAACCCGAGTTTTTGGCACATCAGAAATCACGGCCAATCCGCCATTCATATCGCCGTATAGAGTGCAGTAACCCACCGACATTTCCGATTTATTGCCCGTGGAAAGCAGCAAATGTCCAAATTTATTAGAAATCGCCATCAACAGATTGCCACGAATGCGGGATTGGATATTTTCCTCAGCAATTCCGAAAGGGGTATTGAGAAACAAATCGCCGAGAGTGCGATCGTAAGTTTTCATCAAATCGCCGATCGGCAACATTTCGATCGCAATTCCGAGATTTTTAGCTAACTCCAAAGCATCATTAACCGAATGATCCGAACTGTAAGGAGAAGGCATCAGCACCCCTAACACATTTTCGGGCCCGATCGCACAACTGGCGATCGCCGCCACCAAAGCCGAATCTATCCCGCCACTCAAACCAAGTACAACCTTAGAAAAACCGCATTTGCGAACATAATCTCGGACTCCCAAAACCAAAGCAGCCCAAATTTCCGCATCCCCGAAAGGCGGTTCAAAACTTAAATCTGTTGTGGAACTTAAATCTGTTGCGGAACTTAACTCTGTTGTGGAACTTAAATCTTCTCCGTTCCCGCCACCAATTAAATCTTGTTTGTTTTCATCATATTCCAGCACAGCAAAATCAGTTTCAAAAGAAGCCAATACCCGAATCAAATTCCCCTGACGATTCACCGCAAAACTGCTGCCATCAAAAATAATATCATCATTTCCACCTACCTGATTAGCATAAACAATCGGTATCCCCGAACGGATGACACTGTGGTGCAACATCGCCGATCGCACTCCCCGCTTCCCGACAGAATAAGGTGATGCTGACAAATTCACCACTAAATCCACGCCCAACTTTGTCAAATCGGAAATAGGATCGCCCGCGTAACTGCGTTTACCCCAAAACTCCTCATTATTCCACAAATCCTCACAAATTGTCACACCAATTTTGAGTTCACCAATAGTGAAATAATTACTGTTTTGTCCCGGTTCAAAATATCTATCTTCATCAAATACATCATAGGTAGGCAACAAGCGTTTATGAAAAACTTGTTGCACTGCGCCATTTTGCAACAAAACAGCACTGTTGAACAATAACTTCTCGCCTAGTTTCACAGCATCAGCATTAGGCATGGCAGTGCCGACAATGACTGCTAACTCCGGTGGCAAAACTTGCGCCAGTTGCAGCAACTGTGCGGCGGCAATTGCAATGAAAATCGGGTTCATCAACAAATCGCGAGGCGGATAACCCAGCAGAGAAAGTTCCGGTGTTAGCAATAAGTTTGCGCCCTCAATCTGCGCTTTTTTCGCAGCTTCCAGAATTAGGTTGGAGTTGCCACAGATATCACCAATAGTAGGGTTGAGTTGTGCGATCGCAATTTTCATACTTACCAAGTCACCTAATAAATCTTGCTAGCAGTCCGCTCGCGCGGACTCAATTTCCTATAGTCTTAGACTTGAATGTAGGGAAACATTACTCAGATTTGTAACGCTTCAATTCTTCCTCAATAAAATGATTCACCAAATCCCGGTAGAGTTTTTCTACCACATCAGGATTCAAACCCGATTCCAAAGCCCACTCGCGTCGCTGTTGTAACATAGCCTGAAAGCGATCGGGCGCTCTAACGCTCGCTTCACTCGTTTTGAACCTGGCTGCTGCGATGACGTATTGAAATCTCTTGCTCAAAGCATCGATCACTTCTCGATCGATGATATCAATTTCCTCGCGAACCTCGTGAATACTAGCACATTCATCAGGGTTTTTCATCTGCGGCACTCCTCAATAGATTGTTTTCTCATGTTACTCAATTGAACTCATAATGTCAGTCGATTTTAGATCTTAGATTTTAGATATTAGATTGACTCCACGGATTAATCTGAGAGATTGAACCTTAGTCTCAAATTTGGCGATCGACCCTCAGCAAGCGTCGGTGGCGGCTATTTTTAGGCGAGGTCATCCAAGGAACAGCTATATAAACACTAGGGGCTTATTTTTGAAAGGAGCAAAAGCGGCAGCATCAAAGCGGTACAAACTAGCAGGGCGCCCTGCACCTCGCGAAACCTTAACACGGGTATCGCACAAAAAGCCCAATTTCAACAATCTAGCTCTAAAATTAGAATAATCCGAAAAATTTTCCCCCAAAATAGTAGTATACAATTGATACAGATCGCTCAAAGTAAAAAGCTCCGGCAAAACTTCAAAAGCTACGGGACTGTATTCAAGTTTGTTGCGGAGTCGGCGGTATCCGTATTCGAGAATTTGATTGTGATCGAAGGCTAGCTTCGGAACTTGTTGGACGGGATACCAAGCAATGCCGCCGACGCGGTGCCCGACACCTGCAACTACACTTCCAGCAATCAATTCAGCTTCCTCAAACCGCACCAAAGCAAAGTAACTCACCGAAAGATAGCGATCGCCCCTGGTGAATTCTCTCGGATCGCGTCCCGGTTCTCCAAAAGTATACAGTTGCTCCAGATACAAATTTTCTACTCGAATTTTTTCCGACAAAATCCGGTAAGCTGCATTTTCCAGAGACTCTCCGTGCCGTACCAAAGTACCGGGAAGACTCCAAGAATCGATAAATGGTTCGTCTTGCCGCATTACCAACAGCACCAACAAGCGGTTCTGCACGGTATCGACG
The DNA here is from genome assembly GCF_013299185.1 of Microcoleus sp. bin48.metabat.b7b8b9.023. Lineage (GTDB taxonomy): Bacteria > Cyanobacteriota > Cyanobacteriia > Cyanobacteriales > Microcoleaceae > Microcoleus. The sequence goes on along the minus strand of NZ_JAAFKG010000069.1, from coordinate 18,395 downwards.
GAAAAAATTACATTATCTACTCCTACTTTAAAGTCAGCTAATGAGCAACCCTCGCTCTTTTTTGCGCCTCGTGCCATGCGTACAAATGCTCCCGATTAATGTAATCTTCGATAGTCGGAGTCAGGGCTTCCGTGTCTCCAGTTTCCCGATAGGAAGTTGAAGAAACATCGGGAGCGTTCAAAGATGCGATCGCCACTTCTGCACCCATGCGCCTCAACTGCCACAAATCTAACTGTTCTGACGGATAACCAGGTCGCGGTACTATCAGTAACTCTACTTCTTTTAACAACTGTTCAAATTTGTACCAGCGAGGCAGTTGTCCCACCAAGTCCGAGCCTATTACCATCGTCAACTCTGCATCCGGCCACTGCAATCTTGCTTGTTCCACGGTTTCTAGCGTCCTCGGACTGCTGAGCTCTGGATGCAAGCAAAGGTTGTGTCTGGGCGAATTAATTTCTTGAATCATTAACAGCAGCATTGCCGATCGATGTTGCAGGGAAGTTTCATGAGTTTTAAAAGGATTGTCCGACGCCCAAACAGCCACATAATCAAAATGTTGAGCAAGCCAACTCAAGATTGTTTTGTGTCCGGCAGTAGGTGGATCGGCACTGGTTCCAAACAAGGCAATTTTCTGCATAAGAAATTGGAAATTAGGTACGTTGTTGGGCTTTAGCCCTCTTTATAATATTAGAAAAAAGTGGGTCAAACCGAACATGGGTAATCGGGGATTGAACTAAAGACTTAGGTACGTTGTTGGGCTTTAGCCCTCTTTCTAGATATAGACAAAGAGGGCTAAAGCCCAACAACGTACCAGATCGATGCTAGGAGCGAGATATTTCATAAGTTCTAGTCTTGCATTGACACCAATGACTAATGACTCTTTTTCGTTTTTTGAGTGAGATTCTGCAAATCGGTAGAAATTTCCACTGACGGCGAAATCGGGTTATTTAATTGGCGAGTTTCTGCCGGGAGACTGGCGACAGAAGCAGCAGTTCGTTTGGCAATATCCTCCAAAGTTTCCGGTTCCTGTAATCGTTTGCCCTCCTTGACAACCAATTGCATTAATGGTAGATGATGCTCCGAATTGTGAATATTGTCCGCTGCCAGTCCCAAACAATCTCCGATAATTTCTCCATCTTTCATGGTTCTAAAAATTTGCTTTCTTCCTGGATATGTTACCTTACCGCTGGCCTCTTTCATCACGGGCATTCCGTCTATTTCAACTAACTTATAAACACCGTTGACAGGCGAACCGCTGACCAACTTTGTTCCCAAACCGTAACCGTCAATGCAAGCACCGGCACTTTTTAATCTAGCAATTTCGTATTCGTCCAAATCACCGCTAGCAATAATTGGCACCCCCGGAAGGATCGATCGCACTTCCCGCGACAATTTTACCAAATCCCCCGAATCCAGCCGCACCCCTTCTAAGGGCATTTCACCGCTGTTGACTCGCGATGCTAAAGTCCGCGCCGCCGCCACAGTATCGTAAGTATCGATCAATAGCGGCGCCCCCGGAAAATAGCGGTGAAAAGCTGAAAATGCCTCATCTTCGCTGCCTTCGAGAGCCGACACAGCCATTACCAAAGCATGAGCCATAGTACCCACAGGTTTGCGGCCCAACTTCAAAGCAGCCAAAACATTAGAAGTACCATCGATCCCAGCAGCCAAAGCGGCCCTAGCAGCCCAGACAGCAGCTTGAGGCCCAAAAGCCCTGCGCGTGCCGAATTCCAGCAACTTAGCCTCCGGGCCCGCCACATCGCGCAGCCGCGCAGCCCGCGTCGCAATTAAAGTTTGATAATTGATTGCATTCAACAAATAAGTTTCGACTAACTGAGCCTGCCACAGAGGAGCCTCGATCCGCAAGATAGGCTCATTGGCAAATACCGCCGTCCCCTCGGGTACCGCCCACACATCCCCAGTAAAGCGGGCAGAAGCGAGTAGATCCCAAAATCGCTCCGGGGCCCCGGCAAAAATTCCGGTGGACTGCAAAGCCTGAATTTGCGCCTGGGAAAACCGCAATTTCTCTAGATAGTCTATAACTTGAGCCAAACCCATGGCGATCGCATAACCAAAACCATCTGGCAGCCTCCGCGCGAACAATTCAAAACTCGCAGGGCGATCGTCGAGGCCTTCCCCGACGTAACAAGCCGCCATCGTTAGCTGGTAGAGATCGGTCAACAGGCTGTAATCTGCTGGAGAAACCGTCAATTCCCGATCTTCTAAGATTTCCTCAAAACCTGTGACGTGCAGGCTTTCTGTCGCAGTTTTCATCAAAAAAACCCCGGACAAACTTTGTTTCTCTAATTATAGTGACAAATACCATATCTTTTTGTAAAGGTTTGATTAAGATTTCAGATTGAGTCGGAATATTTTGCGATTTATTCCCTGTATTAGGGGTTTTTGTGTAGGTGCGTACAAAATAATTATGGTAGAATCACTAAAAATTTCGCCTTTAGCAATCTCAGTAAATCGATCGCCAAAACTGAAGCGTTCCGGGTTTTTGAGGACAATATTGGGTTGCAGCCCTCGATTCGAGTTAAAAAACCGGGTTTTTGAGGGTTGAGCAAAGAAAAATATATGAGGAGACTGGGGCGATCGACCAAAACACTGAATTGCTAAAACCTTCAGTTTGCTTCGATGTTGCAGACTAATAAGTAATTCAAACAAATATTGCTAAAGCAATCCAAAGACCGAAAGGAACAGTAATCTAAGAAGTATCAGAACCAAGACAAGAGAGGCAAAAGTTATGAATCTTTCTAAATCTTTGGCAGATGCAATGCGTTACGTTTCGGAAGCTGCATCGAGGATTTTTAGACGGAGCGATGACGATTATCCGGCTACTGGCGTTCAGCCTTTTGAAGGTACACCACCCAAAGGCTCTAAATGGGATAATAGGTGAGAAGGCGATCGGAGTATTTCTAGTGAGGCAGGCAAAGACATTCGCCTCACCCAATAACGGTAAGTTTTTCAACTACTTTGAAATATCTTTAATTTTCCCCAGCTAAACTTTGTTGAGCTGGGGTTTTAAGGTACGTAGTTGCGCTTGAGCGCTCTTTCCTAATATTATAAAGAGCGCTCAAGCGCAACTACGTACCTAATTTGTAGGATTGCTAAGGTCAGTAGTTACGATCTTAGCGCTTTTTCCTAATCTTATAAAGAGCGCTCAAGCGCAACTACGTACCTAATTTGTAGGATTGCTATAGTGATGACGTTGATGTTTTGAGTTTTATGAGGACTGAAGTCCTCACTACGAACCAATTAGCCATAATTGATTGAGCAAAAAGGCGATCGCCCCGCTGCCAATTGGCACAGTCAAATTGTCAATGCCCAACTTAGACACCGACTCCAAAGTAGCAGCCACCAAAGCCACAACAGCCGACACCGCCCAAGTTTGCCAAACATTGCCTTGCACCGCCAGCAAAATCAAACTGCTAACAGCAAAACTCACCAAATACATAGTTGCAGAACCTTCCCAACTCTTCTGCATTCCCCAAACTCGATAAAGATGTTTGCCGTATTTCTGCCCAATAACAGCGGCCAATCCGTCCCCCCAAGTCATCACTAAAATGCCCAAAGCAGCGTATTCTTGATGTTGTAGCGGCCAAAACCAAGCGACGAGAACGCTGATACTCACAGCATAGAAAAAAGTCCCGAAACTCTTGCGGTGGATAGTGTTAAGACTTGGCAAAATCGGAACTTGGTAGGAAATTAGGGCGATCGCACCAGCCAAAAAACCCGCCAAAATCCCCACCCAGTCGGGTATTTGCAGCCACCAAGCCAGCAAAATCACGTTTCCAGTACCGATGTGAACCACCTTGCGCGATACCTCCGCACCGACAGCAGTAAAGCGATTCAACCCTTCAGCCACCAGCAAAATTACGCCCAACCAGGCTCCCACGAGGGAAATTTGCAACCATACAGTCGGGATTTCAGCAAATATAGACACGATATTTAGGAAAAACTTAGATTGGGCACTGTGTACTACTTTAGTGGAAAGCGCGATCGATGTTAGAACCCCGCAGTCTTAAAGTGCTGCGGGTAGCTGGCTGTTATGTTTTTTTAGGTTGGTCTACTTAAAACCTGTGCTATGCTATAAGCAAGTCTAGGGAAAAAGCTATGACTATTTTAGTAGAAGAACTTTTGAATACCTTTGAGCGATTAACAGACTCAGAACGGTTAGATTTGGTATTGGAAATTTTGAAACGGACTGTCGATTTAGACTTTCCGCCCCTGTCTGATGACGATTTAGTTCTGAATGCTGAGGGAATTTTCCTAGAGTTAGATGAGGAAGAATCCGTATATGAATAGTCCAGATCGTGGTGAAATATGGTTAGTCGATCTAGGTTATATTGCGAAAGTCAGACCATGTTTGGTCGTGAGTATTCCTGCTTTAAATCAAGACCGGGCTTTAGCGACTCTAGTGCCACATACAACAAGTCTACGCGGTTCAAGATTTGAGGTAAAAGTCAAAAATAAGTTCCTCCGAGAAGGAGTATTTGACGTACAAAATATGATTACAATCCCTCATGCAAAGCTTCTACGCAAATTGGGAAGTCTGACATCTGAGAAAATGCTTGAAGTAGAAGAGGTAATACTTTTGTGGTTGGGATTTAAAGAGGAAAGTGCTGAGGAAGAAGAGGAGTAAGCCGAACCCTTGAAGTTTTGAAATCATCAGAAAATCTGACTGCTATGCAACAATATGTATTAATTATTCATGAAGTCGAAAATTATGCAGCTTGGAAAAAGGTATTTGACAATGCTGCAAATATCCGAAAAGAAGCTGGTGAGCGTTCCTATCAAGTCTTAAAGTATGACAGTGAACCCAACAAAATTGTTCATTTCTCGGCGTGGACATCAACAGCAGATGCCAGGGCGTTCTTTGAATCGCCTGCACTGGTTAAAATTAGAGAGGAAGCGGGAGTTAAAGCTCCTGAATTTATCTATTTAGACCAATTAGAGTCAGGAGTATTGTGAAAGACGCATTCCTATAATGTCAGTTGTTAAAACTAGGTTGTTAAGTTTTAAATATGTACGACGGTAGCTACTATCAGCTAATGGCTGAGTACAATTGTTGGATGAACGAAAATCTATATTCGGTGTGTTCTACAATTCCTGATGAACAGCGCAAACAGGATATGGGTGCCTTTTTCAAGTCGATTCATGGCACCTTGAATCACTTACTGTATGGTGACAAAGCATGGATGGGTCGTTTCACTCTTGAGCCATTTTCGGTAACAGTTATGGGTCAAGAACTGTATGCTGATTTTGATGTTTTGAGAGCTGAACGGGAGACAACCGATCGCCAAATTATACAATGGTCTAGCCACCTTAGTTCTGACTGGCTGAGTCAACCGTTTGAATACACAAGCAATGTAGACGGTAAATGTCGCGTGCTACCGACTTGGGTTTTGGTGACACATATGTTCAACCATCAAACTCACCATCGAGGGCAACTTACCACACTGTTAACACAACTTGGCTACGATCCAGGCGTTACAGACATTCCCTGGCTACCCGCTATATCATTGGGATAATTTATACTCCTCAAGAAGACTCGGCGGTTGAAACCGCGTCTACACAAACAATGTCCGCCTCCGCGGACTCAAGAAAATGCGGACTCAATAAAATCAAGAATTAAAACCGCCGTTTAGGTAGATTTTGTCTCCATAAATGTGATTTTAACCGTACACTCTTCAACCTGCTCCCGTCAGGTTTTGTCTGTATAGACGCGGTTTCAACCGCCGTCTCAACCGCCCGGTATTGTCTCGAAATCATCTTTCACAACTCGCGTTTCAACACCTCTCGCACCAACGCAAAAGCCCTCCCCCGCAACTCCACCGGCAGCAGCGACAATCCCAAACCCGCCCACATTTTAGTCTCAGAAACTGACTTTCCAGCTCGCACCATCCGCCGCCCTTTTGCCGTTTCACCCACCTCAATCAGTCGCAAACCAAGCGCTAATTGAGTTTCTGCAATCCTTTTGAGCCTGACTGTTTCCAACTTTTCTGCATCAAATTCGTAGCTGGTCAAATAGCGCAATTTATCGCTCAAATAGGGAATTGCCCGATCGCATCCTTGCTGTCCTGCATGAAATCGATACTCCATCAACAGTTCGGGCAAGTAATAGCACTTTTTGCCTGCAATTGCAAGTCTGACAAACAAATCGTTATCTTCGCAATTTTGCCAATTGGGCCGCAGAAATCCGACTGTTTCCAGCGCGCGGCGCCGAAACAAAGTTGCGCCTATTTGCAAACTTTGTCTCAGAAAAACTGTAGCGAGTAAATCTTCAATTATTCCCGCCGACAACTCGGTGCGGCCCCACCGCTGCGAATTCAGTTGTGTCTGGTTTTCGTCAATGTTGTTGTTGACATCAATGACCCAGTGGTCGGTACTGACAAAATCAATGCTGCGGTCTTTATCTAAAATAGCAGATGTCCGCTCTAGAAATTGCGCGCTCAGGCGATCGTCATCGTCAAACTTGATAAAATATTCGCCCCTAGCCGCCGCAAAGCCCGATCGCATATTATTGCTTTTGCCGATATTGTGCGGGTGCCGAATGTAGCGAATCGGGCTATCGACAAATTCCGACATCAACAGCGCCGTACAGTCCGTCGAACCGTCATCGCAGACAATTAACTCAAAATCTGTATAAGTTTGATCTAGCACGCTGGCGATCGCACTAGCTAGCAAATGCACTCGATTGTAAGTAGGAATGCAAACACTAATTTTCGGCACACACTGAAACCATTGTAGATTTTAGATTTTAGATTTTAGATTTCTAAAAATTAAACTCTTCCTTCTGTCAACTGTCAACTGTCAACTGTCAACTGTCAACTTTAGTTTAAACGAGCCGTACATTCCAGAATTAACTTTTGATTCACCAATGCAAAAGGTTGAATTTCCAAAGCGCGACGAAAAGCTCGAATAGCACTTCTGTATTCTCCCAGGGCAGCGTAGCACAAACCCAGACCGTGCAACGCCCCAAAATGCACCGGATTTAGTTGGAGGACTGTTTCGCAGTCTTGGATCGACCTTTGATAATTGCCTTGGGTATAGTGAAGTACGGCGCGCCGGTTCCAAGCTTCAGCAAAATCCGGCGCTTCCGCAATCAGTTTGGTCAGCAAATCCAAAGCGTGCCGAACATCTCCTGCATCTAGGGAAACTTGCGATCGCCTGAGAACTTGCATCCCGTAGTCACCCTTCTGGTTAAACCAAGTGCGCCAGAGTTCTGTAGTAGCCCGATCGCGCACGCTTTCATCAGACTTTTTCAAGTCTTCGAGCAGCGCCTTAATAGATAATTCGTCCATAGGTGGGAGGATTGTTAAACAGGTTTTATCAATCAATTTTATCGTGACAGCGGCAACTTTATTTATTCAACATCCCATGCGAATTTTGATGCTTTCCTCAACTTTTCCCTATCCGCCAAGCCGCGGCGGAACTCAGGTAAGAACATTCAATTTGTTGCAATACTTGAGCCGCCGGCATGATGTAATTCTTGGTACTTTGCGATCGCCAGATGTAACTGACTCACAAATCGACGCATTGCGGCAACAAGTTAAAGAATTGGGAGTTTTCGAGACTTATAGGACAGTTTCAACTGGTATTGATGGAAAAATCCGGCGTTTTGGTCAATTTTTACTATCCGGGACGCCTCCGAACGTAATCTCCAGCTATTCTCAAGCAATGCAAAATTGGGCAGACAATTTAGTCGCAGCAGGCAAATGTGATGCTGTTACCTGCGAACACAGCGTTAACGAGATTTATGTGCGTCCAGAATGGCGGCAAAAACTGCTAACAGTTGCAAACATTCACAGTTCCGTTTGGGGAACTTGCAGGGAAATGTTAGCCACCGGGACTTCCCAAAAACCCCTGCGCGATCGACTAAATTTACCGCTACTCGCCCGCTACGAAAAACGTTACTGTAACAAATTCTCCCGTATTGTCGCCACCACATCCACAGACAAGCAGCAACTGCTAGAATTGCTGTCCTCTCCTAGCCTCGGAGGGAAAGCAGATTTTTTTGTCCCTCCCATTGATGTGATTCCTAACGGCGTGGATTTGGCAGAATTTCCCTATCGGTCGATCGATCCAGGAGGACACACCTTAATCTTTGCAGGTGCCATGAACAATTTGCCCAATATAGACGCGGCCAGGTTTCTCAGTTTGCAGGTACTCCCAAAGTTGCAGCAGCGGTATGCCGATGCTACCCTCACCTTAGTTGGCACTTCGCCAGTCCCCGAAGTCCTCGCCTTGGGGAAACTTCCGGGAATTCAAGTAGTAGGCAGGGTGCAAAGGGTGGCAGAATATTTGCATCAGGCTGCTGTTTGTGTGGTGCCCATGCGGATTGGTTTTGGAATTAAAAATAAAACTTTGGAGGCGATGGCGGCTGGAACGCCTGTAGTTGCTAGCGATCGAGGTTTGGAGGGTTTAACCGTTGGTGGCGGGCCAGAACCGACAAGGGCCTTGCGGGCAAACGAAGTTCAGGAGTATGTTGAGGCGATTACCAGTTTGTTTGAAAATTATCAGCTAAGACAGGAACTGTCTGCGAACGCGCGATCGCTCGTTGAAAGCCAATATACCTGGGATATCATAGGTCGGCAGTACGATCGGCTATTCCAATTTTAAACTCTAAATTCTAAATTCTAAATTCTAAAATTCGACGATGGAACACAAAATAAACTCCTCAAAAAATCGAGCAAAACCCCCAGAAAATCGCAAAGTTGCTCCTCCTCCGACAAGACGCCGCCGCCAAAACCGACGCGCCAAAAAACTTGAAGAGTCCCAGCTTCCCATACCTGGTTCCCCAACTCCCGCCAGATATCCCTGGAAAAGACTGGTAGCTAATTTGACAGCCCTCAGCGTCTTGTGCGGCTGTGCAGCTTTGATGGGAGGTGGCGCTTGGCTGAGTTACCAGCTAATTGTCGATCCCAACGGCAACAGATTGATCTCTCAGTTTGTACCCGGATGGTCGCGCCTGCCTACAGGTAGCAGAGATACCATCCAAACTCTCGATCAAATCAAAGCCAGCATCCGCAAATTAGGATTCATCACCGGCGAACCCCTGCCGCTTCCTGTTGAGAAATCCGCAGATAATTCTATTTCCGATTTGCTGTTACCGGTGATGGTGGAAAGGACTGTTAATGCTTCTACAGTTTGCAAAAATCCTTGCCGTCAAATTGTCGAACTTCGGGTGTACAAGCGGGTGCAACTTCCCGATCGCGATTCCGATACCGTACAGTATTTTCAGCTAGCAAGTTCTGTGAATATAGAAGGCCCGGCGGAATCTTTTGTCATTGCTTCTTTGGATGACTCTGGGGCCAACAATCAAGCCTCAAATCAGTCGCTACCGCTGACAGAACTGCGCCGCTTTGACGGCAAGCCCCCCGAATTGGGCATTTGGTTTAATGTCAGCGGCAAACTCGTGCGGGGCGACAAGAAAATTCCCTACGGACAAGTCGTTCGCTACAACCCCAGCCAAAATCATTTAATCTCGCTGTTGGATTGGGCGAGTGTGGCCGGACAAGCGCCGAATTGGCAGCAAATTGTGAAGGGGCAAAACCCCCAATTGGCGATCGACCAAACCGTTGGTTTAGAACCGCAATTTACCATTTATCAAATTGGCCCGCGCAAATTTATCCCGAACCCAGTTCAATTAACTGCGATTTCCTTAGAAGAATTTGCCTTCAATGACCAGACTTATAAAAATGGGCTGCGACTGGCAAAAAGCGGACTTTGGTCTCCCGGATTAAATGTCATGCGTTCGGCTAAAGCCAAAGCCGGTCAGAATTGGCCCGCAGTCGCCCAAGCTCAACTAGAGACGATCGAATTTCATGCTAAAATTACCCGCGCCCAGGCGATCGCATCTTGGGCCAGTCCCAGCCAACAAGTTCTCGCAGAATTGATAGACGGCCGCTGGAGTCAAGCTTTGCAAGTATTTGAAGCCGATCCCAGCAACACCCACGAAATTGCCACCACCCTCAAAAATGAAGGCGGGCGGATCATGAACCGCGTAGACGCCGCCTTGAGAGTCAATGCGGCTGACGCCGATGTCAAAGCTTGGGGTACCCTGATTGTAGCCTCTCAAGACGGAACTCGCGAGGCGATGAATTGGCTCGACCAGCAACCAGATACTGACAGCGAAACTCGAACTAGAATTCGCAATTTGGTCAATAAACTTGAGGAAGCAATTTCTCAAGCTGAAAGTTTAGAAGACCACAAAAGTCAAATTATGGGTTCTGCTACTTTAATTAGTAGTATCAATCCCGCTGAGTGGCTGGAACCAGAAGCCAAAAACGAGTTAAAATTGACCGGAGAACAAGTTTGGTATCAGGTACAAGTAGCCAGTTTTTACGACGGAACCCGCTGGGTTAATCCGCCCTTTGCAGATGTACAAGTCCGCTCTTTTCCTACTACTCAAATCAAATGGTTGTGGGGGCGCCTGGGCTTGCAGGCTGACCCCAAGATTAAGATAGAAGTAGCGATGGCTAACGGTCAACAAAGAGTCGCTGTCGGAACCGTCAAAGCAGTGCAGATTCAAGACGGAAATCTGCGATTGCTAGCGGCGGTTGACAAGCGATCGTAATCCGGCAAAAAACCTTCGGCAGAGGGAAAAGTCACGGACGCAGTCTTGGTACAAAGAAACCAGTTTTTTTACCATTTCTGCCCGTCGCAACAGAAGTATTTCCGCAAAAAAACGGTTTCCCGCCACCCGTGCGTCCAAAACCAGGAAAAAGTTTTCCTCTCCTCTCCTCTCCTCTCCTCTCCTCTCCTCTCCTCTCCTCTCCTTCTCTTCTCTCGATCTCCCCCTATAGAGATCGGACAACAATGCAGACAACAATTTTGTTAAGTTAATTTACACCACTTGCACACAAAAACCCAGAGATGTTAGATCGCGGCCTTTTTAGAGAGTGCTGCAATCATCTGTCGTTTGACCGCTTTAGCCCAAAGCTCAAACTCCAAGCTGTTGATATCGTTAATTTTCACTTCCTCAGCAGTCTGATGTGGGGCTTGCTTCTGCGCTGTAGTCTCCATTGTTTTTTTCCTCGTTCAAAAAAAGTTATTAGTCGATCGTAAGCAGTGAGCATCATACCTCTATTTTATGTACTAATTGCTGCCATTAGTTATACTAAATACATAGAATTTAACGATAAGATGCAGTAAATACATCTTGATAATGCAATCTATGAATAAAATCTTAAGAGTCCTGTAATCCTTGCTATATATAGGTTTTTCCTGACATAAAGATGTAACTATTTATAAATTATGGCAATATCAAACCAAGATTCATGTTAACAAAGTTTTGTTAAATGAATGTATTCGCATATACAGCAAAAATGTATTTGATTAAATTTACAGAGGGCCTTAAACAGTTGACAGTTGACAGTTGACAGTTGACAGTTGACTGTTTGAGAGCGACCTCTACCCTTAAGTCCGAGTGTTGGAGTATCGATCGCACTCTGACGCAGCCAGCAAGGACAAAAACTTAATAGACTTCGGATTCACTTCTTTAGGGCGATCGACTGCCGCCACTGCTGAGTTAGCAGCAACCAGAATGCGATCGACAATCAAAACATCTCACTTTAGCGATCGGCATTTCCATTTCTTCGTATTTCAGCAGCAAATCTCGCGTCACCTCACAGGCTAGCAGCATCCCAATTTCTTTCAGCAGTTAACGAAATTTTCCCGTGTGCGCTTGAGCTTGCAGCACGAGAGTTAACTTGTGCTGTATCAAAAGATGGTCGATAACACTAACTCATTTTTTTGTGAAGAGTTAATCTACCTTACTATCATCTCTCCCTACCTAGATCTGCCTGAGAATACATCTCTCCTCTTTTTTACCGTTACCCGCTACCAGACAGATCATTTTACTACATCTACGAAGCCTATGATTCCAGAATTCAAGCATTTTTTCTCAACAAATAGCCACCGGGAAAAATTTGCTACTGAAAAAACATTTTTCCGCGCACCAGCAGACAAAAAAAAACAGAGCTTTGTTCCCGCAAACGCCTGTAAAAAAAATCGATATTTTATCATCGAATTCTCCGGAACAATCTATAAATGCCATGAATCTTAGAAAGTATCAGGACAAAACAAGTATTAGTCCATCAACTAATGCTACTTGACCAAGCTCCGAGCCAGGTACAGCGATCTAGCTCCCAGTCAGAGTCTGACTGCCTTTTCAGTAAAGGCTTGCCATCTCCTAATTGGAAGGGCATCGCCTCAATCTTCCTTGAATAATTCAGGTTTGTCCTAACAAAAAACATTAAGGAGAACATCCATGAAATTTGTAAAACTATTGCTAGCCACAGTATTAACCACTGCTGCTATCAGTCCAGCCTTGGCTGCTAACCCATCAGTTCAAATATTAGGTGCAAGCTACGGCGGTAGCGGTTGCCCAGACAGATCCGCGAGCGTCAGCGTCAGCCCCGACGGTCAAGAACTCAGCATCCTATTTGATAAGTTTGTAGCCCAAGGAAACGTCTCAGCAGAGACCCGAAAAAGCTGCAATTTGAGCATTCCCATCAAAGTACCCCAAGGCTTCCAAATTTCGATTTACGATGCCGATTATCGCGGTTACGTTGCTCCTAAAACCACCGGAAACCTCAGAGCAGAATACTTTTTTGCTGGAACCAAAGGCCCCGTTTTTTCTCGCACTTTCAACGGCGAAACCAACTACAACGTTCGAGATAGCTTAGCCACTGTAGCAGATGTTTGGTCTCGCTGTGGCGACAGTGTAAATATGCGAGTAAATGCTTCGATGACAGCCCGCGGTGCCGGCACAGCCACCGTTGACTCCTTCGACTTAGCTCATCGCGGTTTAGTTTATCACGTCAAATATCGCACTTGCCGCTAACCATAACCGCTAAAAAACATAACACGCATGACCCGATTTCGTAAAGGAATCGGGTCATTTGTGCGCTAATCAAAACTGCTAAAGCTTAGAGAATTTACCCAAAAATATGCTACAATGACGCTTAGGCTTTGAGGAATGTTCTATGAAAGTAAACTACCAAGAAAGAATTGATGTAACAGCCGACGCATTAAAACAACTTCTGTCGCAGCAACGAACCTTGACTAATCGCTCAAAAATCCAGGCACTTTATTGGTTAAAGGCTGGATATAGCCAAAGCCTTACAGATGTAGCTGAACGTTTAGGTGTACATAGAATTACTGTGCATAGATGGTTAAAACAATATAGTGCTGGCGGTCTGCAAGAACTGTTAAAAATACGGCAAGCAACAGGTAGACCCAGAATAATTCCCTCAGCAGTAATAGCAGGAATTGCCGAAAAGTTAAGTGAGGAATCCTGTGAATTCACAACTTACAAAGAAATTGCGGCTTGGGTAGAAGATAACTATCAAATATCAGTCAAATATCAAACATTACACAAGCAATTACACTATCGCATGAAAGCAAAATTAAAAGCACCAAGGCGTTTGAATAACAAAAAAAATAATGATGCAGCTATCGAATTTAAAAACAACTCCTCCGAAAAATAGATACTGCAATAAAGGTACGTAGTTGCGCTTAAGCGCTCTTTCTTAGATATAAAGCAATACAGTTGACTAATATACTGCTATTCGTGAAACTCCTCCGAAAAATAGATACTGCAATAAAGGTACGTAGTTGCGCTTAAGCGCTCTTTCTTAGATATAAAGCAATACAGTTGACTAATATACTGCTATTCGTGAAACTCCTCCGAAAAATAGATACTGCAATAAAGGTACGTAGTTGCGCTTAAGCGCTCTTTCTTAGATATAAAGCAATACAGTTGACTAATATACTGCTATTCGTGAAACTCCTCCGAAAAATAGATACTGCAATAAAGGTACGTAGTTGCGCTTAAGCGCTCTTTCTTAGATATAAAGCAATACAGTTGACTAATATACTGCTATTCGTGAAACTCCTCCGAAAAATAGATACTGCAATAAAGGTACGTAGTTGCGCTTAAGCGCTCTTTCTTAGATATAAAGCAATACAGTTGACTAATATACTGCTATTCGTGAAACTCCTCCGAAAAATAGATACTGCAATAAAGGTACGTAGTTGCGCTTAAGCGCTCTTTCTTAGATATAAAGCAATAAGGACAATCTTAAGTAAACTGTATTGTATTATAAAGCAATACAGTTGACTTAAGAAAAATATGACTTGCCCAAAATGGCTATATTGCCAGAAAATCGTCAGATGAAATTCATCAAAAGCATTAAGTAAACCGTATTGAAATACAATCCACTCCATCAAGAGAAGAGTTTTGAACCGTATTGGGGCGCTTTTGGCGCAGAGGGAAGAGTATTGCGAGGGTTTTGGATGTCGTAAAAAAACCTTTTATCCCTCCCCTCTCTGTGTTCTCTGTGTTCTCTGCGGTAAAATCTTCTTAATATCTACTTCACCTCTTTATAATCCAAAAATCGTCAGATGAAATTCATCAAAAGCGTTAAGTAAACCGTATTGTATTATAAAGAGCGCTTAAGCGCAACAACGTACCTAATAATTAACATCAATATTGACTAATATTAAACTAGAATTCGCTTAACCACGATGTCTTGGCAAAAAAATACAGCTTTAAAAAATACTTGCTACAACAATTCAGTCAGACTTTTTCAGTGCCATCGGACTTGCATTCCGAACCTTCCTCCTTCTTCTGACTTCACGCTTGACTTCTGTCAACTGTCCACTGTCAACTATTAAAAAAAGTCCCGTCACTTTCAATGTGAATTGGCGGTACTCCACCAGCCCTCAATTCTGTCGCAATTTTCCGCCCCGCTGCCCAAGTTCCTCCCTGCAAAATCTTCACCAGCGGCAATGCTGTCGCACTTAAATGCAGCTTGTCTCTCATAGCTGCGGCAATTTTATCCAAAAGAATCACAGTGAGCGATCGCCATTCTACTACAACTTCCGAACCAGGCAAATACCTCTGCTCAAAAATAGCCCAATCTTTTGCCCGTAACAGCCCCATATCCAAACACAAACCGCAGTTACGATACCCCGGCAATCCCGTCAACTCGTCCAATCCGACGACGTACAAACCGAGTTCTTGCAGCGGTTCCAACAGCGAATAAGTCAACCACTGCGAGAGTTGGTGAAACGGCACAAATTCATCTCCCAGATTTTCTCCTTGCAAAGCCGGATGCCGCCAAACATCACCTAAATTAACGCCACCAATGGCATATTTTCCCGGCCAAATTTCCCCAAAACCTGTCAAAACAGCGCTCAATATTTCAGCACAATCCACAGTTTTGACTCCAGAAACCACACTGTCAAGCAAGTATTGTGCCAAATTGCCGGGACGCTGGTTCTCGCTGCCAAACAATAATGGATGTTGGCAAATTGCCTTCCCCAAATGCTGCAACAATTCTAATCTGCCTGTTAAACCAACTAGCGGATTGTCTCGACTTACTTGAAATCCGGCCGCTAAGGTTTCTAATTTTAATTGAGAAAGCCCGCGAAAATCGGCTTGCAAAGGAAAATCTGGATTGCTGGAAAAAATACCCTGACAAAACATCCGAAAAGTGGCTACTGCCAACCCTTCTGAACGGCGGTAAACTTCTGCGGTTTCTGCTTCGCAATACTGCCAATCTGGGCCGACACTGGCATCGAGTAAAACGCTAACAATGGCTAAATCAAATTTGATTTTAGCTTGTTCTATGGCTGAAAATTCTGTTAAAGCTGCATCGAATTGAGCGAGGCGCAGTTGGTTGCCAGCTTCAAAATGCCGCCACCGACTGTGAAACGGAATATTAAAATCGGGATACTGTTGGCGGGTTGTGTTGATTGCATAATTTGCTGCTTTGTCGAGTTCGGATAAATCGACACAGAAAAAATTGAGTTTATTTTCTGAGGCTAAGTTAAAAAGCCGATCGCACTTTTGGCGAATCGCAGCAGGTGTTCTCAGATATTTTACAGCCTCTAGCTCTATATTATTCAACTTCATCGAAAATTTTTGGTTTGAAACCCCGTGTTTTGAGCATCGGCTTTACATTTTGGCTAGGCTTTTCCTAGACTAGCCATACTTCTAGGGAAAGCTCTATGTACCTGACTCAAAAAATCAGATACGCGGACTTGCCACCAAAGAGTTTAACACCTTGCGAGAACTCTGTGGCTTGGGTCAAAACCTTGACAGTGTATGGTTTTATACAGTTAGATAGTATTGCTTCCAATCTGGCAAACACGTTCGTTACGAGTGGAACTATTACTACTGCAAGGGAAACGAGGACTATCAACAGTTGAATACTGATATAGCCGAACAAACCCTGAAAGTATTCGATCGAACTTTTCGGAGTTTGTACGAGTTGATAAACGCAGTCACAGACGGAAACTATCAACAGAAAATTCAACTCCCTGACTATCTCCCAAAAGAGGGTTGTATCGTGTTTGATCCATTAACCGCAATTAAATGCGATCGCCCGTGGGGACTTGAGTCTGCTCGATTTTGCGGACTGAAGTCCGCACTACAAACTACCGTAGAACGACAGCGGAGTGTCAAACAACTAAACATCGGTAAACATCGTTTTCCTGAAAAAAGTCAAACTGACTGTAATCTAACAGATTATCTAAGATCGCATTTTTATCGATTTTGATCAGTTTGTATTCCCACTTCGAGCCACTAACTTCGCGTTTTATTTGATCTGAGACTATTACCGAATTCTTTTCCGTAGCTGGAGATACTATTTTGCTTAAATCTTCCAGCCTGTCGGCAATGTTAATATCTTTTCCGTAAGTGCAAGACCGGAATATATACAAATTTCCTTTAGCAACTCCCACCGACAAACCGCAAGGTATTTTATGACCGTGTATAAAAAGTTTCCAATTTTCGCACAAACTTTCCATGGCCGCTAGGGCTGAGTGAGCTTCTGGGAAAGTTAACAAATGCGAATCGCCAACAATACTGCGAATTGTGCCACCGTATTCTTCGCAAATGTTTTTTTCAAAAGTATCAAAGTTGGTGAGCAAATATTCAACATCTCTGATAGAATTAGATTCTTGGTAAGCAATAAAACCTCTCAAATCCGCTTTAATTATTGCTTGATTTTCCACAATTCGCGTCTTGTAACTTTGGTCAACTTTGTAAACCTTTTCAGGTTCGCTCATCCCTTTCAAAGAAAACTCGTTGACAAAAGATGTTTGCACTTCTGCTTTGTTGAGCGCCAGCCATGCTGCTTGGGACAAATATATTTCATCCTGGGGAGTTACTGATTCTATACGCGCTGTTAAATTCACCGTATCGCCAAAGATATCTTTATCTTGATGCAAGACATCTCCCAAGGTAATCGACACGCGAATAGCCAATCGTTCGTCGTTCGATTTGCTAGATTGTTGGGTTCTCAATTCTTGCTGCATTTCTAAGGCTGCCATCGCGGCTGCTGTGACGCTGGGAAAAATCAGCCAAAATGAATCACCTTCGCCTTTGATCAAACTTCCTTCATTTCTGGTACTAATATCTGAAATAAAAGTTTTATGCTCGTTCAACAAACTACTTAAGTCCGACTGAGATAATTTTTTAACTCGGGCGGTATATCCGCAAATATCTGTTTTTACGATCACAGTAGAACGCAAATTAGCCATAACCTACCCTGACTGATCAAAAACCAGTAATAAATTTAATTTGGCAAAGACGCAACTGTTTCCGAACAGTCGTGTCTTTGCCCTCTGAATCTCCTGGCATCGCGTCCGATCGCTTCTGCAAGAATTGTAGCATCTGGCACAGGGTCTGGCGTGTAGTAGCCGGAGGCTTTTTTGGTGGCGATTTCGACTTGTGCGCCTGCGGGAATCCAATCTTCGGGAATGTTGTCGGCGATCGACTACTTGAAGGCCAGAATTGATAATAGCATTGTATTTGAGATTGTTCAGGGAAACTAAACGGTCAATACGAGGGCCAACCAGTGCAGCACGTCTGGCATTAGTTCTTGAAACTGCATATCTTGAACTCCTGCAACACAACATTAGTGTTCAAGTAAAATACGCATCGCCGCGCGATCGCCACCTTCCAGCCTTTTTCTGGCATTGTACACCAAAAACTTAGTTACTTCCGCCAAAGCTCTCCCTTCCTTGCGGAAGTAAACAATCACCCCAGAACGACAGGATTGTGCCGTTTGGATGCAAATTTTGATACCGTATAGCAAATCAGGACGGCAAGTGCAGATATCCGAACTAAGCACGTTAGGTATCGGCTCAATAAGTAGGGGTAGCAGTTAATCTGGCTGCCAAGACAATCCCAACGGATAAAGAGCAGATTTTTCGCGAATAATAGTGGACAGAGAGGGAATAACTCCAAGTTGAGAAATTCGGTCGCGCACATAATCAAAAAAACTGATTCCCAACTGACGTGTAGTAGCAACAAGAGACATAAAAGTATCCCATGCCTGAGTACCCTCAATAGTTTGAGTTGCATAACT
>NZ_JAAFKG010000068.1:13633-40537 GCF_013299185.1 Microcoleus sp. bin48.metabat.b7b8b9.023 | reverse complement strand
TCGCAAGACTCTTTGTTATTCTAAATGTGAGGAAATGCTCAAGCATTCTATTAAATTATTAATACATTACTTGAAGTTTGACGATATTCCCATTCCTGGAGCATTCATACCTTGATTCAGCAACGCCGCCAATTTTTACTTTCGCTTTGGTATCAATTGATATTCGTAGAGATTTGACATCTCGATCGGAGGCTTTATTCTCCTTCAAGACATTCTCAAAAATCGCATCTGTTTCGGGATTTTTTTTCAACGGCTTGGTTTTTTGTGTTTTTTTAGGCGATACCCCATCCGATTTAAAATCGTGCCAATTGTCTGACGAGAAGGCAATTGCTCACTGTCGTAATTCTTCTGGCTCACCAATGCCGATAGTACCGCCTTGGCACTGATCCGAGCATACAAAAATGTCGATTGAAATTTCGGGTCTGTCTGAGACTCTGGATCTACTAAAGAACGAATATCGGCTTCTAAGTTGGGCAGCAAAATTTCAGTTTTATGTCGCCCTCTTGCTCGGTAATTATCAACACAAATCAACCCAGTTCTTCGTTCATTTAAGCCTAATTGAATGCTGGAGCGGTTCCATCCTATAAATGTTTCTACTTTGCGAGCTGAACCATTAAAGTAGTCTTCAGCCACTTTTGCCATAAAGTCTCGACGGCGATAGCCCGTTAGTTTTTTGGCCGCATCTTTGAATGTTAATTTAACTGGCTCACTCAAGATCATTTTTAGCATCCCAATTACAGAAGTCACAACCGCTCATGTCAAATTTTTTGTTTCCTACTCTTCGAGGATAACTGGGATTATATTTAATTGCAAGCCCCTTAGTGAACGTTGCATTATAGTCGTCATAGAATTATTCCTCATGTTGGGAACCTCTCTTTTGACTCTTTATTTATTACTCAGCAGTCTGCACCAGATTTTTTATAAACTTGATTGTGGGTAAACAGGCAAAGAAGCAATGTTATATGCTGCCATGTCGATCGCTCCATAAAGTGTCGGGTAGATGTTTTATACGGTATGAGAACTTAGGCAGTTATGGGTCGGCAATCTGTGTTCCATGAGATTCTTCAACTCAACGCTTAAGTTAACCGGACAGTTAATGAATTGATTTTTGATATGCACCTTAAATTTTGGAACTCTGATTGATTTGCTTCCCTTTACAAGAAAGTTCGGCGCTATCGAAAATAATTCTATTTAACCCGTTGAATTATCTGATTTACATCAGTCTGAAAGGGGCGGGTTTTCTCATCATTGATACAGTCCGCCTTGTTCAATTGAGAATTTTCCTCTTTACTCTTAAGCTCAATAGCGAAATCCAACAAAACCATCGATTTTTGATGTTGGGTTTCCTTGCGTCAACCCAACATACATCTGCTGTGACAGTTGTAAACTACTTCACAAATTGCCAAGAATAATCGATACGATATAACCCTCCATGCTCCTTAAAGTAACATGAATACTGCGGGCTAATCGTGCTGCCATTCCAACGTGCGTCAAACGATGGAATCATCGCACCAACCGTAGCAGGTGGAAACAAATCATCTTCCCACCAAATCTGAAAAAACCTGAACAGTGCTCCCATAACAAATCCTACTGCTGCACCAACAGCAGCACCGACGGGTCCAGCAAGCGATCCAACAAGAGTGCCGACAGCTATACCTATGGCAGAAGCAACTTTCTCTTTAATTTTGTCGTAAATAGTTTGAACCATGTCTGGCAAACCACCATTATCAACCTCAGATAAGATAAATGTGCATTGACAAAGCTTCGGGAACCCCAGAAAGTGGTTTGGATTCCAGAGATCGTAGAAGGCGTAATACCAATTTCCGAAGTAGACTTCTTCTCCATCATCAAAATCATTAGAGATTACTTGAGGCCCTAATTTACTCGTTGCACCACTGGGTTGTGTGATTACTGCTGCAAGCTCGATTTCATCATCACCACCTCCAGAAGTTTCTACCAGACATTTGACACGGTGAATGCGGAGAGCAATCTTATCAAACTCCGGACGCATACGTATGAATATATCCTCATTGACTTCACCAAAAAATTTGATTTTTTTCCGAAAGATCTTCCCATGCTTCAGAAATAAATCCGATGCACTTTCAAAAATTGGTTCTGGTTGCTTGAGTTTGTCAATAACACCCGCTGCAGAAAGATTTGAATACTTTCCTTCTCGAAGAAGATCCAAATTTTCTATTGCCGACTTAACATTGTTAATCGCAATTTTTTTCTTGAGATCGCTTAGTGCTGATAATCGCTTTGACAGTAGCATCTCAAGACTACCTTCATGAAATTCTCCTAATGGAAATGTTCCAGGATCTGCAAAATTTGCTGTAACTTTGAGAAAGGTTAACTCGATTGCATTTACAATTTCTTGAGCAAGTGGTAACAACTCTGGTACTTGTTCTTGCAAAATCGATCGGCTGTCGCTGTAAGTATCGACTTGTTCGCATTTCTGTTCGCAACTGTGCATAATTTTTAGTTTTTTTGTGTTGTCTGTTATTGGCACTCATTTGTGCTTCATGTTTATATATTTACAGATCGCAAGTCGATACGACCACTGGTAAACTTCTGGAGTTTACTATCAAAAAAATCAGGAAAAGGGGAGATAGTAAACAGGAAAAGTTCAGGATTGCAAATTACATTTAAATCAAAAAGTCTGGAAAAGTCAGGTGCAGCAACCCCATTGATTCACCCGTTAATTCGTGATATAATCAAAGGTATTCATCTTGCTACTCTAAGCCATGAATGCTGAAACAGAACTGTCTTGGGAACAAACCCAAAATCTCGTTAATACACTGGTATTAAAACATACTGAAAAACACCTCAGTGATGTTGAGATAGAGGTGCTTCGAGGCGCGTGGGAAGGTAAAAGTTATGGAAAGATTGCCGAACAGTTATTTCTGACTGAGAACTACATCAGTGGAGACGTGGGATATCGCTTGTGGAAAAAACTGTCAGCAGCATTAGGCGAAGAAGTAACAAAGAAGAACTTCCGACAAGCACTCAAGCGAGAATGGCAAAAAACTGCGTCAACACCAACATCGAATTGCACGGCCCTAGAATTTCCAGAAGGATTTTTAGCACCGGATTCTCCTTTTTATGTCGAACGTCCTCCGATCGAATCTGACTGTTACAAGGAGATTTTGAAGCCCGGTTCTCTGATTCGGATCAGAGGACCTAGAAAAATGGGGAAAACCTCTTTACTCAATCGAGTGTTGGCTTATGCGACTCAACAAAATTATCAAGTTGTTCGCATGAACCTGCGAAAAGCTGAAAAAACAGTCTTTACAAGCTTAAATAAATTTTTACGATGGTTTTGTTTGAATGTGAGTCGAGAACTCAAGCTAGAACCAAAGCTTGATGACTACTGGGATGAAGAAATTGGTAGTAAGGTAAGCTGTACTGGATACTTTGAAAGGTAGTGCCCTGAAGGAAAGGATCGAGAGAATAAACTGAACTCAAAGAAAAGTAGGCATTTAGAGTTGTAAATTAGCATTATAATGATGCACAAACCTCCAAATTGCAGCAATATGATTTTCTAATTTTTTAGAGAAGCCTAAGCTCTTTCTTACCAGTCGAGATACTCGTTGTCGAATAGTACAGTTAAACCGCTCGATATAGCTAGTCAAACCACTATCTTTATCTACACTCTGATGACGTTTACTGGGCAATACAGAATCATAAGCACTCCAATGGTCGGTATAAATTACTGCACATTGACGATACACTGGTGGTATTGAATCCCATAAAGCTTGAGCCGATACTGCGCTACGATCCCCAATATGTACACCAACAATTTCCCTAGTCTGGGCATCCAATGCCAGCCAGACCCACTGCTGATTTCCTTTACTATCAACGAATGACCATAACTCATCCATCTGAACATTCAAGCGTTTTTTTTCCTTGGGAGTCACGTCCACTTGCTTCTTAACAGCAGCCGCTTGGCTATTAACGTATCGCTGCACTGTATCTTCTGACACTTGAAGTACCCGAGCAATCCCTGCCTGAGAAATACGTTCAAGTAGCATCCGTGACATTAACTCTTTTTGCTCTTCTGTAATAGGCTTCCATTCAGGATTTAAAACAAATTGACGACCACAATCTCGACATTTAAAATTTTGTTTACCATGCCGAGTTTTACCGTTCCGACTAACTTCTTTTGAGCTACAATTAGGACAATGGACTATCTCTACTGTCATATCACGCTATGGTAAACACTTCTCTCTAATAGTAACTTACTCGATCCTTTCCTTCAAGGCACTACCCTTTGAAACCCATTTATTAGAACAGTTAGATACGGATTTAGTCCTCAGCTTAGACGAAATTGATACAGTTTTTAACTATCCCGATATTGCTGAAGATTTTTTAGCTTTGCTGCGAGAATGGCATGAAGAAGCCACACTCCAAGAAAGTTGGCGAAAACTTCGATTAGTCATCGCTCACTCAACAGAAGTATATATCTCCTTAAATATCCATCAATCTCCATTTAATGTTGGGCTACCCCTGAGATTGCCGCCATTTAATCAACAGCAAGTCCAGACGCTAGCTCAGTTACATGGCTTAACTTGGACTGTTGAAACGACCCAATCGTTAACGGCGATGATTGGAGGGCATCCCTATCTGATTCGACTGGCCTTGTATCACCTTGCTCGTCAGGATATGACACTTCAGCAATTGCTGCAAGATGCTCCAACCCATGCTGGAGTTTATAGCGACCATTTGCGGTGTTGTTTAGGCAATTTAAAACAGCAACCAGAATTAGCATTCGCCTTGAAACAAGTCGTGACTGCACAAAGTCCTATTCAGTTAGAATCCCTAACTGTCTATCAGTTGGATAGCATGGGACTCGTGCATCTTAACGGCAACCAAGTAACACCAAGTTGCGAGTTATATCGTCAGTATTTCAGTACCAATCTTGTTTGAGGGTTGAATCTTCTAATCCGAATAAAATAATGAATACAACCTACAACGAAAATTATGAATACAAAGTGGGAGGAAGCTTACCGCCAAATGCACTCTGTTATGTAACGCGGCAGGCAGATCGGGAATTATTGGAGGCATTGGCAGCGGGTGAATTTTGCTATGTATTTAACTCTCGGCAGATGGGGAAGTCGAGCTTAAAAGCAAGAACTATGCAACTGCTAGAGGCGAAGAAAATTGCTTGTGCGGCGGTGGATGTGACCAAGCTGGGTGCTAAGCAAGTGACGGCTGACCAATGGTATAAAGGGTTAGTTGTGGAATTGGTCAGAGTTTTCAAGCTTTCAGGAACGTTTGATTTGAAGACTTGGAGAAAAGAACAAGCGGAACTTTCTGCAATCCAACAACTCAGTCTATTTATTGAAGATGTTCTATTGGTCAAAGTTGCTAGTCCTAGAGTCTGTATTTTTTTAGAAGAAATTGATAACGTCAAGAGCTTAAATTTTTCAACGGACGATCTATTTGCTTTAATTCGCGCTTGCTACGAGCAACGATCGCACAATTCCATCTATAATCGCTTGACCTTTTGTCTGTTGGGAGTTGCCACACCATCCGACTTGATGGTTGACAAGCAAATAACTCCCTTTAATATTGGTCGATCGATCGATTTGACCGGATTTAAGTTGGCAGAAGCTAAGTCACCATTAACTCAGGGATTAGTCGGAAAAGTAGCGAATCCAACAGCCGTTTTACAAGAAATTTTAGATTGGACGGGCGGACAACCGTTTCTAACTCAAAAGTTATGTAAATTGGTAGCAGAACAAGCCGAAAATTGCAAGCCGAATATTGAGCAATTGGTGCAACAATATATTGTTGAAAATTGGGAATCTCAGGATAACCCACCGCATCTGAGGACAATCCGCGATCGCATTCGTGGCAGCGGACAGCGTAGAGGTAGATTACTCGGGCTATACCAGCAAATTTTACAATTCAACGCAATTCCTGTAGAAGACAGTCCCGATCGCCTGGAGCTGCAATTATCAGGATTGGTGGTCAAGCAACGAGACAAACTCTGCGTTTATAACCGCATTTATGCGACGGTGTTTAACTTGGCTTGGGTTCAACAAGAATCCACTAGCCTCCGTCCTGATTTTTATGCCACTGCTTTATCGGGTTGGTTGGCAGCTAACGGACAAGAAGAATCATGGCTGTTGCGGGGACAGGTATTGCGGCAATCCCTAGAGTGGGCAGAGGATAAAAGCCTCAGCGATGAAGATTATCACTTTTTGTCAGCAAGTCGAGCTTTAGAACAACGCGATTTGCAACAAAAACTTGAGACAGAAGCCGAAGCTTCTAAAATCCTGGCAGAGGCGAATGAAGTCTTGTCGGATGCGAATCAAGTCCTGCAACAAGCAAACCGCAAAGCAAATCGACGCATCCGATTAGGGAGTGTCATCCTAATTGTGGCTTTGTTGAGTGCGATCGCAGCAGGATTATTGGCTAGAGAAATGCTCCAAACTGCACAACAAGAGAGAATAAAATCCTTCAGCCTAGCTTCCACAGCCTCACTGAATGCTAATCAGGAACTGGATGCTTTACTCGCCGCCTTGAAAGCCGCCACTCAGTTGAATGTTGCACCTCGGGTAGATACTAAAACTAGATCGTCCGTCCAATTGGCATTGCAGCGAGTCATGTTCCAAATTAGGGAACGCAATCGTTTAGAAGGACACAACGATAAAGTCAGAAGCGTAGACTTTAGTCCAGATGGTAAAACCCTGGCAACAGCAAGTGATGATAACACCGTTAGGTTATGGAGTGTGGATGGACGAGAACTCCAACGGTTGTCGGGACAAAATCAACTTTTTAGAAATGTAAAGTTTAGCCCGGATGGTAAACAGATTGCAGCCATCAGTGCCGACAAAAAGGTCAAGCTATGGACTGTGGATGGCAAAGAATTGATGACCTTTCCTGGTGGCGATGAAGAGAGTTTTATGGCTGACCTTTGTTTCAGTCCTAACGGTCAAGTAATTGTTGCATCTGGTGCGAATCATACAGTCAAACTTTGGCAAATCGACGGACAAGAAGTTAAAACTCTCACAGGACACAAGTATGATGTGTGGAGTCTCAATTGCAGTCCGGACGCTCAAAAGATTGTCTCCGCAGATTTGGGAGGAACGGTGAAGCTTTGGAACATGGATGGGCAAGAGATTGAAAGTTTCCAGGCAAATTCGCAATCGATTTTTGGTGTTAGTTTTAGTCCCGACGGTCAGTTAATTGCCACCGCAGGTGGAGATACACGGGTCAAATTGTGGAATTTAGAAGGAAAAGAAATTAGGACGATCGGCAAACACAATAATTTTGCCATTGGGGTGCGTTTCAGTCCAGACGGTCAAACCATTGCTTCGACAAGTGCCGATGCGACTGTCAAATTGTGGAACTTAGAAGGAAGAGAACTCAAAACGTTCAAAGGGCACCATACTGGAGTTTTTGCAGTTAGTTTTAGCCCCGACGGTCAGTCTATTGCTACTGCTGGAGGGGATGATACGGTAAGGTTGTGGAATCTGAGCAACCAAAACCATCAGATATTACACGGACATACCGATTCTCTATGGAGTGTGAGCGTTAGTCCCAATGACAAAATCATTGCCACAGCCGGAGACGATCGGACAATTCGACTGTGGAATTGGCAGGGGAAAGCACTAGCCATAATTAATGCTAAAAGCAATCAAGAATGGAACCGCATCGGGAGTCTGAGTTTTAGTCCAGATGGTAGGGCGATCGCGGCGGCTGGTTACGACAAAACTATCAAACTTTGGAATATCAACGGTCAACTACTGAAAACATTCAACGGACACAGCAAAGAAGTCACTGATGTGGGTTTTAGTCCCGATGGTCAAACCCTGGCAACTGCCAGTTACGATCGCACCATCAAACTGTGGCAGATTGGCAATGGAGAAGTAAAAACGCTCAGGGCAAATGCAGGTAAAGTTTGGAGTGTGAGTTTCAGCCGTGATGGTAAGTTTCTTGCCTCCGGTCATCACGATGGTACGATCGAACTTTGGAACCTTCAGGGACAACACCTGAAAACGTTTCACGGACACAACAACCATGTTGTGCGTGTGCGGTTTAGTCCCGATGGCAAAACAATTGCTTCGGCAAGTCATGACAGAACCATTAAACTTTGGACGCTAGAGGGTCGTGCATTGAAAACATTGAGCGGACATTCTGCTGGTATAACAGGACTCAGCTTCAGTCCTGACGGTAAAACCCTTGCTTCTAGCAGTGCTGAGGGCAGAATTCGGTTGTGGAATATCGAGACAGGGCAAGAGATTCAAACAATCCAAGGGCGCGGCTATCCTTTCTGGAATATTGAATTCAGTTCGGATGGTAAAACCCTTGTTACTGTTAGCGATGATGCCAAAGTAGAGCTTTGGAATGCCGAAACGTTGCTATTAAAGCAGCTAATTCCAGAAGGTTGCCACTGGATGGAGGATTACCTTCATCACAATGTTAGAGTAGACCGGGGCGATCGGCAGATTTGCGATCGTACCCGATAAAGGGCGATCGTACCGTCCAAACGCAGAATATCGCTGGGCAGTTGCTTTCAATCCATAATTATGATTATTGACAAAAAATCAGTAATTCTGGTTTTTTACTTTTTAATGCAAAAGTGACTGTACACGTTGTTGGTATTGGTTTAGATGGAGCTGCTGGGCTGAGCGAATCGGCGCGGCAGGTTGTAGAAATGGCCGCTCTGCTCATCGGGAGCGATCGCCATTTGAGCTATTTTCCCCAGCAATCCTGCGAGCGCTGGGCGTTGGAAGATTTAACCGAAGCAATTCTGGAAATTAGGCGTTGGTTGGCCGCAGATGCGAATTTAGAGCCAGATGCAGGGACTTTTTCGCCCCCCTCCACCCCCTCGCATCAACTGATTGTAATTTTAGTAGCCGGAGACCCGCTCTTCCACGGCTGGGGAAAGTTGCTCATTTCCCAACTGCCGCCGGATAAATTGACTTTTCACCCCCATGTAAGCTGCGTGCAGTTGGCCTTTAACCGCTTGCACATCCCTTGGCAGGATGCTCATTTTGTGGGTTCCCAAGGACGTTTTTTTGAGGAACTGACGGCCAAACTCAAGCTGGGTGTTGAGAAAATTGCGGTACTCGCAGACGAAACTCGCACTCCGGCGGCCATAGCAAGTTTGGTGAAAGCTCTGGATTTGCCCACACGCTACCAGTTTTGGGTTGGCGAAAATTTGGGTTCCGCCGAAGAGCGCGTGGGTTACAGGTCTCTGGAAGCTTTATTGGGAGAGGATTTTGCACTTCTGAGCGTGGTGGTGATGCTGCGGCAGTCCCCGCCGACAGAAGCTTTGGATTTGGGAAAGTTGCCTTTGTTGGGTATTCCCGATGCAGCTTTTATCGGTTGTGGCGACAGGCCTGGTTTGACGGTGGAACGGGAAGTGCGGGTGTTGGTACTGGCACAATTGGCTTTGCAACCCGAACAAGTTGTCTGGGATGTAGGTGCTGGTAACGGTTCTGTGTCGATCGAGATTGCTCGTTTATTCCCGCAGTCCGAAGTATACGCGATCGAACAAACGGTTTCTGGTACTTCTGCGATCGAACTCAATTGTCGCCGTTTTGAGTTACAAAATGTGTTTTCGATTCACGGAACCGCCCCGGAAATCTTGCACCGCTTGCGTCCGCCGCACCGGATTTTTATCGGGGGTAGCGGTGGAGGGTTGACTAAAATTTTGGGCGTTTGCGCTCTGCGGCTGCTCGCTGGAGGG
The DNA here is from genome assembly GCF_013299185.1 of Microcoleus sp. bin48.metabat.b7b8b9.023. GTDB lineage: Bacteria > Cyanobacteriota > Cyanobacteriia > Cyanobacteriales > Microcoleaceae > Microcoleus. The sequence continues at coordinate 30,834 of NZ_JAAFKG010000068.1, read as the reverse complement.
TCGATCGTCCTAGCTTTGGATGTTTTTGAGGATATTGCTACTGTTTTAAGCTGGATTGGCGATCGGGTGCGCCGGGAACCCCACTGGAGTTACCGCATCGTGCAGGTGCAGTTGTCGCGTTCTGTGTCTGGGGGCAGTTTGACTCGTTTTGATGCGTTGAATCCAATTTCGATTGTGACGATCGATCGACATTTGAATTAATTCTAGAATTTTAACCGCAGATGAACGCAGAGAAATCGCTTTGGCGTTGCTGATTTACGGTATGAAAGGCTAAATAGGTCTGTCATAGAAACCAGTATCCACAAAGGTTTTGGATTTTAAACTTATTTTTTTCATACCATGATTAAGCAACGCCATCGCTTTAATATCTTAACCTTTTCATTACTCCAATCCTCGGACTTCCAGGTAGAGGTCGCCCTCATCTGTCAACTGTCAACTTTCATAGGGCGGGCACGGGGGCACCGCCCCTACAACTATCAACTGTCAACTGTCAACTGAATGAACCGAGCAGTCTAATTGGACTTTAGTCCGAACGATCGCACCGAATAATGCTGATTTTTTCGGACATGATATGATAGCTGAGATAGCGTTGTTCGCTCTCGTTGACCCAGGTGCAAATTGATTAAATCAACTCCATGACCGCAGTAAATTAAATTAAATTAAGGTACTAGAATTGTGCAAATAAATCAGCTAGGGTTCCTATTTGTTGATGTTGTACTCTCGGCGATCGCCCTGATCGTTCTAATTCCGGTTGCAGTTCTATTCCTAGAATGCTGTGCAGCTTTCCTGTCCAGCTTTGGCACTACAGCGGAAACTCAAGAACCCCGCCCCAAAGTAGCAGTTTTAATTCCCGCCTACAACGAAGCAGCAGGAATAGCAGCCACCATCTCGACTATATTGCCGCAGCTAACGCCTCAAGACCGCCTGTTAGTGATTGCTGACAACTGCACCGACGCCACAGCAGAAATCGCCCGCAACAGCGGTGCAAGGGCGATCGAGCGCCACGACACAGAACGCAAGGGGAAGGGATACGCCCTAGATTTTGGCTTGCAGTCGATCGCCTCAGACCCCCCAGAAGTAATCATCATGGTTGACGCCGACTGCATTTGTCAGCCAGACGCGATCGATAAATTAGCCCGGGTGGCAATGGCAGAACAAAGGCCGGTGCAAGCAACATATTTAATGGAACAGCCACCCAATCCTACCCCAAAAGATTCGATTTCAGCCTTAGCATTTCTAGTGAAAAATTTAGTCCGGCCGAGCGGATTAAAACAGTTAGGATTCCCCTCATTGCTAACAGGTACGGGCATGGCTTTTCCCTGGTTAATCATTCGAGATGTTCCCTTAGCCAGCAGCAATATCGTCGAAGATATGCAAATGAGCTTGGATTTGGCGATCGCCGGACATCCAACGGTATTCTGCCCCGAAGCCCGAGTCACCGGATGTTTGCCGCAGCAGCAACAAGTAGCGAAAACTCAAAGAACTAGATGGGAACACGGACACTTACAAACCTTGCTAACTCAAACTCCCAGGCTGGCGACAGCCTCGATCGAGCAACAGCGTTTTGACTTAATGGCGATCGCCCTCGACTTAGCCGTCCCTCCCCTATCGCTTTTAGTTGCTATCTGGCTAGCCGCTTTTGCCGCCTCAATAGTAGCAGCAGCGATCGGAGCATCCGCAATTCCCGCCATATTATTAGGAGTACAAGGATTGCTAATTTTAGTTTCAATTGTCAGCGCTTGGGCAAAATTCGGGCGTGCCGACATTTCCGGCGCAACTCTATTATCCGTACCTTTTTACATCCTGTGGAAAATTCCTTTGTATCTGGGTTTTATCCTGAAACGTCAAACTAAATGGGTGCGTACAGAACGGGATGTTTAGTATGAGGTAATATTCGGTAGGGTGCGTCAGCCAGATACTTGATGCAACTCGAAACTCTTGTTTCTGACGCACCTTACGACGCATAATATGTAATACAAGTAACTTTTTTGAGTGCCACGACTCATGTGTTTGAGTGGGATGGTGTGCCGAACTCGATCCAGAAAAGGAGATTCCTACGGGGAGTAAAAAGGTTGACATAGATGATGAATCTGCGGTAGTTTTAGGTTAAACAAAGTATTATACTGGCTCTGCGATACAATTATGAAAGCTGATTCAAACTCTCGTACTGAAAGAATTGGTGTTGCCGCAACAAACTTACTCTTTGAGACATTAGGTTGGATCTTTCGTGAGCAACCTATAGAAGACTATGGCATCGATGCTCACGTTGAAGTGGTTGAGAGTAATACAGCAACAGGTAAATTAATTGCACTTCAGATCAAATCTGGGAAAAGTTGGTTTAAGCAGAAAACCACTGATGGCTTTGTTTTTTATGTCAACACAGAGCATCTAGAATACTGGCAGAAACACTCATTACCTGTCATGGTTGTTTTATATGATGATGAGGAAAAAATTGCTTATTGGCAGGCGGTTAATAGCAGTAATGTCCAGAAGACCAATAAGGCATGGAAACTTATTATCCCTTTTGAACAGCAGATCAATATTCTATCGCTTAAAAAAATTCAAGAGTTTAGTAGAAAACTGACTGCGACTAATGGTTACACAATCCTTTCATTTCAGGATGTTAGTCATCGTGGGGCAAAAAGATATTCTGCAAACATTCTTCTAAGCAAGGAATATGCAAAACCCGATATGATAGAAATTGCCAGAAAAATTACTGCTGAACTAAAATCTAGAGAATATTATAGAAACAACGAGGTAAAACTACTCTGGCAAGGAAAAGAAGCTCAAGTAATTTGGCTATTCTTGTATCTTTCTCTAGAGGATGTGAGTTCTGCAAACTGGATTTGTAGAACTCAGTGGATTAGTAAAAATTTATCTCCCAAATTTTCACCTATAAAGCTAGATGGTGAACAAATTGATGATGAAATGGTTATTGACTTGAACAAAAGCTATGGAGAGCTTGCGACTATTTTTGATTCGTTTAAAGTAACGAAGGAAGACTATCTAGATTCTATGAATTGCATCTTGAGTAACACAAAACTTATTGTTAATCAAACGATCGAATTCACAGATATGTTCAATCGGAAGCAGCTAATTGAAGCTAATTATCTAGATCGTATGTCACAACTATATCCAGAGATAGAAAAGTTATATCTTCAGGTGGATCGTATCGGTTCAGCCCCAACTGAATGTAGTGATTTGAGTCAACGCTTTCAAGGCGTGATGGCTTTTGCACATAACATCGTCTTGCCTTTTTCTGAGAAAGGGCTAGAAATCTGGGAAAGAAGTAATAGAAACTATTTGGTAGATCAAGCTATTAAGAATTATCAAAAAGAACTGCTTCGACTAGAATTTGAACTTGAGAAGATTCACTGATAATACAAAAAGACTTCGATTGCCAATAAATCCGTGAACTTGCCGAAATCCCAGACTTCTGTATCTGTTTTATCTGCTAGCCCGTGAAACTGAACATGGCTAGCGTTAGGGAAAATATCAGCCAAGCGAGTAACTAATTTTCGGCTCAGATTTTGATCGAATAGTAGTTTCAAGCGACACTCACCGAAGCAACTAAACGACGATCGCGATCGGCAACAAATTCTAGACAGGCTCTAATGTCTGTTTCTGTCAATTCTGGGAAGTCGTCAATAATCTCAGTAATAGACATTCCAGAAGCCAGCCAGCCAAGAACATCGTAAACCGTAATTCGCATCCGACGAATGCAGGGCTTGCCACCTCGCTTATCCGGCTCTATGGTGATGATATCGCGATAGCTCATGATGCAGGTAAAGTGTTTGCACCTACATTATAGAAAAACATATCTGAAAATAAAAACAAAAAAATCTGAAGCTGGAAATTTCCAACTTCAGACTTTTACTAACTCCCCGGGTAGGATTTGAACCTACGACCAATCGGTTACACTTATCCCAACGTTTCCGAAGGGCGCGGACTATATCATCATCCCTAAAACCAAGACTTATCATCTATCGCGGGATGTCGGGCGCTGTGAGATTTATTGGTTAGGCTCCTCATCTCTAGTCTCTGCACCTTTCCGGCTACTTGCGGTCGAAACCACTGCCTTTCGCTGGACTTGGCTCAAGATTGCCGCCACCCGAAGTGCTGCGGTTTCCTTGAATTCACCCGATTTTTCAGTACCCGTTACCGGATAAAGCTGCTATGTCACTAGGGCTTTTGGTTAATTCCAAAGGCTTGGATTCATTACAGCCGATCGCTCTGCCACTGAGCTACCGAGGATTGCGTGGTTTTTGTCACCCACATTTACTAATAGTAGCTGAACTGATTCGATTTGGCAAGGCCTTTGACAAACTTTTTTATTTGTCATACAGAAAGCGGGTTTGGGCCGCTAATGCAGCCCCATTCTCATTCTGGCGAGGCGCTGCTGCGATTCTGGATCGAGGGAATTGGACAGAAAGCGACTGGGGTTCTGTTTGCGGGATTTGTGCTGGCGCTCGCTGCGGCGGGCGGTGGATTCTACGTCAGCCTCTAGTTGTTCGGCGGACATCCATTCGGCGCCGTAGCCGACTACTGTCAATTGCTGCGCTCGGTCTGATGTGGCGACAATCATCCGCCCTTTGCCTTTGACCGATCGCAATTCGTAGCGCAAACTAGCACAAGACTTTTCAATATAAGTATCTGCCGTCTGACCAAAGTCAGTGTAGTGCACTGATAAATTTTTAGTAATAATTTCTTTAACGCTCGGAGTATCTCGATAGTGAGCGTCAAACACGAGTCTGGCCTCAAAATCTTGAAGAGCGCTGTAGTTAACTAAAACCTCAATCAACTCGCGGCGGGCTGTTTCGAGTTCGTCGCGATCGCGCTTCTCTCGGAGTCGAGGCCAAAGTCCAATCATGTTATAGCCGTCTACAAGTAACACTGCTTGCGATATATAGGGTGACATGGTTCAAGGCTGAAGAGCTCCAGCAGATAGAGGACGTTATTTGCATTGTTCATCAAAGCTTTTGTTAAATCTTATTACAGATTGATGATTGATTGCTACCTCCGATCGCAATAATTAAACCCCCCAAATCCCTAGGCGTCTGGGATCTGGAGGGCAATACGATTGTCGGTTTTCGATTTTCGATTTTTGATTAAAGAATGGGGAATGACTTGTCACATATGGGTTTGGAGTTTGCTTAAAGTTGCATTCCTATGGGAAATTGGTTTGGGATTTGTGCGATCGTCCTCTGTAAGCAACGCTTGCGAACGATCGATAAATTTTCCCGCTTATTCGAGAGATTCGACGGATACGGGCGATGGCTGACGCCCCGCTTCGCTACGGACAACCGCCGGTAGAGATATTTTCTCCACCGCAGGAGTACAGCCCAGCCACTGCACCGACAAGTCCGCAAACTGTTGCGGGACACCACTCACGCAAAAACGAGTCGGCAGCGCAGCACCCGAATTTCGCAGCCCTAAAACTTCCAATTCTCGGGCAGCAGCAGCCACCACGCGCACCGCAGGATCGATTAAATTCACCCCAGCAGGCAAGAGCGATCGCAACACGGGAGCCAACAGGGGATAATGAGTGCAACCGTAAATCAGCGTATCAATTCGCTGCTGAATCAAAGGAGCCAAATATTCCCGAGCCACCTCAGAAGTATAAGGATCGTGAATCCGATTTTGCTCCACCAGAGGCACAAAAGCCGGACAGCTAACCTGCCATACCCGACAAGAATCGTCCATTTCCAAAATCGCATTTCGATAGGCATTGCTAGCAGCCGTAGCCGGAGTTGCGATCACCCCGATCCGCTTGCCTTGCTGCACCGCCGCCTGGGCCCCCGGCAGAATTACTCCCAGCACAGGAATATCAAACTCAGCCTGCACCATCTCCATCGCCAAAGCAGAACTGGTGTTGCAGGCCATAATCACCATTTTTACATCTTGTTCCACGAACCAGGCCATAATTTCGCGGACAAAATGCACAATTTCCGACGCAGCCCGAGTGCCGTAAGGCAGCCTTGCGGTATCTCCAAAATAAAGTATTGATTCGTTGGGCAATTGTTTGTATAACTGCGTCAAAACAGTCAAACCGCCCACGCCACTGTCAAATATACCGATTCTTTGTTGTCTGGAGTCTGTTGTCATTTGTTAATAGTTAGTTGTCTGTTGTCTGTTGTCTGTTGGCAGGAAAGCAGTTGTCTGTTGTCATTTGTCTGTTAACTGTTGGCAGGAAAGCAGTTGTCTGTTGTCATTTGTTAATCGTTTTCTGTGGCTAATAACAAATAACCAATAACATTAATCAACTGTCAACTGTCAACTGTCAACTGTCAACTGCCCATCATCTTTGTTGAAGATAATATAAAATGCCACGAGCGATCGAAGCCGCCATTTGACTCCGGTAAGCTGGATCGGAAAGTCTAGCAGCATCCTCAGCACCTGTAACAAAACCGACTTCCAGCAACACAGAAGGCATAGCACTCTTCCTCAGAACATAAAATCTTGCCTGCCGCACCCGACGGTCTTTCGCCCCCGTCCCATCCAAAATACTGGCGTGAATCACCCGGGCTAAATCTTCCCCGCTATCGAAATAATAAGTCTCAATCCCGCTAATATCCGGGCGACTCATGTTAATCGCGTTGGCGTGAATGCTGACAAACAAAGCAGCATTCACTCGCGATGCCAAAGAAACTCTCGGTTCTAGGTCAATTTCGCTGTCGTCAGTCCTAGTCATTACCACTTGCACGCCCTGCTGTTCTAGCAGCCTTGCCACCTGATATGAGATATCTAAAACAATCTCCTTCTCCTGAATGCCCCCAATCCCGACGGCACCCGGATCGCGGCCGCCGTGGCCAGGATCGATCGCCACTACGACGCGGCGGTTAGAACCTTGGGGCAAATCACCCGCTCCTATACTGCTTCTCGGCGGCAACGGCTGCGGATTTGGATCGCGAATCAAAGGTGACTGCGCGCTACTACTCGATCGCAATTGCAAAGACAGCACCTGCGGGTTAGGTCTCGTCACCCTGCCTACCTGTACCCCCGATCGCGGCTGCACCCAAATCACCACAGTCTCCGCGTCTTCCTGGCTAGCGGTAAACGATACAGGACTGTTGCCATCGAGCTGAGGAATTTGCCCCGCCAGGGAACTAGAAGCAAGCCGAATCCAGTAAGCTCTTGATGATTGATCCCAGCCGCTGGTATAGGAGACTTGGCGGTCAGTTCTCACCACGAATTGCGTGCCGTTACTCGATAAATCAATGGACTGAACTCTCGCTAAACTTCCTTGAGCCGGTCTCCCAACAGTTAGGGGTTGGGAGCGCGTCAGGATTGGCGGACTCGTGCCTCCTGGCGATAGCACAACCGAGCCAGAATTGCCGACAGAAGCCCGCCACTGAGTATTAGAACTCTTCATCCGCAAAGTTACGCGGGTAACGGGCGGATCTGTTGGCAGTTGCCGGACTTCAATCTTGTCAACTCCGTGCTTGCCATTGGTTTGAGGCTGTTGCCCGCCTGCGCCCGGAGCTAAAGTAGCTCCTTCAATATCGAGGGTGGCGATGTCCCCGGCCCGACTTTGTTGAAAATTAATTTGGGGGTTGCCGCCGGCAGTACGGATCAAAAAACCGTCCCCCGTCACCTGAACGTTCTGAACTACAGTCGCTTCAGCAGATTGGGTTTCCCTTGCTGAAGGTTCAACCGATAATCTTTCTCCCCCGGGTTCTGAAATCGAATTTTGAGTTCCTCCCCGTACCGGTGCGGGTAAATCTACTGTCCACTCGCTGGCAGAAATGCCCCGAAATTTTACTTGCTGGGGGTCTAGAGTAAACCCGTCTTTGAGTTCGACGACTATTCTGGTGGTATCGCTGTCAAACTGTCCTACTCGCACAGATTCGATCGCCCCTGAGAGCGGTTTATTGACCGAGGGACTGCCCAGACTCGTCCCCGGTAAGTCGATTACCAATCGCGTGGGGTTGAAAATCAGTTGAGCCTTGGGTTGGACTCCCCCCTCTGTTCTAATGTAGAGCCGGTTCTCTGAAGCATCAAACCGCCAAGATTGCAGTCTAGCTGCTTCGGCGGCTCCGGTGAGCAAAAATACACTTAAGAAACTTGGTAGTAGCCAGTGGAATTTCACGACAGTTTTTTCCTCGTTTGCGTTACTGCTAAAAGCTGGAAGGGTGCTGCTTGCCGTTACATAAGACTTACCCAAAGCTACCCAACTTTATACAAAGCTGTCCTGGGGAATCTTACTTCCTGTTTCAACCTGGTAGTGTCGGCACTAGACCAGTCCGCAGGCTATCCCCGTCTAACTGACGGTTTTTGACAAATTGATTGCTGCATTTAAGTCGCGGTCAATCTTAAAACCACAATGGCTGCATTCAAACATTCGCTCACTCATAGAGAGTGTTTCTTTTTTTGTTCCACAATTAGAACAGGTTTTTGAACTTGGGAACCAACGGTCAACTATTACCAACTTTGAACCGTACAACTTGCATTTGTAGGTGAGCTGGCGTCGTAACTCAAAGAAACCCATATCAGCAACTGATGCAGCTAGTTTATGATTAGCCATCATCCCGGATACATTCAAATCCTCTATGACTATTACACCGTGGTTTTTGGCAAGTAATGTCGTTAGTTTGTGCAACGTATCTTTACGGATGTTAGCTATCTTTCTATGCAATATAGCTATCTTGAATTGTGCTTTTTGCCAATTACTTGAACCGATGACTTTATGACGAATCAACCATTGCATCCTTGATAGTTTTGCTGCATATTTTTTGTAGGATTTAGCACCGATAACTACTTCACCTGTCGATAGAGTAGCCAATGCTTTAATACCGAGGTCAACTCCTACGATGTCTGTTTTGCATGACTCTTGCTGTTCTACATCAAACCTGAAACTGATAAACCACCTGTCGGCAATACGGGATATCGCGCAAGACTTAGTTGATACTTGTGGTAGCCTTTCATAAGTTTTGAGGACGCCAATTACAGGAACTTGGATTTTGTTACTCCCGCTGATTTTGACTGTCCCTTCTAATGTGAAAGAATCTCGCCTTCCTTTTTTCTTAAACTTTGGTACGCCAGCAGTCTTTTTAAAACACCGTTTCCATGCTTCTCGCAATGCTATTAATGCGCTCTGCGGTGTAGATTTGCTGCACTCGTAATACCAAGCATTCTCTGATTTCACCAAAGCTACCAACAGTTTGTGCAGATCAATAGCTGTGGGAAATTTGAGTTTTTCCTTGGGGTTTGCTTGATTGTGATCGAGAATGTTTTTAGTTAACCACAGTCCCCAATTCCAAGCGTGACGCGCTACCCCGCAATGTTTAGCTAGCAGTATTCGCTGTCGAGCATTGAGTTTTAATTCGGTTTTAAATCCGACTAGCATGGCATTCCTTTATTTGGATCGTGGCATATATTTCTTGCTTGCACTGTCTGATTGTGACCAATATCAGACACCGCAGCAAGTATGGAAAACTTAACAGGAGACAAAAGCTACCCACGATCGGGCAAAGATGGGCAACTTTGTCTAACAATCTAGTTACAGTTTCTAGCCCGCATACTTGGGGGCGATCGATTATAAGCTGACTGAGAAATTGTTGGCACAAGAGGAGGTATTTATAGCAGAAGGAAGAAGGAAGTTGGGCGACGATCGCGCGATCGCGATTTCAAGGATGCGATCGGTTATAAAACTTTAGTTATAGTCGCGAAAGAACTCACAAGTAATAAAATCAAGGGTTTCAGCAATTCCGAACATCCGGCCCGTCTGGTGCTGCTGCTATTTATAAGAGCAATGAACACCTAATTTCTTGAAGTTAGAAGTTGGAATTTTACCGCTTTTCAAGAAATCTGTTGTACAGGTCTTTAATGGATAGAGATAGTTACATTAAGGTAATAATCCGTTTGACATTTGCATTGTATTCTAACTTTTCATAGGCTACCTCGATAACTTAACAACCTATCTCGATCGCAATCAGGATTTCCAAGATTGAAATCACTTTTGAATTCACCTAAATATTAGTTCCCGACCGACTAGCATATCCTTTTAGAAAATCATTTTCTCTGACAGCTTGACCCTGACATATAACTACATAGCGCGTCTTCCGTCTTTTTCGATCGCAATTGGGACAGTCAGGCATTTCCGGTACTACTGGAAACTTAGTTGTTAGCTGGGTTCGGGCGATCGCTAATCTTAAACCACGATCGCTAGTCAATGCTATTAACTGTAACCGGAGAGTGTTTTGTCTCAACTTGGTGGGCAATGCTTTGTCACCAAAACTCTTTGAACGCGCGGGATCGACCGCCAGATGGTTGGTTAGTTGACCCAGGAAAAGTTTTGACCGGAGATATTGTTATCACAGTTGTAAAGTTTTCTCGACACCAAAAACAATCGATCGGCTTCTGGCAAAAACCTGCGATTTGGGTTGATGGCCTGCCTTTCGACTAACTGCATAACTCGCACCTATACTACCAGTTAGAGAAGATACAGTATCTTGGCGATTGTGTCAATCTCTAAATTGCTGAAAAAAGCGACAATGAAATGCAATAAATTATCTCACCTAAAGAGCGAGATTTGCTGGAACACAAAATTTGCCCAGAACCAAAAAGTGGTTTAGGTTACTTAAAACCCCAATGAGCGGTGCTCTTGTCAATCTCAAATCGAAAAGAGAAAATCTCCAATCGACTGACTCTCAGGGAGCATCTCAGTTTTGCTATCGAAGTAAATCCATCTTTGAGATTTGAGATTTGAGATGTGGGGATTGGGGTGGAATTATTGATGATTTCCAAGTTTTACCATACTCAGTAACCTTGGCTTGCCAGGAATTACTGGGTTAAATGTATCTGTAATTGACTCTCGCCCGTAGCTGCAAAATTTCGATCGATCCAGTTCAAAATTGCTTCATTTACTTGTTCCGGGCATTCATCCTGGGGACAGTGGCCGGCATTGTCTAGTTCAACTAGCTCTACATACTGCGGATTGCATTCGACAAATTGGTGGGGGCGGGCGAATTTAGGGGGAATCATCCGGTCTTGTTTGCCCCAAATTAACAGCATCGGGATTGTGGAATTTCGCAGTACAGTCTTGACACCGGGGCTGAATTGTGAACTGCCTACAGCTTTAAATACAGCGCAGAAGGCACGGGCGGCTCCCCGATCGCCCGCAGGCCCTGATAGAATGTCCACTAATTCGTCGGTAACAGATTCCGGGTTGGCGTAGGCAAAGCCGACCCAGCGGCGGACAACTGAGGGTTTGCGGACGAAAGCAAACAGAGGCCTGAGGATGAGCGGAGAAACAAACCAGCTTTCGACAGCTTCGATCGCCGGTAACAGCCATCCGGGTACCGCCTCGGCTCGCACAGAGGGGTCTGGGAGGCTAATCATCACCGTGCCGGCTACCATCTCCGGGTGAGCGGCGGCGGCGGCCAGACAAATCAGGGAACCGATCGAATTTCCTGCCAATACTACTGGCTCTCTGATAAAAGTCAGCCAAAAATCATACACTTGATCGACCCACAGAGACACGTCGTAGTCAACGGGAGCTTTTTGGGAAGCGCCAAAACCCAACAAATCCAAGGCATAAACTGTATGTTTTTCGGCGAGGGGGCCGAGATTTTGACGCCAGTGACCGATCGAAGCTCCAAATCCGTGAAGTAAAATAATCGGTGTGGTGGATGGCTTTGAGGGGATTGGTTCGGCCTGGGAATCTTGAAATTCGATCGCGCCTCTATCGCGTTCTAAAGCCGGCCGCAAATAGCTGTAGCGAGTTTGCCAACCCCGCCACACCCAGTCTCGTTGAGTTCCCACCCGTTGGTGCCAGTGCAGAGAATTTGTCAATTTTGCCTCTGTTCGCAACATAAATTTACATTTGGTTATACCTATTCTACAAGGCAACTCAGAGGACTTGGGGAACGGATGGGACTGGGCGAGATTAGCTAATAAAAGGCGTTTTACCTGATTTTTAACGATTTACCGGGAATTTGCGACGGTTTTACCACAAATCTGGCACGGGGGCGGGCGATCGTGTGTGAAGTTAAAATAAAACTAAGCAGAAACTTGGCCAGACTGAGTAGAATAACAGGTATTGTAAGAATTCATTTACGATCGTCCAAATATTCTCTAAGGCTTGAGCTGAGGGGAGAGAGGGCGCGATAGTACGTCCGGTAAGGGTAACACCTTACACAATAGCTCGATCGAACAAAATAAAAGATTGGTCGATCGAACCTGTAACTATCAAGAAGCTTCAATATTAAACTACTGATTGTAAAACCATTCATGCCTGTGATTGAAAGAAGACAAAATCGCAACCTACCCCAGATCAACGAAAATATTCGATACCCCAAAATCCGGGTGATCGATACCGACGGCGCGCAACTAGGGATATTGACACCCGCAGAAGCGCTGCGTCTGGCAGAAGAAAAAGAACTCGACCTCGTACTTGTCAGCGACAAAGCTGACCCACCTGTATGTCGCGTTATGGACTACGGGAAGTACAAATTTGAGCAGGAAAAGAAAGCGCGAGAAGCCAAACGGAAGCAACACACTGCTGACGTGAAGGAAGTTAAGATGCGCTACAAAATTGAAGAACACGACTACCAAGTGCGCCTCAAACTAGCAGACCGCTTTATCAAATCTGGGGACAAAGTAAAAGCCACGATCATGTTCAGAGGTCGGGAAATCCAACACAGTAACCTAGCAGAGGACTTGCTCAAGCGCATGGCCACAGATTTGCAGGAAATCGCAGAGGTGCAGCAAGCGCCGAAAAAAGAAGGCCGCAGTATGATGATGCTGCTGTCGCCGAAAAAATAGTTATGAGCAATTAGTCATCAGTCATCAGTCATCAGTCAATAGTAATAGACTGGTGACGGTAGACTAATTGCTATGCCCAAAAATGGATATAGGTTTCCGACTCTAGTCGTCGAGGGTCAAAACAAAAATTTTAGACTCTAGTTCCAGCTCCTAGATTCCATCTGTGGAGCAAATCTAAAATCGTAAGGGCGCTCGCGCTAGGCGAAATCTAAAATCTAAAATCTAAAATCGGGATATCTACGCACTCTTAAGCATGGAAAATTTTCAAATCAGCGCTTGGGCGGGAGCAGGAAAAGGAGTGCTGCGATCGCTCAACCTGCGATCGGAAGAAGTAGAGCGAACCATACTGATGTTCCTCGTCTACACTCTAACATCCGTCGGGCTGATCTGGCTGGAACTCAGCACGGTAGGTCTGTTTTTAGACGAATTCGGTGCGGACAAAATGCCCTTTATCTATATAGCCAGCGCCTTTATCGGTTCTGGTTTGGGATTTGTCTACTCGTGGCTGCAAAAAATCCTGCCCCTGAGACGCACCGTTGTAGTGGTTCTGGGAATGATGTCGGTACCGCTATTTTTGTTTAGATTCGGCATCGGCTACGAAAATACTAAGATAGCTGGCATCAGCATCGCTTTTATTACTATTTTTTTGATGTGGCTGTGGGTGGAAGCTTGCTATGTCCTCAACGACCTCAATACTTCCATTACTTCCAACCAACTGTTTAATATTAGAGAAATCAAGCGCACCTATCCGCTAGTCAGTAGTGGTTATCTAGTGGCTGGAGTAGTTAGCGGGTTTTCTCTGCCGGTTTTGCTCTATGTAGTCGGACTCAAAAACGTTACTCTAGTATCGGGGTTAATGGTGGCGACAGGCTCGCTGTTGCTGTACTACCTGACAGAAAAATACCGCCAAGCTTTCCCGGAAACGGCTCACTGGACAGATGACGATGAAGACGACGACCAACAAGAATTTGCCGCCCGCAAAGTAACAGGCCCTCTCCAAAAATACGCCATACCTCTAGTTAGTTTTTTCGTCCTTGCAGAAGTCCTCTATGTGTTGGTAGATTTTCAATTCTACAGCCAGTTAGAATACCAAAATCCTTCGGACGGCGCTAGTGGAGCTAGTTGGATTGCTAGCTTCCTGGGGATTTACGAAGGCATACAAGGCTTGTTTCAAGTGGCGACTCAGTGGTTCGCCTCCAGCCGGTTGGTAGAACGAATCGGTGTATTCGTAACGGCGATGATTTTGCCTGCGGGAATCGCGATTCTGGGCGTGCTGACGATAGGAGCATCCCTGGGCCAGCTAGTATCTGTGTTCATCGGACTGATATTGCTGAGATTTCTGGACGAACTGCTGCACTACACGCTGTTGGAAACTGTGAGCCCGGTTTTATTCCAACCGATTCCTGACAATATTCGATCGGGAATTCAAACTCTAGTCAACGGTGTGGGCGAACCTATGTCCTGCGGAGTGACAGGAGTTGGCATCCTGATTATGCTGTGGGTGACAGACAAGGTACTGCCCCACCAAGACGAAAAAGACACGGTATTTCACGATAACCAAAGCTTGGTATTCATCGGGGCGATCGTACTTTTGGCCCTAGTGTGGCTGTTTGTAGTGTGGCTGATCCGCTCTCAATACGTCGGTTTGTTGGTCAAAAGTGCTGAACGGGGGCGCTTGGGTGTCACAGACGTTGACCTCAAAGCTCTCAAGCGCGCGGTGGTGGAAACTCTGGAAAAGCCGGGAGGCGAAGATGAAAAGCGCTCTTGCATAGAACTCCTGACGCAAATTGACCCCAAAAATGTCGGAGAAGTTCTTGCTCCGCTTCTCGATTCGCTGTCGGCATCGTTGCAGCGCCAGAGCTTGGAAACAATGCTGCAACACCCGAATCCGGAATATTTAGAAGCTGTACGGGCGCTTTCGCAGCAATCCTTGCCGCCGGAGGTGCTGGCCTTGGCTTTGCGTTACATTTGGCTGACGGAGGCTGAACCGAATATTGACAGCTTGCGCCCTTACTTGCAGGCGACTGTCGATCCGGTGGTGCGGGGTACGGCTGCTGCTTTAATTATGAGAAGGGGCGATCGCCAGCAAAAGGCAGAGGCTACTAATACGCTGCGCCAAATGCTTACCCACAAGATGGAACGAGAACGGGTGATGGGAACGCGGGCTCTGGGAGAGGCCGATTATTTGCAAGGACTGCGGCTGTATATCCCCAATCTGTTGCAAGATGAATCTCTGCGAGTTCGCTGCGCTCTGTTAGACGTGATTTCGTCTACTCATTCTGAAGAATATTATCCTTCGCTGCTGCGCGGACTCGGTTACAAATCGACGAGAGAAGCGGCTTTGCAGGCGATCGTCAAACTTCACAATGATGCGATTCCTTTGCTCGTTTATCTGGCTGAGGACATCCATAAGTCGGATTTGGTCAGATTGCAAGCTTGGACTGCTCTCGGTCAAATAGGGACTGTAGAGGCGATCGACATTTTGGTCAGCAATTTGATGACGGCTTGGGGAACTACCAGGCGCAACATCCTCCGCATCCTGTTGAAAATGCCCTCGGAAGCGGGGATAGAAGGGGTTCTAGACCGCATCGGCCGCAGCGGATTGGAAACTCTCATCGAACAGGAGCTAATGTTTATCGGTCAAATTTATGCGGCTATGGTGGATTTATCTGGGGTAACAACCTACAGCAATTTCTCCGATCGGGATGCCAGCCGGGTTGCACCCGAGAACGATACGGCTCAATTGTTGCAACGCGCTCTGGCGGGGTTGGAAGCTGATGCTAAGGAGCGATGTTTTTTGCTGATGAAGTTTCTTTATCCACTGGACACCGTACAAGCCGCTGCTTTCAACATCGCTTCTGGCCAACCTTCTTTGGTGGCTAGGGGATTGGAAATTCTCGACAATACTGTGGATATCGCTAAGAAGCGATCGCTGATCAATTTGTTGGATCAGCACTCGGAAAGAGAGAAATTGAGCAATCTCTCGGAATTAATGGTGTACAAACCTCTATCCCCGAGCGATCGTTTGCGCCGCTTGTTAGAATTGCGCCATTTCCTTTCGGATTGGACTTTAGCTTGCTGTTTTCATTTGGCGAGGGAAGCGCGTTGGAGCCTTACCGCCCAACAAACTCTTGTCTGTCTGCAACACCCGACGGGTTTTGTCCGCGAAGCAGTGTTAGCCTATTTGAAAATAGCTTCACCGCGGGCTTTGCTCGAATTGTTGCCGAGGCTGCAAAATGACCCCGATAATTTGGTATCAGCTCAAGTTGAAGAGATGATGGCAGAGTTGGGGAGTGGCCCAAAAAGGTAAAGTTATCATTCAGAAGGAAGAAGGAAGTTCGGTAACGAGCAATGTACGGGATGTAAGGATGGAGCGTCTCCTGCAAAAAAGCAGTTTCTTGACAGTGCGAGCGTCTCCTGCAAAAAAGCAGTTTCTTGACAGTGCGAGCGTCTCCTGCAAAAAAGCAGTTTCTTGACAGTGCTGTCCCCGCTCGCGAGTGTTGGTATAGATCGCGAGCGGGGACGCTCGCACTATAAAATCAAAACTGAGATGCTTGCTGTAAGGAAGAGCGAAGAAGGCATATTTTCCCATTACCCCATTATCCCAGTCTCTCCCTCTCCCCCTCTCCCCCTCTCCCCCTCTCCCACTCTCCTTTTCCTTCTCCTTTGAAAGTATAAATTAATCACTGCATCGCATTATGTTAACTAGCGTCGAACGCCTATTGTTTGTCAGGGAAGTTCCGATTTTTAAGGAACTGCGGGATGATTTTCTTGTGCGTCTAGCATCGGTAATGGACGAACTTTCGTTTCCTTCTAAGCACAGGATTTTTACGGAAGGACAAGAAGGCCGATCGCTCTATATCTTGGTATCGGGTACGGTGCGGGTGCATATAGGCGATCGGGATTTGGCACAGTTGAAGGCGGGGGCTTGTTTCGGGGAAATGTCGCTATTTGATGCGGAACCTCGATCGGCTTCTATTTCGACTCTGGAACAATCGGAGTGTTTGATGCTGACTCAAATGCAGCTTTATGATGCGATCGATGAAACGCCGGGAATTGCTGTTAATATTATTCGCTTGCTGTCGCGCCGGATTCGCGAGTTGAATATCAAGTTGAATGCTAAGGAAGCGGTTATGCCGCCTCCTGATGCTGTGAGAGTTCCTGAAATGCGATAAATGTTGAGAACTGGAATTGTGTTTTGGTCTAACCTGGAGAATTCGTTTGTAGTGAGGAATTTAGTCCTTCTTCATCAAAATCTCAGGACTAAAGTCCTCACTACGAACCTGGAGAATTCGTTTGTAGTGAGGACTTTAGTCCTTCTTCATCAAAATCTCAGGACTAAAGTCCTCACTACGAACCTGGAGAATTCGTTTGTAGTGAGGAATTTAGTCCTTCTTCATCAAAATCTCAGGACTAAAGTCCTCACTACGAACCTG
>NZ_JAAFKG010000068.1:0-13623 GCF_013299185.1 Microcoleus sp. bin48.metabat.b7b8b9.023 | reverse complement strand
TTTAGTCCTTCTTCATCAAAATCTCAGGACTAAAGTCCTCACTACGAACCTGGAGAATTCGTTTGTAGTGAGGAATTTAGTCCTTCTTCATCAAAATCTCAGGACTAAAGTCCTCACTACGAACCTGGAGAATTCGTTTGTAGTGAGGACTTTAGTCCTTCTTCATCAAAATCTCAGGACTAAAGTCCTCACTACGAACCTGGAGAATTCGTTTGTAGTGAGGACTTTAGTCCTTCTTCATCAAAATCTCAGGACTAAAGTCCTCACTACGAACCTGGAGAATTCGTTTGTAGTGAGGACTTTAGTCCTTCTTCATCAAAATCTCAGGACTAAAGTCCTCACTACGAACCTGGAGAATTCGTTTGTAGTGAGGACTTTAGTCCTTCTTCATCAAAATCTCAGGACTAAAGTCCTCACTACGAACCTGGAGAATTCGTTTGTAGTGAGGACTTTAGTCCTTCTTCATCAAAATCTCAGGACTAAAGTCCTCACTACGAACCTGGAGAATTCGTTTGTAGTGAGGACTTTAGTCCTTCTTCATCAAAATCTCAGGACTAAAGTCCTCACTACGAACCTGGAGAATTCGTTTGTAGTGAGGAATTTAGTCCTTCTTCATCAAAATCTCAGGACTAAAGTCCTCACTACGAACCTGGATAATGTTTACGTGAGATATCAAACAATTAAAAACCCGGCTTTTTACACAACCGGGTTGTTTAAAATCGATAATGAAGCGCGATTTGCTGTCTAAACTATTCGGAAAATAAAAGGGTAGCGGTAAGCTTCGTTAGGAGTTTGCAACACGTGGATAATAGCCATGATTGTCAGTCCCCAATGTAGGAGATAACCTAGCGGCACTAGGATGGGCCCGGCCAGCCCAAAAGTAACTACTGTTATGCCTACAATCACAACGCTGTACAGCCATACATTTAAGTGAAAATTGATGGCTTCCGTGGCGTTTTCTTTGACAACTGGGTCATCAGATACTAACAATACTGCGATCGGCGCTCCGATCGAGAACAGTAACGTACTGAAAAAAATTGCCCCGTGACACACCAGTGATAGCAGCTTCCGCTTGTCGGAGTCGTACATATGGCTTTTATTCCCTTGACCTTAGCAATAAGTTTACCTTTAATAGTCACTGTAGCACACGCTATAATGGCGATCGGGTTGAAAGCAGTAGCCGGAATATCTGGGTTTACCAAGGATGAGAAGAGCTAATTCTCTGCATTTCGCCTCTCGGGCGGTCGCTCTGACCAAATTAATGTACGATCGGATAACGCTTGATTAATGCGGGTTGTTCAGGCTTAGACGGGGTGAAAGCCGTAAAACACCTAACACAAATTAATCATCGCACTACAACTAAATAATTTACCCTCTCAAGGTCGCAAGCTTTAACTAAGGAATCGTGGCCATGCTTAACGTTGAGCAACCGCACAGCAATAAGCAAGCAGTAATGCACTACTTTTTACCTTGAGGAAGTTATACCGTGGACTTGAACTTCTATGACATCTTGTTCCTCAAGACAAGATTTACATAGGTTTTTAGAAGCGGTGATGATTCCCCTACCTAATTGTGATGACAACAGAACTCGAAACTGAACTGCTAACTGCTGTTGAGCGCCGGCGCAACTTTGCTATTATCTCGCACCCTGACGCGGGTAAAACTACTTTGACAGAAAAGCTGCTGCTTTACGGGGGTGCAATTCACGAAGCAGGTTCTGTGAAAGCGCGGCGAGCTCAACGACACGCTACCTCTGACTGGATGGCGATGGAACAGCAGCGGGGAATTTCGATTACTTCTACTGTTTTGCAGTTTGAGTATAAAAAATATCACATTAATCTGCTCGATACTCCCGGACACCAAGATTTTAGTGAAGATACTTATCGCACTCTGGCTGCTGCTGATAATGCTGTGATGCTTGAGGATGCTGCTAAGGGTTTGGAACCGCAAACTCGCAAGTTATTTGAAGTTTGTAAGTTGCGACGTTTGCCTATTTTTACTTTCTTTAATAAGCTCGATCGCCCTAGCAGAGATCCTTTGGATTTGTTGGACGAAATTGAGAAGGAATTGGGGTTGCAGACTTATCCGGTGAATTGGCCGATCGGTACGGGCGATCGCTTTAAAGGTGTTTTCGATCGCAGAGGGCGCAAAATTCACTTGTTCGAGCGGGCAAAACACGGTTCTCGGGCGGCGGTTGATACTGTAATTGAATTGGGCGATCCGCGCATTGAGGATTTGTTGGAACAAGACCTTTACTATCAGCTCAAAGAAGAGTTGGAACTGCTGGATGAGTTGGGAACTGAACTCGATTTAGATTTGGTTCGGGCTGGGAAAATGACTCCGGTTTTCTTTGGTAGCGCGATGAGCAATTTTGGGGTCGAGCTGTTTTTGGATGCGTTTTTAGATTACGCGATGAAGCCGATCGCCCGCAACAGCAGCGCCGGCGAACTGCCCCCAACTTATGAAGATTTTACCGGGTTTGTGTTTAAGTTGCAAGCCAATATGGATCCGAGACATCGCGATCGCGTGGCGTTTATTCGGGTTTGTACCGGCAAGTTTGAAAAGGACATGAACGTCACTCACGCTCGGACTGGTAAAACGGTGCGTTTGTCAAGACCTCAAAAGTTATTTGCTCAGGATCGGGAGTCGATCGAGGTTGCATATCCGGGCGATGTGATTGGTTTGAACAATCCGGGGGTTTTTGCGATCGGGGATACTATTTTCACCGGTCAAAAAGTCGAATATGAAGGGATTCCCTGTTTTTCGCCGGAACTTTTTGCGTTTTTAAGAAATCCGAATCCTTCTAAGTTTAAGCAGTTCCGCAAAGGCGTTTCGGAGTTGCAGGAAGAGGGCGCCGTGCAAATTATGTATTCGGTTGATGAGTCGAAACGCGAACCGATTTTGGCGGCTGTGGGACAGTTGCAATTTGAGGTGGTGCAGTTCCGAATGCAGTCGGAATATAATGTCGAAACTACGATCGATATGTTGCCTTACAGTGTAGCTCGCTGGGTAGATGGCGGTTGGGATGCGCTGGCAAAGGTGGGACGGCTGTTTAATACTGTGACGGTGAAGGATTGTTGGGGAAGGCCGGTTTTGTTATTTAGGAATGACTGGAATTGCCGTCAGGTGGAAGGCGAGCATCCTGTTTTGATGTTAAATGCGATCGCGCCTGTGGTTTCTGGTTTGGCCGTTACCGCAGAGTGAGATTACCACGATTACCTTGAATGGCGGCTAAATCATGATTTTTTGAAGTGCGATCGCCCGGAATCAACCCCAAGCAGCGCAAAGTGCAAGCAGATTTCGACATTCCGGGCGATCGAATTCGATCGATCTCCCCCGACTGTCGCAAATCGATCGGTTTGTACGAATCCCGCAAACCAGTTACAAATTATTCCTTCAACTACCGCCGCTTGTTTGAATTAGAAGTCTGTCTGCTGGAAAAAGAATGATCGAAAGCGGTTTATTCGGTCAATTAATTGTGCGCTGAGGTGATACAATGGCATAAGGAAACAACTGGTATCTAGTTTCCATCGCATTATGGTTGCTTTACCCGATCGCCTATCGATGAGCGCATCAGAATACCTGACTTGGGAACCCACCCAAGAAGAACGCTACGAGTATTGGGATGGCGAAGTCGTCGCCATGAGTGGCGGCACCCGCAATCACAATCGGATTACCTTCAACTTCTCGAA
The DNA here is from genome assembly GCF_013299185.1 of Microcoleus sp. bin48.metabat.b7b8b9.023. Classification (GTDB taxonomy): domain Bacteria; phylum Cyanobacteriota; class Cyanobacteriia; order Cyanobacteriales; family Microcoleaceae; genus Microcoleus. The sequence goes on along the minus strand of NZ_JAAFKG010000068.1, from coordinate 9,931 downwards.
ACTCCTGGATGATGCCCTTGTCGATCGCCCTTGGGAGATTTACATGGCGGACGTAAAAGTCCAAGTCGAACCAGGGCGAAAGTATTTTTATCCTGATGTTGTAGTAACTTGTGACGATCGCGATAACGATCCGCAATTGGTGCAATTTCCTTCCTTGATTGTCGAAGTTTTATCACCTTCCACAGAAGCAGTCGATCGCGGCACAAAATTTGCTAAATATCGCCAATTCTCAACGCTGCAAGAGTATGTCTTGGTGCAAGTAGAACAGCCGGGACTAGAAATGTTTCGGCGCAATCAACAGGGACAATGGGTGCTCTCAGAATATAATTTGGGCGATTCTTTGACACTTGAATCGGTTGGTGTGAAAATTGCGATCGGCGATTTATACCGCCAAATACAATTTTCTTAGTCCGCGAAGGCGGACATTGTTTGTGTAGCCACGAATGACCTTCGCCCTTTCTTTCTTTCTTTCTTTCTTAGTCCGCGGAGGCGGACATTGCTTGTGTAGCCGCGAATGACCTTCGCCCGGTATCCAACGGAAATTCACCCAATATTCACCCAATATTCACCCAATATTCACCCAATATTCACCCAATATCCGACGTAAATTCACCCAATATTCACCCAATATCCGACGTAAATTCACCCAATATTCACCCAATATCCAACGGAAATTCACCCAATATTCACCTAATATTCCCCCTTTCTTCCTTACACAACTTGCCGTGGGGCGATCGGAATTTCAATAACAAACTCAGTCCCCTCTCCAGGTGCAGAAACACAACTCAACTTTCCGCCATGAGAACTCACAACAATCGAGTGCGAAATCGATAATCCCAAACCAGTTCCCGAACCCACCGGCTTAGTTGTAAAAAACGGATCGAATATCTTGTGCAGTACCTCAGCGCTCATCCCAGGCCCACTATCAGCAATTCTAATAATAGCAGAATTGCGATCGGTCACCTCCGTAGAAATTGTAATTGTAGGAGTATTTTGAGATTTGTTCGGGCAATCTCTTGCCAACAGCAGCGCATCGATCGCATTTGTCAAAATATTCATAAATACCTGATTCAACTGCGACGCATAACAAGTAATTAACGGTAGCTTGCTGTAATTTTTAATCACCTCAATTCCCAAACGGCCACCTTCTTTTCTCAGGCGGGGTTGCAGCAACATCACTGTACTGTCTAGGCCTTCATCGATATTAACCGACTTCATTTGCGCTTCATCCAGGCGCGAGAAATTCCGCAAACTCAACACAATATCCCGGATTCTTTCCGCTCCGACTTTCATAGAATCCAGCAGCTTTTGCAAATCTTCGCTCAAAAATTCCAGTTCAATTGTTTCTATTTCCTCGATGATTTCATCAGCAGGTTCGGGATAGTGCTGCTGGTAAAGCTCAATCAACTTCAGCAAGTCTTTCACGTAGTCGCTAGCTGGATTTAGATTGCCGTAGATAAAACTTACAGGGTTATTAATTTCGTGAGCAACACCAGCCACCATTTGCCCCAAACTCGACATTTTTTCAGTTTGAATTAATTGAGCTTGAGTTAGTTTCAGCTCCAGCAAAGTTTTTTCTAAACGCTCATTCTTGTCATTTAACTCATACGTCCGCTCTTGCACTTTCTGCTCCACCGAATTGTAAAGCAGAGCATTTTCCAAAGAAATAGCAACTTGCGAAGAAAGCAGCCTTAAAACTTCCAATCTATGCGCTGTAAAAGCCCCCAGTGTTAAATTGTTTTCTAAATAAAGAATCCCAATTAGTTTGCCTTGATTGACAATCGGCGTACACAAAAGAGATTTGAGTTGGTGTTTGGCAATGTAAGGATCGGCAGTAAATCGCCCCTCAGCCACAGCATTGCTCAACACCAAGTCCGATCGAGTCCTTTCCACATAATTAATCACCGTAACAGGCAAATCCTGACATTCTTCAACAGGCGTAAATTGCATCACTGCTACATCTTCAGCAATTACTGACGCTTTGGCAGAAATTAACAGTTTTTCATTTCTCACCAAGATTAAAAACCCGGATTGTGCGCCTGCATTTTCGAGCGAGATCCTCATCAAAGAAGCCAGCAACTTGTCTAGGACAATTTCGCTGGAAATTGCCAGAGATGCTTTCATTACAGTTGCTAAATCCAGCACTCTCGCATCGCTTCCAGTAGAAGTATGAATAGTTGTGGTAGTTTGATTGTTGTGAAAACTGCCGTTGAGCGGCGTCATTTCCCGCAACTGGGGATACTTCTGTTCTAAATCTTCAACTTTGCGGACTGCACCCCAGCGCAAGTAGCACGAGTGAGCTTCGCGCAAGTGGATTTTGGCATATTGATATTTGCCTTTACTCAACCAAAACTTGGCGGCTAGTTCGTTAGCGAGGGCTTCATTTTGGACAAACTCATTGTCTTGAGCTAAATTGATCGAGAAATCGTAAAGCTCTACAGCTTCTGAATCTTTCTTGGTAATTCTCGCTATTTCTGCTTGTACTAAAAGATACTTGTGCAGAAAGTTTTCACGACAGTTATCAGCCCAGATTTTCATCTGTTTTTGATTGGCTTCTAACTTTTCCAGATATTGTTTTTGCTTGCTTTTTGAAACATTGGGAAAAACGGCAGCTAAAACTAGAGAAAAGAAAAAATTCCACTCGGTAGCGGGTATCGCTCCGGTAATAAAAGATAGTTGCTTTTCTACTTCCAATGCTAGTTGTAGTGCTTCATTGAAGTTGCCATACCAGTACATTACCTGGCATTTGCGAATCTGGTAAAGGCAAAGCGAGTACAAATTTTGATGAGCTTGACAGTTTTGTACGTATTCAGCTTCGCTCATATCGTCGCTTTCAAAGACAAACTTGTCAACAGTGAGTTGGCTCAAGTTACGCAGTATCAGATCCACTCCTAATAATGTATCGGTAACAAGCTGATTTTTGGTTTTTTGGCTGAACTGCAAATACCTGCTCGTGTCTGCCAGAATTTGCGATATTTCTTTGCCTTGAAAAAAGTAATTGGCTATGCGGTTGGATAGGATATAACCGGCATATTCTAAATCTCCTGATTCTAAAGCTGCTTGATATCCTTCATTACTGATTGCGTGTGCCTCTTTAATATGGTTGAACCAGTAATGAAAAATACTAACCAGCGAAGAACAAGCTCTGCACTTCAAGCCGATATTGCCAGATTTTTCGCTCAAATTTAGCGATAGCATGGCAAATTGATACGCGGCTTTGTAATCTCCCGAAACAGCGTTTAAGAACATACCGTAGCCTGCGTAGCAGAGAGATGCTTCGGGTACTAAACCGTAGGTGAGAGAAAGATTGACTCCTTTTAAAACGCTGACTTTCCATAAGTCGGGATTGCTGAGGTAAGCTGATGTTAAGAAGTTGGTGATTAATTTGACTGCGACTTTTTTGTCGGGTACTGTCATTTCGGGAGCGTCAATCAGGGAAGCTATTTCTCTACCTGCTAAAAAGTTTGTGGCTGCTGCAAATTCTTCGGCTATGACTTTTTGCAGCCCGTCTAGTGGCAAGTCAATGCCCAGCAAGTTCAAGGCTTTGATTCCAGCTTTAACTGCTTCCTCGTATTTGGCTCGCAGGGTGTACTGCACGATCAGGAGGTTGTAAATTTCTACTTTTTCTAAAGGCGATCGCGCTTTTTGCAAAGTTATGTTGATAAATTCTTCTGAATGCTCGAAATAGCCGTTCAGATACTCAACATTTGCCCGCTCCATGTGCAGAGCAAAGGCTAAATCGTAGTGGGAATCCCAGATATCGGCGGTTAAACCGTCCATACCTGCGGTTAAATACTGCAACGCAGCAACGTAAGCTGTGGCATCTTTGGCTCTGCGGGCGGCGTCTAAATTCAGGGTTGCCAGTTCAATTAGTTCTCGCTCGTCTCGAATTAGCGATCGCGCTACATTCAAGTGATCGACTAACTCAAAGATTCTGTCAGCGCGATATTCAGCAGGAGTATTTTCGAGGATCTGCCTGCCGATTTTCAGGTGAACGTCTTTTTTTTGCGAATCGTCAATTAAAGCGTAAGCTGCTTGTTGGACGCGATCGTGCAAAAATTTATAATTGAGAATTAACAGCGGAAACAGCACGTAATCTAATGACTTGCTTTCCAATTCCGAAGTCGGCAGAATCAGCCCCGACTTAATCGCCGGCAACAGGTGAGAAAAAGTTTCCGACGCTTCTTTCTCATTGATTAAAGAAAGAGTATTCAAGTCAAATTCGTTGCCCAAACAAGCCACTAAACGCAAAACCTGCTGCGTTGAACTTGGCAGTTTTCTCAACTTCTGCACCATCAAATCTACTACATTGTCAGTGATAGCGCACTGCTCAATTTGAGTCATATCCCAATGCCAGCCGCCCTTGCTCCCCAACTGTGGCGGATGAAAAACTAGCAGATTTTCTTGATACAATGTTTGTAGGAATTGATTAACAAAAAAAGGATTGCCGTCTGTTTTACTGACAACCAATTCAGCTAAGGGTTTGACAGATTCGCGATCGCTGTGCAAAGTCTCGGCAATCAAATGAGTGATGTTGTCCACCCCCAGCGGCGACAGAGCAATTTCATTAATGATGGCTTCCTGATTTCGCAGCGTCTCGACAGTCATCATTAAAGGATGAGTGGGACTGACTTCATTATCCCGATAAGCGCCAATTAAAAACAGATATTGAGTAGCTTCATCTGTCATCATCAATTCGATCAATTTGAGTGTGGCAGAATCTGCCCACTGCAAATCGTCGAGAAAAATCACCAGCGGATGTTCGGGCTGGCAAAATACGCGAATGAAATTTTGAAATAGTAAATTAAAGCGGTTGAGAGATTCCGTCGGCCCCAATTCAGCTACAGGAGACTGAGCTCCGACAATGAGTTCAACTTCGGGAATTACATCAATAATAATTTGCCCGTTTTGCCCGAAAGCAGTACGGAGTTTTTCGCGCCAAACTGCCAATTGAGCTTCGCTTTCAGTTAACAGTTGCCGCACCAATTCCGAAAAGGCGCTAACAACTGCTGAGTAAGGAATAGTCCGCTTGTACTGGTCAAATTTTCCCCAAATAAAATAGCCGCGCCTGCGGGTAATAGGTTTGTCTAAAATCTTCACCATTGCAGATTTGCCAATGCCAGAATAACCAGCAATCAGCATCATCTCGCTGCGGGATTTATGCTGTCCTCTCGCGAGCACTGACAGGGAACTTTCTTTGCGCGATTTGCTCTCTTTCTTGATGACAGAAATTTGGGACTGTTCGATGCGGTAGGCTCGATTATTTGTTGCTGCTACCCGTTCAAATGCCGCTAAAAGAGTTTCAACTTCTCGCTGTCTGCCGTAAAGTTTTTGAGGAATTTGAAATTTGTCCGAAATATCTTGGCTGCCGAGAGCAAACTCGGAAATAACCCCAGATGTTTGCAACTGAAACAGACAGGATTCCAAATCCGCTTTCAGTCCCCAAGCACTTTGATAGCGATCCTCAGCCGCTTTTGCTAGCAATTTCATCACAATGTCTGAAATAGCTTGAGGAATTTCTGGTGAAAGTTCAGCGAGAGGTACTGGCTGTTTGGCGATGTGACAGTGAACTAACTCCATGGGATCGGTAGTGGTAAAAGGGAGCTGTCCTGCCAGGACTTCATAGAAGGTGACGCCAAGAGAATAAAAGTCCGTGCGGTAATCGATTACCCGGTTCATTCTGCCAGTTTGTTCCGGCGACATATAGGCTAAAGTCCCTTCTAAAAAGTTGGGATTTTTATTGGCAACGTTTTCCTGATTTGAGTCACTTGAGATGCTAAAATCTATGATTTTAACTTGTCCAGTTGCGGGATTAAAAACTATATTAGAGGGGTTTATATCTTTATGAATTACATTTTTTGCGTGAATCTCTCCCAAAGTTTCAGCAACTTTGATGGCTGTGGTCAAAAATCCCAAAGATGTAAATTTTTGGGTAGCCATAAATATTTTTAAAGATTCGCCACCAAAATCTTCTAAAATCATTGCCAGACTATTTCTAACCTGCTGCAACCTGTGCATTTTAACAACTCCGTCGAGCTGGTTTAAGTTGGCAGTGATGTCATATTCCCGTTTGTATCTATTCAGTTCTTCGGGAGTCGGATAGTCTTCTTTGAGAATTTTGATAATAACAGGTTGGTTGTCTTGCTCGTTGCGGCCGCGGTAAACCAGGGAAGTGCTGCTTTCATAAATGAGAGCGAGAACTGCAACGCCGGGAATTGCCATCATAGTTGGTTCTCTCAAATTAGGTGTTCTTGTTGGTCAATATTACAGGACTTACGCGCGGCGGGCTAGAAACCCGGTTTCTTTGTTGGTAGTTGCTGACAAACTCAAGATTTTTTCCTATGAACCGGGGTTTTTCCGTAAATCCTATGTTATTCTTCATTATCACTCAAGAGCTATGTTTTGGGATGTGTGGGAAGACACGCCGTATCCAGCAAAGAGCTGCTGCTGACTTGCAGGGGCTTGGGGCTTTGTCACCTCAGCAGTTAGGTAAACAAAAGCACAAATACAGGATTTGTGCAATGATTTGGTGTGGCGATCGATCGCACGGCTGACAAAAAAACAATCTCAGCTTTTAGGAGCAAGACTTAAGTGGCAAATAGTTTGCTAAACTTATCTACAGTTGATTGCTGAGAGTCAGATTGCTTGAATTTAGCCTCACATCTATGTTTTCGGTCAAATTACGGAAGTATTCACACTTCAATCAAACCACTTCACTGTGCGACGCGACTGCTAACTACAGGCCCGTAAGTCGATTTTCCCTTTTTCAATTTGAGATTTACTTGCAGCGCTGTGAATCACCGATCGCGAACTTAAGTGTAAAATGTTAATCTCTCCAGGATAGGAGTCGAGGGCTTGTATCCGTTTTAGAGCGAGTCATCTACGCGCCGGCTGGAATAATAACCTTTAATCTCGGAGTTAAAAAATCGGCCTGTAGAATCAGCTTCTTGCAGAGATTCCCAAATTTCTGGTTCTACGTCGCTGTATTGATAGACTGACCCGCTGCTAAATTCTATTTGCAAAACTTGAGCCTCTTCATTGTATCCGATCGCGCTAGCCATTGCCGAATCAACCGGCATCATAGCAATGGGTTCGCCGCCAGGAGCGATTTCTGTTGATTCAATACTGCCACTGAGTTCGGTAGAATCTGTATTGGCGATGAAATCAACCATTTGCAGGCCGTGCATTGCAGCTTCGGGTGCGGCAATTTCGATAAATTCGAGGCATTCCCCGCGATCGATCAACAGTCCTAGCTGGCGGTTAGAGTGACCGACTGCTAAGACATTGCTCAAGTCTATTTTGGATAGTTTCATGGGTTTTGTCAACAAGGATTTGTTTTACGTCAATATTTCCCGATCTTTGCAAGTTTCGGTGCCGGGGAAATAGTGGATTAATTAATAGTGTATTCTCTATTGGCTAAAAAGTCAACTAACGTATATTTTATGTGTAAAGTGCGGATTTAGCACCCTACTTTGATATGATTTGTCGGTTGCTTAAGGAAATTAGACCTCTTCCACTCCTAAGCTTTCCTACCCTAAAAATATCTGCGTTTATCTGTATTTATCTGCCTGAAATCTGCGGTTTGTGTGTCGATCGCAGACTTATGCAAGAGCTGTATTGAGCAAGGTTCGCCATAAGCACCCTACTTTGATAAGATGTGTCAGCTTCTTAACGAAACTTGACAATAAATTAAGAATTATTGCCATAAAACAAAGGTAAAGTTGTGGCAATGGCGAGTCAAAGCCCAACCAGCAAAAGTGTTTGAGGATTTTTTCCATCTGTAAATCTTCAGAAAGTTACTATTTCTAAAGGATTCATCCGGTGAGAAAATCTCAAACAACCTTAAAATTTAGCAGTAATCGCCCGATCGCACAATTCTCAACCAGCACAAGGAAAAATACCTATGAAATTGGCTTATTGGATGTACGCAGGCCCAGCCCACATCGGCACTCTGCGCGTTGCGACTTCCTTCAAAAACGTCCACGCGATCATGCACGCACCGATTGGAGACGACTATTTTAACGTCATGCGATCGATGCTGGAGAGGGAACGGGACTTCACTCCGGTAACTACCAGCGTGGTTGACAGACACGTACTGGCACGGGGCTCGCAGGAACGGGTGGTGGACAATATCACCCGCAAAGACAGAGAAGAGCACCCCGATTTAATTGTACTTACCCCGACTTGCACCTCTAGCATTCTGCAAGAAGACTTGGAAAACTTTGTCAACCGAGCTCAATTGGATGCCAAAGGCGATGTGATGCTGGCGGATGTTAATCATTATCGGTTTAACGAACTCCAAGCTGCCGATCGCACTTTGGATCAAATCGTCCAACTTTACATTAACAAAGCTCGCAAAAAAGGCGATTTGGAAGGTAAAAGCGAAAAACCATCGGTGAATATTATCGGTATGTCAACGCTGGGTTTCCACAACCAGCACGACTGCACTGAGTTGAAGCGTTTGATGGCAGATTTGGGAATTGAAGTCAACGAAGTTATTCCCGAAGGTGCTTCGGTTCACAACTTAAAAAGACTGCCGCGCGCTTGGTTTAACCTGGTTCCTTATCGGGAATTGGGGATGGCAGCCGGGGAGTATTTGCAAAAAGAATTCGGCACGCCGATGGTGGATATTACGCCGATGGGTGTGGTGGAAACGGCGCGCTGTATCCGCAAGATTCAAGAAGTTCTGAATGCTCAAGGTGCGGATGTTAATTATGAAGAGTTTATTGACCAACAAACGCGGTTTGTGTCTCAGGCTGCTTGGTTCTCAAGGTCGATCGACTGCCAAAACTTAACGGGTAAAAAAGCCGTCGTATTTGGGGATAATACGCACGCTGCGGCGATGACGAAGATTTTGGCTCGCGAGATGGGAATCCACGTTGTGTGGGCTGGTACGTACTGCAAACACGATGCTGATTGGTTCCGGGAAGAGGTAAAAGGGTATTGTGATGAAGTGCTGGTGACAGAGGATCATGGGGCGATCGGAGATGCGATCGCCAAAGCAGAACCTTCGGCAATTTTCGGCACGCAGATGGAACGCCACGTGGGTAAAAGGCTTGATATTCCGTGCGGTGTGATTGCTGCGCCGATTCACGTGCAAAATTTCCCGATCGGCTACAAGCCATTTTTGGGTTATGAAGGCACGAATCAGTGTGTAGATTTGGTCTACAATTCCTTTACTTTGGGCATGGAAGACCACTTGCTGGAAATCTTCGGCGGCCACGATACTAAGGAAGTGATTACCAAGGGAATTTCGGCTGATTCTGATATGAATTGGACGAAGGACGGACAAGCTGAGTTGAATAAAATTCCTGGTTTTGTGCGCGGGAAAGTCAAGCGGAATACTGAGAAGTTCGCGCGGGAACGAGGGATTGCTCTCATCAATGCTGAGGTGTTGTACGCGGCCAAGGAAGCTGTCGGGGCTTAATTAATTGTAGGGTGGGCTTTTTGCCCACCTTACTCAAAATGCAAAACTGCTTTAAGCAGGAATGACCTTTTCTATACGAGATAGTAGATTAAGGGCCAAGTCATCTTCTTCTATCACATCTCGGTTTAATCTTTCTTGAAGTAGCCAAATAAGATGATTTGCCGAAACTTCTTTAACTTTGATATTACCGTAATCACTGATTTCTCGCGTTTGACCTAGAGTAATAATCCAAACTTGTTTACTTTTGCCATCAATTCTCAGAGTTTTTTTCTTTTGTACACCGTCTGAAGATCTAAGGTTAAATGTCAATGGGAGCATCTCAGTTATGCAATGAGTATTTCTACTCATACAGAAACTATGAGATAATAGGACAAAATATAAGTAGTTAAGCAAAATTAATTACATAATTATCTCCAAACTCTTTAAGAATTTTTTCTACAGATGAAACAAGAGATTGCCAGCTAGAGTAAGCATCTATTTCGAGCCATGTATATTTGATAAACC
>NZ_JAAFKG010000067.1 GCF_013299185.1 Microcoleus sp. bin48.metabat.b7b8b9.023 | reverse complement strand
GACTGCATTGGACACAAATGTGATTTTGTTTTCCTTTCTTCTTGCCGTTTTTACGGATATGGGTTGATTTACATTCAGGGCATTGCATAAATTATTCCTCCTATTCATACTCTAACTCAGCAACGCCTAAAAATCTTTCGTTGCGCTGGCTCAAGACACTCTAAAAGGCGATCGCAATCCGTAGGGTCAACACCAGGGTCATACTTACCACCGACGTAGGTGTAAATCTGGCTGGGATTGTGTGACACAAGTGAATGAGAGCCGTCAAGGTTAATCTTGACTACCCCGTTGGAACAATTCAAACCATCGGGGTTTATCTTGTTTGGGTCAACAGCAGTCCGATTGACAACCCAATTCAGAACCTCATTAATATTGCCTGACTTTGCCCGATTGTTAACCCAAACGCCCTTTACTTTCTCTGAGTAGGTGTTTAGCCAGTCACCTATACGCCGTCTCTCTTCCGCCTCTGGCCGCAATTCATAGTGACTGCCTACCCAGTGGTACAGTTGTCCCGCAATTGACACCCAATGACCGTTCCCATAGAGTGCAAATTCGGATTTCTGGACGAAGTTTTGTTCTGCAATCGGCGCTGTGTCTGGAATGTAGTCATTTGTACTATTCTCATACTTCTGGCATACTACTTCACGTGTGCGCGCAGGAAGAGTTAGAGAATTATTAGGGGTTGAAACTGCTTTTTTGCGATCGCTTTTTTTAAGCTGTCGCTCCCATTCCTCTAGAGTTAGCGCGTTCGCGACAGCTTCCTTGAATGCTTCTGCCCCGTTAGCTTTGATAAAGTCATCCATGCCTTTGAACTGCTTGTCCCAAACCGTTATGTGGACTTCACACCCGTGCTCAATCAGCAAGCGGCCGAATTTCAAAATGGCTGCACGGCAAGATGGGTTCTCGGCAAAATCCGAGTCAAAGTCTATGTAGGGCTTGCTGAAAAAGTCAGAAAACAGCATTTAGAAAGATGAGTGGATTTGAACTCGCCTCGGTAATATAATTTTTATTAATTTTTCGATGGCGAAACATAGCTTTTGCCAATGATTTAAGCCAAAAAACATGACAAAAGGTTTTTGTTGTGAAATAGACCGAAAAAAAGCCAAAAAGCCTGCCTTAGCAGGGCAGAAAGATTCATCACCAGAAAAGTTATTGCGATGCTTGTTTCCGAAGTATTATTAAGTTTAGCCATCACTCTAGCGAGGCTGAATCTTCTTTTGGCTTCTCCAAATTTCCCCTCAATTAAGTTACGAATTCTCTCATCTGATTGAGCTTGTTTTTTTAGTGATTTGCTCAGATTTTTGGGAGATTTTCTTAGGCGAACACCGCTCATTCTTATGCCGAGTTCTTTGCACAAAATGCTATTTTCTTCTGTTCGATATATCTGATCTACATGAATTGATTCAGGGTAATATCCGGTAAATTTTTTAAAGGCTTCTACTTGTGTTTTAAGGTCTCCTGATTCGTTGAAGTTATCCCAACTAATTCGGTCTAAAAATACGTAACCCTGGAGACAACTGGCTGACAGTTTTGCCCCAAATTCAACGGATTTCCCGGCTTTCCCTCTCACTATCGGGCGGATATGTGGTTGCTTTAAACTTACTATTCTATCGGGAATACTATGTTCTTTCTTTTCATACATTGAGAACTGTTGGCGGTAGACTTCTGTAACTACTAACAGCATTCTATAATCAGATTTGGTTAATAACTGTAGCTCACCCATTCGCTCTATACTCGCCAAATTTCTTTGGATGTATTGCAGTTGTTTTTTAATTGCTTTTCTTCTTGCTTTTCTTCGTGGCTTTTTTTGTTTTGCTACGCTCAGGTATTCTTTTCTGGCTCTGTTTCGATAGGTTAAGAGGCTTTTTTTTTTCGGTGATTTAGTTTGATTGTGTAGTATATCTATAATTTTTTCTGTATGTTCTCTGGCTTGATTTAATAGTCCTAAGTCCGTCGGATATTTAATGTCTGCTGGCGCGCAGGTTGCATCTAATATTAATTTTCCTTGATTTTTGGGTTCACTTCTTTCTGATGATTCTTTTTCTACTTCCTCTCCTTGTACTTGGGTCTGGTCTTTGACCATTTTTTCATTGATTTTATTGACTAGGTTGATTCCTATTCTTTTCCTAAAATGAACTAACATGGATGAGTCGAATGGTGATTCATTACTATAGCCACTCAGACCTAGAAAGTATTGTATGTATGGGTTTTCTCTTATTTGTTCTACTGTTTCGGCATCGCTAGTTCCCAATCTTTCTTTGATTATTAATGCTCCTAATGCCATACGAAACGATTTGGCGGGTGCTCCTGTTGAACAGGTGAAATTTTGGGCATATTCTTCTTCAAAATCTGACCACGGAATTATTTTTGCCATGATTACCCAACGATTATTCTTTGACAATTGTCCCTCGTGCAAGTAGGTCAAAGTTGGAAGGTTCTTTTGGGTTTGGGTCAAGTTTTCGGTACATGGACGAAAGTGATGCTGTGCATGGCTTTTGACTAATTTTACCTCATAGTCTTACACATTGTTAGTGCCGAATGCGAGTCAAAGCCTTTTCAGGCAAGGGTTTTAGGCTTATTCAGCAAGCCCTATGTAGTGAATGGTTCCAGGTTGCGCCCAGTCGCTGACCTCTTTTGCTAACTGACCGTCTTTTCCCCAATTCCAAACGCCTGTAAGCGCAATTACCGCCAAAGCTATGCTCAATCCCGCTCCAGCTTTTTTTACCCCTTCTGTCCAGTGCCGGGGAATGCTGGTGTCGTTGCGAGTCTTGAGCCAGTAATCCTTAGACCTCCTGCGAAAGTCCTCACCTAATCGACAGAACCGATAATTACCAGTATGTCTGGCCAATCTTTTATTATTAGTTAATAATGGCTGAAATGGCTACTGTTAAAGGATCGATAAAATACTTTCGCAGGAGGTCTCTTATCTGGCATGGCTAAAAATATCGCGTCAGGCTCCATTCCTGAGGCTGTGAGGTATTTGCGCGGTTTTTGTCCTTCTGGTTGGTGAGGTCTATCTGGTTTGGCTTGTCCGTAGCGATTCCCCATTCTTGACCCTGTTCGCCAGTTAACGTCGCGACACCACCAACCACCTGTTTTGATTGGCTCTTTGGGTTGGATGCGTTCGTTGAGTTCTTTAGCCTCTAGCGATTCAATGTTGAGACGGGCGATCGCTTCTGATAAGGCTGAGCCTTCTACCCACTCGGTGAGGTGTTTGGGGTTGATGGAAATTGAATTTACGGATGCAGAAATTTTCCCGTTGGGATATGATGATTCCATGGATTTAATGTCCGCTCTCAAAGGCGGGTTTAGTACCAAAAGCCGTTGCGCTCAGGTTCCAATTGATAGCAGCGGTTTTTTGGCGTTTGCAGGTTTTGTTGAAAATTTAAGGCATAGGGGGAACCGCCCTGCTAGTTGATTGCAGGCGCGATTAGGCTGTCGTTGCGAGCACAGCCACCTATTTCAGAGTCAGGGACAGGTACAAAAGTCTCAACCAGCGTCTGCCAGCGATTCACCTCGGGTATTGACTTTTCTAGGTCGATCTCTGATGGCTGTGCTGTACCCTCTGCTTCCCACTCAATACGTGGGCCGGGCGGTGGTGAGGACAATCTATTGATACCCAGGACTATCGCGACCAGGGATTCCTTAACCGCATGACAGAGCATTTGCCAAAAAGACCATTTCTTTGGATTTCCTTCGCGAACACGCACGAGAAAATCAATCAGCGGTTCACCCGAGACATGAAAAGGCCGGAGGCATCGCCTAGACTCTCTGAAATACTTATCAACATCAATATCAACCATGTTTTCATTTTAGCCGTTGACGTGGGTCAGAAGATTGCTAGAGAGCGAGTGAGTTTCCCGTCACATCCAAACCCTTAATCTGAGGCAGTCGTCGAGTGTTTTTACCTTTAAACCCGACGAGTGAGTTTTCGGACGTAAATCGCACGCAACTCACTCGCCTTTTACCTACTCCCCGACTAAGCGTTTATACTCACCCTCGGCATCTTTGTATTTTTGAGAGCCACCTTTATTGACTCCCCAAATCTCAAGAATGATTTTTGCCTTGCCGTAGCCGCGCGCCCGCAGTTGCATGATGCGTTCTGCGAGTTCCGCATCGCCGTTCTGGGAACGTTCTGCGTCGGGTTCAACTAGCTGGTTTGAACGTTCCACCACAGGCTCGTCGCTATCGTCAGAAGTCAGTGCCAAAGCGCGTTCTAGATGTTCCACCGGGTTCAGGATAGATTCTGCTTCCTGCCTGCGTTGCTGCTCGGAAATGTACACGGAAGTGCTAACTTCATCCACCATGTCCGCATTGATTGCCGCTTTTTTCAGAGCCTCAAATTCTTCCTCTTCAGCAACCTTTAAAGCTAATTTCCGGGATTCAAAGCAGCAGGCAAATCCGGCTATCAATGCTGCTCCTGTGGTTAGATTGTGCAGCGGTACTTTACGGGATAGAAGGAATGGCGGCGCCAACCATAAAGCGACACCCGAGACCGTGAGGATAGTTGCTTTTAAGCCCGACATAGTATCACCCCCAAACCTATTAAGGACGCGATCGTACTCGCAATCAGCCGACCTCTGAGTTCGAGTAAGTCAATTTTGAGAACTCGGACGATAAAGTCGTCTAACAACCACGCAGACGCAGAAACAATCAGCTTGAGCGCGAAAAGTGCCTGTACCAAGAGCAACAGGTTGGGATGGAGCGACGCCAGCCAGCACAGGAAGCTGGAGGCAATCGCAGTTAGCAGAAAGTTGTTGCCAAGTGCGATCGCTCTCATTTACTTATTTCCTCCCAGCAGTTTGGTTTTGATTTCCTCAATCCTTGCAGTGGCGTTGGTTTCAGCCTTCTCTAGCCCAAAACCCAGCCGCGCGTAACCGGGGCGAAGTCCGTGCAGGTGTTTAGCTAGACCTGCGTCGGCGCGCTTTTTTTTCAGTTCGTTGGTGGCAACGCTTTTCTCGTATCCCCGGTGTAACTTATGGACTTTTGCGTCGGCTTCCTCAATTTTGCCCATTGCCTTGTAAGCGCGTTTGGCGTGACCTGCACCTTCGGTTTTTTCCTTGGCTAAGTCCTTGAGTGCGTTGGCTTCGTCCTTGGTGAAGTAGCGTGGGTCGGTGCATATGGGGGTTGTGCGGATGCTGCTGAATTTGCCGGGGTTAAGCGGCGTGATAACGCTGGCGTCGGTCGGTGCGATTAGCTTTTCGTTTTTGGCGGTAATGGCGTCGCTGTTGCCACCACCAAATAAGGTTGTCATTGCTCCCATTTACTTGGCTCCGATTTGAATGTTGATGCGGACTGGAGGAAATAAGTTGAGGGGGTTGATTTGCCGCCACATGGACATAGCCAGCACAAACACCCCCGCCGATGCGAGTACGAGTGCGATGAGTTGTCCGAAGTCAACCCAGTCTAAAAAGTTGGTGGAATTGTGGCGGGTAAAGTTGCAGACAGGAAAGGAGCCGTCGTTAGTCCAGTCAACAGTGTCTACACTGTCTACATACGCTGTGTCAAGCGGTTCAGATATTTTGTCTACAGTGTCTAGCTCCGTGTCTAGTGGTGTAGCTAGCACTGTGTCAAGCGATTCGCCGTCAACGAAATACAGTTCTAGTAGCGACTCCCACGTGGCAGTTTTGGAAAGTTTTCCGAACTGTTTGGCGTCTTCGTTGGTGAAACCGTTCTGAAAGGCGATCGCCCTGAGTTTGTCGATGCGGCGGTAGTGAGGGGATTCAGTCATGGCAAAACCCCGCCAACTCAAATGTAAAGAGTTGCGGCTGCTTCTTAGGGCAACCGACTGAAAATGTCATAATTTTTAAGCTCCAAACGTTGTTAGATAACGGTTTGGGGAAGTCGTGACTTGGTTAGCATTGCAAGTGCTAGTCAGTCGCGCACCAATCTTCCTTAGTTACATACGATCGCAGTTTCACAGGCATCTGTCAACACACGGACTGTAAAGTTTCGTATCGCAAAAGTTGCCTATAGAATCAACATATTAACAGCATCACAATGGGCGTAAATGCTCCAATACTTTGTTATCTAAATAGTGGGAATTGATAATACTTTCCGACGTATCGCACCAGCGAGCAAGCACCGCAGATGGAATGCCTTGCGCCAATTGCTCGCTAATAAAAGTATCGCGACAAGAATATGGGGTAGTAGGCTTGTAACCAGGTTCCCGTGTCTTGTCAGTGATAGGTAAAACTATCTTCTGCCAAGCTCTTTGAGAAAAATTGCTGTAGTTGATTGCCTCCCTAGTTGGAGAACAAAAAACCAATTGCTTAGACTCAAACTGTTGCGGCTTAATTGACAACAAAAACTCCTTCAACCCATTGTTGCAAGGGAATTTCCGGTGTTTGTTATTTTTACTGCCCTTGCTCTCAACAGCTTTGCCCTCAATAAACTGAATGCTGCCGTTAAACAAAACGTAAGAACAGTCTGGCGAGACATTCCCCCAAGTCAAACCAATAGCTTCGCTAGGACGGCAACCCGTTAAAAACCAAAACTTTACCAATGGGTAGTATGTGTTGTAGCAGCGTCCGGGCTGATTTTTGTGAGACTCAAAAGCTTGTAACACCAGCAACTTTTCTTCAGTGACAAAAGCATTAGGAGTAGGGTCATTCTGCCAGTTGTACTTAGGTAAATCATTAGCCATATCTTTGTACGGACTGACAGGCAAAATAATTAACCTGTGCTTGATGCCCCAATTAACAGCAGCATTTAAGTGGGTGAGAATGCGCTTAGTCATGTCCCCCGTTGTTGCCCCTAAAAGAACTTCGCGAACCTCTAGCGCTTGCAGAACATCCGAAGGGCACTTGGCTACGTGTCGCCCCAACGTAGTCCGCAAGTAGTGCAAAGACTTTGGTTTAAGCGTGTCCTCCTTGTAACCTAAATATTTGTCCCACAACTCTTGCAGCGTCAAACCCGCCACCCCAAATTTAGCCTGTACCAGATTGCCCTGTTTGTGGGCTTGGACAGGCTTGTACTTGCTTAAATCATTTGGGTCAAACATCCCTGCAAGAATGTCAAACTCAATCTGCTTAGCCTTGCATTCTGCGATCGCCCGGTTCTCCAGAGTATCCGCCAGACCGATATACAGAAACGTATTTTTACCGGAATAAAGCTCGCGGGGCAAATGAAGACGTAGCATACCTCGGCTTGCCATCACTCCCACAGTCCCCTTTCTCCGACGCTGAGATTGGTTTGTTTGCACGATTGCGCCCTCA
This sequence comes from Microcoleus sp. bin48.metabat.b7b8b9.023, assembly GCF_013299185.1. Lineage (GTDB taxonomy): Bacteria > Cyanobacteriota > Cyanobacteriia > Cyanobacteriales > Microcoleaceae > Microcoleus. The sequence continues at coordinate 36,212 of NZ_JAAFKG010000067.1, read as the reverse complement.
ACTCTACAGGCTTACAATATCAAAATGTTGTGCATTTGTTGTGCATCTTGGTTTGCTTTTGTATGATTAAAGGCTGAAAGGCTTACGTACCGACAGATGCAAAAATTTGAAGCTACTGCCTTCTAAGCAGCGAGCCGCAGGTTCAAGTCCTGCCGTACCCGTTAACCAAACCTATACATGACAAGAGTTTCCAACGTTTGGACACAAACGGACATACTGCCTGAAACCTTGTGTCGCAGTTTTTGCGTAGTTGTTTCGGATTCGGGCATCCGAAACACCATCAAATCTGCACAGAAGCGCCGCCTGCGAAACCAGGCTAATCTTTCCGTTTCCGGGCGATCGACACTCCTAGCTATCTGAGTATATGTTTGACACACCCGATGTGCTATCATAAAAAGTCTTTTGTGTCAATAGCCCAGAAGTTAAAACAGCAGCAGCCGATTGTGGGCCGGGTAGCCCTCAAGAGTTATCCTTAGTAAACTACCTGCCACCAAGCTGAGTACAGCTATGGTGGGGGCTTTCAACAGCCCTCAAGCTACAGAATAGCTCGGAACCTTCAGGTCGGTTTACAGACGACCCCAATAATTTAATCATCATCGCACCGTTCAAATCAGCATCGCCATGCCAACCGCAATGTCCACACTTGAAACTCTTACCCCTCCGATAGGACTCGCCTCTAGTCGGATGGATATGCAGGCATTTGTGGCAGGTTTGACTTGTATAGCGCGGATTAATCGCAATCACTTCAACGCCCGCACCAATACCTTTGTAGGTCAAGAACTGGCGCAACTGATAGAACGCCCAACTATTGGAACGAAACCGCTCAGTCTTGCTTCTCGGCATCTGGTTGGTACGATCTCTAATCCCCGTCAAGTCCTCGATGGCGAGGATAGCATTACTCGCTCCTGCTTGCTTGATGATGGTTTTGCTGATTACATGATTTTCATGTGTTTGAAAACGTCGCTCGTTCCCCGACAGCCGTTGCAAAATCTTACGGCATCTGCGCCGTGTCGATCTTGTGCCTTTCGATGCTTTACTCTGAAGCGAAGCTCTAGTTCTGGAATATCGATCTCTGACTGCGGTAATGTGCTTACCGCTCCATTTTTCGCCCTCGCTAGTTACGGCAATATCTGTACGTCCAAGGTCTACACCAATTACCTGGCTAGATTTAATCGGTTCTGGTGGTGTGTCTTTGACCTGAATATGGATGTAGTAGCTACCATCTCGATGTTTGCAGAGTTGGGCAGCAGTAGGCTTCTTACCTTTGAGCTTGCCTGTCTGGTACTGCCCCACATTCATTTTGATGTGGTAGCGTCCATTCATCAGCGTGAGGCTGACAGTCCAATCTTTTTCCCTAAAAGCAAAGATTCGAGCATCGTAGTCAGCACTGGTTGGCTTGAACGTTTTAACTGGCTTGCCCTTGAGCTTGGCAGTTTTGCGATTAGCACCAACCCGCACACAAGCGCTGACTGCCAAGTTAGCGCTAAGCCCAAAGTTCGAGCGCAACTCTTGATAAACCGTAGTTTGAATCGTGGTCTTGCTAGTGGTCTGTGGCTTAACTACCTCATTGGCATAGTTGCAAGCAGCCGCAAACGCCTGAAGGGTTGCCTCTATTTGGGCGACCTGTTCTGGCGAGGGATTGAGTTTGCTTTCCTAGCGTCAGTACTTGTTCCATGCCAATTATTTTATCACATGTGACATATTTTTTATGGCAAGTGTAGATCTGTTTGTTCATTCGTCGCCCACCCCTTTGGTTGCCATCGATCTGCGATTGTCAACCCACTCAGGGGTGGGACTCTTCAATCACACCCCATTCCTCCCACCGCCAAGCCGAGTACGGCTATGGCGGGGGTATCCTGGGGGTCTAGGTGTTCGGGCTATTTTTGGACAGGTTTGGATATGTTAAGAGCAATTTTATTTCATATACCCCAAAATTTAATGCTATTACTCGACCGCAGCGCGATCGACCAGTTACAGCCGGTATTGGCGCAAGCAACCGGAATGCCGATCGTTGCATCGGAAAATACCGCCACAATTGCACTGGTATTGGTTGCTGTGGGAATTCTGGGTTGGGGATTTTATCGGGCCAGACCTTTTGGCAAACTGGGAATGTTAGCTTGGTTGCAGTCAGTGGTGCTGATGAGTCCGTGGCTGCTGTTCTTTGGTTTGTTCGGTGCCGGGATTTACCTAAATCTAGTGGCGGTATTGTTGCTGCTGGTGACATCCACGGGATTGTACATTTATCTGGGCAGGCAATTACGCAAGGCAGCAGCCGATGCAGCGATTGACTCGCGCCCCGATCTGGCCCAGATCGAGTCCCAAAGCGATGGAAACTCCCCTCCAAACAAACAACAGGTACCAGCAAAAGAAATTATTAAGATCGTCACATCGCCTGCAACTAATGAATTAGAAATAATTCCCGTTCCAGTTGAAGACCTCAAGGCAATTCAAGGAATCTTTGGCATCGATACTTTCTTTGCTATAGAAACGATTCCCTATCAAGATGGGGTAATCTTGAAAGGCAATCTCCGGGGAGACCCAGAACAAGTACACTCGCGTTTGACGGCAAGTTTGCAAGAAAGATTGAACGATCGCTACCGCCTGTTTTTAGTAGAAAATCAGGACGAGAAGCCGGTAGTTATTATCTTGCCCAGCACAAATGACCCGCAGCCAACTACCCTATCTCAAAAAATCCTCGCAGTCGTGCTACTACTAGCAACAATTGCTACCAGTTTGGAAACAGCGGGTTTGCTGCTGAGTTTCGATTTCTTTAACTCGCCTGGTAGATATCCAGAAGTGCTGCCAATTGCGGCGGGAATTTGGGCGGTTTTAGGGTCAGGCGAAATTGCTCGCCGAGTGCTGGCAAATCAGTACAAGGTTGGCTTGAGTTGGCCGTTTTTTATACCAACTTTTCAGATAGGTTCTTTTGGGGCGATCGAGCGTTTTGAGTCGCTGCTTCCCAACCGTAAAGTTTTGTTTGACATCGCTTTTGCTGGGTCAGCCGCTGGGGGAATAATTTCTCTGCTCATGCTGGTAACGGGTTTGCTGCTTTCTCACCCCGGCAGTTTGTTTCAAATTCCCGCAGAGTATTTCAAGGGCTCGGTTTTGGTGGGAACTTTGGCAAAAGTGGTTTTGGGTGCGGCGTTGCAGCAACAGATTGTTGACGTTCACCCGCTGGTAGTTATTGGTTGGTTGGGCTTGGTAATCACGGCGATTAATTTGATGCCTGCGGGACAGTTGGACGGAGGTAGAATTGTGCAAGCAATCTACGGCCGGAAAATTGCCAGTCGCGCTACTTTGGCGACGTTTGTGGTGCTGGCGATCGCTTCTTTAGTTAATCCTTTGGCTTTATATTGGGCGATCGTGATTCTGATTTTACAGCGGAATCTGGAGCGGCCGAGCCTCAACGAGCTGACTGAACCTGACGACGCTCGCGCAGCTTTGGGTTTGTTGGCTTTGTTCTTAATGATTTCTGTACTTTTGCCCTTGACTCCCGCTTTAGCTGGGCGTTTAGGAATTGGCAACTAATCATCTGACCATTGGTGGGCTGGGTGCGCTTGGGCGCACCCCAGATATTTATGAATTAACCCAATAGAAAAGCTCGGAATTTGTTTAAACTTAATTTAGCAAGTAAAAATCACGGATATGAGCATCTAGGCTAAAGTTATGGCTAATCAACTTCCTCCTGTATTGGTAACTTTTGATGCGGATGTTTTGATGGCTGGCAGAACCCAAGTTTGGCAAGAATATGCCAAGGTGGGAAGTTGCTATCTCCCGGAAGTAGTGTATGACGAAATAGATTATCTGACAGGGAAAGCGGTAGAAAAAGCTCAAGAGCAAGTGGCCAGAGAGTTTATGCGCTTTTTTGCAGATAGTGGCTGGATTGTGACTGATGCTCAAGAAACGCATCGGGGTCTAGAACCCTCGATGAAAAATCAAAGCGCACAAGCAATGCTAGTAGTAGCTACAGCTCAGTGCGTTTACGGTCTGGCTCAGGAACATCCCGACGCACTGGTGGTGTTTGTGTCCAACAGTCAGCCTCTGCTGAAGCGGATAGCTTCTGTGGGGGCTGCGAATCTTTGCGGCATTACTGCGGCGATGCTGTTAAATTGGGCGAGGAAAGCGGAACGCCCGCCGGCTGCGACTCAGCAATTGCAAAGTTTGATGCGAACTTTAGCCGATCGCCAATCAACTCAGCGCTCTAACAGTAGAATACAGAATGCTGGTGTTGGCAAAACCGGGACATCTGTTAGCAAGTTCACGATGCGTGGCGATTCTGATTTGGACTCGCCCAGTAGTTCTACTAAAACTAATCAAACGGGTTTGAGTGGGAGCCCCCGTAAGAGTTCGCGCACCAATGCCAAAAAGCCGGTGCCCAGTCGCGAGGAACGGAAAGATTACGAGCCGGCTGTATATCGGATCAAACACATTACGCCTCCGAAAAAAAGGGATGGCGGTTTTCTGTCTGGTGCGTTCAATTTTTTGGGAGCGTTATTTTTCTTGACGGTAGCGGTGGGTATTTTGTGGCGAGTGTTGGATGCTCGGGGTTTTAGAAAGACTTTTGTACCGGCTCTACCGCAGCCTGTGCAACAATTTGTCAAGTCGATCGACCCTAAATGATATATCGGTCTGAAAATTCCGCTTTCTAGCTTCAATAAGGACTATCACCATCGACAGCAAGTAGCAAAAGTCTGTGATAGCCTTAATCTGTAATTGCCAGCCCGGTTAATTGGTAACTATTCACAGATTGAGAACACATCAAAATAAGCGAGAAAGCATTAGCGGAATTAGATTTTACATCTTTGCGCGATCGCAAATTTTTTCCTTCTCCTGTGGCTTGGGAAGACCAAGTGCTATATTTTTTAATGCTCGATCGCTTTTCAGACGGCACAAAAAACGGTTATGAGGACGATCGGGGAAAAGTCGTCACCAGCGGGAAAACTATCCCGAAGCTTTCCCAGACGGAACAATTTTGCCAGCCGAATTTTAAGATTCATCTAGTTATAACAAAAAAGGTTATATTAGCAATTGGGATAATTACCCTGAGTATGTCGAAGGAAATTTTTTCGTTATCAAAGATATCCATACAGGTGAAGGAAGCACAGATTTTTACCAGCCTTCTGAGGCGCTAATAAATCTGTGCGAAGCTTACAATTTTTGGATGGCTTATACAGATATCGATGGATTTCAAGTTGATAAAGTCAAGCACGTGCATTTGGGTAAAATTCGGTTATTTGCAGAAATTATTCACGAATTTGCTCACTTAATTGGTAAGGAAAAATTTTACTCGATTGGCGAGATTACCGGAGGGCACAAACAAGCATTTTCTACATTAGAAGTGGCTGGTTTGAATGCGACTTTAGGAATTAGCGAAATCCTCGATGCCTTTGCCTACATGGTAAAAGGATATCGCGATCGCAGCGTTTATTTTTCTTTGTTCCGCAACTTTCTGCTGCTGCAAAAAGAATCTCACGTTTGGTTTAAGAATAAAGTGGTCACGATGTTTGACGACCACGACGGTAGAAAAAGGCAACCACAAAGCGCATTTTTGTGCTAGTAAAAACGGTGAAAAGGTAATATTAAACGCTTTAGATCTGGATGCGACGACTTTGGATATTCCTTGCATTTATTACAGTATCGACTACAGTTTACACAAAGTTGGGGACAGTTTCAAGTGCATTTACTAGACAGACAACACGCAAATTAATAGTAAAGTTTATGTTGAGGACAGACAGAGAAAATGTATTTCGCTGACTGTACCGGCGGCTGGGTTTGTAATTTATGAGCAGGTGAACGTTAAGGGTTAGGACATTTCTAATGTGTAGATTTTTATCATTTATAAGGTTTGTAGTGAGGACTTCAGTCCTCTGATTTTTGATGCGGACTGAAGTCCTCACTACAAACCTATTTTATAGCGGTTGTTCGAGCAATAATCGGGACAGTTTTTTGGGGTGGTGGCTAAAACTGGCATTCTACCGTTAAGATTTCAGCCTCTGAGGAAGCTGGAACCCTTATTATACCGTTCGCGATCGCAAAATATCCGGACTATTGCTCGATCGGACATAATATTAATTAAGATTTCACTATTTGCGCCGAATTTAACAATGCTTAACTGGAACGAAATAATTAGTGGATTTGTCTTAGCTTTGGCGGGTTTTGTTTATGCTGCATTCTTTTTTGTGGTTCTTCCCTTTAGGCAGTACGATTATGCAGCACCGATTTGGGCTATAGTAATGGCGATCGGCCTGACGGTAGCAATGAATTGGCTACTATCTGAATCCTTGCTGACTGGGTGGGTTTGGGTAGCTGCATTATTTGGTTTTCAGATACCCCTGATGCTTTTTTGTAGCGAGTTTCTGGGAGATGGACTATTGCTGCCTAGTCTGTTATTTTTTGGAACAATGATAGTAGGAGTTACGAGCATTTATACCAATTTTTCGCAAGCAAAAATACTGTTGATTGTGAGTTTGTGTACAGTATTTTTCCTGACTTTAATGTACATATCTTTCATTGGTGGCTATGTGCTCAGAGGCAAAAATCCGTTTCATGGTTCTTCAAAGCAAATGCTACCGCTGTTGAATCACAAGGTAGAAATTCACACTGACGATCCCAAACAATTGCAATTCAATGGTAAAACAGGCGAACTCACTCAGATCGATCGCTATGAAGTGACCGTCAAGCTAGATGATGATAAAGTATTCTGGCCTTATGTCCAGCTTTGGTGGGAAGATGTCAAGCCTGCTAACTAACAGTAATCCTCAGAGTTATCAACTCTAAATAACTTTCTCCCCTTCTCTTCTCTCAGCGCCCTCAGAGCCATCTGTGGTTTATTTCGAGCCCGGAATTCTGTCAAGCAATTTTAATAAAGATGTTTCAAATTCAGCAAAAATTGAGCGCTAGGCAAATAGGTGATCACAAATTCACTGCTAAATAAAGCATGAATCGGGAAGCGGTGCAAGTCGCGGTTAGAAATCAGAATTAAGTTGGTAATGCCGTTTGATTGTAATTGTTGTTCGATGAATGAGAATGCCATTTCCATACACATATCATCTGTCAATTCAACGCTGGAGATGCGCCTTCTACTGGCCTCACAATTGCGGGTTTATTAGTAGATTTTGGCTGGAAAAGTGCCTTCAGTGCCTTGTCGAGATTTTCTGCCATCACAATTCGATTTTCGTAGGCAACAATCACTCTAATTAAAGTTGGCAAACTATTGCGTTCAGCCTCCAAATAAAAAGGTTCTACGTACAGCAAAGATTGTTCTATCGGAATTACTAATAAATTACCTTGAATCGCCTTTGAACCCTGCCGATTCCACAGAGAGATTTGTTCAGAAATTACCGGATCTTGGTTGATTAAAGCTTCTATCTGTTCCGGGCCGTAAACTAATCGCTGTTTGGGGAATTGATACAATAGCAACTTACCATAATCATCGTCATCCGATCGCCCTGCAATCCAAGCAATTAAATTATTACGACTGACTGGCGTAAATGGCAATAGCAAAATAAACTCTTCTGATGTTTCCGTCGGCAGTTTCGTAATCAAATAATACGGTTCTACGGGCTGCTGTTTGCCACCATAAATCTCATTAGGAACACGCCACAAATCCTCCCGATTGTAAAATACCTGCGGATCTTCCATGTGATAAGTTAACAACCGTTCCGATTGAATGCTCAACAAATCTACGGGATATCTAATGTGTTTGCGGAGTGCCGGAGACATTCTTTCTAGGGGTTTGAAGAGTCCGGGAAAGATAGCCATCCAACTCTTAATGATCGGGTCGGAAGGATTGCTAACGTAAAAATTAACAGAGCCATTGTAGGCGTCAATCACGACTTTTACCGGGTTGCGAATGTAGTTAAATTCATTTTTTCCTGGATCTGAATAGGGGTAGCGCTCGCTCGCTGTATAGCCATCGATAATCCAGTAAAGATAGTTAGGATATTTATCGTTTGCAGGGGGTGATTTTTTAATAGAGTTGCCAGATTGAACTAATTCTTTTTCTATTTCTCCTTTACTGAGATTGGCGTTTGCTACTACTAAATATGGATCGGAATCGTAGCGCAAAAAAGGAGCAATCGCCCGGACTCTTTTGTTAATATTGCGGCGATAAAGTAACTTGGTTTCTGGTGTAAAATTGCGGGTAAGCGCCATTTGCCAATTTTTGAGATAACTCGCAAATAGCAAGCGCTTCCATAGAGAGTCGATCGCAATTCCGCCGGTACCGCTGTAGGTATTGTAAACATTGTCTTGGCCGCTGGGATAGTCGAATTCCTTGACTTTTGTCGGTGCGATGGCGTCTGTATCGGTGACTTCGCCGTAGTAAATGCGCGGATAGCCGATCGGGATACTGGCCCGAATGCTATCTTTAGTTACATCTAAAACAGTGTCTCCTGTCTGGGCTGTTACCCCAATATCTTTGACAAAATAATCGGGTAAACCGCCGACACCGACTGTGTTTACGGGAGAAAGAGTAAAGCCGTAACCGTGAGTGTACACGAGATGTTCGTTTACCCAAGTTTGAGCTTCCGGCGCAACTGCTGTGTAATCTAATTCCCGCGCCGCCAGAATTACTTGCTGGCTTTCCACATCTCCCTTTTTTGCTGTGGCGTTTTTGATTGTGTAGCGATCGATATCCGCATCAGGAAATGTATAATAAGGTCGAATTTGCTGTAACTGTCGGTTGGCTTGCAGCAGTGGCTGTTTGTCCCACAGCCGGATGTTGCTAATAGTAAGTTGATTTTTTTCTAAGTCTTGATAGGTAAGTTTTCCGCCTGGATCGAATGTTTTAATTTCAATTTTCTTCAGGTCAAAAGCTTGTTGAGTAAAGGCAATGCTGCGCTGGATGTAGGGCTGTTCGCGCGCTAGTTCGTTGGGTTTGACTGCGAGTTGCTGCACAATTTTTGGCAGCAGCAAACCTAGTAAAAAACTTACAGTCAAAAATGCTAAGATGATTTTTTTAAAGTTATTATTGTTGATGTTCAATTGGAAAACAGGCCAAAGCATGAAAAGTGCGATCGCCCCAGCCACAATACTCAAAAAGCCATAGACGGGAAGCCGCACCGTCACGTCAGCGTAACCAGCCCCGTAGGTAACGTCTCCGCGCGAGTACAGCAAGGTGTAACAGCCCAGCCAGTACCGGAGTGAGACGGCTACCATGCAAGCTGCTCCCAAGCCGTACAAGTGCCGCTGTTGCGATCGCGAAAACCCCAAAAATATGCCTTGACTCAGGCTGTTTCCCGCCAGCAAATAGGTTAAAGTGCAAGATACTAAACCGTACACAGATACAATAGTCAGCCCGAAACTTAGTAATTCTAAGATCGGCAAGATAAATACATAAAAGCTAATATCTTGATTAAAAATCGGGTCGGTGATGTTAAAATTAGTAGGGTTGAAAGATTGTAAAAGTTTAGTCCAGCGACTGGCGGCAATTATCCCGATCGCCAAACTGAGCAAAAGAGCGATCGCCCGCAACCAAAAATCCGGCTTAATTGCTACAGCTAACATCATTCCCAGCAGCAAGCCCAACTGCCACCAATCAGACGATAGCTGCACCACCCCAACCTGGATTGACTTAAATCCGAAGTCTATTGGCGGCGCCGACAAACCCCCGACTATCCTAAAATCGCCGATGGTACCGGCGGCTAAGAGCCCGCAGTGAATTACTGTTAAACTGGCGATCGCACTTAATCCAAATATCGCCAACAACAGCCAGGGAAAGGCAATTTGAGATTTAGCAGCAGGTAGTTGATGATTTTTCTTCGTGTTTGGGCCACTTGCGGGCGCGATTAACTGCCTAAAAACAGGTGATTTGATGTTGCTTTCGGTGGGAAGTTGCAGGCGGCGGGCTAGGGCTAAATTTCCGAAGAAGAAGGTGGAAGATACCAAAAGTGCGATCGCGCCCAGCAACGCTTGAGTTTTCAGTTTTAACAGCAAAACCTCAAGATATCCAACTTCCTCAAACCAGAGAATTTCTGCCGCAATCCGGGAGGAAAACTCAAAAACTAACCACAGCCCTACAAGCAATAAAATTAATTGATAAATTCGCTTAATAGTCATTAGTCATTAGTTATTAGTTATTAGTTATTAGTTATTAGTTATTAGTTATTTGAGCTAATAAACCCCGTTACTTAATCAGCAAATGGGTAATATCATATCCGGTAGATTACCATAACAATGAAAGTTCGTAGTGCGGACTTCAGTCCGCCATACGGCTGCGGACTGAAGTCCGCACTACGAACCAATCTTATGGCGGTTCACCAACCGGAAACGATATAAGTCCTAATTACATTAAAAGCTAATGCAAAACATCACTAATGACTACTGTCAACTGATTAACGCTGTCAACTGTCAACTGTCAACTGTCAACTGATTAACGCTGTTAACTGTACTGCTGATTGACATCAACATCCAAATTAAACAGCGTTTGCAAAGTCTGCATCGCTTGTCGGCGCGCCTCAATATCCTGCTGCGCCCGCAACTGCACCATCGGATCGTGCAAAATCTTATTCACAATCCCTCTTGTTAAAGATTCAATCACATCTTGATGTTTCTCCGAAAACTCGGAACCCAGACGCGACAAAGCTTTTTCTAACTCTTGTTCCCGAATCAATTCGATCTTATCTCGCAAACAGCTAATGGTAGGAACAGTTTCTAGACTGCGCCACCAGACATCAAAAGCCTCTACTTCCTGTTCCAGCAAGCCCTCAGCTTCCATTGCCATTTTGCGGCGGCTTTCGTGATTTTGAGCTACCACTGCTTTCAAATCGTCCACATTAAACGACTTCACGTTAGCCAATTCCTTCGCATCCGAGTCAACGTTGCGCGGCACAGAAATATCTACCAACATCAACGGGCGATCTGGTTTTAAGACAGCTTCTAATTTAGCTTTATTTAACAGCGGATCTGTAGCGGCTGTACTGGTAAACACCAAGTCAGAATCCGCAATTACCTGCATCATGTCCGAGAGCAAATGCAAGTGCAATGTAGCATCTTTAAACAAACCGGCCAATTCCTCAGCCCCTCGCATCGATCGATTGACGATCGCAATATGACTCGCTCCTTTCGACAGCAAATGCTGCACCAACAACCGCGACATCTTCCCAGCACCGATAATCGCAATCCGGCTAGTTGCTAAATGTTGACCTTTTAATTGAGCTAATTCCGCCGCCGCTGAACTAATCGAAACCGCACCAGTACCAATGCTAGTTTCCGTGCGAACACGCTTCCCGGCTGTCAGAGCTTGCTTAAACAAACGTTCTAAAATTCTGCCAACACCTTTGTACTGCTGGGCGAGTTTGTGAGTTTGTTTCACCTGAGCCAAAATTTGTCCTTCTCCGAGTACCAAACTGTCGAGGCCCGCAGACACTCGCATCAAGTGCATCACCGCATCTTCGTGCAGCAAAATAAACAGGTGAGGGCGCAAAGACTGCAAAGGAAGCTTGCTGCATTCCGAAAGGAACTGCATCACTTCTCGCACTCCCGGCTCTGACTCTGCGGTAACGATATAAATTTCTAAACGGTTGCAAGTGCTGAGGATTGCAACCTCTTGAATGTGGGGGTAGCCGCGCAATTGGGCGATCGCCGCTTCAATCTTTTGTTCTGGAATGCTGAGTTTTTCCCGAACTTCAACCGGCGCTGTTTTGTGGCTGAGACCTACGACTGCAATATTCATGTTTATGATTTGTCACTATTTATTTATTACTTGTCAACAGTCACCTGTTATTAGTTATTAGTTTATCGCTGATTGCTAATAACAGGTTACGGTCAACAGCAAACAGTCAACTATCAATCGTCAACAGCCAACCGTCAACAGCTAACTGTCAACTGTCAACTGTCAACTGTCAACTGTTAACTAATGACTATTTCAATTGCAGAGATTTCGGCTGGTCAAACATATGGATTGTATCCACAAACCGAGCAGTCTTCGACTGAGAAGAAATTACCAAGCTTTCTGTACGAGCGCCGCCGCCAAAGAAGCGAACTCCATCCATCAGCGTTCCGGGAGTAATTCCGCAAGCTGCAAACAGCACAGTTTCTCCAGATGCCAACTCTTCAGCATTGTAAATCTTGTCTGGGTCTGTGATGCCCATTTCTGTCAGGCGAGCGATGTTGCTTTCTTTGCTTTCACCGATCAAACCAGTTTTAACAACAGCCGGATCGTAAATTAACTGACCTTGGAAGTGACCGCCCAAGCAGCGCATTGCTGCTGCGGAAATCACACCTTCAGGTGCTGCGCCAATACCCATCAGGGCGTGGATGTTGGAACCAGAAAACGCGCAAGAAATCGCAGCAGAAACGTCACCGTCGCTGATCAGTCGAACTCTTGAACCTGCTGCCCGAATTTCATTAATTAAATCTTTGTGTCGGGGGCGATCCATGACCACCACCACCAAATCTTCAATACTGCGGCCGAGACAATCAGAGATAATTTTGAGGTTTTGTGTTGGTGTTTTGCGAATATCTACATGATTTTTCGCAGCCGCAGGAGCAGCCAATTTGTTCATGTAAAAATCTGGTGCAGCAAACAAACCTCCTTTCTCAGAGATTGCCAAAACTGCCATAGAACCGTTTTGACCGTAAGCAACTAGGTTAGTACCTTCGCAAGGGTCAACGGCGATGTCAATTTCTACCAATTCATCTGGGTTGCAGAAATCTTTGGCATTTTCTTGGGTACAAATACCCACTTGTTCGCCGATGTAAAGCATGGGTGCGTCATCGCGTTCGCCTTCACCGATCACGATGCGGCCGCGCATATGAATTTTGTTCATGCGTTCGCGCATTGCTTCTACAGCTACGCGATCGGCTTCATCTTTCTCGCCTTTGCCCATCAAGCGAGCGGAAGCAATAGCTGCCTGCTCGACTACTTCAATAATCTCTAAACCGATTACATTGTCCACGAATTAGATCCTCCCAACTTAAGTCCTGCTTGCCTTGTGCTTTTTTGCACTCCCAGCCATCAAGTTTATCAGAGCCGGGGATCTGTGCGAGCGCAAGCAGTTGGTTTGTTTGTGTTAACTTTTACTTCTTTGAGACTGGGGCTGATAAATTGGGCAAAATAAGCTGAAGGCTCGATCGCCCGAATGCTTGACTCTTGCTTGGGCGATCGTCCGAAACAGGCCCGCCCGATCGAGAAATCGCGGACTCTCGGAGGCGAAGGCGGACACAGGGGTAAGTGGCGATCGCGATCGTAAATCAGGCGCCGCACAATCGGGATACACTCTATAGTGTATGAGCTGGGAGCAAGAAAAAATGATGATGAAAGCCCAAGATATCATGACAAAGGAAGTTGTCACCATTCGTGGTTCGGCAACGGTAGCTGAAGCAGTGGCGATGATGAACGAACTCTGCCTGCGCGCGTTAATTGTGGAACGCCGCCACGAACAAGACGCCTATGGCATTGTCACCGAAACGGATATTGTTTACAAAGTAACAGCCTACGGAGTAGACCCGCAAAAAGTCCGCGTCTTCGAGATTATGACCAAACCGTGCATCACGGTGAATCCCGACTTGGGCGTGGAATATGTGGCGAGGTTGTTCGCCAATACCCGCATCCGTCGAGCTCCGGTGATTAAGGACAAACTGCTGGGCATTATTTCGGTAACGGATATTTTGACAAAAAGCGATTTTGTTGAGAAGCCGAAGAGTGTTGTCTTTGAGGATGAAATTCAAAAGGCGATCGCCGATGCTAGAACAGTCTGTGCAGAGAAAGGCGCTACATCTAAAGAGTGCGCGGTAGCTTGGGACATCGTAGAGGAAATGCAGGCTGAGGCCGCTCACCAGCGATCGATCAAGCTTGACAAAACGGCTTTTGACGAGTATTGCGAGGAAAATCCCGACGCGGCAGAAGCGCGGATGTACGACAGTTAAGTTAGTCAGTTGACAGTTGACAGTTGACAGCTTTTCAGTTGACAGTTGGTAGGGGCGGTGGATGGTGCGGGCCCGCCCTCTTAATTGACAGTTGGTAGAACGTAAAAAAGCTGAATTTTTGATTCTGCCTTCAAAGACTAACGATCTCGCTGCTAATCTTTAAGTTTGTTTTGAAAAAGTTCAATAACCTGTTGCCACGCATCAGCAGCAGCTTCTCTGTTTATATTAGGGTGTTCTGCTAAAAACGGGTACTTATCTACGAAAAATGCACCAAAGAATCCATGTCCTGCATCGTATCGAAATACACGATGATTGATTTGATGTTTCTGTAGTTCTGCCTCGATTTTGAGGGTTTCTTCCTGTGAAACCAATGTATCCTGCGTACCAAAAAATGTATAAATCGTGCCTTTAATTTCCGAAGTGCGATCGAGAGTTGGAGTAGATTCTCCATAGCTAGAAGTTGTAATCCCCCCACCATAAAACGAAGCACTTGCTTTGACATCCTGTAAAGTTGCAGCCATATAAGCAATATGACCGCCAAAGCAAAAACCAATGCAGCCAATAGAGTCAGATTTAACGTTGGGTAATGTTTTGAGATAGGCAATCGTTGCTTGAATATCGCTGAATATTTCCCAATATTTTACTTGTTGATAGTATTGCAGCCCCAATTGGTAAGCTTCTGGACTATAACCAATATCTGGTTTGCTAAACCCAAATTCAAAACCGGGTGCAATACGTTGATACATCGCCGGTGCAATTGCTATGTATCCTTGTTGTGCTATCAATTCGGTAATATCCCGAATATTTTCATTTACACCAAAGATTTCGTGAAACACCATAACCGCAGCAAAATTTCCCTTTTCTACTGGTTGGGCTAAGTAAGCATCGATTTGTACGTTATTGTTAATAACTTTGACTGTTGTGGTATTAATTTCGCAATTTTTCATTTGCTTTCTCCAGCTTCGAGCGTTCAGTTTCAATACAGTTGGGTTAACACAGTTAATTCCCCGGAAATCCCCCTAAATCCCCCTTAGGTCGGGGGACTTTGAGTAAGTTCCTATCCCCCCCCTTTGTCTACCGTGTACACACAAGTCGAGTTGGAAATCAAATGACGGAAAAAAACGGAAATTTATTTTTTTAATCCTTGATTTCCCGTCAACCATTATCAATAAGTTAAAACTATTGATAAAAACTTCCCTCATCTCAAAACCTTGCCTACGTCAGGTTGTGTCAGACACAGCCAGGTTTCTAGGAGTTGTGTGTACACGGTAGCCTTTTTAAGGGGGGCTAGGGGGGATCGGCCTTATCTGAACCGTATTGAGTCTTAGCTTAGAAAATTGGGGATTCTGAATTCTAGAAAAAAGTTGCGGGATTTTGGTAGATTATTGCGATCGCCCTGAGAGAAATTGTTTCGGTGTCATCCCCAGCAGGCGCTTGAAACATCGAGTCAAGTGACTTTGATCGCAAAATCCGACTCGCAAAGCAATATCTGCGATGCTCAGTTCGCTCTGGCGTAAGAGATACTTGGCTTTGTCGATGCGACGCTGCAAGATATACTGGTGAGGTGTGATGCCAATGCTTTGCTGGAACAGACGTAAAAAGTGATAAGGACTGATTTGGGCGATCGCAGCCAGTTCAATTAGTTTGATGTCTTGATGAAGATGTTCGTTAATATATTCCCTCACTTCTTGCAGCTTGGGTTTAGATAATCCATCAGAATAGCTAGAAAGCCGAGGTGGCGCGGTGCAATAATTCCGCAACAGGTGAATCGCTAATGCGGTTTTAAGACTATCAATCAGTAAATAACCGCCGATTTTGCCAAATTCTAATTCTTGTCTTAAAGCGCCGAATATCCCTTGAATCAGGATATCTTGCTCTGTCATGTAATGAGGGATCAGTTCAATGCGATCGCAATTTACCAAATCTTGACCGACTTGTTGCAGGAGTGTAGGGGCGATCGCCAAAATGGTAAACTGAGCTAAAGTATTCCAATTGCAGCGCTGGGAAATACCCGCCGGAATCACCGCAATGTCTCCCTGATTCCGGGCTTCTGTTTTCAGCTTACCATCCAACCACCGTTCTCCCGATCGCTCTCCCGATACCTCAACATCAGGACAATGGGCAATAACGTGCCATGTACCTTGATGTTCGGGCGTGTCAAACTGCGGCTGTTGATGGTGTTCGTAATAGATTTTATCCCATCCCGAACTTGTCAGGACAGCAGGCTGAGGCAATAAAAAATCTGTTGCCTTTTCTTGACTGAAATCAATCAGTTTTACCTCTGCTTCTGATGTTCTCATCTTTTATAGTTAGCGCGCTGGTAGTCAGAAACCGGGTTTTTACGAGCATACTCGATCGCAGTCCAGAAACTCGAAAAAACCCGGTTTCTTTAGTCGGATCGGAAAAATCTTAACTGTTTGGTTCAATCATACAAAACACGTTCAGCTTATTGCCATCAAGATCCCGAAAATATCCCGCATAAAACCCCGGTAACGCGTCTCTTGGCCCGGCTGCTCCTTCATCCTGAGCGCCAAGTGCGATCGCCTTATTGTAAACTAAATTGACTTTTTCTGGACTATCAACTTGAAGTGCAATCATAACGCCATTGCCAACAGTTGCTTCGTTGCCATCAAAGGGTTTGGTAACAGCAAGTGCTGGCATTTCCGGAGAAACGCTCCATGCGATAAATTCCTCCATTTCCATGAATCGTTTAGCCCCAATTTCAGCCAGCAAAGCATCATAAAACTTGGCTGCACTTTGCAAATCGTTTGTACCGAGGGTAACATATCCGATCATATTTTTTGTCCTTTGCCTAATGTTGAGATGAAGAAAAGTATTTGAGCAAATAACAACAGAGTTTAACTGTAACACTCCTCGACTTATTAGTCCGCGGAGGCGGACTTCGTGTGTGTAGACGCGGTTTCTAACCGCCGAGTTTATTCTATAGCTTGAATGCACTCGGGGCTGTCTTTAGTTGGACTGTTGACGATCGCACTTACAGCATTTGCGATCATTGCTGCTGGATCGTAGGGCTTTAACAGCGGTAAAACCTGCTGAGCATTTTTAATTGAGGGGTCAAGCCACTCTTCCCAAACGCTTGCGGGCAAAATCACCGGCATTCGATCGTGCACTGGCTGTACAGTTTCGTTAGCTGCGGTAGTAATTATACTGCAAGATACAATCTTTTCTGCTTCCGGCGATTCCCAATTTTCCCACAAACCGGCAAAAGCAAAAGGTTCGCTGTTTGCCATTGTAAAATAGTAAGGCTGTTTTTTCTTCCCCTGCGGTTGCCATTCGTAGAAGCCGTCAGCGATTATCAAACACCGCCTGTGCTTGATGGCGCTGCGAAAAGCTGGTTTTTCTGCTACTGTTTCCGATCGGGCATTAATCGTATGGCTGGCGATTTTCATATCTTTTGCCCAACTGGGAATCAATCCCCAGCGCATAAATTGAAACTGTCGCTCAATCTTTTCGGAATTGACTGTGACGGTAGCAATTGATTGAGTTGGAGCGATATTGTATCGCGGTTTGATGTCGGGAATTTCCGAGAGTTTGAAGAATTCGGCGATGATTTTAGCTGGAGTATTTAACGTGAATCTGCCGCACATAATTGCTCACATTATTTATAGTTTATAATACGGTTCGTAGTGAGGACTTTAGTCCGCATCTATGAAGGACTAAAGTCCTCACTACGAACCAATTTGAGTGCGATGGTTTTATTTCGACACGATATTAAAATTGTCGGATTCCCCGAGTCGCTACACGATATTGCTTAATTCGGGAATCTTGGCAGCCAGCCATTCTTTCCGCAACTTGTCAATAGCTAACTCTTTAAATTTAGCTTCTACTTCAATCCAAGGAGCATCATAATAACAATCGGGCATATCTGCAATCAAGTCGCTGTGGCGCGGATCGGCAAAAAATTCTCGGCCATTTGATATGTGTACTAATTGCCATTCGGGAACAGGCCAAGTAGTCTTTGCTGCTGCTAGCATTTCGGCCACATTCGGATCGTTGTAAGTTTCTAAATGTTCGTGAATGACGTGGTGGTGCGCGTCAAAAACCAGCGGTACTGCGGTATCGAGACAAACTTCTAAAAGTTCTGAGCAACTGTAAGCGTATTCGTCATTTTCAAAGGTTAAGCGCGATCGAATAGATTCGGGTAAGTCGCGGATGACTGATGTCAGTTGCGAAGTGCGATCGCCCTTACCGCCGTGAATGTTCATCAGCGCGTAGGGCGATCGGGGCTGTTGCAACATATCCATAATTAAAGCATGAGTCGCCAGAATTTTAATGCTGTTTTTCACAACATCCGGCTTGTCGGAACTGAGGACGACGAATTGATCCGGGTGGAGTACCAAACGGATGTTGAGGTCAATTGTGCGATCGCCCACTCTTCGCAATTCCTCATTCATCGAATCTAAAACTGTTTCCCCCAAATCTGTATCTGCAAAAGGGAACAGTGCAGAAGTCATGCGATACAATTTAATCCCATTGGCGTAGCAGAAATCAAGCGCTTTGTCAAGTCGTTTTAAGTTATCTGCATACAATTCGCGCAATACTTTTTCTTGTTCAATTTCTGTTAGCTGCAACAGCCGTTTCCGCGTGACAGTCCGGAAACGAACTGCGTCCGAAGTCGTAATGCAGACCAATCCTAATTCTGGCTGTTTTTGACTTGATAACACTTGGTTAATATTGCTCATTAATAATATCTATCTCTAATCTTATTTTAACATAGGTTCGTAGTAAGGACTTTAGTCCTGAATTTGGAGGGACTAAAGTCCCGACTACAAACCTGAATCTAACTTAGGTTCGTAGTAAGGACTTTAGTCCTTAGTTCTTAATTAAGAGGGACTAAAGTCCCCACTACGAACCTGAATCTAACTTAGGTTCGTAGTAAGGACTTTAGTCCTTAGTTCTTAATTAAGAGGGACTAAAGTCCCCACTACGAACCTGAAGGTAACTATAGTTTCTAGTTTAGACTTAGTTGCTGCGGGCGATCGCCTATCTGAAGTCAGAGATGTGCTTGAGTACATCGCACAGGAGAAAGTGCGTATTACTCTGCCATAGATTCCAGCAGACGGCCAACTACAGGGTCAATCTGCCAGTAATCCTTACCGTCTTGCTTCTGATTTCCTAAATGCGAGACGAGACTGAGGAGATCCGCCCATCTGAGAGTCTGCTTGACAACTTCAGGCGATACATCATCAAGAACCTCAATTAATACCTCAACCGTTGCTGCTTCTCTCCATTGGGCCAAAGTTCTCATCACCAGTTTTCTTTGAGGTTCGCAACCGTCAAAACCCATTGAATTAATTAATTTGTCAGATTTATTAAATTGCTTCTTCAGTTGGGCCAAGGAATCTTGCCAGCAATGCGGATTAATTTGAGCAAATTGATAGAATTCTTGCAGCAGGTTTGACCAATTTCCTGTAACTGCCGCAATCTTTTTTCTCACTTCTAGTTCGCTGGGCAAATTAGTATCTTCCAGCCAATGTCGCAGGGCGGCATCGTGCCAAGGTTTGAGGCTGAAAAATCTCATATCCTTAAATAAATCAAAACCTGTGGAACTATAATTAACTAACTGCCAAGCTTTCTGAGGATCGGCGACAAAAACAAGCTGGATAAACGAGTCTTCTTTCTTCAATATTTTGATTTTCTTAATAGCCTCATCAACCCAATCCTTACTCCAAAGGTTGGTGGCTGATACAACAACGAGCGTGATATCTTTTTTACGAGGGTTAATAATTTCCGTCAAACGCTGGCTGAAATCCGATCGATCTGAGAGATTTTCTAAATAGTGATAGTGAATTTTGCAATCCTTCTTACTAGATGCTGCTTTCATCATAAAAACTCTCAAATCGTCAATTCCTGCCGCTTGGCAGCCAAATATAATAGAGACACGATTCTCCGGGCGCAGCAAATCTGATTCCTGTTGAACAGTTAAAGGACTGCGCCGGGAATCAGCTTTATTGTTGACTAGAAGAGGAGAACGAAAAGTAGTAGGTTCGTATTCAGGTTGAGGTTCGCGGTGTCTCAGAAGTTCTGTTTCAATCTCTCGCTGCGTACCCATAAGCAAGGCTAAATTAGAACTTCTCAGAGTGAAGTAACCTGCATCGGTTTCTCGTAAAACTCCTAATCCGACCATTTCTTCTAGTAAAGCAAGAATTTCATCTTCCGATGACCTTCCCACGAATCCCTCAGACCACCAATACAAGACTTGTTCGCGAATCCAAGATACAGAAAACCCATCCTCCATACCTGTTTCATTCTCCTGAGAGCCATGAGCAATCGAGTAGGCAATTACTTCGTAGCGCGGATCTAGTCCCAGTGTCAACTTAAAGCGATCGCGAATATTTTTGCGAAGGTCTTGACTTTGATAAGCTTCTTCTACATGGCGAGAAGCGATCGCGTAAGGCGGGCTAATTTTAGGATCGAAAGTAGGGACATCTGGGCTAGTGATGTGCTTGAGTAACTGCTCGCAATAAAGTTGAATCAAGCTCGGATAATAGTTAGTCTGCCACAGAATGCGCTGGATTAAATCTTCCGATTCAAAATGATAGCCAAGACTAGCCAGCGGACGTTCTACCAAAGCTGTTGCGGCTCGCATTTCACCATTATTCAGCAAAGGCCCAATGCAGATCGGCGTGCCAAAGTGAGCCAGGGGATGGTTTGCTTGTCTGGTGGTTCTCAGAACGTTGTGCAATCCAGCAAAGACCACCTTAAAACGTCGGTGAGTTTCCGTCATTAATTTTCTGAACTCATCGCAGCGCGGGAAATCCTCCTTACCATCAGCTTCCAGGAAATTATCAGCCTCATCCAACAACAGCAAAAAGCGCCGCTGCGTGTCGAATTCCAGCCAACTTTTAATCCGCTGCAAGCTGCTTTCGCGGACGGAATTGCGCCGGTTGGTATCGGGAATTTGCAATTGATCCAATTCTTCGTTTAGTAGATGCCAAATTTTATCTAACTGTTGCTTGCGCCCAATTTCTTTAATATCCAAAAATAGGGCGTTCCTTCCCGCGTCGGTGGCGTGAAAAGTCCGCTGTACATACTTAAGCAAAACCGTTTTACCTAACTGGCGGCCTCCATAAATTAAACAAGAACCTTCGGGATTGATTATAGATTCCCGTTCTCGTACTCGCCCGTAAAACATCTCAGGCGGAACTTCTCCTGCTGCGGTTTTATACGGTTCCAGGAAAGTAAAGGGTAAGGTACAATCAAACAATACAGGTAGGCGTGTTTTTTGTTCTCCGCAAAGGTAGAGCATCAGCACATCATCTATAACAATGAAAGTGCTCCGACGCTGCCGACACAAATCAGCCAAATCTCGGCGTCTCTTGACGGTCATTCGCCCAAAATGAAAGACGAATACTGGCTCTCCCAGAGCAGTTTCTCCAACTGCATTGAGGAGATCCTGTTCGTTCGGTCTATCCCATACGCAAAGAATGCGGTAATGACCGTTCGCGGCTGAACCATAGGCAGACACAGGACAGCGATTTTGGTCAAATATCGGCTCAGAATTAACGTCAATCCAGGTATAGTTCCCTAATTTTTTGACGGTAACAGATTTGATGTGAAAACCGAGGTTGCTGAGAATTTGGTTAGCATCTTTCTCTGTGACTTGATTTCTGCCCTTAGCTGCCAACCAAGCGTCGAGCATTTCAGCGGCTTTTTTGGCTTGGGCCCCCTGCGGCATCTGGATTTTGGCGATATTTTTCCCTTTGGAAATGTCTGCAATTAGCTCTTGCTTTTTGTAATCCTGAAGGACTTTTTCGATCGCAGTATACTGATCATGCTCGAAGAAGTCTTTAAAAGCCTCTCTCTTTTTTTCTGGTTCAGGAAGCGATCGCCCCTTTTTCAGCATATCTATATATTCCTCGGCCGTCAGGATATCGCCTTGCTCCAATACACTGCAAATTCTGGTACGATCGGCATCTGCTATACCTGTTTGCTGAAGACTCTCTAATTGCTCCGACACTCGATCGATCTGTTCCTGGCGCTTGGCATTAATTCCTTCATCGATCGCCCGAAGCAGCTCAATTTTTTCAGAAAACCGCCTGGTTGTTTCCAAAGCATTTTTAATGCTTTCAATCTGTGCTGCATAAGCAGTTCTATCTGTTTCTCTTAGCAAACCAAAAGCTACGGCTCTTTCGAGCTGTTTGCTAGTAGTCTCGACCTGCTCCTGCAAAATTCCTTGGCACTCTTCAATCCGATTATTTCGTTCGTCCTTTAGCTGAGCGAGGTCTAATGTTAATTCGGGATTGTGTTCGAGGTATTCGATGATTTGCGCCGTAGCCTCGTGATTTCCCACAGTTGTTGAACTACAGATATAACTCTGCATATCGAATGCTTTTTGCCAATCCCAAATGTCATTTTTGACTAACTCCAAAATTCCCTTTATACCCGCTTCAGAATTAGCAGTATCCAGTTCCCAGTCATCGTCGATCGACAGAGATGGCATTCTCAACAGCTCCGCGTGCAGGATATGTCTTGGGTAAGGTTCTGCGGTAGGCAATTCAGTATCTGGATCGAAGAGATTGCCGATATCTTTGACAGCTTTTCGGCAACAGGCAATACCAGCTAAAATAAACACTGGAGGTTTTGTTTCCTCAAAAGCATCCAATTCTTTAATAACAGTATTTTGAAGTTTCTCAATATCTTCTTTTAACTGTTTGGCTTCTTTCTGAAGATAATTGTCTCTTCGATCTAAGCGCGATTCCTGAATTTCAATCCACTTTCGCACCAACTCAACAGGTTCACGAACGCGATCGCGAAACTGAATCACGGCTTTCCCCATCATGGAGTCACGGCGACTGCTGCGAATTTTACGATCGGTCTTCTCAATTTCAGAGTCGATCTGGGATTCGTCAGACAATTGATTGACTTTCTGCTTGATTGCTGAAAGTTTACTCAAATCTTTTTGAAGTACAGGAAATACTAAAGAGTGAATCAGTTCGTCAGGCTTCAACCAATCTTGCCACACCTTCTTCGCCGGCGGGTAAATCATATCTTTTTTCTGTGCTTGAAACCACCAAGCTTCGATATTTTGATGCAATTCGTCTAAAGATTTTTGTACGTCTGCTTGGTCTTTAGCTTTCTTGATGGCTTTGATATCCAGAGCCCGCTGACCATCGCCGTATTTAGCTATTATTTCGCAATAATCGTATAGTTTTGCAAGTCCAGCTTTACCGAAATGAAGCTGCTGGAGAAGGTGCTTCGCACCAGTATTGGGCGCTAGTAAAGACGGTCGCATTGCTGCTGCGGCCAAGAGCAAGCTTGCAGCTTGATTCCATTCACTTTTGTCTGGTAATGAATAGCTGGCGGTGTAACTGGTGAAGTCATCTTTAAGCAGATTTGCAAGTTTTCCATATCCTACGTCATAGCGGAGGTTTTGTCCTAGCAATACTGCTCGAATTAACTGCGGTGGCAGGTGCGGCTCGAAGTTGGAGTATTGTTTTTCAAAGCAGCGAGCTAAATGAAAGGCAAGGCTGAGTTTTTGTTCTAGAATCAGCCGCCAAACTAAGTCGCGCAGAACTGCTGGGCGTTCTAGATCGGGGTCATCCAAGATGGATTGAGCGATTTTTTGAGCGGTATCATTGTGCGATGAGCTGTAAAGAGGCTGTTTTTGTTCTCTTTTTTTATTACCCTGATTTTCTACTTCTTTTCCTTGCTTATTTTCCGAATCTTGCTGATTAATCTGAGTTGAGGTGGGCGGTTCTGTTGGTGGAAGATTAGGGATATTTTCAGCGGTTGGCTGCGCGATCGCCTCATCTGTCAATACCGATTTCAACTCTGCTGCGGGTGGTTGTTCGACAATAAGCACAGTTTCAGATTCTGGCTCATCAACTAAGGAAGTTTCCTCTAAATTATTGTTAGTAGAAACAGCAGGGAAATCTGGTATTGCTTCCGCCTGAATAATCAGTTTACCTCTGACTGCTGCCATCGCCAGAGTTCTTCCAAATGATTCTGCTACGGCATCCTGTAAAGAAGCCAAATGCTCATCATCTGCTGCTTCCCATTCTGCAATTAGTGTTAGCAGTTTGCAGAATGGATGATTGCCGTCAGCCAAGAGTTGGGTGTCGGGATGCAAGTCAGACTCCTGAGATTCGGAGATAGCGCGTTGAAGTTCGCGGGCTTTTTCCTGACATTCCAGCAATGACTGAAAATTGCTCTCTACTCGATGGGCGATCGCTAAAATTCGTTCCAGCACCCTCAAAGCAGAGTCGCGGACAAGGGCGATCGCACTTTTTTGCTTCTCGGCAAAATCCACACGATCGAGTACAGACTTGATATCTGCTAAAGAACCAATTTCCTCAACTTTCAGCGTTGTCGATACTGCCAAAGATTCAGCCAGTTCTAGCACCTTGTCGCGAAGCTGAATAAACTTTTTATGGGACTCATCCAGTTCTTGAATCAGCTTTTGAGATATAGGTATACCAGGATCTAGCAACTTTCGACTTGCCTCTGACAGCCGTTTCTCTAATTGGGAAAAAACATCTTCTAGTGCGGTGAGTTCTCTGAGTAAGTCTGCTGAATTTTGTTTCATCGGTTTAATCGCTCCATTTAAGTCATTTTCTGTCAGTTCGGCAATGTGGAAATTATGCTCGTTCAAATTTGCATAAGTGAGATTGTTTTCATTTTCATCTGCACTCGACAGGTAAGTTTGAGCCAACTTTTTTTGTTCTATATTTGATTTTTCTATGAAATTGTCAAAAGGAATTAATGGTTCTACCGTATTAGCTGTTTCAACTATTTTATCATGAACAGGCTCCTGTAAGAAAGTGTCGCAATGGCTGGGAGACAAGTTTTCTGAGATGTTGAACCGTCTGAGCTGCATCGGTTGGGCGATCGGTCTTTTTGTCTGAGTTTCGTAAATTGCTGTCGGGCGAATATAATCTTTTAAAATGCTGTTGCGGTTTGGATGGCGCAATCTTAGTAAAGCCTTACCCTCAATTTGCCGAATCCGCTCGCGGGTAACATCAAATATATTTCCGATTTCCTGTAGAGTTTTTTCCCGGCCATCATCCAAGCCGAATCGCATCTGAATAATGTCACGTTGTCGAGGTTCTAGAGTATCTAAAACGCTTTCTAAATCTTCGCAAAACAATTTTTTATATACTTTTTCTTCTGGTGTTTCTCCATCGAATTCAATCAAATCTCCCAATGTAGAAGTTTCATCATCACCCATTTTAGTATCTAAGGAAATGATAGATTTAGCCGATTGAACAACAAAGCGCAATTTTGCAATTGTTATCTCCATTTTAATCGCGATTTCTTCTTCCGTAGGCTTGTGGCCGATTTCTTGAGAAAGCTGCTTGGTAGTTTTCTTAATCTTAGAGATAGTTTGATAAACGTGAACTGGTAGGCGGATAGTTCGCGATCGATCGGCAATAGCCCGCGTAATTGCCTGACGAATCCACCAATATGCGTGGGTAGAAAACCTGGTTCCCATCGTGCAATCAAACTTTTCTACAGCCTTGATTAAACCGAGATTTCCCTCCTGAATCAAGTCTAATAAATCCAGCCCTCGATTTTGATATCTTTTAGCGATTGAGACTACCAGCCGCAAGTTAGACTCTACCATTTTGTCTTTAGCTTTTCGGCTGCCCTCTAATTCTAACTCAGCAATTTTACGAGCTAATTCAATTTCTTCGTAAGCTTTGAGCAGGGGAATTCGACAGATTTGTTGCAGGTAAAACCGAAGCGAATCTGGCGGTAGACGATCTTTTTTAAATTTGATGTTGTCAGGAATAGTTTTATGCCAAGCTTCATGAAATTCGTCAAAGTTGCTAAAGGCATGATTCTCATGCAACTCTGTCAAAAAAATATTGAAGAGCATTTTTAAATGAGAGTTTGTCGGACTGGCGAATGGGATATCTTTAATATGTTTGACTTTTCCTAATACATCTTCAGATTCATTGCGTTTGTGTTGGCGACGGTTGATAATGGATAAAGTCAGAGTTTCTCCATGCTGAAAGAGAACGATCGCGGGAATCGGTAAAATTTTATTAATCTCGCGGACAATCCCGTCAAGTTGTTCTATAGTGTACTCGCTCCTCGGCAGTGCGATCGCGAAAAACAAGTAGGAAGTAAAAAAGGCATTCTCGTCGCTGCTACTATCAAATTCGACAAACTGGTCATTATCTGCAATTTCTGTCCCGGTAAACTGGAAGAGAAAATCAACCGACAGCCATTCCTCTAAGAGAGCTTTTTGGGAGTTGAGCTTTTGATCTATGTCAAATTCTGCAATAAAATTATCCGAACTATTAGGTTCGAGCGCATAAATTAGATCACTGCGGTAGCCAAGAACAAAGAACAAATTCCGGGCGTTATCGGCTAGTTTTCCCTTGGTAAAACTACTTAAAGCTTGCTTAATAGATGTTTTGGCTTGTTGTTCGCTGATGCTCATTTAATCACCAGCCAGGTAATCAGTTCAAAATCAGTTGTTGCTTTAACCTGATGCGCTTGTTCAACCAACACAGCACTGCGGCTAGACAGCAGATTGCCGATGAGCCGCTTGTTGTAAATACCTGCAATTGAATCAACCGCCCGCTTCAGCAAATCGTTATACAAACTCATATCAAATCCGTTATTAGTTTGTCTGTCGAACAAATTGCACAACTCTTCATAGGGAGCAGTACATCCCGCGCACAGCAACCGATATATTTCAAGTATTTGTTTGGGTTGAGCAAAAGTTAATCGCACTTCCTTATTTTCCCGCACGTAAACTACAAAGTATGGTTGCAGCGGGTTGACGGTTTTATTATCAAGAGAATCGCCTTTCTGTTTGAGGCAAAAAATTACGCCCGGAGCAATTATCGGGTACTCCGAGTTAGTTGGAACTACTGCATAGAGTCCTAAAGGCGCATCTTGGAGTAGTTTGCGGTTGCTCTCAATGTATTTGGCTAGTTCCATTCGGAAATCATCGAGAGTGAATTCGGTTAGGGCTACACTCTCGGTGAAATCTTCGAGATCCAGCACCTCGTCTTTCAATCGCAGCAACTGCTTGTCGCGGTATTTCAAATCAGTCTCAATCACTTCTTGAATTTCCTTTACCTCTAGCAGGTTATCTTCAAATGTACCAGCCATGTCTGCTAAAGCCATCCGTGCTTCTACTCGATTTTTCAGATTAATGTACTGATCCAAGTCCTCTGTAGGCCAAAAATTAATTAATTGTACGGTGTAATTGGGGCTGCCAATGCGATCGCACCTACCGAACCGCTGGATAATTCGGACTGGGTTCCAGTGGATGTCGTAGTTAATCAGATAATCGCAATCTTGTAAATTTTGCCCTTCTGAAATACAATCTGTGGCAATTAATAGGTCAATCTCGCCGTCTTGCCGCATAGATGGAATTTGAGCGCGTTTCTTGGCGAAAGGCGAAAAATTTGTCAGGACGCGATCGAACTCGTTTTTGCCAAAGGTAGTCTTATTTGCCGCCGAACCACCCGTCACCAAAGCTAGGTTAATTTTCAATTCTAATGTTGCCCACTCCCGCAATCCTTCGTAGAGATAAACTGCGGTATCAGCAAAAGCAGTAAAGACTAAAACCTTGCGATTTGGTTTCCCATGCTTGTTAGTCGTAGGATGCTTGACTTTCGCGGCGATTAGTGCTTTTAACTCAGCCAGCTTGGCATCGCGTTCAACAGAAATGCTTTGGGCAGAATTGTAAATTTTTTTAAGCTGTTCCTTGTCGCGTTTCAAGTCTTTTAACCACGTTTCGACATCGAGGTGCGCCATTTGAAATATCAGCTTTTGACCTACTTGCATGGCATCTTGCAACTCTTCATCGTCGAAGTCTTCAACCATCAAATCGCTGATAATAACTGTCTGGTTAGCGTCACGAGATTGCTGAAATTGCTGAAAGTTTTGAATTTTGGTCTCTAGAGCTTCAATTTTGGTAATTGTGCGCTCCATTGTCAGCGCAAAGGAATGGATGGAGCTTTCTAAGCGTTTGAGAAAATTGACTTTCATCATGCCAATTAAACAGCGTTCGCGATCGCTCTGTTTGAAATTTCGCACTCCTTTATTTTCATACACCGAACTGTATGGCGGCAGGACATATTTTGAAGGGTTGAATAGCGAGAGTTGATATTTAGAAATTTCGCTGTTAAGCTGTTCGTAGGACATGAACTCACCCTTTAGGTCAATCTCAGGAAATACGGAGATGGGTTTGAGCCGTTCTGGAAAGCCGCCTAATTGGGCGATCGCATCTTTATAGTATTTTTGAATGTGCTTGCGCGATCGGGCGATCGTAAGTTCGTCAAGCAGTTTGAAGAAAGCAGAACTTAGTTCTTCCAGGAGTTCGCTAGTTTGGCGATCGCGACTTTTCTTTGCCCACTTGGTAAATTTCCGCTGAGCATCAGCTAGTGTATCCCGCAGACTGGCAATTCCTAGCGATTCCCCAAACGCAGCATCGTGACCTTCTGTGATAAAATAAAGTTGATTCCGCAAATCCTTTAAATCATTGTTAACCGGAGTTGCGGATAAGAGTAACACCTTAGTTTTGACACCGCTCTTGATAATATCATCCATCAACCTTTCGTAACGGCTCTTTCTAATTAAATTGCCAGATTCGTCCCGTTTGCTCTTGAGATTGTTGCGGAAATTGTGCGATTCGTCAATAACTACCAAGTCATAGTTACCCCAATTAATCTTTTCTAAATTAATGTCCCCAGAGTAACCAGAGTCACGACTCAAGTCGGTGTGAGATAAGACTGTATAGTTAAAGCGGTCTTTAACCAAAGGATTGAGCTCACTATTGTTCTGTGCTAGATATACAGTCCAATTTTCGCGGAGTTTTTTGGGACAAAGAACCAAAACTGTTTGATTGCGAAGTTCAAAATATTTAATCACCGCTAGAGCTTCAAATGTTTTACCTAACCCAACGCTGTCAGCAATAATACACCCGTTATATTGTCGGATTTTATTGATAGCTCCCTTAACTCCGTCTTTTTGAAATTCAAATAGAGATTTCCATATTTCTGTATTAAAGAAGTGTAACTGTTCGCTGAGAATATCGTTTTTTTCTAGGTCATCGAGGAAGGTCTCGAAGATATGAAACAGAGTTTTGTAGTAGATAAACTCAGGAGAATTATTTTGGTAAAGTTGCTCTAGGTACAGCAGCACATCTTGTTTGACATCTTCGATTAGTTCGGCATCATTCCAGAGTTCATCAAACCAGGCTTTCAGGTCGCGGGTATCCCGTTTGCTATCTACTTCTAAATTGAGTTCAATATTGTTGTTATTTTTACCTAATCCCAGTCCCCGCAGGGTAAAATTAGAACTGCCCATAATAGCATTTTCACTTCCATTATGAGCAATGTGATACATTTTTCCGTGCAGTAAATTAGATTGCTTGACTGACCGTATCTGGACTTTTTTTTCAATCCATTCTGCACATTCTTTCGCAACCCGCTTTTGCTGCAACCGATTCTGTAGCTGCAAGCCCCGATCCTCAATTTGGAACGCCTTTTTATCGGTTTTACTTGGGTCAAGGGATTTGATGAAGCGCGGTTCGCCAAACAGAAATTTCAAGCTTTTAATACCTAGAAGTTGTTCCTTCAAAGCATCAAAGGCATAAATTGTAAAGTAAGCAGAAACAATGGACAAGGTTGAGTTTTCCTCAACCTTGGCTTTCAAAAAATTGCCCACAGTTCCGCGATGACGGTTGTCTCTAATTGCCGACTTTGGAAGAGAAGAATCATGTTGTGACATAGCCTACCTTTATGCGGTTGTTGCATTAGGCTATATTCTACATCTTCCACGATTCTCAAGAACAGGCAAGATGCCTGTTCCACAACACATAATGATCTTGTACCAATCAACTCCGCAAACGACCTGACCTGAGAATGCTAATAATCAACCAAAAACCCAGAAAACTCGCCGCCCCAAACAAACCGTTGCTCAAAAAAGATAGCTGAGCAGTTTGCGCGTTAGAAGAAATAATTGCCGCCCCCACAATCAGGGAACCTACGACAATACTAAAAGAAAGTCGGTTCGCCGAATCACCCAGAGTGCGGCGCAGCGGATCGAGTTCTTTGATGCTCAAGTTCCACTTCAAAGTTTCGGAAGTAACCCGGTCTAAAAGCACTTCCACCTGTCGCGGAGATTGCAAAGATAAGCTTTTCAGATCCAGGGCCGTTCTCAGCAGAGCTTGCACTGGGTCTTCTCCTAATAACTGACGCCGAAACATATCGGTCATCAGCGGTTTGACCTGTTCTACAATATTAAATCGGGGATTAAAAGAACGCGCTACTCCTTCTAAATTAGCGAGAGTTTTTGCATACAAACCGAGATTACTGGGAAGCCTAATCTTATTTTTGCGAGTGATTTCTAGCACTTCATAAAAAATTTCCGACAAGTTCATCTGCGATAAGCTGACATTATAATACTTCCGCAGCATTCGAGCCAAATCGTTCTCTAGATTAGCCAAACTCGCAGGCTGTGCAAATTCGGCCATTTGCAATGTTAATTGAGCGCAGCGCTGAGCATCTAAATCGACAATTGCTAGCAACATTTCTGTCAAATTTTGCTGAGTGCGCGGGTCTAATCTGCCAACCATGCCGCAGTCTAGCAGCGCAATTCGACCGTCTTTGAGATAAAATAAGTTGCCGGGATGTGGGTCTGCGTGAAAGAAGCCGTCAATATATAACTGTTGGAAGAAAACGCGGCAAAGCAGGGTTGTAATTTCTTCGCGTTCGGCATTTATGTCTCCTTTGTGGCGAATTCCTTGTAAGTCCCCTAACAAAATTGGGACTCCGTTCAGCCACTCCATTACTAAGAGTTTTTTTGTAGTCAATTCCCAGTGAATTTCTGGGAGGACAACTTGTGTTGGGTCAAACCAGCGGCTTTTAGATAAATTGCGGCGCAATTCGTCGGTGTAGTTGGCTTCTTGAATGAAGTCTAGTTCTGCACGCAGGGCGATCGCAAATTCTTCGGCTAGGGCTACAATATCGTATTGTTGACCGAAGTCTGTGAGCATGACAAGTTCTGCTAAACCTCGGAGCACGGCGATGTCTTGTTCGATGACAATATCAATACCGGGGCGCTGAACTTTCAGGGCGACTTCGCGGCCGTCTTTTAAGGTAGCTTTGTGGGTTTGGGCGATCGAACCTGCGGCAACTGCTTGAGTGTTAAATTTGGAGAAGGTTTCTTCGATCGACTGTTTGAGTTCCAGGCGCACGATTGCTTCTACTTCCGACCACGGTACGGGCGGCACTTCGGCTTGTAGGGTGGAGAGGGTTTCGATGTAGGCGGCCGGTAACAAGTCGGGGCGGGTACTCAGCAATTGTCCCAATTTGACAAATACTGGGCCTAATTCGACGAGGATGTTGCGGAGAACTGCGGGAGTTGGGAGACTGGGTGCGTCGGTTTTGCGGCCGGTTAGGAGGCTTTTCATGTAGTCCCAACCGTTGCGGAAGACGACCTCTAGAATTTCTCCTTTGCGAGAAGTGTTTTGAACTAGGCTGAACACGTGGCCTCCGGGTCGATCGGGTTTAAGGGCTATACAACTACTAGGATAGCGCTGTTAACCAAGCTGACCATTGTCTTGAGGAATAACTTGGAGGGAATAGCGCAAAGGGCGCGATTCAGCCAAGAGGGATAGCTGCGCCGCGCGTACTTTGGGCTGTGGGGGAGGGCGATGGCGTTCCGCCCCGCAAGCTACGGTTTTTGGCAGTGGCATTAATCCTCATGCTAATATTACAGTGAAACCAGACACGATCTTTTTATAATGAAATTTATTGAGTTGAAAAAGTTGTGTCAAAGACTTGAATTAGTAAGTTATTACAAGCCAAATTCTGAATGTGTTTCAAACCATATAAAAAACATGATTGCCATCCAATCTCCTGCCACCTCGATCGAATTATCCATAGACTTAACTGACGAGCAATTTTTTCAGCTTTGTCAGAACAACCGCGATTATCAATTTGAACGTACAGCATCAGGGGAATTAATTATTATGGCACCGACAGGCAGTGAAACTAGCAGACGTAATGCTGACTTAACATCTCAAGTCCGAGTCTGGAACAGTGAAACTAAACAGGGAGTTGTTTTCGACTCTTCTGGAGGTTTCACCCTCCCGAATGGTGCCGATCGCTCTCCTGATGCCTCTTGGGTCAAAAAAGAACGGTGGGATGCTTTAACTCCCGAACAAAAAGACAGTTTTGCTCCTTTGTGTCCCGATTTTGTGGTCGAGTTGCGATCGAAGACTGATTCGTTGAAAAAGCTGCAAGATAAAATGCAAGAATATATAGATAACGGTGCGAGATTGGGTTGGTTAATTGACAGGCAAAATCGGCGGGTAGAAATTTATCGCCCCGGTCAAGATGTGGAAATTCTCCAAAATCCTGCTACACTCTCAGGGGAAGATGTACTGCCGGGTTTTGTGTTGGATTTAGCAGAAATTATGTAAATAGTTGACAGATGCGAGTTGCGTCACTAAAATTTCCTAGGTTCGTAGTGAGGACTTTAGTCCTTGTTATAGAATCGGAAAAGAAAGGACTAAAGTCCTTACTACGAACCAGTTTTTTATTGTTGTGTCCTTACAATAAATCTTTCAACTTGTCATCTTCTCCCAACACTTTGATCACCTGTTTGATCTCCTGCGTCCTGTCCTTTTTCACAATCAAAGTGACATTGCCATCTCTGACAACTACGACATCTTCTAAACCAATGGTGACAATTACTTCATTCTCATCCGCTGCATAGAAAATAGCGTCCTTGGTATCAATTCCGATGTGTTTTGCTAACTCGACATTCGGCTTGTCTCCTTGCAGCAAACGGCCGATCGCATTCCAGTCACCCAAATCGTCCCAACTAAAGCCTACAGGCAAAACACAAGCTTTTTGCGTCTTTTCCATCAGCGCGTAATCGATGCTAATTTTCGGCAATTCGGAGTAAGCTGCGGCGCCTTTTGCTTCCAAAGCGGCCATCATTTCCGGTACATGATTTCGCAATTCTGTCAACACTGTGCCGACTCGAAATACGAATATTCCGCCGTTCCAGCTAAACTTACCGCTACTTACAAATTCTTCGGCGGTAGTACGATCGGGCTTTTCGGTAAATCTCGCCACCCGATAAGCTGGAAAACCGCCAAAACTGCCAATTTCTTCGCCTTGTTCGATGTAGCCGTAGCCAGTGGAAGCATAACTCGGTTTGACTCCCAAAGTGGCGATCGCACTTTCCTTTCTAGCCAATTCAGCCGCCGCCTCCAAAGTCTTGACAAACTCCTCGGGTTCCCCAATCCAGTGATCCGCCGGGAAAAACCCGACAACCGCATCCTCACCGTAACGCTTCGCAGTTTCTATAGCACTCCAAGCCACAGCCGGCGCTGTATCTCGGCCTTCCGGTTCCGCCAGCAAATTCTCAGGAGGTAGTAGCGGCAACTGTTCGCGGACTCCCGCAGCCAACATTTCCGATGTTACTACCCACAAATCATCCCAACCGTTACCTAATGTTAATAGTCGATCGGCTGTGGCTTGCAGCAAACTTTTGCCGCTACCGTCGAGACTGAGAAACTGTTTGGGGCGCTGTTTGCGGCTGAGTGGCCAGAAGCGTTCGCCTTTACCGCCGGCGAGGATTACGGGAATTAAGGTTTTGGTCATGGTTTGAAGTGAAATGGTTCTGATCTATTTTGCTTGACACTTGATAATATTGAGAGAATTGTTAGTGTTTGCTGGTGGCAAGGGCGATCGAACAATATTTTTTGCCTAGTTTCCGTGAGCCGGTAGGTGTTAAAATAGGGGTATCAAATTTTTCGGCTGAAACTGATGTGCAGCAAGAGTTTGATGCCTCCAGTCTCAAAAAACGATTCACGGAAAGTCTGAAAGCTTTACAGGATAACGTTTTGGAGTGAGTATGGAAAATTGGGGATTGACAAGTCGAAGAGTGGAATGGTACTTTAGTTTTAGATTCACGGAACTGCACCTTGAAAACCAAATATACCAAGGCTTCTGGAGCGGGCGGCCGCAAAACACCTAAAACCCTATCAGGGATTGAAACTAATTGCTTTTGATAGATTTTGTGACCATCCGTAGCCGCAAAACACCTAAAACCCTATCAGGGATTGAAACATATCCGAGTTTCGGCAACCCATTAAAAATCAGGTTGTGCCGCAAAACACCTAAAACCCTATCAGGGATTGAAACTCGAATACGTGCTTCCTGATATTTTTGCAATATCGCCGCAAAACACCTAAAACCCTATCAGGGATTGAAACGTCGGTAAATTTATCGGGAATCCAAGCCCCGATCGCCAGCCGCAAAACACCTAAAACCCTATCAGGGATTGAAACTTGCATTGGAGGTCGCATCCAATCTACTCTCAAAGCCGCAAAACACCTAAAACCCTATCAGGGATTGAAACAAAGAGATTTATCCATCGGGGTGATCAACTATTTGCCGCAAAACACCTAAAACCCTATCAGGGATTGAAACCTAACTCAAGTTGAAGCATTTCTACGAACGCATCAAAGCCGCAAAACACCTAAAACCCTATCAGGGATTGAAACAAAAATCGCTGTACCACAGCCCATGACTTTTAGGCCGCAAAACACCTAAAACCCTATCAGGGATTGAAACGCATACGTGAATTGTTCGTGACCCAAATCCTTGCCGCAAAACACCTAAAACCCTATCAGGGATTGAAACAATCTTTTCCCGCAACCAAGGCGTGTCTATGTGAATTCTCAGCCGCAAAACACCTAAAACCCTATCAGGGATTGAAACGTAGCTGCTGACAAGAAGCGCGGCAAAGTTAGCACTGCCGCAAAACACCTAAAACCCTATCAGGGATTGAAACCTTGACAATCGAACTCAAGATCCTTCATACTGTGTCGCAAAATACCTAAATCCCTATCAGGGATTGAAACGCCAATCTCTTTGATGCTATTGAATTTTCGTAGCGCCGCAAAATACCTAAATCCCTATCAGGGATTGAAACCATCAAGGTCGATCGCCCATATAGATGCGCGATGCCGGAAAATACCTAAATCCCTATCTAGGGCTTGAAACGCCGAAACTACATGAAACTTGCGATATAATCGATCCAACTAATTGTTGACAGCGTGGCGTTGACGCGCCACGTTTTTTTCGATCGCAAATTAACCAAATCACTTATTTCTTGTCACCCGATCGATCCAACCAGCATAAAATGATACCCGCGTGTCGCCGGAAATTTCGCCAAAACTGCCATTATCGTCAATTTTATCGATATCGCCGATATTTGTTTTGAAAAAACCCCGATCGCTGTAACCCCAAGAACTAATCCCCGCAATCTTCCCGTCCACAAACGACGGGCCGCCGGAATCACCGCTAGCCGTCGCTATCTCATTTTTTCCCAAACCTCGATCGCGCAACTTCGGAAAATGCCTCCCCAAAGCATCGTGTTCCGCACTTCCATCGTCAAAATCAAAGATTAATTGACTTCCCAAAACCAATTCCGACATATCTGATTCTGTAGCATCTTTCAAAACATCAATCAAAGCATCATAGCGATTCTGTCCGCTATATCTTTTCGCCTCAGAATTAGAATTTTCATCCTGTCCCTTCGTACCTACACCGATATATCCGTATCCCACCTTGGTAAATATTTTGCCCAATTCATTTTTATTTCTATTTATCTCGTACTGTTCGATACTTGACGGCGCAGCTTTTTTCAGCTTTAAAATCGCAATATCGTTGCCAACTTCCGACTCGTAACCAGTCCAACCAGGATGGATGTAATAGTTGCTAACGGGAATGCTAACTTCACCGCTACGCAATTTAAAAATTGCTTTGATTGCTGTTTCAGCGGGAACCTTTACTCCGCCTTCGTTCAGACAGTGGGCGGCCGTGAGAACGTACAATCCTCCTGTTAGCAGCGAACCCGTACATTGAGCCGGTTCGAGATAAGCGACGCCTGTATATTGATTTAATGCTAAAGGTTTGCGGGAACTGCTGTCACCAAAAGCGCTGATTATAGAGTCTGCGATTTCTGCTGTTTGTAAAACTAAGAAAAAAGTTATCACTGCCATTAACAAAATTTTGATTGCTGATTTCATGTTTGAGATTAAACTGGTTGCATAAATGTTACATCTAATCCGGTATCCTCGGAATTAATATTACCCACGATCGAGACACTGCACGTGCCTTTCGTGTCAATTTAATGCTAAACCCCATCAGAGACTACTGTTCGATAACTAAGCCTAGATCCCCCCTAGCCCCCCTTAAGAAGCAGGGTGGATTAATTGTCGAGAGGTTAAATCAAGGCTATGAAGGCTATTGACTGACATCATGCGAGGCATTTAACAGGTTTATCTGAACTAGATAAATCAAAAAGTAACTCACTCAAATCTTCAA
>NZ_JAAFKG010000066.1 GCF_013299185.1 Microcoleus sp. bin48.metabat.b7b8b9.023 | reverse complement strand
AGCGCCCCAATACGGTTCAAAACTCTTCTCTTGATGGAGTGGATTGTATTTCAATACGGTTTACTTAATGCTTTTGATGAATTTCATCTGACGATTTTCTGGCAATATAGCCATTTTGGGCAAGTCAGATTTTTCTTAAGTCAACTGTATTGATATATAAAGCAATACGGTTCACTTAAGACAATAAAGGTACGTAGTTGCGCTTCAGCGCTCTTTCTTATATATAAAGCAATACGGTTCACTCATGTACTGCTAGTCGTGAAAGTCCCATGAAAAATAGATACAGTTTGCTTCGTTCCTCTCGAAAGACAATCTTAAGTAAACCGTATTAGATTTTAAAATGGAGTATTTGCAGTTTAAGAGTTAGGAAATGGCGGAATGCAAAAGAAAGTTTGACAGTTATCCTATTTTCAGGCTCTAGGGGGTTAGTTTGATTGTAGGCGATCGACTTTATTTGCGATCGATCGAGTGCACGGGTGCGTCGCTTTGAGATTTTTGATATGCAAGTTAGGGATTTTTCGCAGGATCCACACCCTACGCTTACTGTTGCTTTGATCGTCACATTTCCCGCAGGGAAACGGCACTGCCCTCTCCGAATTTCGGGGCAATTGTCGATCGCATTTAAAACTGCTATAATTTTCGCCAAAAGGTCGATCGCCAAACAGCACCTACTTTTCCATGATGACCACAAAATCCTCAATCATCACGTCAAAAGTACGGGCTAACTTGTACACTGCGGCAAAGTCAACCATCGCCATCCCCTGAGAGCGGGCATAATTGCTAATCGTACTGTACCCCACGCCCGATCGCTCCGCAACCTCCTTCAGCGTCCATCCCTTCTCGGCCGCCAACTCTCGAACCCGCAACCTGACTAAACCTTTACTCATATAAACTATTTACAAAATTTTGGATTTAGTATAATATAGCAAAAAGCGATCGCCCGGGTGATTAGATTTTAGATTTTAGATTTTAGATTGACTCTAAAGATGAATCTGGAAGCTGGAACTTTGGTCTAACATTTTGGGCTGCTTACGGTAGAAATCGGCGCTGCTATCCGTTTGGCGGCAGAGTCAACGAAACTAAAGGCGATCGCCCGTTATAATTAATGCCGAGAGATAATTAATGTCGATCGCACCTAGCAGATAGACTGAGCTACCACCACCAGATGCAACTACAATGATATTAGAGAATCAGTTAAGATCGTCGTCAGCGATCGGCGCCTCAAAAATTATTCACAAATCGTTGACGGTCAATCCGCGATCGAGATTTGTCACCGAAGAAACCGTAGCACTTTTGTTCAACATCACGCCCGACCAAATTTACCGAATCGAATGCTGTCACAACATGGTGTACGTACACGCCAAAGGCCTCAGCAGATTCGTCAGCTACGCCGATTTCCCCCCAATCTTAGAAGTAAAACCGGCCTGCACCCAAGACTATCTCGGCTGGTACAAACGCTGGAAACGCACCCAAGCACCAGAATTTTGGACTAAATTTTATACGTACAACTTCAAAGCCGCTGTTTCAGTTGACAGCTTGCACGAGTGGGGTAAATTAGTCGCTACAGTTAAATTGGTAATTTCTGCCTCAGCATTGCAACAATTGCGCGATGTTTACGCTCAAGAAAAAACCTTAATGGAAAGTTTCTAAAGGGAGCATCTCATTTTGGTAAAAAGCATTTTTTCTTTGAGTGCGAGCGGGGACAGCACTACAAATGCAAAACTGAAATGCTCCCGAAGCTTTCTTACCCTATCTTGTTTTAGGCGATTTGTCTAGGATTGCCGGACTGTCTGATTTTCAGGCAACCTGTCACCCCGTCAGCTCGATTATTCTCCTGCATCACCAACTAAGCGCGTGATTGATACTCCCCACCGATGAATCGGGGGGATTCTTAAAGAGTCCAAATGCGAACCTTCAAGGGCGAAATCAAAGCGCCCCTACTGACTCCTTCAAGGCAAAGCCCTAAAGTTGCCGCTACTTTTCGCAAAATATTTGCAGCACCGTTGCAGTCTGCATTAATTTTGCTTCCATCTTTTGAGCGATACAAGCCACGCTTGACACGTTTCCCAGATTCTTTCCACCCTTCAGGTTTTTCACCGAACATAGGTAGTTCATCCTCATCTAAAAAACTCGCCTTACTTGTGTAGCTTTCTTCGGTTTCAACAAACCGAATGCCATACTGTTCACAAAGTTGAGAAATCCTATCTTTCAATCGAGCGGTAGGAATTTGCACAAAGTTTTGATTCGTTTTGCTGCCAAGATTGATTTCTTGACGCATTTTTTTGTTCCAGCCGAAAACAACTGTACCTATTTGGTTTTCCCGGCAGTGATTCAATACTAATCTAGCTGCTTTATTGACGGCATCCCTAACTTGTCTATTTCGTTTTTCCGTAATCCTCCCTAATTGTTTAGACCAAAAACCTTGAGGCTTGCCCTCTTTGATTGTTGCAACTCGTTTGTTGTACCACTGATTTAAGGATTTGATGTGCAGTCCATCTACAATCAAACTTGTACCCACATTGGAAACACAGGTCAACCAATTATTTAATCCTGGGTCAATACCTAGAACTTTACTGGCATCTAATTCAACTGTTATTGGCTGAATCTTGTAGACAAATTCAGCATAAAATTGCCCATTCTTTGGTAAGATGCGAATTTCTCGGATTTGGTCGTAATCCAAGTTTGACGGCATTGGTAGATAGAATTCACTAACTCCAAACCATAGTTTAACTTTACCTCCTAGTGGAAACCTTAATTAATTGCCCATTTTTTAACTTTACGTCCGCCTTGGGAAATGTCGCCAGCTTGAGGCTATTTTTGCGGTATCCCGGTAGTTTGGGATGTTGCGTTACTGTACCATTTTTGATCCCCTTAAGTAGTCCAATATACGACTGAAATGACTCTGCAACAGTTGTTAAAGTCTGTTGAGCTACGTGAGAATACAAGGCCTTGAAGTGGAGATTACTTTTTAATAGCCTGTGCAAAGTGGCTTTACTTGGGAATTTCCCAGTTTTGAAATACAATTGCCGAGAGTAGTAAAGTCCACAATTAGCTAATTTGTTTGATTCTTCACAAACAAACTCCAGGATACTTTTTAAAGCTCGATCTGGGCTAATTAAATTTTGTTGACAACCATAACTAGACATTTTTTTGATTTTCAATATACTGCTTGACTACTGAGATAGGCGCACCACCGACAGTTGAAATAAAGTAGCTGTTAGTC
Source organism: Microcoleus sp. bin48.metabat.b7b8b9.023 (assembly GCF_013299185.1). Lineage (GTDB taxonomy): Bacteria > Cyanobacteriota > Cyanobacteriia > Cyanobacteriales > Microcoleaceae > Microcoleus. Next base: position 40,969 of record NZ_JAAFKG010000066.1, on the reverse strand, counting down.
CACAGCGTTGGTAATCGACTTTTTAGCCAAGGAAATTCTTGACGAAGATATCGAGATGAGCGCCCTTTCATGTAACGAATTAGTTTGGCAATCCCAAATTGAGGATCGCATTCAACTAAAAGGTGGACGTGATCTGGCATTACTTCCATTTCAATTAATTCGCTCTTAAACTCAGTTACCACCTCTAGCAATATCTCCTTCAGCCGGGTATCAACGCCTTCAACTAGAACCTTGCGACGATACTTGGGACACCACACGATGTGGTATTTACAAGAGTAGACAACATTTTTGTTTGATTTGTATTTAACGCTCATACTATAGTTATACAACATAAAGCTGTATATGGTGCTGATTCTGTTTTAAGCTTTGTTAAATACTGAAGGCGGTTGAAACCGCTACCGACTTATCCCCATGTCTAAAACCCGGGGCCCGGCGGGCTCGTTCTTCGGTCATTGCGCCAGCAGCAGCAACGATCGTTTCGCCTGATTCCGATCGCCCCCCTATACAAAATTAGCCGGATCTTGATCTCGCCGGTGCTTCACAGGAATAGGCTCACCTTGGGCGTCACCCACGAGGGCGGCGGTTTCCTCTAAGCTTTCCCTGAGCCGTTTGGCCGCGTAAATGGACATATCGCGGGGCACATTTACCCGATCGCGCAAATACCGCAAAGCCCCATCAGATCCAACCGGTGGTTTACAAACTTCCCCAGTCACCATCAAAGTTAAAGCACAGCGCAAAGCCTCATCGAATAAGTTGTCATCAGCAGGGTTGACTTTAATAATGTTGCTGCGATGCTTAATGACGCGATCGAGTGCTTCTTTACGCGAGGTTTCCGGTTCTGGATACATCACATCGGGTAATCCAGCCCAAGGCCCATTATCCACGCGGGTTTTGTTGAGTAGCATTTGCGGTTCGCCGTTTTCATAACAGCCGCCCATTTGAGGTGGCAAATCGTGTACGTGGGTGTGAAAATCGCTTTGAGTACCGCGATAGGTCGATCGGCTTTCCATCCCCGCAAACCAGTCCGCAAAACGCGGGTTTTCTTCCCGCATTGAGTAGCCTTTGTAGTAGTAAAGACTGGCATTCATCCGTTCGACGTAGGGCGTAAAGATCACATCCGCAGTGCCAAATTCAGCGAGGAAATAAGGCCCGGGAGTGCTGGCCAAAGCTGCTTCAACTTGGGCGACGACGCTGATAAATTGGTTGCGATTGTGTTGTTCTACTTTGGCGGAACTGGCTGGGTAGCACAACCAAGAGCACCAAGCCCTAAATAACAGCCGTTCTAAACGCCGCATGGGAAGGACTTTCGGGTTTTCCATTCCTAAACTCAATGGCCCGTAAACTCGTTCGAGGGCGATTAAGATGTCATCGCTTTCGGTGATAATGCGGCTGTCTAGCTCGATCGCGGGTAGCATTCCCGATGGCACTTTGCGCTTGTACCAACTTTCTTTTTCCCCATAGCAGAACATGGTAACTTTTTCAATACGGTAGGGGATTTGTTTTTCTTCCAACCACAGCCAGATTTTTTGGCAGTAGGGACACCAGGCGTGGTTGTCGCGGTACAGAGTGACTCGCACATCGGATTCGGTTTTTCCAAACAGGCGCAACCGGGATTGAGAGTTGGTTGGGCCGTTGACTGTATCGACTTCAAAGTCTGTGAGGGCTTCTAATTCTGTCCAGGTTAGGGGAGTGGCGATCGTAGCGGTGGATGTCATTGGTTAATTAGTGCTGATGATACTTCCCCAAAATATAGACGAAATATCTAGCCTCAGTCGCGATCGTCCAGAAGCCAATGGCAAATTTGCCATTGGCTGATGTTTGTTACTGGCTACACCATCCCTACTGGCGATCGAGTTGCGATCGAGACTTACACGCAAGTAACTTATTTCTGTCATTGCGAGGCACGTTAGCGAAGCGATCCGAAGGAAAGCAATCTCAAAACCCTTTGCACACCGTAGAGCGTGCGTAAGTCCTAGTGACTCTCCACTGTTACCCGATCGGGTTTGCGATCGTTTACAGGTGGTTTTGGATCTGGGTTGCTGGTTGAGATGACGCTATTATCGGCGATCGAAGTTAGCTCATTTGCTGCTTTAGCCTGACTCAAGCAATCCTTGACATTCCCAAACAAATTGCACTCTATAGCAGTGTCTTTGGTGAATTTCAGATCGAGCATTCCTTGGGGGCTAACTGAATTCTTTATGAATTCCTCCTCTAATTTGTTAAAAGCCGCGATCGCATTGTTTGCTTGAGCATTTACTCCTGTAACCTGCAATAGGATTTTTCTGACTTCCTCGAAATGACTGCGGTTTAAAACAGTGCCTTCTGAAATTATTAGATTGGTTGTTCCTTCCGGGCTGTCGGATTTTTTTTCGACTTCCTTTTCTAGGGTTTCAACAGCCGCGATCGCCTTGTCCATCTTAGCATTATTATTTTTCTGCTTGATTCTTCTTTTTTGTTCACTTGCCTCTTGTTGAGTGATAGCTATTAAGAGTCGCTCTTGCAAGGAACGGAAGACAGCAGTCCCTGCCGAACCAGCGACTAAGGACATTGCTAATAACAGCAATACGCTGTCTGGTTTGATAAACACCATAGCAGGAACAGCAGCAGATGCACCAATAATAATTCTAGCAAAAATGCCCAAATCAATTACATTTTCTACACTAGCGTAAGCAAGTTTTGCCGCCAATTCATCTTCGCTGGGTGCGTGGGGCCGCTCAATATTGCCTTGCAGGTTCAGCAACTCAAAAACAATCCCGCCAACCCCTCCAGCAATTACCGTCACTAACAGCACTACGTAAAATTTGGGATTGTCTAGAGACTTGCTTTTTAAAATTACTTCGACATCCCAATCTGTTTGGACAGCCTGACTAGAACGTGCTGGTACCGATGCCGATGGACTTGGTTTATTGCTCTGGGCGCAGGCATCTGTGACACCTATGCTACTGACTAGGAATAACCCAATCAGAATAGATTTTATGCGTTTCATATTTTAGTTTCTCACTTTGTGGAAAATTTTAGTTTGAGCGATCGCTTTCTACCATTCCAGATAACTAGGATGCGATCGCACCAACCATCCCAACTGACACAAGGGCGATCGCTTCTTTTCACTACTTTTAACCGATGTTAAACAACTAACCCAGATGCAAGTATTGCTTGAGCAAGTTCTTGCAAACTAACGCAAACTCGCCCAATACCCAAACCAACATCAACACAGGCTTGTTGATCTACAAAACTAGCCGGATTCTTCAGATCGAACTCGCCTTGTACTGGCGTCGTTATGTCATACATTGTTACCCGTTTCACAAAGCTATCCCAAACGTGATGATGGCGAATCTGAACTCGGTAACGGATAATAAAGCCATCTTGTTCTAGCATTTCTATTGTTGCATCGCCTTTATTACCTTGGGCTATTGCATCGAAATATGATTCAATTTTTTGAGCCACTTCTGTGTTTCGCAAATCTTGAGCCATTTGACCCTCCTTAAAACATTACATTTCAATAATTTTGAGCTTTGATTCAGTAATAACCCGGATGCGCCGATCGCGTCAGTGAGAAATAGTTATAAATAGTTATAACTTGAGTGAAAAATATGCTATTATTTTAAGTATAATTACTTAATTTTCTGTATCGTCCAGCAGGAACCACCACTTTTTAGCTAACACACCCGATAATTTTAAATAAATGACGATCGACGAAGCACTGCTTTTCCTCGACTCGGTTCTCAAACAAGAACATCTCAACGATATTCACATACTGGTATTGCGGCAGACTTGGGAAGGACTGTCTTATCCGCAGATTGCCAAAAGCGCTGGTTATGATGCAGAATATATTAAGTTTGTTGGCTTTCAGTTATGGCAAGTTCTCAGTCGGGTATTCGGAGAAAAAGTCACTAAGAGTAACTTTCAGTCAGTTTTGCGACGGCAAGCACAACAGGCACAAGTCGCCGCATCACTACCAAATAGCCAAATTAGTCACAAGATCGACGCACAAGTCGATCGCAGTGGTACGATCGCCGATCGAACTTTAACTGACTTAACAAAACTCAACAAAACGATTAATTGGGGAGAAGCAATTGATGTTTCTATTTTCTACGGACGTGCAGAGGAATTAGCCTTATTAGAAAAGTGGCTGATTGTCGATCGCTGTCGCTTAGTTACGCTGTTGGGGATGGGTGGAATTGGCAAAACTTCTCTGTCTATTAAGGTAGCAGAACGCATCCAAGAACAATTTGATTATATTATTTGGCACAGTCTCTGCAATGCTCCCTCTATCCTTGACTTGTTACTAGAATTGATTCAATTTCTGTCGCACCAACAGGAAACGAATTTACCAGACAGCGTAGATGGTAGAATCTCGCGACTGCTGCACTATCTGCGACAGCATCGGTGTCTGTTAATATTGGATAATATCGAGTCAATTCTACAGGAAGAAGCACGCACGGGTTGTTATCGAGAGGGGTATGAAGGATACGGTCAACTTCTACGCTGCGTAGCCGAAATAAATCATAAAAGTACCCTGCTATTAACCAGTCGAGAAAAGCCGATCGGTTTAGCCGCTAGAGAAGGCGAAACTTTGCCCGTTCGTTCATTACAACTGAAAGGTTTAAGCACTCCCAAAGCACGGATTTTTTTTCAACGCATCGGTTCTTTTCAAGGGTCGGACTCTGAATGGGATATTTTGATATCTCACTATGGAGGAAATCCCCTAGCCTTAAAAATGGTTGCTCCCGCTATTCGCGATTTTTTTGATAGTAGCCTCCCCAAATTTTTAGAACTTTTAAATCAAGGAAGTTTAGTATTTGATGATATTCGCAACCTATTAGACAGGCAATTTAATCGTTTGTTAGATTTAGAAAAAAAGGTGATGTACTGGCTGGCTATTAATCGGGAGCCAGTATCGCTGGGTGAATTACAACAAGATTTAGTTGCAAAATTAACTGTTAAAGAATTACTAGAAGTTTTAGGTTCTCTGCTGAGACATTCTCTGATTGAAAAAACCTCAGACGGCTACACTCAACAACCCGTCGTCATGGAATACATGACGCAACGATTAATCGAGCAAGTCTGCACTGAAATCGCAACCAGCAAAATCGATCTTCTCAGAAGCCACGCTCTGCTCAAAGCTACAGCTAAAGAATACATTAGAGATACGCAAGCAAGTCTGATACTAAAACCTATTGCCGAGATCCTTTTTTTTTCTTTTGAACGCCAGCAAATCATCGAAAACCAACTCAAACCTATTCTGACATCCCTGCGCGGTAAACCCACACTAGACACTGGCTATGTTGCGGGTAATATTATAAATCTCTTGTGTCAAATGCAGATAGATTTAAGCGGTTGGGATTTTTCTCATTTGACTGTTTGGCAAGCTTATTTACCCGATACGAATTTGCATCAGGTAAACTTTGCTGGGGCCGATCTAACTAATTCGGTTTTCGCTCAAGTTCTGGGAAGCGGTTTGTCCATCGCTTTTAGCCCGGATGGAAAACTTTTAGCAATGGGCGATACTAATAGTGAGGTTCATTTGTGGCAAATGCCAGAAGTTAGGCTGCTGAGAACTGGCAAAGAATACGGCAGCATTGTGTTATCTGTTGCTTTTAGTCCAGATGGAAAAACCTTTGCTACTGGTGGTAGTAACGGTACGATTAATTGCTGGGATGTTAGCAGTTGGTCGATTCGTCAAATATTGCAGGGAAATCATAGCAGTGTGCTGGGAGTTGCTTTCAGTCCAGATGGCAAGATGCTTGCTAGTGGCATCGGTGATGGGACTGTGCGTTTTTGGGATTGGAGTCACGGACGATGTTTGCTAACTTTGCCGGCACACAAAAGTCAGGCTTGGTCGATCGCATTTAGTCCTCAAGGTAAGATGTTAGCTAGTGGCGGTGATGACGGCATACTTAAATTGTGGGATGTTGCTACCGGACAATGCCTGAAAATATTTGAGACTGACTGTCGTCAAATTCGATCGGTGGCTTTCAGTTTAGATGGTAAAATGGTAGCCCGGGGCGGTCATGACGCTTTGATTCGCATCTGGGATATTAACACGGGTGAACTCGTTAGGATTTGCTCTGGACATTCACAAATAGTAATGTCTGTTGCGTTTAGTCCTGACGGTCAGATTTTAGCAAGTTGCAGCGAAGACAGCACCGTGAGATTGTGGGAAGTGGCATCGGGTGAGTGTCTAAAAACACTCCAAGGACACGCCAGTCGGGTTTCAGCCGTCGCGTTTCGTCCAGATGGCAAAATTTTAGCTAGCACTGGTGAAGACTGTACGGTGAGACTGTGGGATGTTAAAACAGGTCGTTGTCTGAAAACAGTATTGGGGCAAAGCAATCCAGTAAATTCGGTAGTTTTTTCACCCGATGGCAAAACTTTAGCTAGTAGCGATCGCGCCGTGAGATTATGGAATATCAAAACCGGGAAGTGTTTTAAAAGCATACAGGATGGACGTACTAATCGATTGAAATCCATTGCCTTCAGTCCGAATGGAGACTTGCTGGCGAGTGGATTCTCTGACACGAGTGTCAGGTTATGGGATGCTAGGACTGGAGAATGCCTAAAAAGTTTAGAGGGTCATTCTGCTTGGGTTTGGGGAGTCGCCATCAGTCCCGACGGTAAGACATTGGCAAGTTTCAGTGAAGACCAGACGATCGAACTATGGGATATTAGTACAGGGCAATGTCTTTATTCTTTTACCGAGCATGAGAGTTGGGTGATGGGAATTGCTTTTAGTCCTTCAGGTGATATCCTGGCTTCTGCGAGTACCGATAAGACGGTGAAGTTATGGGATGTCAGTACAGGGAAAGTCTTAAGCACTTTGATGGGAAATAGCGGTTGGGTTTGGTCTGTTGCCTTTAGCCCTGACGGTAATATCTTGGCAAGCAGCCACAGTGACGGTAATATCAAGTTTTGGGATATCAATACCGGACAATTTTTGACCGCCCTGGAGGGACATGATGGTATTGTGTCATCGGTAATCTTCAATCATGATGGTACACTGTTGGCGAGTGGCGGTCACGATCGAACTGTACGAGTTTGGGATGCGAGCACGAAGAACTGCTTGCAAGTTCTGCGGGGACACGAAAATTGGGTGTGGTGTGTTGCTTTTAGTTTAGATGGTCAAATGCTGGCTAGTAGCAGTCAAGATGAGACGATTAAGTTTTGGGATGTTGTAACGGGTAATTGTATCAAAACTTTGCCTGTTCCGAAACCTTATGAAGGCTTAAATATTGCAGGTGTTAAAGGTGTAACTGAGGCGACTGCGGCGATGCTCAAAACACTGGGAGCAGTTGACAGTTGACAGTTGACAGTTGACAGTTGACAGTTGACAGTTATGGTACCCGAATCAAACCGTTTATGAAATGCTCCTTTGAGACTCTATTCATGATAGTTATTTATGTACTAACCGATGTGGCGGTTGCTTTACCAAAAACCCAAGAAAGCTAATCATTCCGACGCAACTGGATTTGATATTATACCAAATCCGCGCTTACTACCCTTTTTTTTGTATTATTTGTCATTGCGAGGAACGAAGCAATCGCAGAGACTAAGCGATTGCTTCGTTCCTCGCAATGACGGAGGGTTAGCCATGATATTAAACCCGGATTTGGGATCTGGCTACAATTCGGGAGATGGTGGGGCATCTTGAATTTTGGCGAGTGCTGCTTTAATTTGGGGAGTTGCCAGGAAGTTTTGGGTGGCTGCTATCAAGCGATCGCCCCAGAGGTTGTCTTTGAGAAAAGTTACTGTGGCATAGCGCTTGTCCAATTTCAGGGCGGCTTCTCCCAGGGCTAAACCTTTTTCTTTGTCGCCTTTGGTGTAAAGTGCTACTGCTAGAGCTAGCATTGGTTCTGCTGCTTTGTCGTCGATCGCGATCGCTTCTTGCCAGCGTTTGATGGCACTATCGACATCTCCTGTTTCGTATTTGACTAATCCGATATTGTTGATAGCGGGCCAGAGTTTTTTTTCTAAAGCAAAGGCTTTTTCATATTGGGCGATCGCGCGATCGAACTGCTTTAGCTTGTAAAAAGCGTTACCTAAATCAAATAATGCGCCCGGAGTGTCGGGCTTTATTTTTAACCCTGCTTGCAAATATTCGACTGCTTTCTCGTAGTTCGCTTTCCGAAAGTGAGCTTCTCCCAAGACAAATTTAATTGAGGCATTTTCTGGCGCCAGAGATTGAGCTTGCCCCAAAGCTTCAATGCCTTTGTCAAACTGCTCGATTTGAAGGTACAAGCTGCCTAACAAAGTCCAAGTTTGAGAATTCTTGGGGGCTAACTGCGTCGCGAGTTCGGCGCTGGGGACGGCGAGTTGGAACTGCTGGAGTCTCGCTAGCTGAACGGCTCGTTCTGCAAGGCTCAAGGCTGTCTGTTCGAGTCCGGCCGAGTCGATTTGCAGGGTGTAAGGCAAGAGTGCCTGACAGGCAACTGGCTTGGGCATTGTCCACAAACCGAGTGCGAGTACCAGAGATAGTAAAGGAATGCGATTAGGCACTGTATAGCCCCAAAAAAAAATATAATGGTTTCTCGATCGCCTATAATAACTCATATTTTTGAGTTTTGATATTGTTTCTTGACTCGCAACCCTTCCTACTTTTGAGTTGAATAGTTCCCAAATTCTGTTTTTACTCAGCTCTCAGACTTTTGATTTACTGCTTTTTTGCGGACTAAAGTCCTCACTACGAACCTGTTTTTACTCAGCTCTCAGACTTTTGATTTACTGCTTTTTTGCGGACTAAAGTCCTCACTACGAACCTGTTTTTACTCAGCTCTCAGGCTTTTGATTCACTGCTTTTTGGGGGACTAAAGTCTTCACTACGAACCTGGTAATTTCTTGACTCTTACGGAATTTATGAAGTTTATTTCACATTTTAAATAACTACCATAAAATCGGTTTGTAGTCAGGACTTTAGTCCTCCGAGTTTTCCGGGGAATGACTGGTTTCATTACCTACCTTTGCCACTCAATAATAGTTTTGATTCACTGTTTTTTTTGCGGGTTCAAGTCTTCACTACGAACCGGATAAATTATTCAATTTTAGGAATTTGAGTTATTTAATAAAGTCTGTTGAATTTGGTCTAACAATTGTGCTGCTGACAAGGAAGAAGGCAAAATTTTGGCAGATACTTCTTGCAGCAGAAAGTCGATCGCCTCCGATTCCGAATTTACAGCAGAGCGATCGTCCCAGACTAAAATTGGCAGTTTGACAGCCATTTGCCGCAGGTTCGATAGCGCTTGCAGCATCGCGGACGATTCTGAGGGAGCATCGCGCAAGCACAGCAACACTAAGTCCACGCTTTGATATTGCAACTGCTGCAAAACTTCTGTCCAGCAGGGAGCGATCGCCCCTCGAAAGCCTGCGGTTTGGATGTACTGAATCAAAGCTTGAAAGTTGGGAGTAGAAAACTTGGCATGGGGTACGGGAATCTCGGCTTTGGTCGATCGATCGCCCTTTGCCAATTCTCCTGTCGAATTCCCCCCAGTGGTGCAGTGCAAGTCCGGTAAAGTAGAAATGTCAGCAAATAAAATGCTGGGCTTCCAACTCATGCCCGCAGCTACTTGAATCACTTGCCACAACGCAGACGCCCCCAACCCGGTTTCTGAGGTTTCACCGCCTTCAGGACTCCCGCCTGCCAAACAGGGAAATACCGACAATCCTTTGACTTGATTTGCTAGTTGCGTCGTTACGGGGTCTAAAGTCACTAAGGGCAGAGAACCCAAATTTCGAGACAGACTTAACTGTTCGATAAAAGCTAAGGCGTTTTGCAGTTGGCTCGTACTGTCCAAGACGATCGCATCGGGCCGCCAAATTCGGGCCACGAGTTCTGCTTGGCCGAGATCGTCTGCTTCCAAAACTCGGCAGTAGTTGGGGTTGAGCAGTAAAGCAGAACCTTGAGAAGAACTGTTTTGCGGGCTGAGCCACAACACGGTTAAAGAACTCCTCACCTTGCTCGTACTGGCATCGGGGCGACCGATCGAGTCTGCCAACAGCCGCCGTAAAGCGGCTTCTTCCACCGGCAAGCTCAAAAAGCCTTCGGCGCGGTTGACAGAAGCCCGTTCTTTTTCGCCTCTGGTGGCTGTGACGATCGCCGGAATCGATCGGGTATCCGGATCGCTCTTCAGCAGCGTCAGCACGTCCCAACCGGACAGCAGCGGCAGCAGCGGGTTGAGGAAAATCGCTTCGGGACTGAACCTGCGAGCTTTTTCCAGCGCTTCGGTGCCGGAACGGGCGACTATTACTTGGTAGCCCAAACCAGAGAGGACTTTGCTTAAATCTTCGATATATTTAGGAACTGCTTCGACTATTAACACTAAACGAGAGCGAGAATTGGCGATCGGAATCTGATATTTTGGTTTGAATAATTCTTCCTCGTTCCCTGTATGTGCTGGGAATTCTTCCCCGCTATTTCCCGGAGGATTTGGAGGCAGCAACAATGTAAATTGAGAGCCTTGGTTTTCTGAGGAAATAAACGAAACGTCTCCGCCGTGGAGGCGGGCGAGCCGTTGAGTAAGTACCAGTCCCAGTCCGGTTCCTTGAAAGCGCCTGGTGAGGGGGCTTTCTAGCTGTTGAAATTTCTGAAATATCAGGTGCTGTTTGTCAGCCGGGATGCCGATACCGGTATCCCAAACTGTGAAGGCGAGCCAACCTTCCCAAACATTTACTTTCAATCCTATTTTGCCGCCAGCTTCGGTGAATTTTAGGGCGTTGGAAAGGAGGTTGACGAGCATTTGTCGCAGCCTTAGTTCGTCGGCAATTAAATAGCTCACTCCCGGATCTATTTCGAGTGTAAATTCGATTTTCGCAGGTGGTTCTTCTTGAGAAGCTTCGCCCTTGGTTTGGCTGGGCTGGGAAGGTGATTTTTCTTCTTGCTGTTGCAGTTGTTTTGCTTGTTCAAAGGCTCTTTTGCAGGTGGCTGCTATTTCGACTGGTTCCGGAATTAGTTCTAGCTGCCCGGTTTCCATGCGGGTCAAGTCTAAAATGTCGTTCACTATTGTCATCAAATGCCGCCCGCTTTGATGGATTAGTTTGGCGTAGCGTGTTTGGCGATCGTTGAGTTCTCCGATCAATTTATCTTTGAGAAGGCTGGACAAACCGAGGACGGCGGTGAGAGGGGTTTTTAGTTCGTGGCTGATGCAGGATAAAAATTCGTCTTTTAGTCGGTTGAGGTGGATTAAATCTGCATTTTTTGCTGCTAGTTCTTTGGCGACTAAATGTTCTTCGGTGACATCTTGTCCCATTACTAAAATTAGTTGATTTGAGAGTGGCTGTTTGACAAATTGCCAGATCCGTTCTTGACCTGTTTGTACGGGACAGTCACAAATATATGTATCTGGTTTGCCGGCGGTGGGACACCAAGCTGGAGCGGTTAAGGTTGATGGGGAGGCGGCGGCGTACAGGGGTAGCGGACAACTGGTGGCTGCGGTTCCATCACGGGCGGCGAAGCTATCCCGCAGCCCCTCGCCCGATCGACTTGCTCCTACTAGGCTCCTGCACTCAGAGGTGACGGCATCTACTTCCACGCTCTTGTATTCTTTTGTTACATGGCTTGTTTTGTGGGCCGAGTGTTTGCCCAAATTTGCCGTTGGTTCTGGAACTGGATCTGGGCCAGCTCCCAGCAAAATCCGCCACGCTGCGTTTTGGCTGACTATTTGGCCGGTGGGAGTTTGCAATCTCAGGGGTAGGGGCAGTTTTTCTAGGAGTTGGACTAGGGAGTTGAGGTTTTCCGAGGGTTTCAATCCTGCTTCTAGGAAGCGCACTTGAGATCCTAGGGCTGTGGCGATGGCTGCGGAAACCGTGGTTAATTCAATTTCTTTGACTGCTGCGGCTTCGGGCCTCAGGCTGCTGTTAAGTGCGGCGAATTGCAGCAGGCTCTGACACTCTAGCATTCCTAAAAATTTCCCGCTGGCATCTGTCAGGGCGATCGGGCTTTTGGAGCCACCACCGGCGCTAAGGCCAGACTCCCCAGGGGTGTTAAGTTCCTCTATTTGCAAATATTCCCAGAATTCGCTGACGCTCAGAGTCCCAGGGATTACCCGGATCGGCTCTATCGGCAGCGAACTTGCTGACAAAGGTTGCTCCCAGTCGTTTGTGCGATCGATCGCCCAGACCCAAAAGCTGCTCAGGTAAACTAATCCTAGGGGTTGTAGCTGTTCGTTGACTACTGCAATTCGATCGCAGTTGCCCTGGCTGAAAATTGACTGTAGCGATGATAGCGCCGCCGTTTGGAGGCACAGGGGCACTAACTCGATAAAATTTTTGAGACTGGGGCTGGTGGTTGACATAACAAACCTGAGAGTCTGCTATCGATAGCAGTAATATTTTTGATACCCAACGTAGCTGCCGATTTTTTGTATCTTATTTAGTTTTATACCAGTTCTCGATCGAGTCCCGTCGTGGCACCGAGACCTGCAAATTTGATGCCTGCACCTGATTTGAGGCAACTACCACTTATTTTAAGGCTTAAGCTTAATTGCAGAAATCAGGATAGGGGTGCTTGACACATCTGCCAATAAGTACACTCTGACGATCCCGCTGCTAAAAGCCGATCGCCATATTTGGCAGTTAAGATTGGTTACAATAAATGTTTAAATGATTGTTAAAATGTTAAGTATTTTATTATATAAGGAGATATCAACTCTGAGCGATCCAGCACTTTCGGGCAACTTGGGTAGTTCACCTAGAGGTTTGCTGCCCCAACTGTCGATCGGTATTTTTATCCGCTCTGAAAAACTTGCCAGCGATGCGATCGAGCTTTTGAGCGGGGAACGCTATACGTTAACCCACATTAAGTCGGCGGTGGAGTTTTTGGGATTCCTCAAGCACAATTACCACCTCGATTGTTTGGTTTTTGACGTAGATGACGTAGATAGGGATTTGCAATTGCTTTTGAGCAAGCTGCAAGAACGATCGCTCTTTTTACCTGCTGTGATTTTTTTGCCCCAGCCGGCATGGGATGGCAGCCAAGAATCACCACCCTCAGATGCTTTGGAGGGCGTGGCGAGTACCGCCGAGAAGAGTCAAGAGCAAAGTTGTGCTTTTTTTTATCACCCGGCTGAGGTGCAACTACCAATCGCGAGATCGAGCGACCTAGGTACAAGTATCGATCGGGCGATCGCACAATTTCTGAAACTTTCAACTCCGGTTCCTGTCAATGACCAATCCCCAAGGGTCGATGCCACGGCCCAATTGACTGCTCAAAGTTTACTCCAACGACAGCAGCGCCGACTTGCGGAAAAATTACGGGAGCGATTAGGATACTTAGGTGTGTATTATAAAAGAAATTCTCAGATTTTTTTGCGAAATCTTTCGGGAGAAGAGAAGCAAAAGTTTCTGGAGCAACTCAAGTCAAGTTATCGCGACATCGTTTTGCATTATTTTTCTGAAGATACTGCGGTCAACAATCAAATCGATGAATTTGTAAATTTGGCTTTTTTTGCCGACGTTTCCGTGACTCAAATTGTAGAAATTCACATGGGATTGATGGACGAATTTGCTAAACAACTAAAATTAGAAGGCCGCAGCGAGGAAATATTGCTCGATTACCGCTTGACTCTGATTGACGCGATCGCTCATCTGTGCGAAATGTACAGGCGATCCATTCCCAAAGAGACATCTCAAGTTTAGTTGACAGTTGACAGTTGACAGTTGACAGTTGACAGCTTACCCCCAAGCGCAGTCGAAGGGATGAGGGCCACCTCTACCTGGAAGTCCGAGGATTGGAGTAATGAATAGTCTGATTTTAATTTCTCCCTACAAGGGCTCCGGCTTTAAACCAATTCTTTCTGGCAAAAGCAAGAAGCAAGAAGGAAAAAGGAAGGCAAAATTTAACAAACTAGAAAGGAGAAGACAGTCGGCAGGGCTAGACAGAGGCTGAAATTATTATAAAATAACAAAGAACAGCGGATTCAAGACCAATAACAACTACAACTAACATCTGTCAACTAACACTCAACATTTAAAAAAGTTCATGAGTCCTCTGAAGAAAACCTACATTCTGAAGCTGTACGTTGCCGGAAATACTCCGAACTCAGTGCGAGCTTTGAAAACCCTAAAAGACATCCTAGAACAGGAATTTCAAGGAGTCTATGCCCTGAAAGTCATAGACGTTCTCAAAAATCCTCAGCTAGCAGAAGAGGACAAAATTCTAGCAACCCCCACCCTAGCGAAAATCCTGCCGCCGCCGGTGCGAAAAATTATCGGCGATTTGTCCGATCGCGAGAAAGTTCTGATAGGATTAGATTTACTCTATGAAGAACTTCGTGAAGAAGACCTGAATTCATAAGATAATCAGAAGACAGTCATTAATCAGCAGTCAGCAGTCATTACTTATTGACCAAGAGCCCAAACTACAAACTGGGTATAAAGACTCATGAGCTGGGGTTAATGAGTGACAACTAAAGAATACTGAGAGTTGACAAAAATCGACATGAATGAAATTAGTCAAACGGTGCAACCAGAAGGATTGGTAACGGCAGGCGTTGAAAAAATTCGCACAATGATTGAGGGTTTCGATGACATCAGTCACGGCGGAATGCCGATCGGCAGAACCACCCTCGTCAGCGGCACGTCAGGAACGGGAAAAACTTTATTTGCCGTACAATTTATATATAACGGAATCACCCATTTTGACGAACCTGGAGTGCTCGTAACTTTTGAAGAATCTCCGACAGATATTATTAAAAATGCTTGCAGTTTCGGTTGGGATTTGGCACGGCTAATCGATGAAGGCAAGCTATTTATTTTAGACGCTTCCCCCGATCCCGAAGGTCAGGATATTGTGGGAAACTTTGATTTATCTGCTTTAATCGAGCGAATTCAGTACGCCATTCGCAAGTACAAAGCCAAGCGCGTTTCTATAGATTCAGTAACAGCCGTATTTCAGCAGTACGAAGCTGCATCTGTGGTGCGCCGAGAAATCTTTCGCTTAGTTGCGCGCCTCAAACAAGTAGGCGCAACTACAGTTATGACTACCGAACGGGTTGAAGAATACGGCCCGGTAGCGCGGTTTGGAGTGGAAGAGTTTGTGTCAGATAATGTCGTGATTGTTCGGAACGTCTTGGAAGGCGAACGCCGCCGCCGCACCATCGAAATTTTGAAGTTGCGCGGTACAACTCACATGAAGGGTGAATATCCTTTTACTATGACCAATGATGGCATTAATATTTTCCCCTTGGGGGCCATGCGATTAACTCAAAAGTCTTCTAACGTGCGGGTTTCTTCCGGCGATAAAACTCTCGACGAGATGTGCGGCGGCGGTTTCTTTAAAGACTCGATTATTTTGGCTACCGGTGCGACGGGAACCGGCAAAACCCTGTTGGTAAGCAAGTTCTTGCAGAATGCTTGTATGAACGGCAATCGGGCACTACTTTTTGCCTATGAAGAGTCGCGGGCTCAGTTGTTCCGCAATGCTTATTCTTGGGGCATTGATTTTGAGGAAATGGAACACAAAGGACTGCTGAAGCTGCTGTGTACTTACCCCGAATCTGCGGGCTTGGAAGACCACTTGCAGACGATTAAATCAGAAATTGCTGAGTTCAAACCTTCTCGAATTGCCATAGACTCGCTTTCAGCCCTAGCTAGGGGTGTCAGCAATAATGCTTTCAGACAATTTGTGATTGGGGTGACAGGTTTTGCGAAGCAGGAAGAAATCACCGGCTTTTTCACGAATACCAGCGACCAGTTTATGGGTTCTCATTCGATTACGGACTCCCATATTTCTACGATTACTGACACAATTATCATGCTTCAGTATGTAGAGATTCGAGGCGAAATGTCGCGGGCAATTAATGTGTTTAAGATGCGCGGTTCGTGGCACGACAAAGGGATTCGAGAATACACGATTACTGAAAGAGGCCCACAAATTAAAGATTCGTTCCGCGGCTACGAACGGATAATCAGCGGTTCTCCAACTCGGATTTCGGTTAATGAGAAGAGTGAGTTATCCCGGATTCTCCAGGGCGTCCAAGGTCAAGACGATGACGATATTTGACAATCGGCAGTCTGTTGTAGGGTGCGCGGTGCGCGCTGCTGTGTTCTGAAATCGCCCACACAGCCAGAACTCCTTTACCAGGAAGAATTGGTTGAAAGCCCCAACCCCGATTGGGAGAAATTCAAATCAGACTATTTATTACTCCAATCTTCTTCCTTGTAGGTAGAGGTCGCTCTCTGGGAGTCAACTGTCAACTGTCAACTGTCAACTGTCAACTGTTGAACATTGGTCATAAAAAAGATCGATCGCGAACGATCGATCTTTTTATTAATTTCAGTGAGCACGGAGGGATTTGAACCCCCGACCCTCAGGACCGGAACCTGATGCTCTATCCACTGAGCTACGTGCCCTCAACGTTTTTTGAGTATAACACGTCTTGTCGAAAATGGCTAGTCGATCGAGCAAATTCGATCGACCCTCTCCAAACCGCTGGGCCGATGCGGGTTCTACTCGCCCGCGCGTATCGTGTATCAGGCACTTCTCGCAGCCTGAGACGGCAAATTTTGACAATTATTGTCAAAATAATAGGACAATGGGTAAAATAATATACTTTAATCTAAGCAAAGATTAGGCTCACATTCGATCGCGGTTCAGCGTCTACCACAGCTAATACAGCCCGCATCAATTTCCTCTAGCTAGTAGGTAGTAGATGGCGCTGCTGTTGCCATCAAGTAAATAATTCTCTGGAATCCCCTTGTAATTCCCGGTAAAAGCTGGTAGTCTGGATGTAGAACAAAAATACCGCCAGCAATGACTAAGTATGTCACACCGCGAAAAGCTTGCGAAATCCTGCAAGTCTCAGAAAAAACTCTTAGGAACTGGGAACTTGCAGGCAAAATCGCAACAATCAGAACCCCCTCCAACCAGCGACGCTACGACATTGAGAGTGTTCTTGGAACCGGGCAAAACCGAATCACCGCCATCTATGCCAGGGTTAGCAGTTACAAGCAGCGAGACGACCTCGAACGACAAGTCAGCTACCTGCAAAACCTCTACCCGCAAGCCAAAGTCTTCAAAGATATCGGTGGCGGACTCAACTTCAAAAGAAAAGCGCTGCTTGCCCTTTTGGGACAAGTCATGTCAGGAGATGTCTCAACAGTTGTGGTCGGACACCAAGACAGACTCGCAAGGTTTGGTGGCGACCTCATCAAATGGATATGCGAGCAAAACAATTGCCAACTCATGGTTCTCAGTAGAAACGAGCTATCTCCAGAACGAGAAATGGTTGAAGATATCCTTGCCATCATCCACGTCTTTAGTTGCCGACTCTACGGACTCCGCAAGTACAAATCTACTATCAAAGAAGATCCGAGTCTACCCGGAAACGGAGTTAGCAGCGAAATGGAGGACTTGGATTGCAGCAAGTAGATGGTGTTACAACCAAGCAATTGCCATTCTTAAGGACGAAAAAATTGGCAAATACGATCTGAGAAAAAAGATCATGGATTCAGTACCAGCTTGGGTTTCCGAACAACCTTACAACCCACGCCAAATGGCAGTATTTCAAGCTTTTGAAGCGCACAAAGCCGCCAAAAAGTCAAAAGGAATGGCAAAGTTTAGAAGCCGTTTTGATGGGTCTCAGACTATCAGGTTTCAAGTTGCCAATTGGAAGTCTGGAACTTTTTATCCGCAGGCGACCAAAGGACTATTATTTAAAGCCGCTGAACCAATTGTAGAAGTAATGGAACACGAGCCAACACTATCATTAATCAATGGGCAATGGTTTATTTGCTATGCAGTTGACACTGCAAGACTAGACCCGACCCAAAGTGACTTGGCTATTGCTTTAGACCCTGGTGTCAGAACGTTTCTAACTGGTTTTGACGGTCGTGATATCTTGGAGATAGGCTCATGTGATATAGGACGCATCTACCGACTGGCAAGACATTTAGATAAATTGATGTCAAGAATAGGGTTAAACAAGGGAGGGCAATTTAAACGATTGAGGTACTGCCTGAGAAAGTCAGCAGCAAAAATTCGGATCAAGATTAAAGCCTTGGTCAACGAGCTACACAAAAAGGCAGCCAAATACCTAGTCACAAAATATAAAGTGATTTTCTTGCCGACCTTTGAGACGCAGCAAATGGTAAAAAAAGGTAAGCGCAAACTAGCTACTAAAACAGCTAGAGCAATGGTTACCTTAAGTCATTACCGTTTCAAGCAAATGTTGAAGCATCAGGCTGTTAAATATGGCAGCACTGTAGTAGACGTAACGGAAGAATACACATCAAAAACCTGTTCAAAATGTGGACATATTCACATTAAATTAGGCGGGTCTAAAAAATTTAAATGTCCAGAATGCGGACACATTCTAGACAGAGACTTAAATGGCGCTTTCAATATTTTATTGAAAGCTTTGAGAGATACCTCCTTGACAGGAGAGCTTGCTGCTTTCTCCGTCTTGCCATACACGGCTAATTCGGGCTTAGTCCTGGATTTACCGGGTTAAATGTATCTGTTAAGATAAGCTCTCCAAGAACGGTTCTAGGCTAAGTTCACCAAACCTCTGAATCTTATGATTGATAAAATGTTAGATAAATTATCGCTGAGAACTGTTCTCATAGTTCCATTTGTGCTGCAAATCGTCGCAGCCGTGGGACTCGTAGGATATCTCTCTTTTAGAAACGGACAAAAAGCAGTTAATAATCTTGCCACTCAGTTAATGAGCGAGGTGAGTTTGCGTGTCGAGCAAAACCTGCAAGTTTACCTGACTACTCCCCATCAAATCAATCAAAGCAAGCTGGATGCTGTCAAACTCGGGTTGTTAAAGATGGAAAACTTATCAGATTGGGAGAAATATCTTTGGCGGCAAGTCCAATTATATCCCTATATCAATTTTACCTCCGTTGGCAACAAGAAAGGAGACTATCGAACCGGAGAAAAACTGTCAAATGGCTCTCTAATGATTAATTTGTCAGGCAAATCTACAGGTTTTGATTTTTATTCTTACAATACTAATAATACAGGCGATCGCACTACCGTAGCAACAGTTGTCAAAAACTTTGACATCCGCGAACATCCTTCGTACCAAAATGCGGCTAATGTCGGCCAACCAACTTGGAGTTCCGTTTATATTTCGTTTCTAGAACCGACCTTAATACTCAGCGCGCTCGAACCCGTATACGACAACAATCAGCTACAAGGAGTATTAATTTCTGCCTTGCGTCTCGACCATATTGGGAGATTTTTAAACAGTCTCAAAATTGGCAAAACTGGGCAAGCATTTATTATCGAAAAAAATGGTACATTACTGGCAACTTCAACTGTCGAACAACCATTCCGTACCAAAGACAATAATAAAAAAGAACTGTTCAAAGCAGAAGAGAGTATTGACCCCTCGACTCAAGCTACAGCTAAATATGTAGCAGTTCGGTTTCAGCAATTAAAGGAAATTCAAAGTTCCTATCTCTTGAATTTTGAAATAGACGGCAAGCGACAATTTGTCAACATTCTACCTTTCCAAGACGGCAAAGGTTTGGACTGGCTGATTGTGGTAGTTGTTCCTGAAGCAGATTTCACCGAACAAATCGATGCCAATACTCGCATGACAATTTGGCTTTGTTTGGCAGCTTTAGCCATAGCTGTAGTTATCGGCATTCAGACTTCTCGGTGGGTGACAAATCCAATTTTGCGCTTAAATACAGCAGCTAAAAATATTGCTAAAGGCGAATGGGATACCACAGTAGAAAGCGAACGTTCCGACGAATTGGGAGAATTAGCCAAGTCATTTAACAGCATGGCTCAACAACTGCAACAATCTTTTGCAACTTTAGAACACCGAGTGCAAGAGCGGACTGCCGAATTGGCTGTAGCCAAGGACAAAGCGGAAGTAGCCAATCAAGCTAAAAGTGCCTTTCTGGCTAACATGAGTCACGAATTGCGATCGCCCCTCAATGCAATTCTCGGCTTTTCCCAACTGATGACTCGCAGCCAAACTCTATCCCGAGAACACCAAGAAAATCTTAGCATAATTAGCAGCAGCGGAGAACACCTGCTCACCCTGATTAATAACGTGCTCGATTTATCTAAAATTGAATCGGGGCGCACCACCCTCAATCCCAAAAAATTCGACCTCTATCGCCTGCTACACGACTTGGACGATATGTTTCAAATCAAAGCAGATGACAAGCATTTGCAGTTAGTTTTCGATCGCAGTCCCGATCTACCGCAATACGTAGAAACTGACGAGTTAAAATTGCGACAAATATTAATTAATTTGCTAAATAACGCTCTTAAATTTACAGAATATGGCGGTGTTTCTGTCAGGGCTAGCAAGCATTCAACCAGCCAAAATCAACAGAAAAAATCAGTAAATAATTCTGTATCAAAAACCTACAAACATACCGAAGATGAGGCTAGTAATGGCATTAATTTTCCACATTTAACTATGTCAGAAAATGCGAGTTATAAAACCCAAAATGACGGTTCAGCTTCTGCCTCGTCTTTCTTTATTCATTTTGAAGTCGAAGATACTGGCCCAGGTATTGCCGCCAATGAATTAGACAATCTTTTTGAAGCTTTCGTGCAAACCCAGGCAGGCAAAGATTCCCAAGAAGGTACAGGCTTGGGATTGCCAATTAGTCGCAAATTTGTGGAATTAATGGGTGGCGAAATGAGCGTAAATTCTACTGTCGGGAAGGGAACTAATTTTAAGTTTGATATCCAAGTTTTGGCTGTTGATGCGGCTGATATTGAAAGCAAAAAACCGACTCGCCATGTGATTGCCCTGGAACCCAACCAACACCCCTATCGAATTTTGATAGTAGATGATAAACCGCTCAACCGTCAATTGTTAATTAAACTTCTCAATCCTCTGGGTTTTGAACTGAAAGAAGCTACTAACGGTCAAGAAGCTATTGACATTTGGGATAGTTGGGAGCCGCATTTAATTTGGATGGACATGAGAATGCCCGTGATGGACGGCTACGAAGCAACACAATACATTAAAGGCACTATTAAAGGTCAAGCTACTGCTATTATTGCGCTGACTGCGAGCGTTTTGGAGGAAGAACGGGCTGTAATTTTGTCGGCGGGCTGCGATGCTTTTATGCGGAAACCTTTCCGGGAAGCCGATATTTTCGATGCTATGCACAAACATATCGGAGTACGCTATATTTATGAAGATCCGGGGCAAGCTAACTCATCGGCAGTCAAAGAGCGCGATCGCGAAATGACTGCGGCTGACTTCCTGAAATTGCCTGAGTCGCTGGTAGCTGATTTAAAGCTGGCGATACTGAAAGTGGATATGGATTTCATTGAGAGTGCGATCGACCAAATTAGATTAAAGGATACAGTAACTGCTGCTGCGATCGCCAATTGTATAGAAAATTTCGAGTACGACAAAGTTTTAAAGTTAATCTCTCAAGCAAGCTCACATGAATAATGACATTCCTAGTACCCCTCCCGGTAATATTTTAGTAGTGGACGATACCCCAGCGAATTTGCGACTGCTAGCCGGAATTTTGAATGGCAAGGGCTATAAAGTCCGCCCCGTACCGAGCGGCGAGTTAGCACTTTCGGCCGCACAAGGTATGCCTCCCGATTTGATTTTGCTGGATATTATGATGCCCGAAATGAACGGGTATGAAGTTTGCGAAAAAATTAAAGCTGATGAACGCACTCGCGACATTCCGGTGATTTTTATCAGCGCGATAAATGACGTACTAGATAAGGTTAAAGCTTTTGCTGTGGGCGGAGTTGATTATATTACCAAACCCTTTCAGATGGAAGAGGTATTAGTTAGGGTAGAAACCCATTTAGCAATGTGCCAGTTGCAAAAAAAACTCAAACAGAAAAACGATGAACTGACAATCACTTTAGAGCAACTGCAAGCAACTCAGGAGCAATTAGTTCAATCGGAAAAAATGGCTGCCTTAGGGCAACTGATTGCAGGCATTGCTCACGAAATTAATACGCCGCTAGGGGCGATTCGATCGTCTATTGGGAATATCACCGGCTTTTTGGATAACAATCTCGACAGTTTGCCAGTTTTTTTTAAAGAACTGTCTGCCGAACGCCAGCACGATTTTTTGAGTTTAATGTACAGTTCCCGCCAACAAACTTACTCTTTATCTACGCGAGAAAAACGGGAATTTAAAAGAGGCGTGAAGCAGCAACTAGATGCGGAAGGGATTGATAATGCTGACAGCCTTGCTAGCATTTTAGTCAATATCGGATTGCAAGGAAATGTGCAAGAATTCGTGCCGTTGCTCAAAGACCCTGACAGCGAAAATATTATCAAAACCGCCTACGATTTTGCTAGTATTCAAAAAAGCGCCAGAACCATCGCTACCGCTACAGAACGCGCTGCAAAAGTCGTTTTTGCTCTCAAAAATTATGCGCGTTACGATGTGCATGGGGATAAACTAGAAGTGAATATCACTGATGGAATTGAAACTGTATTAACTCTTTATCAGAACCAGCTAAAACAAGGTGTAGAAATCGTCAGAAACTATCAAGCTCAATTGCCTCCGGTATTGTGTTATCCAGACGAACTCAATCAAGTTTGGACAAATTTAATTCACAATGCCTTACAAGCGATGGACAATCAAGGAACTTTAACAATTGACGCCTGGGAGCAAGATACCAACTTTGCCGTAAAAATTACCGACAGCGGCGCTGGAATTTCACCGGAGATTTTGCCGAAAATTTTTGAGCCGTTTTTTACGACCAAACCAGCGGGAGAAGGCAGCGGATTAGGATTGGATATTGTCAAAAAAATCATTAAAAAACATCAGGGTACAATTGATGTGGAGTCGGTGCCCGGTCAAACTGCATTTACAGTGTCTTTGCCGATTAATTTAATTGAGTAGGTAAAACACCAGACTGAAATCTGGGGCTAAAAATTTGCAGTCTAGGCGCGCGGAATGTAGAATTTGGAAAACGGCGTGCTGCCCATCCGGGTTCACCCTGCCAGACGAAAGGAGGAAACTAGCGATGTCTAAACCAGCAATTTTGTGTGTTGACGATGAAGTAGCGGTGTTGGAAAGTCTGGAAATTGAACTGCAACATGCATTTAAGGGTAAATATCTTTGCGAATTTGCTGAAAGTGCTGCCGAAGCACTGGAGATTATTGAAGAGCTGTGTGAAGATGAGGTTAACATTCTAGTTATTGTCTCTGATTGGTTGATGCCTGGAATGAAAGGAGATGAGTTGCTGATTAAAATTCATCAAAAATATCCGCAGATTGTGACAGTTATGCTGACGGGACAAGCGGAAAAAGAAGCAATTGAACGCACAAAATCTCAAGCCAATCTTCATGCTTTTATACAAAAACCTTGGCAAAATCAAGAATTAATTGAAGCGATTAAGTCTGGTCTAGCAAAGTTATGAAAAAACCTGTAATTATTTGTGTGGATGATGAGCAGACTATACTCGATAGTCTGGAAATAGACCTGCTAAAAGCCTTTGAAGATAAATATTTAATTGAAACTGCCCAAAGCGGCGAAGAAGCTTTGGAATTGCTGTCTGAACTTTTAGCAGAACAGTATGAAGTTCCTTTGATTATTTCCGATCATATCATGCCGAATATGAAAGGAGACGAGCTATTGAGAAGCGTTCATGCCATCTCGCCGAGAACTCTCAAGATTATGCTGACGGGGCAGGCTAATTTGGAGGCGGTAGCCAATGCTATTAATTATGCTAAATTGTACCGATACATACCTAAGCCTTGGCAAACCGATGATTTAAAATTAACTGTTACTGAGGCAATCTACAGATATTTTCAAGATAAACAATTAGCTGAAAAACAAATAGAACTTCAGGAAATGAATCAGGAGTTGGCAAGATTAAACCGCAAGCAGGCGATGCTGATTGCCAAACTCCACGAAAACGAAAGTCGGTTGACGCAATACCTGGAAGCGATGCCGTTGGGCGTGTGCGTGCTTGATGCGAACGGTCAATCTTTTTATGCTAATCAAAAGGCACGGGATGTATTTGGAAAAGGCAATGTACCCCATATTAATTCAGAGCAGAAAGCAGCAATTTATCAATTCTATAAAGCCGGAACTAATCAGAGATGTCCTGTGGAAGAATTGCCAATTATGCAGGCGCTGCGGGGCGAAAGTGTGCGGACTGAGGGTGTAGAAATTCGGACTGGTAATAAGGTGATTCCGGTGGAGAGTTGGGCGACTCCTATTTATGATTCTCTCGGGGATATTTGTTACGGGATTATTGCTTTTACTGATATTACGGAACGCAAGCAAGCTGAAGCAGCGCTGGTGCAAGCTGAAGAGAAGTATCGCCGGATATTTGAAAATGCTCTCGAAGGTATTTTTCAGACTGCACCTGACGGAACTTTGATCAGCGCTAATCCTGCTCTCGCTCAAATCTATGGCTATGATTCTCCTGAAGAATTGATGGCAAGTGTTAATGATTTTCAGCGCCAATTGTACGTGCAACCGCACCGCCGTCAAGAGTTTTTTGAGTTGATGCAAGAGTACGGTACTGTGTCTGAGTTTGAGTCGGAAGTTTACCGCCGAGATGGCACTGTTATCTGGATTTCTGAGGATGCGCGTACTGTTTTTGATGCTAGGGGTGAACTGCTTTACTATCAGGGTTTTGCTGAGGATATTACTTTGCGAAGACTTGTAGATGCGGAACGCCTGAAGTTTACGAATGATTTGGAAAAAGCTTTGATAGCTGAAGAAAAGTTCAATGAAGCGCTGTTAGAAAGCGAAAATCGGCTGACTCAATTGCTGGAAGCGGTGCCGGTGGGTATATTTGTGGTTGATGGTATTGGGAAACCTTGTTACATGAATTCTTGGGCTGAGAAAATACTTGGCAAAGGCTTGGTTTCTGATGTTATTCCTAGCACTTTGCCGGAAGTTTATCAAACTTACTGCGCCGGAACTAATGAGCTTTATCCAAGCGAGAGACAACCGATTGTGCGGGCGCTGGGGGGGGAAGTGGTGCACTCTGATGATGCAGAAATTCACCGCCCGGAGAGGATTGTGCCGATCGAGATTTGGGCGACTCCAATCTACGACGAACGGAAAAACATTGTTTACGCGATCGCAGTTTTTCAAGATATCACAGAGCGTCAACAGGTGGAAACCGAGCGCCGCCAATTTACAAACGAGCTGGAAAAAGCTTTGGCAGCGGAAGAAAAATTAACAGATGCTTACGGGCGGTTTGTGCCGCACCAATTTCTCCACTTTCTCGGATATGAAAGTATTCTGGACGTAAAATTAGGCGATCAGGTGCAGAAAGAAATGTCGGTGTTGTTTTCAGATATTCGGAATTTCACGGCTCTTTCAGAACAGATGAGTCCTGAAGAAAATTTTCAATTTATTAATGCTTATTTGTCGCGGATGGAACCGGCAATTACTGAAAATTTTGGGTTTATTGATAAATATATTGGCGATGCGATTATGGCGCTGTTTAATGGCAGTGCGGACGATGCGGTGAAAGCTGGAATTGCGATGCTAGAACAGCTTAATGAGTATAATATGAGTCGCAGTCGGCCCGATCGCGCGCCGCTGCAAATTGGCATTGGCATCAATACGGGTTCTTTGATGTTAGGCACGGTTGGCGGCCAAAGTCGGATGGATAGCACGGTGATTAGCGATGCGGTTAATTTGGCTTCCCGTGTGGAAAGTTTGACGAAAGAGTATGGAGTTTCGATGTTAATTACTCACAATACTTTTGTACAGTTAAATGATGTTTATGATTTTAGGTTGATCGATCGCGTTACAGTCAAAGGCAAATCGCGCATGGTTACGGTTTATGAAATATTTACGGCCGATCCGCCCGAGTTGCGGCAGAAAAAGTTAGATACAAAGACAATGTTTGAGCAAGGTTTGGTTTTCTACAATAGTGACAAATTTCTCGAAGCTACAAGATTGTTTTCGGCGTGCTTGCAA
Source organism: Microcoleus sp. bin48.metabat.b7b8b9.023 (assembly GCF_013299185.1). Lineage (GTDB taxonomy): Bacteria > Cyanobacteriota > Cyanobacteriia > Cyanobacteriales > Microcoleaceae > Microcoleus. The sequence goes on along the minus strand of NZ_JAAFKG010000066.1, from coordinate 15,118 downwards.
GTCAATCCTGGGGATAAGGTAGCTCAAATTTATATACACCGATGTGTGAAACGGGCGATCGCTCCTCCATAAGCTTTGTTAGCCGGAGAGATTGTCTGTTTGCAAGAATGAGATGCTCCCGATCTCAACCCCGCTCCACTAAATCATCCCCAAATCTCAAATCTCAAATCTCAAATTGTTTAGATTGGCAGGAAAACGGAAACAATTGTTTCTTGCTGTGGCAAACTTTCTATTTTAAATTGTCCTCCGTGCAATTCTGCTAGGCGTTGAACAATGGCCAAGCCCAATCCCAAACCTGGTTGTTGGTAAAGTTTGCGATCGAACTGCCTGTAAGCTTCTAGCTGTGCAATCTGATCGGGAGTCATGCCGCGGCCTTGGTCTTTGACAGACAGAATAAAAGTCTCATTTTCTACGAAAGTGCTTAAGAAAACTGGCGTTCCTTCTAAAGAAAATTTGAAGGCATTGTCCAGCAGTTCCTCAACAATTTTTGTAAGTCTCATAGAATCAATAGCTACCGACGCATCCTGCAAATTTAATTGTAAATCGTCTGTTCTATTCACCTGTTTCGCTTGCTGGAGCGCTTTTTGAGTGAGCAAAGATTGTACGCAGCTAAATTGGCTACAGCGCATTTCTTTTAGCAGTTCGGGATTTGTGCCTGCTATCTCCAGTTCTGCATACAGCAAAAAGTTCTGAATCAGCCGATACAAGCGATGACCTGAAGTGTTAATTTGACCGATCATTTCTAAGATGTCTGAATCCTCGAACACCTGATATTCTGACAAAATTAACTCGGAAAAGCCCAGAATAGCATTCAAAGGAGTCCGCAATTCGTGGGGGAGCGACATACTAATATTAATGCGTAATTCGTCTAGGGTTTTTTGAGATTTCTTGCTAATTGTTTTCTGTTTATCAAGTCGAATAGCAATTGCTTTTAGCAGTTCTTGTGGCGTACAAGGCTTAGTAATGTAATCGTCTGCTCCCATTTCCATGCCAGTGCGAATGTCACTTTTATCGGCTTTGGCTGTGAGGAAAATAAACGGAATTGTGGCAGTTATGGGGTCGGAACGCAAAGCTTTGAGGACGCCGTGACCGTCAATTTCCGGCATCATCATGTCGCACAAAATTAAATCGGGGATTTGTGCGATCGCCAATTTGATGCCGACTTTACCGTCGTTCGCTCCAATGCCTTCAAAATTCTCGGCTTCCAGCAACTCTAAAATGTTTTCTCTAATCGATTCTTCGTCTTCTATTACTAAAATCTTTGCCACGGTTATTGCTCCTTTTCGTTAGTAGTTGTTGCAAAAAATCTGTGTGAGGACACTTGACAAATTTGTTTGTTTGTGTTATTAACTGAGCGTTAAGTGGCGGATGCTTATAGTTGACAATTTAGTCGTGAAGCTGGACTGCATTTAAATTGTATAACCTTTCTCCAAAAAATGATGTATGTCTGGTAATGGGTAATTGGTAATTGGTAATTGATAATCGATAGTTTGTTTCCTCCTATAAGCTTTCTGAGGTTAAACTCCGGTAAAGAGGCTCTGGGCGCGTGTGTGTTCTCAATCCGACGATCGTAGCAGAATTTGACATAGCTCATCTTTATGAGAACCGCTATATATTTGAATGAACTATTAAAGTTAATCAACTCCTCTCCCCCTCTCTCCCTCTCTCCTTCTCCCTCTCTTCCTCTCCCTCTCTCTCTGGCGCAGCAGCTTATTGGCTGGCACAAATTAAAGGTAAGGTAATAGTGAAAGTTGTGCCTTTTCCTTCTTGACTCTCGATCGCCAGTTTGCCGTCGTGAAGTTCCACGGCTCTTTTCACAATTGCTAAACCGAGACCTGTTCCCGAAATAGTGCCGACATTTGTAGCTCGGTAAAAAGTTTCTAAGATCCGCTCTATATCGGCTTGGGGAATCCCGATGCCCTGATCTTGAACCTGGAAAACAGCTTTGCCGTTTTGACAATTGAGTCGCAAGGAAACTGAACTGCCGGCGGGGGAATATTTGATGGCATTTGAGAGGACGTTTCCCAACATTTGCCGCAGCAGTTTTTCATCCATTTGAGCGTCGCAGTTGCCCCCTTCAGGTATAAAGGCGATCGGATGTTGGTTGCTATCGTTGAGCTGCTGTTCTTCTACGAGGTGACGGCAAAATTTTTCGAGGTTTAAGGAAATCGGTTGAAATGGTAAGGTGTTTGCTTCTATTTTGCCAATTACGAGGATATCTTCTAATAACTCTGTCATGCGTTTGATGGCTAGTTGAATCCGCACAAAATGAGTGGATTTTTTTTCTTCTGACCACTTAGCGCTGTAATCTTGGAGCAATCCAGCGGAAAATTGGATGGTTGTCAGGGGGGTGCGGAATTCGTGGGAAACCATGGTGACAAATTTGGCTCGCAGTTCGGAAAGTTCTTTTTCTCGTGCGAGGGCTTTGAGAATTTCAGCTTCTGCGCGTTTGCGATCGCTAATGTCGCGGGCTTCAGCAATCAGCAGCAAAACTTGTCCTGTCTCATTTTTAACAGGTTTGAGTGAGAAATCAACTGTGACTATTTGGCCGTTTTTGCCTAACAAGTCGATTTCGCTGCGGAAAAACTCGCCGCGGCTGGCTTTGGCGATCGCAAATTGCAGTTGTTCGGAAAAATTTCGGGTTTGAGGCCAAATCGCCATTTGCCAAATCGGGCGGCCGACTATATCTTGCGATCGCACTCCGGCAAAATCGAGGGCTGTCTCGTTGACTTCGAGCACGACTCCTTCGGGAGTCAGCAGCTTGGTGAGTTGAAACGAAGAGTCAAAAATCGCCCGAAAACGTCGCTCGCTTTCCCGCAGCATTTGGAAGGTTTGCGATCGTTCGATCGCGTAGCGGATAGTCCGCACTAATAATGGAGTAGTAATTTGACCTTTAACAATGTAATCTTGAGCTCCCAAGCGAACTGATTCCAGGGCTATAGCCTCATCGTCCAAGCCTGTCATCACCACCATTGCTGTATCGGGGGCCACTTCTCGCAGGCGAGTTAGGGTTTCCAAACCGCGGCTGTCTGGCAAAGAAAGGTCGAGCAATACTATATCAAAGTTTTGTTTGCACAGTTGGGCGATCGCCTCATGCAGGAACTCAACAGACACGAGTTCCCACTGAACGCCCCCAGATACTTCTAAAAGTTCTGCAAGCAAATCAGCATCAGCGGGATTGTCTTCTATTAACAGAATCTTAATCCACATAGCTTAGAGGTTTTTGGCTGTAACATTTTCACGGCGTATCAATCTCAGCTTAAACTTTTTTTCTTGACCCTGCCATTTGCAACTTGAAAATTATTATTTGGTAACACTTCCAAACCACTTTATTTAGCCAAATTCAAGTCAAGCATAATGCAATCAAGACGGGGTACGCCCACTACAAACTTTCTGGCTGGAAAAAAATCCTTGCTGACCGAAGAGCGAAACGCAAGCCCCGGGCTAACGACACGGATCCAAGTCGGTAGCGGTTGAAACCGCCTTCAATATTTCTTTACATACATCAATCAATACTTCGGACAGTTTTAGATCTGATCGAGTATCTCAAACCCTTGATGGCTATAGGGCTGACTATTTTTTCAATCTTTAAGTCTAGCCCGCTCGTTTCAAAAAATCATTAAAAATGCCAGGGCTTAGTCTGTAACGCTTACAGAGTCGTTAAAAAACTGTCCGAACTATCGATCGATGAAACATATCGAAAATTGATGTTATGATTAAGAAGATTGAGTAGGAATAACCATCTACGTGTTGAAACAACCTAGTACGGTGCAATCCCGGCAACGGACATATCCGACTTGATTCGGAATAGTTAAAGGGCAAACAAAAGGCAGGTTGTTGAGCGTACCGTAACTTTTGGCTAGTGATGGACTCTGAAAGCAAAAAAAACTAAAGTATACGCAATGCTTGAAGAAATTCAAGTTGAGCGAGTAGCGGCGAATTGATAGCGCCTTTGTAGATCCGATTATGGTTTCTTCAAGAATCCCCTCGCCTTTAGGCATGGGGAGTATCAAACTCCATCTTCCACTCTTATGCCACTTGTGAAAAAAATGCTTTTCGCCAGACTTTTTCTAGCCAAGTGATACTATTTGCGATTTGCGATTCTGGCATGAGAAATGGCTCTGGGGTTTGGAGTTAGCCTACATTTGCATTTTTTATCAATATCAGGACTGCTGGTTCATCAGTTGACAGTTGACAGTTGACAGTTGACAGTTAACAGTTGACAGTTGACAGTTGACAGTTGACAGTTGACAGTTGACAGTTGACAGTTGACAGCTACCCATAGCCGTCGATAGAAGAGGATTGAAGCAATGAATCATTTTAAGCTGTTAGTGATTTAGATTTATTGCCTCAACCCCTTACAGTATGGGGTCTGGTACACAAATAGTGCAGTTTGAATGTCGAACAGCTTATTTGATTTCCCCAGTTTAGGGGGAGGCTTCAGACCCAATCTTCTGGGTGAATCCTTCTATACCGAATTTAAAAAATTGAAAAAATTTTATATTGGCCATCAGCAAAATATCTGTTGTTTAATTTAGAGGAAGCTTGACGACTGCGAGCCAGAATTCCTCAATTAACCTGACTACCTTAGTAAATTGTACGAAGTCTACAGGCTTAGTTATGTAACAGTTGGCGTGGAGCGAGTAGGACTTGGCAATATCCTCCGGAGCTGCTGAAGTGGTGAGAATCACTACAGGAATTAATTTTAAATTAGGGTCAGTTTTAATTTCTTCTAGCACTTCAACGCCACTTTTTTTGGGCAGATTCAAATCCAGCAAAATTAAATCAGGACGGGGTACGCCCAGGTAGGGTGCTGTTTTGTGTAAAAACTTGATTGCTTCAACTCCATCCTCCACAAAATGTAAGTTATTCAATATTTTACCCTGGCCGAAGGCTTCTATTGCCAAATCGGCGTCGCTGGGCGAATCCTCAATCAGCAGAATCTCAACGGGTCTAACAGTGCTTCGATCGCTCATAACTGGCGTATCCTTTTGATTAGAGGAAAAAAAAATTGAACTTTGACCCTTCAGCTATTAATTATAGGAATAGTGAAGTAAAAAGTCGCTCCTTTTCCCTCCTGAGATTCCACCCAGATCCGCCCGCCATGGCGTTCCACAATGCGCTTGCACATCGCCAAGCCTATGCCAGTACCGGAATATTCGCGGCGTCCGTGCAGGCGTTGAAAAATGATAAAAATGCGATCGGCATACTCAGGGGCGATGCCAATGCCCCGATCGCGGACGCTGAACAGCCATTCGCCCTCTTGCCTTTGGGCTGCGATCTGAATGAACGGGATGTCTTCGCGGCAAAATTTGATGCCGTTGGCGATCAAATTTTGGAATAATTGCACCAGTTGAGATTCATCTGCCATCACCGTTGGCATCTCGTCGCAGGCGATCGCAGCTTTGGTTTCGGCGATCGCAATTTGCAAATTGCACAAACTTTGCTTGACAGCAGCATTGCAGTCGGCTGGCTCAAACTCCTGACCCCTCGTTCCCAGTCGCGAATACGCCAACAAATCATTAATCAATTGTTGCATTCTGGTCGCGCCGTCAACAATATAATTAATATACTTATCGGCGCGATCGTCCAAATTTTCTTGATAGCGCTGGGCGAGCAATTGAGTGTAACTGGTAACAGCTCGGAGCGGTTCTTGCAAATCGTGGGAAGCCACATAAGCAAATTGTTCTAGTTCCTCGTTAGAACGCTTCAAATCTTCTGTAAGTTGCAGCATTTGCTGCTCTGCTTCTTTGCGGTCTGTAATGTTGTAAACCAACGCACAACAAGACAGCATATTCCCCAGATTGTCGAATACTGGACTGGTAGAAATATAAGTCCAAACATCTTTACCCTCCTTAGTTTTTAGTTGTACTTCACGTTTTTCACCAATAGCTTGCTGGCGCCGATCCACAGGATAGAGATTTGATGTTCTTTCCGGTTCGTCCGTGAAATCAAAAATCGGTCTACCTAACATTTCTACTTCACTATAGCCAAGCATTCGTGCCATTGCGTGATTGACGTAAGTCGTGAGGGAATTGCTGTCAATTACCCAAATACCTTCTTCTGCTAATTCAACTATTTGTCTGTACTTGAATTCGCTTTCCTGCAAGGCTGTTTCAGTTAGTTTGCGATCGGTTATATCTTTCATGAAACAGTGGTGACCGTTAAATGTCCCTTGGGCGTCGCAAGCTTTTACCAGAGTTATTTGCTTGTAAAAAAACGTTCCATTTTTCCGGACTCCTCTAGCTTCCACGTCTACTTTGCCAGAAATTAGCATCTCCTCATAAGCTGAGATTAGCATCTCAATATCATCAGGATGTACGGTGAGTATCCATTCCATACCGACCATTTCTTCGGGTTCGTAACCGCAGGTATGAGCGTAAGCTCGGTTAGCATTGACGTAGCGTCCCTCAATGTCCAGTCGCGAAATGCCTTCCACGGCATTTTGCAAGGCAATGTTGAGGTCGCGGAAATCTTTTTCAGCTTGTTTGCGATCGCTAATATCCTGACCGATACCCAAAAAACCGTTAATATTTCCGTTGTCGTCAAATAAGGCAGTCACAGACAGCAGTACCGGAAACCGCGAACCATCTTTGCGAATGTAACTCCATTCATTTTCGTCAGCTATTCCCCGACGCGCCCCGGCGACAAAAACCTCAAACCCCGGCTCTATGTTTACTCCCAATTCTTGAGAAATAATTTCTGCTCTTTTACCGACCTCCACAGGATCGTGAATGATTGCTGGTGTAAATTTTCCCACCACTTCTTCGGAGGAATATCCTAAAAGTTTCTGGGCTGCCAGATTAAATGTTTTAATAGTACCGTCTGGTTCGGTAGAAATAATTGTGTAGTTAGGGCTATTAAGAATTGCATTTTGCAGTTGCGTCAATTCTAACAAAGTGAACGCAATTTTTTGTCTGTAGGCGATTTCTTTTTGCAATTTGTGGTTGTAAATTTCAATTTGAGCAGTGCGATCGACTACTCGACGCTCCAGGGTTTCATTGAGCAGTCGATTTTCTTCTTCTACCTGCTTGCGTTCTGTAATATCAGTAATAGTAGCAACATAACTTTTAACCTTCCCATTTTCTCCAACTTGACCGACAGCTTGACCGAATACCCAACTGATTTTAGTGCGATCGATGCCTTGAAAGCGGTACTCAGATTTAAACGGCAATTTCTCGGCAGCGGCGCTGTACCATTGGTCAAAAACCCGCTGGCGGTCGTCTGGATGAATGCCTTGGAACCACCCTTTACCCAAAGCTTCATCGCAGCCCATTCCCGAAATTTGACACCAGCGCTCGTTGACATACAAGCAATCTCCTATAGCGTCTGCATAAAATATTCCCACCGGCGAAGCTTCAGTTAAGGTTTGATAGCGAGCTTCTGTTTCTCGGCGTTCGATGATTTCTTGTTGCAGTATGCGATCGATCATCCCTAATTGAGTTGGACTCAGGAGAGTTAATGCTTGGGGAACTAAAGGAATTAATGCAAAAGCCGTGTAAGCAGAAATCGCGGCGGTAATAATTTTCAGACAGCCCGAAACCCAATAAACAGGATGCCAAAGCGTCCAAACTTCCATTACATGAGTAGTGCCACAGGAGATAATAAAGGCGGCAAACAGCCAAAAAATGTTGCGAAATGGTAAGTCTTTTCGCTGAGCGATAAAATAAATTAGCGATAGCGGTATTGAATAGTAAGCCATGGCAATTATCGAGTCTGACACGATGTGGAGCGCCACAAGCTCTCGCTGCCAAAGGTAACAGTGACCGTGAGGAATGTAATTCCCGATGAATAAGAGGTTATTTAAAACAGTCCACATGATAAAGAAATGAGTAATGGGGAATGGGGAATGGGGAATGGCATTGGTGTAAACTTAAGCTTAAAAACCCTTATATCTCTCGTTCACAATCGAGGCGCGATCCCCCTCGCATCCCCCTTATAAAGCATAGCTGATAGTCAGGGAGTGGAGCGATAGAGACTAAGCTAGAAGCGAGATTTGTCATGTATTTGCGCCGAGAATCGACACTAATAGGACGGCTGATTTGGGCCTGCTTACCAGAAATAATTGGTTGAAAGCCGGAGCCCCGGGAGAAATTAAAATCAGACTATTCATTACTCCAATCCTCGGACTTCCAGGTAGAGGTCGCCCTCTTGCTGTCCCAGGTCAACTGTCCCAGGTCAACTGTCAACTTACCGCTGTGTCAGAGCAAGTTTGTGTCGGAGTTGAGTCCGCTCCAAACGATTCAGGATGCGAGCAATTAATTCCGGTTCCACGATCGGCTTATTCACGTAGTCATCAGCACCCGCGACAAACATTTGACGCACTATTTCCGACTCAGAATGAGCAGTCAAAAATAGCACGGGAAGCTTGCTCCAGCGCAAATCGTTCCGTACCGCCAAACACAGCTCGATACCACTATAACCGGGCATCTCCACATCTAAAATTAGCAAATCTGGACAAGTGGTTTCGAGTACCTCCCAGAACTTTTCGGGCCGCTCTAATGTTGTGACTTGCAATCCCCAAGGTTGTAGAATCATTTTCAGCGCAGCCAATAGATGCACATCATCGTCTACTACCATAACTTTGGCTTCAGCAGTGCCTGTTTGATCGAGAACCTGGGCGACTGATTTGAGTATATCTGCTGGGGTGATAGATTTGTGTAAAAAGCCCGAAGCTCCCAAACGAGCAACTTCAATTCGATCGCTCAATTGATTGTTCCCGCTAAAAATCATCACTGGAATATCAGGTTTTTCAGTGCGGAGTTCGGCTAGGAGAGTAAGTCCGTTTTCCTGAATTCTGGAAAATCTCAAATCCAGCAAAATCGCGTCGGGAGGCCGTTGAGAAATCGCGCTTCTTGCGGATTGCCCAGATGTGGCAACTTCTATCTCAAAGCCGGAACCGGATGCTGCTGCTTTTAGTAAATCGCTCTGCAAAGTATCATCATCAACGATCAGAATGCGGCGCTTTTTGGAAACCGCAGTAACCAGCTCGCTTTCAGGTTCCGGCGGGCGATCGAATATCTGTTTGAGCAAATGCAGAAATTCCTCAATCTGCTGAGCAGTCTCCGGTTTAAAGATGTTTTGGGCCTTGAACAACTGTTCGATATTGCGCGCAACTTCCGAACCTTTCGGCAGCCCTAAAGTTCCCAAAGAACCGACTAATTTGTGAGCTTGCTCCTGGGCTTCCCGCCGCAGTTGGTTGTCCAAGGTTCCGGTTTTCAGTTGGGCGATCGCGCGATCGAATATCACCACCTTTTCGATAAAATTAGCTTTTAACTTGCCCCGAATTTCCGCAACCACACTCAGGACTTGGAGGCGGCGCTCATCGTTGCTTAATTCCTGGCTGTGCGCGATCGATTCAGCAGATACATTTTCTTGACTTTTAGCAGTTTCTGCCGTATCCCGGGCAACTTTTGGACTCTCAATCTCCTCCGGCAGACTTTTGAGCCGGTAGCCCAATCCATACACCGTTTCCACTAAATCTACAGTCATCCCGGCTGCTTTCAGCTTGTGCCGCAGCCCCTTGATATGAGCGGTAACAGCTTCTTCCTGAGGAAATTCGCCGGCCGACCAAATGCGATCGAGGATGGCACTGCGACTGAAAATGCGCCGGGGATTTCTCAGAAAAAGTTCCAGCAGATTGTACTCTTTGGGAGTCAAATGCAGAACTTTTTCGCCATAAGTTACTTCCGTAGTGTCCGGGTTGACTTGCAGTTTTTCCCAAGTCAAACTTGTACTCGACAAACTTGCCTTACCCCGGCGCAGCAAAGCCCGAATTCGAGCAATTAATTCTTGGAGATTAAAGGGTTTGACCACATAATCGTCTGCACCCGCTTCTAAACCTTGGACTCGATCGTTACTGCTATCTAGCGCTGTCAGCAATAAAATCGGCATTTGGCAGCCGGACGATCGCAATTCCCGACACAAACTAATACCGTCGAGTTTAGGAATCAGCACATCCAAAACAATCAAGTCGTAATCGTAGGCTTGTGCCAACTCCAACGCTGTTTCGCCGTCTTCTGCCGTATTCACATTGTAATTATGAGCATTCAGCGCTCTGGTCAGCAAATTGATTGTAATTGTGTCATCTTCCACTAACAAAATTTTCATAAGCCTTGCCTGTTATTTGACCAATTCTTGTGATTTTAAATCAAAATCTTGTGATGCAAATAGCGTTGCCTAACTTTTAATTTATTGGTATTAACCTCCTTCAAACAAATAGTATTGTGCAAATTGTAAAATTGTTACTTTTTATTTTTTCAGACCAACCGCCCCGACGATTATGAAGTTCTTGAAACACGAGCTTTTTTCCAGATATCACGACGATAACTCAAGGCGTCTTCCTTTTTCCTTCTCCTTCTCCTATATAGCGGTTCTCAAGCGTAGTGAGTATGCCCCCTGAGGCCACGGAGGCCACGGAGGCCCATCCCTCCGCTTCGCTTCGCCCGATGCCCCATGCCCCATCCCTCCGCTTCGCTTCGCCCCATGCCCCATGCCCTATGCCCTATGCCCATTCGTACCTCATATGAGAGCTAGAAAGGCTATACATATCGAAAAGTTAAATCAGATGAACGCTAGAATTTTAGGGTTTTTTCGACTTCAGCGCCTGCTGAATTTTTTGAATCAGATATTGCGATGAATCTTGCTGCTTAACTATATCTTCCCATTCAGAAATTTCAGCTTCAGCGTCTTCTAAATCTTTAACTAAAGAATGAGCAACAACACTTTTTTTAACTCCCAAATTTTCTTTAATGGCGGTCGGTGAATTGAAATCTTTTTCCGCTATTAATTCCTCCAACTCTAACAAAGCCATTTCCGCACGATCGATCTTGATGGTCACCGATTTAGCTACATTAGCACCCGCTCTTGCTGCCTCCGTGAGTTCGTGAACCCGAAGTTTAAATCGGCTGGCAATTTGCTCGATTTGGGTCCCCAATTCAAAAGTTTTACTTGCGAGTCTGCCAATTTCCAAACTCACCTTGCTCAGACCGCTGGGCTGATTTCCCATTTGATTGGTAACTACAGCCACCTGTACTGCTAAATGCCTGACTTGTTCGATCGCCTCCCCGATGGTTCGGGAAGTGCGGTTAACCGTTTCTAAATCATTAGCTATTGCTTTGCTAATACCCAAAATTTTCTGTGTATTATTGCAAATAGAATTAGCACCTTGAAAAGTAGCTTGAAATGCTTGGCGGCCTTCTGAAGAAATTAACTTTGCAATCCTCACAAATCGCTGATTCATTTGAGAAATTTCTTCAGCTTGTTTGAGCAGTGTCACTTGCTCGCGACTCGGAGTATTCTGCAATACTTGGGCTTGAAGGTGTTGGGATTTTAGCAACTCCTGGCATTCATAAAATTTTGCCTTTTCTTGTTGAATAATTCCCATATATTTCTGTCTTTCTACTCTGTATTTTTGAATAAGCTTGTTAGCTTGAGCTAAAAGTTTAGACTGGGCAATCACCAGAGTCCGAACGTCCAAAAGGCGGAAACTATGATTGTCCATTACCACAATAATTGGTTCATAAATTAAATCTTTATGCCTGTTGAGAGACGCTTGTACGGCATCCTCAACTTTCCAGTTTTCCTCCATCAGCAAAGGCGGTATTCTTATAAAATCTAACAAGGCTCGAATCGGGTGCTGCCCGTAAATTTCTACGCGATCGGGGAGACTCATTTGCTCTCGAAATTTGACGCGAGAAATCATGCCCAATACCTGTGATTCGTGAGTAATAATCACTCCCGGCAGGTCTGGTTCTTGCTCGAATCTTTGAGCTACTACCTGTCCTGGAGTTGCAGCAGTCACTTGGAAGTGGTGACACGGCAGATGTCCGATCGTGAAATCGGGGGTGAGTTGAGTTGGATTGCTCATTTACCCGGATAGTGTTAAGTAGAAGTTAACAAATTATATATTGATATTATACTGGATTAAGATTGTTTAAAGTAGTCAGCAACCCAGTCTTAAAAGAACTGAGCTTGTAAGAGTAATATCTCGCAAGCTGTGTTGACCAGCCTCAGCCTTAACTGGCTACGTTATTTGAGTCACGACACCGCAGAAAAACGGATACAAGCGCGCGACTTAAGTTGCGAGCAGCCCAAAATCTTAGCTCGAAGTTCCTGCTCCGGTGATTCACCTAGCTGCAAGTAAATCTAAAATCTAAAATCTCAAATCTAAAATCGACTGACTTCTTTGATCTCAAGTCTTTTGGAGCGGCCCCGTCTGCTGCGCCCCTGGTTCCCTCCCCAAAACAGCGGCATTCATATTTTGTCCTTTAAAACAACCGGGAAAATACCTAGATTGAAACCAAAAACCTTAAATCGAACTTTGCCGCTAGCAACCTTTGAGGCTGCTTACCAGTTGTTACAGCAAATGGCTGAACTCCCGGGGGCTATTTGGCTCGCCGACGATGCGATCGCGAATCCTGAAAATGGGAAAGGAAACTCGTCAGAAAGGTTTGCAGCAGTGGTATCAGATCGGTTTAGCGCGCTGCTGCGGGGCGAGGTATTAGATGAGTTGGCAACAAACGGACGCAAACACAGTGAAAAACATCTCACTTCGCAATTAAATGTGGATTTGACTTTCGATCCAGGGGCGATCGCCAATTTCCTCTCTCCCCTCGCAGACAAACTCGCAGAAATAACGCCCGCACCGCCAAGACAAATTGACATTCGCGCCCTCAAACAAGCAATTAACAACATACAGCCGAACTCGGCAATTTTGCAAAGCGAATTCACCCTAAATTTGCTGGATCTTCTCGCTACCGATGCCAGCAAAAACAATCGCCCGCCCCTACACGTCCCAACAGAAATAGAGGGAAACTCCGCGATCAAACCCATCGATCCAGAAACGCTACAGCACCAGATTGCCGAAGCCGTCAATCACTTACAAATTGCCAGTCCCTGCATTTCATTTTGTCAGCCTGTAGAAGATGCTTTGCAGCAGCAGCTAGAACAAGAGCGACTTTTGAATCAGGTGACAACTCAAATCCGCCAGAGTTTGGAATTACCAGTAATTTTGTCAAAAGCAGTTTCGAGAGTGCGAGAGTTTTTGGATGTCGATCGCCTGTTAATATATCAATTTGAAAAAGTGCCAGCCCCCCACCATGACGAATTAGGTAAAGAAATACCTATGGCCGTTTCTGGCGAAGTCACAGAAAATCCCGGTTTTTACTTGTATTTAGGTCGCGTTACCTACGAAGCTTTAGCCAGCGATGCTATCTCGTCTGTACTGGATTTTAGTGAAGGCGCCCAGTGCTTTCCCGATGGAGTCATTGACAGAGAGAAATATCGCAAAGGTTTGGCTTTGTGCGTCACTGATGTGGAAATAACTTACTCTTCGCACTCTTGTTTTTTAGAGTTGATGCGGCGGGCGAAGGTGCGGGCGAAGTTGCTAGTGCCGATCGTAGTTCAAGACCAATTGTGGGGGCTGCTAATTGCCCACCAGTGTACTGTGTGCGAGTGGGAGGAAAGCAAAAAAACATTTTTGCGGCAAATAGCAGAACATTTGGCGATCGCCATTTACCAAGCCGAACTTTATGCAGAAGTCCAGCAGCAAAAGTGCACCTCAGAACAGCGCGTCATAGAGCGAACCCAAGAACTGCGCGATGCCCTCGCCGCCGCCCAGTCTGCCAGCCTCGCCAAGAGCGAATTTTTGGCAGCTATGAGCCACGAATTGCGGACTCCCCTCACCTGCGTCATCGGCATTTCGGACACGCTGCTGCGGTGGTCTTACGGCAAAGTTGGCACCAAAGAAGTACCAATTGCCAAACAGCGACAGTACCTGCAAACTATCCGGGACAGCGGCGACCACTTATTAGAATTAATTAACGATATTTTAGATTTATCGCAAGTAGAAGCAGGAAAAGCAGTATTAAAAATTAGTGAATTTTCAATTTCTAAATTAGCTTCTCAGAGCCTGCACGCCTTCAAAGAAAAAGCTATAGCTAAAGGCGTGGAACTCGTGCAAGAACAGCGGATCAAACAAGAGTGCGATCGCTTCACCGCAGACCCGCGCCGCCTGAGACAAATTCTGTTCAATCTTTTAGGAAATGCGATTAAATTTACTCCCGAAGGCGGGCGAATCGTCCTGCGAGTGTGGGTGACAGAAGATAAAACTCGGACGCCAGCAGTGCGACAGCCCGGTACTGCACCCCCAGGTAGCACCGCTGTTTTTCAAATCAAAGATACCGGCATTGGAATTCCCGAAGATCAGCGATCGCTCTTGTTTCAAAAATTCCAGCAGTTAGATTCCCCCTACCGCCGCGAATACGGCGGCACCGGTTTGGGATTGGCATTGACTAAACAATTAGTAGAACTTCACGGCGGCGCGATCGAAGTCAACTCTACAGTTGATGTCGGCTCTACTTTTACCGTTTTTATACCCATCCAAACTAAAAGCAAAGATGAATCCACAAAATTCAAATACGAAAAATCTAATTCATCTTTACCGCTGCACTCTTCCTCCTTGCGGGGCAGCCTCGTCCTCGTAGAAGAAGATGAAGAAACTGCCATGCTGATTTGCGATATCCTGACAGCCGCAGGAATGCAAGTAGTGTGGATGATTGAAGGCTCGGCGGCGGTAGAACAAATTGAACTTTTGCAGCCCAATGCTGTAATTGTGGATATGCGTTTGCCCGGTATGAACGGCTGCGAAATAATTCAACAACTGCGCCAAAAACCCGCTACTGAAAATCTCAAAATTCTGGCTTTAAGCGCTAAAGAAATTCCCATAGATCAGATATCTTTCGTGACGGCGGGAGCTAACGATTGTTTGGCTAAACCGATTCACCCCGAGCAATTGCTTGACAAAATTCTTTCTTTAATGGCCGAGATTAATGGATAATAGGGCATTGGGCATTGGGCATTGGGCGAAGCGAAGCGGAGGGATGGGGCATTGGGCATTGGGCATGGGGCATGGGGCATCGGGCATTTAATATAATTGAGTTTTTGTGGTGATTATGGGAAGACCTGATTTTGAGGAATTAGAAGTTTATAACCCACATTCCGCACCCCCAACTGGCACATAGGGGGATTGAGGGGGGAAAAGTGAATCATCCGAGACAAAAATGAGTAGAAATACTCAATTATCTCGGTGACTCAACATCACCCAGTAGTCCATTCT
>NZ_JAAFKG010000065.1 GCF_013299185.1 Microcoleus sp. bin48.metabat.b7b8b9.023 | reverse complement strand
GAAGAGTCATAATAAATTATTTAATATGGTGTATGGTCGCACAATCATTTTGCCTATTTCAGCATGGCGATGTCTGAGGGGTTTTACCCCTCAGACATTCGCCAACAGTCTCTTTCAACCGCCGGGTGGCCAATGGAATACCGACAAATCAAAACCTCAACCGATAAACCCGTTCCACCAAATCAGTAGCCTTTCCCAACAACCGCTTCGCAACACTCTGCGGATTAGAATTAGTCAAAGGAGGCGCTAAAAAATTATTATAATCATCAGTCTCTCGCGGCGGAGTATTCTCATCCAACTCAGCCATAAACTTATTCTTTTCCTCCGACTCATCAAGTGTCTGCAACGCCTTGTAAGCATTCTTGAAATCTTCATAAAAAGCCGCATCTTTTTCAGCTATACTAATAAGTGCAGACGCTTTTTCTAACTCACCATTCACCAAAGCCTCGCCAACTTCATTCACTTCAGCTATCAACTCAGGCGAAAGAGGTGCTTCATATCTCGCGAGGGAGATTAAAAAAGCTTTCGGCGCAAACTGATCGAATCCCGATAAAGTAACTTGTGTAGAAGTCATAATATTTTAGCCGTTGCCGGTGATAGTGAAAGCAGCCCAGTGATAAGGATGCTCATAGGGTTTCTCATCTATTATATCTAAATTTTCTTGCAGTCGCGAAGCTTCCATTTCAAAGAAGAATATGCTTTTAAACTCAGCCTTTCTCAGCAAAGGCAACAACTCGCCCGCGTACCACTCACCCAGTTTACCATTCGTGAGCACTCGGAGCCAATCTTTCGCTTGTTGCAGGGCGATCGGCGGCTGCATTCCCTGCTTCCATAACTGGTAGAAATAAATCAGTAACAAAGCGCTAGAACGTTCGTCCACTCGCCACAGAGTGCTGATAATATAGTTAGTCTCCGGCAAAAAGCCGCTGGCTATGCCGACAAATTCATCGATTAACTCGCCTTTCTTGGTGATGCCGGTTTCGCAAGCGCTGAGGCAGACTAGGTAATAATCGACTAATTTTAACTGTAAAATGTCGGTTAATGTCAATTCTTCGCCGGTGCCTAAAAGTAAGGCGGAATTCTCGGACTTTTCGGTGTTGTGGTAAGCGTGGCCTGTGTAATGAAAGATGCCACTATTGGATTTTAGGGCTTGAATAATTGCGGTTTTGGTGGCTGCATTGGAGGCGCGATTAGTTTGGTTAATTTGACTGATGGCGGCTGCTTCGATTTGGGTGAATTTTAAGGCGCTTTTGCCTTGGGAGTGCTCTACCATCAGCATTGAATTCGGTTCAATTTCCGTGGGAGTTTGCTGTTGCTGTTGAATGGCAATTTGAGCACTGGGAAGGCGGGTAATCGAACGGATTATGGGGGCAACCACGGGGGGATTGCCCCTACCAGGATTCTGTAGGGGTAGTGCCCCCGTGCCTACCCCCTCCGTGCCTACCCCACCAGGATTCCGTAGGGGTAGTGCCCCCGTGCCTACCCCCTCCGTGCCTACCCCACCAGGATTCCGTAGGGGTAGTGCCCCCGTGCCTACCCCCTCCGTGCCTACCCCCTCCAAGGGCAGAAACAGGGAATCTAGCGGCAACAGGTGCAAATCGCGGTGGGGAATCAAAATTAAGTGTTCAATACCCGTAAGGTGCGTGCAAATTTCGGGAATTTTCAGGATGTCAGCGAGTTGTGGCAATTGCGCTGTCATTGACTCGCGCCAGGGATGGGATTCTTTGCTTTGCTGTTTGTTGGTAGTTTGGCAGTAATTTTGATAGTTGGTTTTCCAGTTTTCTAGCCATTTTTCTAAACTGTGACTGTCGCGTTTTGCGAATATATCGGTGACTGGTGTGGCGATAACTTCAAACTTGTCTGGGGTAATGATAAAAGCTGTCAGGGAAACTGGGCTGAGATGCCAGTAAATAATCGCGGTTGCGGTGTTATTTGTCAGTAAATCTCGGATTTGGGGATAAGTCGGGCTGGCGGTGCGGTTTTGTGAAGTGGCGCGCATCCATTGCAGGCAAAAGTTTTTCCGGGATTCGGCTTTTTCCAGGGCATTTACTTTGTTGCCAGACTCGACGAGGATATCGACTTCTAGTTGGTAAAGTCCGGCAAATTTGCGCTGGAGTCGCTGTTTGATTTCGGGGTGAGTTTCATTGTCTAAAATTAGATTTTCTAAGACGGTAGTAGCTTCGGTAATGTACTCGCTGGTTTTGGGATCTCCCAAGCTGCGGCAGACGGTAATTAAGCCTTGCATTACTTCTAAATAAGTTTCTGGGATGAGGGGCGATTTCAAGAATTCGCGGGCTTGTTCGTAGCTGGCTTTGGCTTTGTGGAATGATTCAAAATATGTGAATGTTTGTTTGCCGTGTTTGTAGTGTGCCTTGCCTTTTTGATTGTGCAAATTGCCACAAGCGAGGCGATAGTCGTGGTTGCTGGGGAGATATTTCTGTAAGCCTTCATCCCAGTTTTGAATGGCTTCACTGTAGCGGCCTGAGTTGAAAAATGCCCAACCTCGATTTTCCCAAGCCATCCAGTATTGATCGCCTGTAAATTCTAAGGCTTGATCGAAGGCGGTGATCGCCTCACTGTTGCGACCCAAACCTCTTAGGGTAGAGCCCAGCCCGTTCCAGGCAAAGTGGCTTTTGGGGTCAATTTTTAAGGCTGTCTCGAAGGCTGCGATCGACTCACTGTAGCGGCCCAAATCATTTAGGGTAGCGCCCAGGTTGTTCCAGGCAGCGTGGAATTTGGGGTCAATTTCTAAGGCTTGATCGAAGGCTGTGATCGCCTCACTGTAGCGGCCCAAACCATTTAGGGCATTGCCCAGGTTGTTCCAGACCTCGTGGAATTTGGGGTTAATTTCTAAGGCTTGATCGAAGGCGGCGATCGCCTCACTGTTGCGGCCCAAATCATTTAGGGTATTGCCCAGCCCGTACCAGGCACCGTGGAATTTGGGGTCAATTTCTAAGGCTTTCTCGAAGGCTGCGATCGCCCCTTCTAAATCTCCTGCATAATAGCGATCGACTCCTTCGCTATATAATTCTATAGCCTCTTGACTGACTTCTCTTTCTATAGATTTTGCTTGCGAAGTAGAATCAGATTGGTTAGTAGCAGATGAATTATCCGTAGAAGAAACACTCAAACTCTCCCTTCCCAACAATCTCAAAATATCTTCAATTACAGCCGATAAATCACCCACTGAATTATCCGTAGAAGAAACACTTCCACTCTCCCTTGCCAACAATGGAGGAACAGTATCTTCGCTTATCTGCGAACTCTCCTCCACAGGAGTCCGAATCAAACTCTCCCGCAACAACAATTGCCTACCAATATTCCCAGCAACCTCACTAATTCTCCCGCAATTCATCTCACCCAGCCGCACCATCCGCCCACCCAACTCTAAATGATTTTCCGGCGATACCAGCAACCTTTCTCCAAATTCTTGCAGCCAGTTTACCCACTCAGCATCATTGATTTTGCTACCGATTAAAAAGCCTTGAATTGTGCCGCGACTCCAGCCTTGTTCAACACCCTCCAATAGTTCCATGAATTTCTGTTCGTATTCCCCAAAAGAGCGAATCGGAGTTGGCTGGGGCGGTGGTGGTGCTGGTTTGCGGAATCGCCGCTGAATTTGCCGCCACAGGTTGAGGATGCGTTGCCAAATTTGTCGGATCATTGGCTGGGTGGGTGATGTGTTGTTGGTGATTGTAGCAGATTTTGGGGGTGAATGTAGATTTGGCGCGTTGATGTCGATTTAATTACCAAATGTCGTAGGGGCGGGTTCGCCAACCATATATAATGATGACCAACAATATATAAAAACCCGCCCCCACCACACCATAAATTTGAATGTACATTGATATTATTTGTTGGGTTGGGCGGGTTTTCGAGATTGTTTTTTTGGTGGCGATGATGGTTGGTGAACCCGCCCCTACAGCATTAAAAACACTCTTCAATTCATGTTAGATACCCGACTTATTAAAGAAGTCGGGGATATAGCCTTGAGTACCAACCTTGTTTTAAACTGGTTTAGCCCACGACAGCCAAGTTTCCATCGGGCGGAAACCGACTGATTTGTAAAGCTTTGTTGCACCTGTCAAACTGTCGGCATCGACGCTGAGTTTAGCTGTATTTGCACCCGCCGCTTTTAAGGTGTGCAAACCAGCTAGCAGCATTGCTTTTCCTAAGCCCATTTTGCGAAAGTCGCGCCGCGTACCCAATAGTTCAATCCAACCGTCTTTTGCGTCGCTGCGAGGGTTTTTTTGGGGTTTGATTTGACAGTCGCAAAATGCTGCAAATTTACGATCGCCCGAAACAGCAATTAAATCTAATTCTGGCTGATAATTCTCGTCTTGCATCCAGTATCGCACGGTTTCGGCAGTTAAATCGTGGTGGTTCCAGTGATCGATAAATGACTGGTTGAACATTTCTACCCAGGGTTGGATGTCTTTTTCCCCGGATACGTGCGTCAGCGCAAAATCTGCGGGAAATTCGGGTGCGGGAATTGGTTCGGCGAGCGATCGCGCCATTGTGAGAAAATAGCGATCGACTTCAAAGCCCTCTTTCTCTAACAGCCGCATCTCGTCGCTTTCATCTTCCCGACTGTAGGTACGCAATTTCGCGGGCAAATTCCGTTGTTTCGAGACTTCGCCCAGGCGCTTTTCGCCCCATTTAATGATATCTTTTTCCAAATCTTGGCCCCGCGCCTTTGGATGCACGTAAAACCAGAGACAGCCGTCTATTTCATCCTGGGAATCGGGCATATCTAAAAGTGCTAAACCAATTAGTCTGTAGTTGCCGTCTTCCCACAACTGTACGTCGCGGGCTTTGTCGAGTGTGGGGGCGTCGAGTACAAGCTTTACTTCGCTAGCGGATACTTCTTCGCCGACTCCATCGACTGCTTCGCAAGCATCGATTAAATTTGCGATCGCACACCAGTCACTTTTGCCTTTGTAGGAGCGTGTTGTCAAGATATTCATAGAAAACTTTGCAATCCGTAAATTCGGACTGTTCCTGTTAATTGGTATGGGCAAATGAGTACAGTAATTCGGACATTTTGCACAAATGTCGGTAACAGCCAAGATGGCTGTTCCACAAACGAACATTTTGCACAAATGTCGGTAACAGGCAAGATGCCTGTTCCACAGCTTTTAGTTGTTGAGAATGGTGTTGATAAAACTCAGAGACCTGTTTATATCACCCAGGCTTTCAGGTTTTATCTCATAGCGCAATCATAAAAATTGGTTTGCCCTTTTGGACTAGTTTTGTATTTGAGTTGCCGATCCGAGAAGCGCCCAACGTTGGCAAGCAGCGCCCTGGAAGTTATCAAGGCTGATGCTCGATTAACTATGATTTAAATAAATTTGATACAGCTAAGTAAAGAAGTTTTCACCCCCACCGGGTAGTTTATTTTTACTTTGGCTCTGTCTTACAATAAATCCTGTTGCAGGGATTTGTTGCTGCTCCTGTTAACTCTCCTGCTTGGGGGAGGGGAGCAGTTGAACCTCTTAAAAAGTTCCCTATTTCAACTATAACCGCTCAGGTTTTTTTTGGCAAGTTTGAGGTGAGGGGAGTTTTGTTTGTATTAACGGTCGCCTGGATTGGGCTAGAGAAGGACTGCACTTTTAACCGGGCATAAGTGTAGTTTTTATAACTTTTTGTGGCACTTGAAGATTTAATTTTATCCTAACGTTAAACTAACGTTAAACTGCTTTCTTGGATTTGCATGAGGTCAATATGCTCGACAACCTCGATTTAGATATTTCCTTGGACAAAGAAACCTATGATGCCAAAATCGAAGTTTTAATGCAGCAGTTGCGATCGCTCCAACTAGCCTGCTGGGAAAAAAAACTGCCCGCAATAATTGTACTCGAAGGCTGGGCGGCCGCCGGCAAAGGCGCCCTGGTCAAAAAAATGGTGGGGTACATGGATCCGCGGGGGTTTGCCGTCCACCCGATTTGGCCGCCGTCAGAGGCAGAAATGGGCTATCCTTTCCTGTGGCGGTTTTGGGAGAAACTGCCGGCGCGAGGGCGGATTGGTTTTTTCTACCACAGTTGGTACACTCATGTTTTAGAAGACCGATTGTTCCAGAGAGTTTCTGACGCCGAAGTACCGACAGTCATCAGGCAAATCAACGCCTTCGAGCGGCAGATGGTAGATGACGGCGCGGCAATTGCCAAATTTTGGATTCACCTGAGCAAAAAAGAACTCAAGCACAGGCTCAAAAAACTAGAAGACGACAGCTTACAAGCTTGGCGAGTGCGGCCCGAAGATTGGAAACAAGCCAAAAAATACCAAGAATACAAAACTTTGGCCGAAGAAATGGTAACTCAAACCGGCACGGGCCCGGCACCTTGGACGCTAGTAGAAGGCGACTGTCAGCGCTGGGCGAGAGTCAAAGTTTTAACGCAAATGGCAGCGACAATTACAGAAGCCCTAGAGAGACTCCCCACGCAATCTACGCCACTGAAATTGCCGCCTCAAGAAAGCTTGGCACCCACTGAACCGGATTTGCTCGCCCAAGTAGATTTGACTCAATCGCTGTCGCCAGACGAATACAAAGAGGAACTTCGCGCAGCACAAACCAGTTTTGGCAAACTGCAACAAAGCATCGACGAAGATGAAATCCCCGTGTTAGTGCTGTTTGAAGGTTGGGACGCCGCCGGTAAAGGAGGCGCGATCAAACGCTTGACCGACATCCTAGACCCCCGCAGTTACACCGTTAATCCGTTTGCTGCCCCCACGGATGAAGAAAAATCTCACCACTACCTCTGGCGGTTCTGGCGGCGGTTGCCGACTGCTGGTAAAATCAGCATTTGCGATCGCAGTTGGTATGGTAGAGTGCTGGTCGAACGAGTGGAAGGATTTGCCACCGAACCCGAATGGCGCCGAGCTTACCAGGAAATTAACGAATTTGAGGAGCAACTCACCAGTTTCGGTTGTGTCGTAGTTAAATTCTGGCTGCACATCAGTCCAGACGAGCAACTAAAGCGGTTTACAGAGCGAGAAAAAAATCCATTTAAACAATACAAACTCACTCCTGAAGATTGGCGGAATCGCGAAAAGTGGAATTATTATGAAGTGGCGGTGAATCAAATGGTTCAGCGCACCAGCACCCCGTCAGCTCCCTGGACTATAATTGCGGCCGATAACAAGTATTATGCTCGTGTTAAAGTAATTCAAACGGTAACGCAGGCAATTCGGAATCAACTGAAACGCCGATAAATTGGGATTGGTGAATGGGTAACAGGTAATGGAAAAAATACAGGCAGCATAAAGCAGGCAAGATTGCCAAGTCAATTTGACCGGCCGTCGGCTCCATCCATTATCAATTACCGATCGACCTTTAACCAACTATCGATTACCAATTATCTGTCAGCAATCTGTGACCCGCCCCAAAACGGGTACAACCCCCCGACGCTATGAGTGTGGAGAGCCTAAAATTTTAGACCAAAGTGCAAGCTCCTAGATTCATCTGTGGAGTCAATCTAAAATCTAAAATCTAAAATTTAAAATCGACTGACTGGAAGTAGCGGGATCTCCTTGCGTGCAACCAATAGTTGATAGCTGACCGGAATAGAGCATTTCTCAGAAATGCGATCGGACTGTGCGATCGGCCAAAGTTAACAACCCAACTCAACCGATGCCGGCATTTCCTACCGCAGCTAAATTAGCGCTCGTTCCACACTTCCGTACTAATTTATGAAGACACAGAATATTGCAAGATGCCTGAACTATTCGCTCGCATTCTATTTCTATTCCTCCTCTTCTCACTGATCAAATCGTGGTGGGATCAATCAGGAGGCAAAGACAATCCGTTAATAGACCGGCTGCGCGTTTTGCTGCTGATCAGCCTTTTGTTCCTCGCTTTTTTTGCCCCAGACACGCCAGTCGGAGCAGCGATTTTCGGCTTAATAGCTTTCTTCTTTAAGCCGCTAGGTTTTTCGATCACACTGTTGGTGATTGCATCGGCGCTGATCACGAACGGGGGCATCCGCAACCCGGCGCCGAGAATGATCCTGGCTGCGCTGCTGGTTTTGATTCTGTCGAGTATGCCAGTGGTAGCTTATTGGTTCGCAGATCAAGCAGAACGAGATGCCGCAGCCCGCACAGTTTGCTGCGACGAAACAGCAGCGGCGATCGTCCTGCTGGGCAAGGGAACGACTAACAGTCACAACGCTAACCGAGAAGCAATTCAACTGACAGACACAGGCAATCGCTTGCCCTATGCTGCTGTTTTGTACAAAAAAGAACTAGCACCTTTGGTGATTGTTAGTGCTGGGCCCAGAGCAAATTTACAGAATGATACTGGCGAAGCTAAAGATATCCAGACTTTGCTGGCAAGCAACATGGGCGTGCCTCGCAACAATATCGTTCTCGACGATAATGGCAGGAACATACGCACCAGCGCCGAGGAAGTGAGAAAGATCCTCGACAGCCGCGGCGTCGGGCGCAAAGTAATTCTGGTAACATCTGCAATTCAGATGCGGCGTGCCAGCCTCGCTTTTGCGAATATGGGAATCCAGGTGATTCCTAGAGCTACGGACTTCTACACTTACCAGCCAGTGTCAGGAGGGCATTCCAAACTGCGCTTAGACGCGGCAGATTTCCTGCCCAGTGCAGAAGCTTTGGTAACTACGACACGAGTATTCGATGAATATTTCGGGTCTGTTTATTACTATTTGCGTGGCTGGCAGGCTCCCAGAGCCTAAAGCGGCAAGTTGGTGGTGTTTTTTTGAGGCAACACCGACTGCTCCCCAGATTGGTTTAACATTTGCTGAGAATGAGACCTTTGTGGGGGGCTGTATTTTCTCATTCCGGCGGGATCGCCGACGGCAAAGTTGGCAGTTAATAAAAACACCGCCCAAAATATAGGCTCCTCCCACTTGGATTTTTTTGGAGGTGTTTCTGCGGTTTTAACAGATTCAACGTTTACTTTGATATCTAATTTGCCTTCAATTTCTTTGCCTTTGAGAACTCCGTCCTTGCAGACACCCTTAAAAATCATCGGAGCGGGTTTTGGTGCTTCTGCTGCATCTGTTTTCGGTTCGTCTGCCATTTTTTTTATCCTGGGTTTGAGTAGATCCGATTGGATAGTAGATTCTCAGAGGTTCGGGGGTTTTCCGGAAAGGATTGCGCGAACTCTGAAAAAATTAAATTAAATATGCACCCCGCCCCTGATTGGGGATTAAAAATAAGAAGTTGAAGGCATTTCAAGCTAGTGCTTGTTGATTTTGGGTAGCAGCCCTGCCTTAATGCTGCTACCTATCTATCTGGGTGAAAGGGAGGTTTTTATGCAAAGTACAGAATTTTTAGGAAAATTTTGTCAATAATATTGATTAGCTGCCCGCAGGCGGTAACGATGTTCGTAGTGCGGACTTCAGTCCGCATTATGCGGACTGAAGTCCGCACTACGAACCGATTTTATTGCGATCGACCGATCGCACTTGCCTCACCTCACAAACCGGGTTTTTGGTTCAAAAGGGCGATCGCAAATATTGAAATAACTGAAAGTGAACACACCCACCAGCAAACTATCTTCCCTGCAACTCGAACAACTGGCAGCTTGGGCAACAGAGGCAATTAATCGCAGTAAATCCGGTCAAGTCCCCGCATACGTACCTCTTCTTGCCAAAGCCGACAGACAAGGGTTTTCCGTGCAAATTCGGTCAATTGACGGTCAAATTTTGAGCTGGGGCAGTGTTGCTACCACATTCCCGCTGATGAGCGCAGTCAAACCTTTCGTCTTGCTTTACTTGCTGTGCGAATTGGGCGAAAAAGCAGTTTTTGACTGCGTGGGCTGCGAGCCTTCGGAACTTCCTTTCAATTCCCTGGCTCAACTCGAAAGAGATCGAGGGAAGCCGAGAAATCCGATGATTAATAGCGGGGCGATCGCCCTAGCGTCTTTAATTCCCGGTGAAAATGCGGTGGTGCGCTGTCAAAACCTGCGAAATTGGCTGAACCAACAGGCAAAAAGTCAGTTATTTGTTGACGAGTTAATGCTCGATTCAGTGAATGCAATGCCTAATCAAAAAAATTGGGATCTTGCCTTGGCAATGGTGGAATCTGGTTATCTACAAAACTCGGAAATTGCGTTAGAAACCTACAATCGCGTTTGCTGTTTGTCGGGAAGTGTAGAAGATTTGGCGAAGCTGGGAATGGTGTTGGTAAATGGTGGTGAAGCGATCTCGGAAAACTGTCGCACTGTGAAAGCACTGATGGCTACTTGCGGTTTGTATGAAGCATCGGCCCGCTTTGCGCTGCGGGTGGGAATTCCCGCTAAGTCGGGAGTTAGCGGGGCTTTGTTGTCGGTTATTCCGGGCGAAGGGGCGATCGGCTCTTACAGTCCGCCTTTGAATAAAGAGGGAAATTCTGTCGGCGGTTTGTTTCTGTTGGAACGAATAGCTAAATCTCTAAGGCTGAGTGTCTTTGATTAAATTGGGCATGGGGCATGGGGCATGGGGCATGGCAACTAACCAATAACCAATAACCAATAACCAATAACCAATAACCAATAACCAATAACCAATAACCAATAACCAATAACCAATAACCAATAACCAATAACCAATAACCAATAACCAATAACCAATAACCAATAACAACTGTCAACTGTCAACTGTCAACTGTCAACTATCAACTGACTAATGCTTTTCGCCCAAAATAGCATAAACGACAGTTTCTTCTTTTTTGCCGCGCAATTGAATCGCTCCTACTTTTTGCCCTTCGTAGCGATCGCGCACGTAAGCAAAAGTTCTCCCCGTCACCAACAAATTAAAAGGACTGTCAGACACAATTTCCTTATTCATCGCCTCCAATCTAGCAGCAACATTGACAGCATCGCCGATGACAGAATAATTCAAACGCCGGGAACCGCCGACGCTGCCGGCAACTAACTGTCCGGTATGCAAACCAATGCCAAACTTAATTAAAGGTTTGCGGTCAATTCTAAGCTGCTCGTTAATTTTGTGCAGCTTTTCGTGCATGGCGATGCAAGCTGCTACGGCATTTAAAGCATCTTGTTGAATTTCGGGATATTCTGTATGGCAAAAAGGCACGCCAAAAACTGCCATAATTGCATCGCCAATGTATTTATCGACAACGCCGCCGTGATCCATAATACAGTCGGTCATCGCTTCCAAATAATGGTTCAGCCAGGTGAGCAAATCCCGCGGCCGCATTTTTTCGGAAATTGAAGTAAAACTGCGAATATCCATAAACAGCACAGTTGCTGTCAGTTCTTGAGGTTCGAGTTCTCCCTGTTCAAATATCTCTGCTTTGCGTTCCCAAATAAGTTTAGCAGTTTCGGGGGCAACGTGTTTTTCAAATAACCTCATCAACTGCTGTTTTTCGTACTGTTCCCGCACTTGTAAAGCAGTACCAGATAAAATGAGGGTGCCGATGGGTGCGGCAACGGGAAGCCACCAAAAATAGTAGCCAAATAATACAGCAGCAGCCGTAACCCAAATTACAGGTAAACCAAGGGCGATCGCAATTCTTGCTTTAACACCTCGGTTGCACAGCACCGAAGTAGTAAGGGGGCCAATCCCCAACAATAACAAAATTTCTAGCGCTGCGGGCAGTCGCTTTAGCAAGCGCTGATTGAGCAAATTGTCAACTAAAGCTGCATATAAATAAACCCCAGCAGTAGTCTTGTTCAGAGGTGTAGATATCTGGTCAAAACCCGTAGCGACTAGGCCGACTAAGACTAATTTATCAGCTAAAGCATTTTCAGGAATTCTACCTTCTACAACATCCACAAAAGCATAGGTACGCAGATTTTGTGTTTTCCCGGGCCAGTTAACCCAGACTGTTTGTTCCTGCATATTTTGTGGCTGCGGCAGCAATACAGGATTTTGCGGGTTAGCAGCGTTGTACCTCTGAGTCATTACTAAACCGAAGTTAGGAATGGAGTCGAGAAATATTTTTGAATCGCGACTAACGCCGTCGCTGTTGGGTTCGTGCATTATATGTCCGACACCTGCGGCGGCTGCTTTTAAAGATACTACTGGTTGTTCTTGGGTGGTTCTTGGGAGTACAACTTTGCCATTTGTGGCGATCGCACTCGCTAACATTTCATCTTTCGGACTCGGATCGAGGAAAAGAATGTCGAAACCAACTGCTGTGGGGGGAAATTTTTTTAAAGCTGACAGCAGGGCGGCGTAGCGATTGCGCGGCCACGGAAATTGACCGTATTCCTGCAAGCTTTGGGGTTCGATCGCAATTACCGCAATTCTCTCATCCCAACCCGGATTTGGCAAAACTCCCGATTCTCGAATTTGAAATAGGGTTTTGTATGCCAAATATTCAAGGGGTTTCCACATTCCCAATTGCAGCATGGCGACAGACATTATTCCTGCTGCGGCACCTGTCAGCCAGGGAGGATTTGTGATGAGATATTGCCGGATGCCAATCAGTTGATTGTGTTTCAGATGCTCGATCAATTGTTTGAACTTCATTCAATTAATTTTACGCAATAATTGACATTCGATGTTGATGTTCGCCCTGGAGTTGTTTAGGGAACTGCGAGGTTGTAATGCTTTTCTCTGACAGACGATCCTCTCACTACAATTTTGAGGCGGCGGCTGGGAGGTAAAATTCCTTGGATTTTGAATTTTCCCTCTCGATCGATCTTAATGGCTTGGTTGTTGACATAAATTATGTCGATCGGGTTAATTTGACCGCTGAGGCGATAGATATTCCCACCGAGTCTCGACAAACTCCGGACTTTGAGTTCGGCTAAGCGAGGGCTGGCTGATGGCGGTGCGGGGGGAGTTTGAGGGAAAATTTCCGTGGCGTTACCGCGGTTGACAACTACTTCGGAGTCGTTTTTGCCAGATACTCCGACTGAACCTTCAATGGTTTCGACTCCGGTTTTGCCGTCTGGGCCGACGCTGACGCCAAAGGATGTACCCCTGACTCCGGCGACACCTTGGGGGGTTTCAACTCTGACTGGGGCGGTTCTGGGAGATTTTTTTTGTTGGGCAATTTGACTGGTTTCGGCAAGTCCGCTGAAGGTATTTAAGGCAGCAATCTGGATCGGGAGGATAATTGCTGAGGTTTGAGCTGCGGCCGTGGGCGCAGCAGTTTTGCCGATCGACAATCTCACTCGTCCCCTGCTGACAAAAATAGCTGTGTCGTTTTCGCCTGAAGTGCTTGACAAATCGGATATTCTAACTGCGGTTTTTTCGGCAACTTCAACGATGCCGGTGTTGTTGTCGATCGCTAAGCGGGCTGTGGAATCGGTGCCGGTGATGATTTCGTCTCCGGGGGCGAGGAGCCGATCGCCCACGACGGCGGGCCGCCCTTTAAAGGTGACTGTACCGCGAATTTCTTGAATTTCTAGCGATCGGCCTGTCGCTGTTCCCTGAGCGTTGATTGTCTTGGTTGGGGATGGATTGGCTGCCGCTATTACCGGAAATTTTGGAGACTTTGAGCCTGTTGGTGGTACTGGCGGTCGATCGACCGAGATAATTTTAGTAGGGTTTGACTGCTGTTTGGGGGATGGAGACAGCGGACTGGCGATCGTAGGGCGAAAGGCTGGAAGAGTTGCCAGCACAGCTAAGGACAAACTTAGGAGTGGAATTTTGGTCGATCGCCAGCAAGTAAAAATTTTATTCATATTTTCTATTTTGTCATGTTGAAGTTCTTAGACTTCATTTGCTTTATTAGACTTCTTAAATCCGGAAATCGTTCCATTTTTTTTGCCATAAAACAGCAGCCAAAATAAGCTTTATCAGCAAGAAAGCTTACCATTAAATCTTCTTTTTATTGTCAAAATTTAGTAAACTGTTACAACGAGGCAGTTTCCTCAGATTTGATGTGTGATTTTTGGGTTCCCCAGACCAAGAGTCTTGCAGAACAAGAGTTTTCGCCGCTCTCAATAGGAAAGAGCGAATATTTATATATAGCAAACATAAAATTAATTACTGCTAGTAAAGGTCTTTTGGCTTCGGCCGGAAGGATGAATAATTGGGAAGAAATCCTGTAGTTGTGGCAATTAATAAAAAGATTCCCTTTGGGAAGTGATAAAAAATAATTATATAAGTGGTGCGGCTGGCTTTGGGAGTGGAGCTTGTGCCTGTGCAACCAACGCAGGCTGGGCCGAGCGAGAAGGGGGCAAAGATCGAGCAACTCCGACTAGAATACCGTCTTTTAGGGAAATTCGATCGAAAATTTCGCTGGAAAATCATGGCGGGCGATCGGGCCCGGTGGTGTTGCTGCTCGATCGAGACCGCCAAACGGTAAAATGAACGCTTGTATATAAGTTATGTAGAGCAGGAGAACAATTTCAGTGGCAATAGAAGTAGGTCAGAGAGTTAAGGTACGCCGTCTCAGAGATCGGATACCTGCAAATATGGTGGGCAAGATAAAGGAAAATCCAGTAGGCACTGTTGACGGATTCAGAATGGTTGATGGCAGCGGAGTAGGCGTGGTTGTCAAGTTTGACGGTTTTGCGACTTGGTTCTTTGAAGATGAGCTAGAAGCCGTTTAACAGAAGGCAGTTGTCAGTAGGCAGTAGGTAGTTGTTCTTTCTGATTCCTGATGTGTGAGTTGTTAGCTGCTACCCACAACAACTGACAACTAAGAGATGGCGGGCACTCTTAGCACCGCCCCTAACACAGGTCAACTGTCAACTGTCAACTGTCAACTGTCAACTGTCATACTCTCCCAATCTCGATGGTCGTTGCGCTTAAATGTTAAGTAGTAAGCTTTTGGCACTGAGAACAGAAAATGGCTTTGATTTTGACATTTTTGGGCAAAGGCGGCACTGGCCGCAGCACGATCGCGATCGCAACAGCTAAAAAATATGCCGCTCAAGGCAAGCGAGTTCTGCTACTCGGCCAAGATCCGGGGCCTGCATTGGGTATTCTGCTAGGAGTCCCCCTAACTCCCACGCCACAGGAAATCGCCCCCAACTTCAAAGCAGTTCAGGTGCAAAGCGCGCCGCTGCTAGAACGCAGGTGGGACGAAATTAAACAACTAGAAGCTCAATATGTTCGCACACCGTTTTTCAAGCAGATTTACGGGCAAGAATTGGGAGTTTTACCGGGGATGGACAGCGCGCTGGCGTTGAACGAACTTCGGGAATACGACGACAGCAAACAATACGATGTCATTGTGTATGACGGTAGCGGCGGCATGGATACGCTGCGGATGTTGGGAATGCCGGAAATTTTGAGCTGGTACATCCGTCGCTTCCGTCAAGCGTTGGTAGATTCGGATTTGGGGAAAGCTTTGTCGCCTTTTATTCAACCGGTTGTTAGTACCGTGTTGACAGTGGATATGTCGGGAGACAATGCTTTTCAATCTACCAAGCAAGTGGATAATCTGTTGGATAAGGGTAAGGAAGCGCTGGCAGATCCGAACCGCACGGCGGCTTATTTGGTGACGACTGGTGATGCAAGTGCGATCGGCACAGCCCGCTATTTGTGGGGAAGTTCTCAACAAGTTGGTTTGACTGTGGGCGGTGTGATTGTCAATCAAGCACCGCTTACAGAAACGATTGCTGCTGATTTTGAGCCTTTGACGGCTGTTTCTGTGCCGGCCCACAGCGATAATAATTGGCAGCCCCTAATTGATGCTTTGCCAGATTTTTCTGAAGCTGGGAAAGCTCCTAAACCAATTAACATCAACACTGCACAGCGTCTAGTTAGTTTGTTTTTGCCTGGGTTTGACAAGAAAGAAATTAAATTGATTCAATCTGGGCCGGAAGTGACGATCGAAGCGGGCGATCAGCGGCGCAATATCTTGCTTCCTCCGGCGCTAACTGGCAAATCTGTCACGGGTGCTAAATTCCAGAACGGTTACTTGATTGTTTCTTTTTAGGGTAAGAAACAAGATCGTTTGTAGTAAAGACTTTAGTCTTTTTCCTGGTTCCCGGGCTCTGCCTGGGAACCGATGTTTAGAGGCTCTACCTCGATTGTGGACGATAATTGAAGGCAGAGCCTGGAAATAAGTAGAATTCTTAGTCTGCGGAGGCAGACTTCGTTTGTCTAGACGCGGTTTCAACCGCCGAGTTGTAGGGTGTGTCGCTATGAAGAATACCGAACTAAAGATTGAAAATCTGACAGCGACGCACCCTATACAATTTATCGGCGTTGCTGAATCAGGGTATGAGACCAGAAAAAATTCGAGATTGGAGCCGAAAATGATTTCTGGTATTTTGATTGGGAATTGGAACATCTCCAAATTTCAGATAATGAATTAGTAATTTAATTGAATGTTCTAGCATTTGTGACGAGTTAGAATAACAAAGAGTTTTTCTTTTTAGTCGAGCCAAGTAATGTCTGAGTCTTGTATTTTCACCCTCAACTCTGGTCATATAGCCTTTCTCAAAAAGATGAGGTATGGCTGACAGCTTACATAACCGCTGAAATCAAGAGGGCTCTCTTCCCAACAACGTCCGCGAATCTTTGTGAAAACCGCTATATAGCCTTTCTCAAAAAGATGAGGTATAACTGACAGCTTATATAACCGCTTAAACCAAGAGGGCTCTCTTCCCAACAACGTCCGCGAATCTTTGTGAAAACCGCTATATAGGTTTTGCTAATAATTTGGTCTCCCTCCGGAATAAAATTTGGGTAAACTTTCCAGCCATCTGTCACATAAAAGTAGCAGTTCCATTTACTAACAATTTCCCATAGTGGTTCAAAAGTTTTGGCGCTATGGTCTCCTAAAACCCATCCTAAAATACCTGGCTTAAAATGGTCTACCGCCGTCCACAGCCAGGTGCAAGTTTTTTTTTGAACCGACAAATGTTTGTAACTCATCTAATTCTCTTTCCGAAGGAGTCGTTTCTCTCCTCGTAACAATTTGGCAAGATTTCTCCAGCTTGTTTTACCCAATTAATAATTGTAGTATGATGTACATTTTTGACTCTTTCAATGGCTCGAAAACCCATGCCATTAACATACATTTTTAAACATTCGCGTTTCACTTCTGCCGAGTATCCTTTTTGAGATTGATAATCATTTATAAATTGTCTTTTACATCTGACGCAAATATGATTTTGCTTGCCTTTTTTGTGACCATTTTTATTGATATGGGTTGACTGACATTCCGGGCATTGCATAATATTTCTTTTAAATGTGTGTGATTTTTGACACTCCGACGATCGTGTTATCATACCATAGTTCAGCAACGCCAAATGAACAAGCCAGTCAGTTAATATAGGTGAACTTTCAAGTTATCCATTTTCATGCCCTGATTAAGCAACGCCAATCATTAAACACTAAGAGGGCTAAAGCCCAACAACGTACCGAATATGGGAGCCCGATCCGTCACAACTGCTAATTTACACTCAAAAATATAAAGGCATCGCCCCAGGCTTTATCAAAAAAACTCAGGGGCGATCGAATTGAAATATTTATCTCATACCAGAGATTTTTTGCAAGCTGTTGTTTTTGCCTAAACAGCTTGTTTAACGGAGAGGGAGGGATTCGAACCCTCGTTAAGTTGCCCTAAACACACTTTCCAGGCGTGCGCCTTCAACCGCTCGGCCACCTCTCCAGGGCTAAATGAATTCATTCAGCCACAGCTAAACTATCTTAGCAGAACAAATCTGATTTGGGAAGGGGTAACGGCATAAATTTGTTGTTTAATGTGGGTATGGTGTTAAACGGGCGAGTAAAATTCTGCTGCCCTGTGTCGCAAACGCTTTCATATCAAGGATTTTGTCTCCCAAGTCCAATCTAAAATCTAAAATCTAAAATCTAAAATCCCTATGACTCGCTCCTACACAATTAAAATTCATAACAGACAAACGGGCGATCGCCACACTGTGCGAGTACCCGAAGACAGGTACATCCTGCAAAGTGCCGAAAACCAAGGCGTGGAATTGCCCTTTTCGTGTCGCAACGGCGCTTGTACAGCCTGTGCGGTGCGCGTCAAGTCGGGACAACTGCACCAGCCTGAAGCAATGGGACTTTCTGTGGAACTGCAAAAAGAGGGTTATGCTTTGCTATGCGTCTGCTATCCCCGTTCTAATATTGAGGTAGAGACGCAAGACGAAGATGAAGTGTACGAATTGCAATTCGGCCGCTATTTCGGTAAGGGTAAAGTGAAAGTCGGTTTGCCGTTGGATGAAGAATGAGAGCAAATCCGGTTAAATCGGAATTATAACCCGATCGGGAATGTTCGATCGCGATCGGGGACAGCACTACACTGGAAAAAAGTTTATTTCGGAAACATAATAGTTTGATTTTTCCTCAGCTACGCTTCGCCTAATTCTCCAATTACTACTTCCCAATTCCCAATGCTTTATCGGTTATTTGCGATCGTCCTTTGCGTGTTGCTAGCTAGCTGCCAAAAACCAGAAATGCCCCAAGGTACGATCGCCAAAGTAGAAAGGGCTATCAGCGGCCAAACCATCGAAGTTATCAGTACAGCCGACAAAATCGCCTTATTAGAACAAATCAGGCTGATTGGGATTGATGCACCCGATTTAAAACAGCAGCCTTGGGGAGAAGCAGCGAAACAAAGATTAGAACAGCTAATTGGGGGGAAAGAGGTATTGTTAGAATCAGACATCGAACAGAAAGACCAGTTCGATCGCAAACTAGCGTATTTGTGGCAAGATAAAATTTTGCTCAACGAACTGCTAGTCAAAGAAGGTTACGTTTTGGCCTCCGTGCGATCGCGCAATACCAAATATCAACAGCGTCTCGTCAACGCTCAAGAATGGGCGAGACTCATGGGTAAAGGCCTGTGGAATCCAGAACGAGCTTTGCGCCAAACTCCCGCAGAATTCCGACAGCAAAATCGGAAATAGTCAGTTGACAGTTGACAGTTGACAGCGTTAATCAGTTGACAGTTGACAGTTGACAGTTGACAGCATTAATCAGTTGACAGTTGACAGTTGACAGTTGACAGCGTTAATCAGTTGACAGTAGTCAAGAGTGCTGTCCCCGAAGAGCGAACAGCAGTCATTAGTCATTAGTCATTTCATTGAGATTATTCCTCCCTCTTCTTTTTTCCGTCTTTCTTCGTGTCCTTCGCGTCTTCCTTCTTCCTTCTTCCTTCTTCCTTCTTCCTTCTTCCTTCTTCCTTCTTCCTTCTTCCTTCTTCCTTCTTCCTTCTTCCTTCTTCCTTCTTCCTTCTTCCTTCTTCCTTCTTCCTTCTTCCTTCCCAATGATAGACAATCAACTGCAAAACTTCCTTGAAATAGCCACCGAAGCAGCCCTCGCCGCAGGTTCCGTACTGCAATCTTTCTGCGGCAAATTAGAAAATGTTCAAGAAAAAGGCCGATCGGGCGATTTAGTCACAGAAGCCGACAAAGCCTCAGAAGCCGTCATCTTAGAAATTCTGGGCCGCTTCGTACCCGAACACGCCATCCTCGCTGAAGAATCGGGCAAATTAGGGGATGCAACTAGCAAATACCTGTGGGCGATCGACCCTTTGGACGGTACAACTAATTACGCTCACCAATATCCTTTTTACGCTGTGTCGATCGGACTTTTAATCGACGGCATACCACAAATTGGCGTAATTTATGACCCTTTACATAACGAATTATTTCGAGCGGGCAAAGGATTGGGGGCAACCTGCAACCGCAAGCCGATCGCAGTTTCGCAAAGTTTAGAATTGAGAACCAGCTTGCTAGTGACTGGCTTTGCATACGATCGGCGCGAAACAGCAGACAATAACTATGCCGAATTCTGTCACCTCACCCACCTTACCCAAGGCGTGCGGCGCAGCGGTTCCGCAGCCCTAGACCTCGCACATACAGCCTGCGGGCGATTGGACGGATACTGGGAACGGGGACTCTCCCCTTGGGATGTAGCAGCCGGTGTACTCATCGTTTCTGAAGCCGGAGGTCAAGTTACAGCCTATGACGGCGGTGCCTTTGAGATGAGCTCGGGTCGGGTTTTGGCGACAAACGGCAAAATACACGCCGAACTCAGCGGTGCATTGCTTTCAGTTCCGCCCTTATCTTCCTGGAGGTAACGCTTCGACAGCAAGGACTCAGGGATAGTACGGGGGTCACAACCCCTGAAGTCAAGCTACATTAAAGAATAGTCAAAGGTCAGGAAAGCGAGAGTAAAAGTTATGTCTTTTGAAATGACAAAAGGGCTGTTCAAGTACGAGTTTACAGATCAGCACGCAATTTTGGGAGTTCCCTTAGATGCCGAGTTTAACGACATCCGCAAGCGCTACATGAAAATCGCCCGCCGCTTGCATTCGGATACTTGCTCTTTTGAAGACCAAGCGGATAAAGATTGGGCCAACCAATTTTTGTCAAAAGTGGTCAATCCCGCCTACAACAAATTCTCTAAGGAAAGCGATCGCAAAGAATACAACCTGCTATTAGCAGCCATCGCCAAGCGCGTTGCTAAAGAACAAGCAAAAATGCAAATCGAAAGCGCAGCAGCCAAAGAGTTAGCTACCGCTAAAGATTTGGAAGAAGCTTATAAAACAGCAGTTGGCAAACTCGCTCTCAAGCAGTACGAGTCGGTTCAAGAAGCCCAAGATGCGATCGATCAAATTAGCGAACTAAACATGGTTTATTTGCTCCGAAAAGAGCGCCTTGGCGGTGTGGTTGGCACCGGTGTGCGCCCAAAAGAGCCCGTGGGCTGTGAGGTTGGCACTGATTCGCCCGCAACAGCCACAAACCAAACTACCACAGCAACAAAACCATCAACCCCAGCCACCCCAACTCCACCACCACCGACCAAACCCATAGTCGATCACGACTCGCTGGCAGATCGAGCTTGTGTCCGAGCTCAAGGATTCATGGAGAGCAAAAGTTACGCTAAAGCAACTTTGGAGTTGAAAGAAGCCGTAAAGCGCGAACCGAAACACAGCAGAGCTCACGGTTTGTTAGCAATGTGTTACTTTCAACAAAATCAAGCCACAATGGCAAAACTTGAGGTGCAAAAAGCTTTGGCATCAAATTCTGAAGAACCGACGGCTTTGGAGGTGAAGAAAAAGCTGGAACAAGCTTCCGCAAAGGATAAAAAAGATCAGGAGAAACCGGGATTTTTTGCAAGTTTGTTTGGCGGGAAGAAGAAATGATAAGTTGTCAGTTGACCTGTGGTAGGGGCGGTGGATGGTGCGTGTCCGCCCTCTTAGTTGTTCAGTTGTCAGTTTTGAATCATCGTTGAAAAGATAATAGGGCGGTTTCAAGCGCCCGGTCTTCCGAACCCAAGCGTATTGTTGATACTTTAATTTGTTAAAGTCGAATGTTAGGGTGGTGGCGTTCGACTTTAACAACGCCTTTTAAAGCCAAGCTTCTAAGTCCAATCAAATAGGATTTTCAATTAAAGAATGGGGAATAATTAATTGGTGAGAGTTGGGAACTTGCCTGAAATCGCATTCTTTTTTGAAATTGGTATAAAATATAAGGTCTAAAATCTAAAATTGATATGGTTCACCAACCCCCATCGGGTGCAAGAGATTTATTGCCCCTTGACGTTGCTCAAAAAATCGCGATCGAACGGCGCTTGCAGCAGGTGTTTCACCGCTGGGGCTATCACCGGATTATTACTTCTACTCTAGAAAGGCTGGAGACGTTGATGGCTGGGGGCGCGATCGACCGATCGACCTTAATTCAACTCCAAGACGCCGAGGATGGAGAACTCGGCTTGCGGCCGGAATTGACAGCATCCATCGCCCGGGCGGCTGCTATGCGGATGTCCGGGACAAATTGGCAGCCCCAACGCCTCTACTACAACGCCAATGTCTTCCGCAAAGGCTCAGATACGGGTTCAGGCGGGCAACAGGAGTTCTATCAAGCGGGGGTAGAACTGTTGGGTGCGGGGGGCAGCGTTGCGGATGCCGAAGTGCTGCTGCTGCTGTCTGAGTGCTTGCAAAACTTAGAAATAGATGACTGGCATTTGGTGCTGGGAGAAGCGGGCTTAACTGCAAGTTTGCTAGAACCGTTTGGGCCAAACGTGCGCCAAAAAGTGCGATCGGCGATCGCCAATCTCGATCGCATAGCCTTGGAAACTTTGCCACTGTCGGACGAATTGCGAGAAAGAGCTCTGCTGTTATTTGACTTGCGCGGCCGCCCAGAAGATGTATTGGAGATTGTGGCGAAGCTGGATTTAGATGTGCCGCAGCAAGCCGCATTAAATGAACTCAAAAGTGCGATCGAACTGCTGGAAAAATGTCAAGCAAAAATCCCCAATCTGAAATCTCACATCCACCTCGATTTGAGTTTAATTCAAACCTTTGACTATTACACTGGAATAGTGTTTGAAGTTGTCAGCAGCAGCAAGAGCGGACAGCGAGTATTAGGACAAGGCGGACGGTACGACCAACTGCTAGGACTGTTCGACCCCCAAGGGCAAAATTCCCCCGGCATCGGGTTTTGTCTGAATATTGAAGATTTGCACCAAGTTTTGCTGACAGAGGGTCAGTTGCCCACAGAGACAGCAGCTAGCGAATGGTTGGTAGTGGCTCAAACACCAGAAGCAGTGGCGGCTGCCTTCGATTATGCCCGCAAACTCCGAGAGTCCAGTCACCTAGTGCGGGTGGAGATAGATTTGGAGAGTCGGGAGACAGAAGAGGAAGCCAGGGAATACGCGCGCGATCGCAGAATCGGTCAAATTGCTTGGATAAATGCCGAAGGCGTCCCAACAATTGAAACAGTAAACTAGGATTGATTTGAAACCTAATTCCTAAAATCGCGTCCAACCAATTACCAGCAATAAAAACGGTTCGATCCTTCGGACTTTAGTCCGCAAAAAACCAAAAGAATCAAATTCTAACAAAGTTCGTAGTGAGGACTTCAGTCCGCATAAAATCCGAGGACTAAAGTCCTCACTACGAACCGATTGTACAGTTGTAGTTAGAAAGACATGATATAATGTCCAATCTAAAATCTAAAATCTAAAATAGAAACATGGCCCACACTATCGTTACAAATATCTGCGAAGGAGTTGCTGATTGCGTCGGCGCTTGTCCGGTTGCTTGCATTCACCCCGGGCCAGGAAAAAACGTCAAAGGCACTGATTGGTTTTGGATTGACTTCGATACCTGCATAGACTGCGGCATTTGTTTGCAGGTGTGTCCTGTCGAAAATGCGATCGTCCCAGACGAACGTCCCGAATTGCAGCAAACTCCGACTTAATAGCAATTGAAAGCTAAATAGCCCAGCACTTACGCACGGCATTATAAACCCGGTTTCTTCAGGAATTCTTCGTTAATAAACTCAAGATTTATAAAAAGAAACCGGGTTTATTTAACATTAGTTATATAAAAACTTTCCCTTCCCTTCTCCTCTCTTCCTTCGCGTCCTTCGCGCCTTCGCGGTTCGTTAAAAAAAGCCTATAAAAAATGCAAAATATCGCACTCACCCCCGAACAAATATTATCCATCCGCAGCCACGGCGAAAGCACTTATCCAGAAGAATGCTGCGGCTTATTGTTAGGTACAATCACTGACGATATTAAAACTTTAGTAGAAGTTTGGCCGGCTGACAATGCTTGGAGTGCCCAAGCCCAGGAGAATTGGCCCGAACAAACAGGATTGACAGAAAGACGCAGATATGCTATTAAGCCTGAAGATATGTTGCGGGCGATGAAACACGGGCGCGATCGCAATTTAGAGATCGTCGGCATCTACCATTCTCACCCAGATTGTCCCGCAGTGCCTTCGGAGTGCGATCGCAAAATGGCCTGGGCCCAATACTCTTACATCATAGTGTCCGTGCGGCAAGGCAGTTCAGAAGACCTCTGCAGTTGGAGTCTTGACGCAGAGGGAAACTTTCAAGCAGAGGAAATTATCGCGATCGAACCGACTCAGATTAAGAAATAATTACTAAACACAACAAACACGCAAAAATGGGAAAGATTCAGATAGGATGTAATTCAAAATCGGCGTATAACAGAATATCATGCTAAATCCTAATCTGGACGAGATCCAGCTCAACAAACAAGAATACGAACGCTACTCTCGCCACCTGATCCTGCCAGAAGTTGGATTGGAAGGGCAGAAGCGTCTCAAAGCAGCTAGCGTGCTCTGCGTCGGTACGGGAGGGCTCGGTTCGCCGCTGCTGCTGTATTTAGCAGCCGCCGGTGTTGGCCGCATTGGGATTGTAGACTTTGATGTTGTAGACCATTCCAATTTGCAGCGCCAAGTAATTCACGGCACTTCTTGGGTTGGGAAGCCGAAGATTGATTCGGCGAAAAATCGGATTTTAGAAATCAATCCTTTTTGTCAAGTTGATTTGTACGAGACTCGCGTTAGTTCCGAAAATGCGATCGCCATTGCCACTCCCTACGATATCATCATCGATGGTACGGACAACTTTCCGACTCGCTATTTAATGAACGACGTTTCGGTGCTTTTGAACAAGCCCAACGTCTACGGTTCCATCTTCCGATTTGAAGGACAAGCAACAGTTTTCAACTACGAAGGCGGCCCGAATTACCGCGATTTGTACCCAGAACCCCCGCCTCCTGGAATGGTTCCTTCCTGTGCGGAAGGCGGCGTTTTAGGAGTTTTACCTGGAGTCATTGGCTGCATTCAAGCCACGGAAGCTATCAAAATCATCTTAGGTCAAGGTACAACTTTGAGCGGCAGATTGTTGCTGTACAACGCCTTAGATATGACATTCCGCCAACTGAAATTGCGGCCGAATCCTGTGCGCCCGGTAATTGACAAGTTAATCGATTACGAACAATTCTGCGGCATTCCTCAAGCTAAAGCCGAGGAAGCAGAACAACAGAAAATTCCTGAAATGACTGTCACCGAACTTAAAAAGTTAATCGACAGTGGCGCCAAGGATTTTGTCTTGTTAGATGTTCGCAATCCTAACGAGTATCAAATTGCTCAAATTCCTGGGTCAGTTTTGGTTCCTTTACCGGATATCGAACACGGCCAAGGTGTTCAACAAGTCAAAGAATTGTTGAACGGACATCGCTTGATTGCACATTGCAAAATGGGCGGCCGTTCTGCGAAGGCTTTGGGCATTTTGAAGGAAGCCGGAATTGAGGGAATTAATGTTAAGGGCGGGATTACTGCTTGGAGTCAAGAAGTAGATTCTTCTGTTCCTCAATATTAAATCACTTTAAAGGCGATTAGAATTCACGGCGATTGGAAATCGCGGCTACACAAACGATGTCCACCTCCGTGGACGAAGAGGTAAAATCTTCAACCCGCGGAGGCTGGTTTCGTCTGTGTAGACGCGGTTTCAACCGCCGGGTTTATTTAAATTTAGCCCGAATATTCTTATAACCCACATTCCGCAGATATTCGATCGGATTTAATTTCAAAAGAATTCAGAATCCTCAAAGCCTCAAATAATTGCTCTGCAATCATTTGAGGCTTTTTTAAGATATAATAATTGGTGCAAGTAGAGCAACCATTAAAACCATGAAAAAGCCATCTGAAGCTATAAATATCGTAAATTTAGACCCTGCAGGGAATAGTAGCGGGGATAATAGATGAAATGGAATTGGTAGAAGTCGTTAACAAACAAGTGGGAATAAGAGTTAAAGAAACTGTCAGCCCAGGACAAGTAATGAAAGCAATGATTTTGAACGGATTGGGATTTTTGAGCGCCCCAATCTACCTATTTGACACATTTTTTGAGGGAAAAGCACTACTAACATTTAATCGGAAAAGAAGTAACGCCAAAACAATTAAATGATGACATAATCGGGAGAGCTTTAGACAAATATTATCAAGCTGGAACCACAAAGTTATTCACAGCAATTGCCCTAAAAGCGGCTCTAAAATTTCAAGTAGAAATGAAAAGTGTTCACCTAGACAGCAGTTCAATATCAGTAGAAGGAGCATACAAAAACTGTCAGGGAAAAAGCCAGGAAGCTGAGATAGAATCTGAGGATATAGAATCTTCTATGAAAACCATAAAAATCGTTCACGGTTATTCAAGGGATAAAAGACGAGACCTGAAACAATTTATGCTTCAAACAATCGTAACTGGAGATGAAGACGTACCATTATATCTCAAAATAGATGACGGAAACGCCGATGATAAAAGTGTCTTTGTTGCGAGATTGAAAGAATTTAAAAAACAATGGACATTTGACGGAATCTGTGTAGCAGACAGTGCCTTATACACAGCAGAAAATTTGTCAGCTTTTGTCTGAAATGAAATGGATAACCAGAGTGCCATTAAGCATAAAAGAAGCTCAAGATAAAATCTGCAACATAGAAGAGAGTGACTGGGAAGACTCTCAAATAAAAGGCTATAAAATAGCAACTAGAACCAGTGAGTATGCCAACATCAAGCAAAGATGGCTAGTAATAGAAAGTGAAATCAGAAAACAAGCAGAGCTTAAAAAAATAGTCAAGAGAGTAGAGAAACAGTTAGAATCAGCAAAAGCCACACTGCGTAAGCTATCCACACAAAACTTTGCTTGTATTCCCGATGCAGAAGCTGCGATAAAAAAGTTATCAGACTCATGGAAGTATCACCAAATAACAGAAATCAAATCTCAATAAAAGCCAGTTAAAACAACAAAAAAAGCTCAAAGAATCGAGCGAAACACAGACAAGAATCTATCAAGTAACGGGTGAAATAGAACCCCGAGATTCAGCAATAGAAGCGGAAAAAGTCAAAGCTGGGAGATTTATATTAGCTACAAATATCTTATAGCAATCCTAAATGATTCATCAAGATTTGTAGGGGTAGTGCGACCCCTACTCCCCGTGCCTACCCCCTATCTATCGGGGCAACCGGGTTCTTTAAGAACCCCCTACAAGAATTATGAAAATGATTTAGGATTGCTATAGATACTGAAGCAGTGAGTAATTCAGAGGTATTATCGGAATACAAAGCGCAGCAAAGTAATGAGAGAGGATTTAGATTTATCAAAGATCCTTTATTTTTTACTTCGAGTGTATTCGTGAAAAAGCCGGAGCGAGTTGAAGCAATTGGAATGATAATGGGACTGTGTTTGTTAGTACATAACCTGGCACAAAGGAAATTGAGACAACAATTATCAGCTACCAACGAGCAAGTGAAAAATCAGGTAAAGAAATTGACCGATAAGCCGACAATGCGCTGGATATTTCAGATGTTTCAGGCGGTGCATTTAGTGACGATAAATGGAGATAAGCAGGTTAGCAATTTAACCAAAGAACTTCAAGATATCTTGCGGCATTTAGGAGAGTATTGCTGTCAATACTATTTAATGTTTTCAAGTGAATAACGATTGAGTTCGAGGTGTAGATAGTTGTCAATAATTGTCATTAATTAGTCAAGATAATTTGCTCTTGGCATAAGTTACCATGCTTGAAAAAATAATTAATCGCGATAAAAAGCAATGTGAATATGTGAGGAAAAGTCAATTATTTCAAATTACTTTATTTAGCTAAATTTAACAAGCTTCTGTAACGCTAACACTGCATAATTTCAGCCCAAAAGTGTTTGGCTTCCAAGTTTTTATAACTGATAAAAAAATCCGATCCACATCTGCGGAATGTGGGTTTTAATTCCCCTTACCTGTTTGAAATGAGCGAACGCACAGTACTATTTTTTAAGCTGTGTAGTCTCGTTTTTCCACTACGTACACTTTTTCAGCAAGCCCTATCTAAACCCGCCCGGCCAAAGCAGCCACGATCGCAGCCAATTGAACTGACTCGATCGGTTTAGCGACATGGATCTGAAAACCCGCTGCGATCGCCTCTAGCCGATCGTCATCTCTAGCATAGGCCGTTAGCGCGGCAGCAGGAATTTGTCCCCCAGCCTCGGCACTCAGTCTCCGAACCTGCCGAATTAGAGAATAACCGTCTTGCTCCGGCATTCCAATATCAAACAAAAGTACATCATATTTCTCAGGATTTGCCGTCAACATTGACAAAGCCTCAGTTGCCGATGCGGCCGCGCCAGCTTCAACTTCATACTGCTCCAAAATTGTGGTGAATAACTGACGCATATCTAATTCGTCATCCACAATCAGAACTCGTACACCCGCCAATGATGGAATCTCCGCCGGCAATGCGGGCCATTTTGCCGCATCTAGTGCTTCTAAAATTCTCTGCGTCGAACTTCCTTCTATGTCTGTTCGCACCGGCAACTTCACGGTAAACGTTGCCCCCTGTCCCTCACCTGAACTTTCTGCATCAACAGTACCGCCGTGGAGTTCTACTAAATGGTGGACTATCGAGAGCCCTAGTCCCAATCCCGAGTCGGTTCGAGTGTAGCTGCTATCCGCCTGACGGAAGCGCTCGAACACGTGGGGGAGAAAATCAGGGTGAATGCCCTTACCAGTATCCCGAATTTGGATTTGAGCCATGCCATCTATGCAGTCTAATTCGATGTCAACTCTGCCTCCGGCTGGGGTGAATTTAATTGCATTTGAAAGTAGATTCCACAACGCCTGCTGCAAGCGGCTCGGATCGCCCAACACTTTTGGGGTTAAAGGAGTGAGGCTGGATTTAAGTTGAATATTTTTGGCTTGTGCTGCTAAATTAACTACCTCGATCGCATTTTCTACCAGTGGATTCAGCTCAATTAGATAAGGGTTGAGCCGAAACTTGCCTGTGGTAATGCGCGAAACGTCTAAAATGTCCTCGATGAGCTGGTTTTGTGCTTTGGCGCTGCGCTCGATCGTTTTTAGCCCTTCTTCGATTCTGGTTTCGTCAAATGTTTTCATCTGCAACAACTGCGCCCAGCCAATCATCGCATTCAGTGGCGTCCGCAGTTCGTGAGACAACACCGACAAAAACTCATCTTTGGCGCGGTTCGCTGACTCTGCCGCCGCCCGAGCGGATTGTTCTTGCATCAGCAGGCTGCGTTGTGTCTCTAACCGTTTTTGCTCGGTAATATCCTCGATCGCCAGCAGAATCATCTGTGTATCGCCGATCGGAGGCATTTTGCGCGCCGACAGCACCATGATTCGATGCCCGATCTGCTCGAATTCATGCTCGACCTCAAAATCTTGAAACTCGGCATTTCCTGCCAGAATTGCTTCTAGGATCGATCGCAACTTGGGAATATTCCACTGTCCGTTACCCAGGTCGAAGATCGATCGTTGCTCTGTTTGGACGGGCATCACCTGAAACGTCTGGTAGAAAGCATGGTTTGCTGTAATCGCCCGCAGGTTTAGATCCAGCACTAGCAGCGGTTCCCGCACGGTTTCCACGATCGTTTCGGCGTAAGTTTTCGCTTCCATCAACTGCTGGGCGCTTTGTTTGAGTTCGTTGATATCTACCAACACCAGCACGGCCCCGTCTATCTTGTTGTCGATCGTCCGATAGGGTCGAATCTGCAAATCGTACCAATGACCGTCTCGATCTTGAACCTCCTGAACATTCAAATTGAGCG
Source organism: Microcoleus sp. bin48.metabat.b7b8b9.023 (assembly GCF_013299185.1). Lineage (GTDB taxonomy): Bacteria > Cyanobacteriota > Cyanobacteriia > Cyanobacteriales > Microcoleaceae > Microcoleus. The sequence continues at coordinate 15,772 of NZ_JAAFKG010000065.1, read as the reverse complement.
TGCGGATCACCTCTAAAATCTGTTGCTCTAAGTCCGGCACGATCAACTTGTGAGTGATGTCGCTCAAAGACCGCCCGATATCGCTAGAAATCAAGTTGAAGATGCCTTCGACTGCGGGAGTAAAGCGGCGGACTCGCAGGTCTCCTCCCAGCATCAGAATTGGAATATTGATGCTGCCCAGCAGGTTCTGCAAATCGTTGCTGACCTTAGTTGATTCCACATTGCGCCGCTGCAATTCGTCATTAATCGTGTTCAGTTCTTCATTGGTTGCTTGAATCTCTTCTTTCGCGGTTTCGAGTTCCTCATTCATGCTTTGCAACTCTTCATTGCTCGACAAAATCTCCTCGTTGGCGGCTCTCAAATCTTGGTTGGCGGCTTGATGCTCTTGGACGATCGCTCCGAGGTGTTCTTTTGTGGTTTTCAGTTCCTGTTGCAGCCTTGCAATCTCCAAACTTTCATCGGTTTTGGCGCCGCTGTTGACTCTACCATCGTCGGCAGCAGTAGCCATTGCAGGTATCTGCTGCTCGTCTTGAAACAGCACTAAAAAATAGTCTTTACTCGCAGCCCCGGCTGGGAATGGAATTACATTAATTTTCACCTGCCGCAGGCTCTCGCCCTCTCTAATTTGCAAGCCGGTTCGTTCAACAGGCAACTGCTGCTGGTTGGCCTGTTGAATTGCAGCCCGCAGTTCGAGGCGCAATCCTTCTTTTGCCATTCTTAGCAAATTTAAGCTCGCCCTACCGGGTGCCGGTTCTAGGTAGGCATTCGTCTGTCCCCGAAACTGCAAAATCTCGCTGGCAGTGTTAATTATCACCCCGACTGGGGCATAGTGATTCAAAACAATGCGATCGGCTTCTTTTTCTATTTCGATTTCGTCCAACTTTTCTGTCTGTACAGGTAAAGTATTGATGGCAATCGCAGGATAGCTGCTGGTAGTTAAATCTATGCCCAGCCAATGCGACTGCTGTTTTTTAGCATAAATTTTGTGCTTTTTGTCGAATAGCGCAAACAATTCTGCAAAGTCACCAACCGTTTCGGAAGTGCCTAACATCAAAAAGCCGGCGGGGCCGAGTCCGTAGTGGAACATTGGCAGCAGTTTTTTCTGCAACGGGGCTCCCAGATAGATCAGCACGTTCCGACAGGTAATCAAATCCATCCGCGAAAACGGCGGATCGCTAATCAAATTTTGTCTGGCAAAAACGCAGAGTTCGCGCACGGGCGTGGCGATTTGGTATCCGCCATCGACTCGAACGAAGAACCGGTGCAGGCGTTCGGGCGAAACATCGGCGACTTGGCCCGACGTATAGAAGCCTTTGCGGGCGTGGACGATCGCAGTTTCGCTGATGTCTGTGGCGTAAATCTGAATCGGCAGATTAGTAGCTCGATCTGCTAAAAACTCTAGCAAGCAGATGGCGATCGAGTAAGCTTCCTCGCCTGTCGCACAGCCGGCAATCCAAATTCGGATCGGTGTTTGCGGCGGTTTATCTTTGACGATTGCCGGAAAAACCTTGCTGCTTAAGGCTTTAAAGCTTTCGGGGTCGCGAAAAAAGCTGGTGACGTGAATGAAGACATCGTGATAAAGCGCCGTTACTTCTGCCGGGGTGTTTTGGAGATATTTGGCATAATCCTCGATCCGATCGAGCTTGTACAGCAACATCCGCCGCTGCATCCGCCTCTTCAAGGTGGTTTGCTTGTAGTTAGTGAAGTCAACTCCCGTGGCGGTGTGCAGCAAACTGTAGATCGCGGCGATCGCATCTTTAGTTTCGATCGTGTCTTCCTGGGTGGCTGATTGTGTCGAAGCCCGATCGGCAATGTAAGGATGAAGGGCGATCTCTGCTATTTTTTTGGCAATTTTTTCCGGCGTCAAGATAAAGTCTACCTGACCGGTCGCCACCGCAGTGTTCGGCATACTGCTGACTTGTGCCGAGTCTTCGCATTGGGCAAAAGTAATACCGCCGGCGGCCTTAATCGCTTCTAATCCTCGGGCACCATCGCCATCGCCGCCGGACAGAATGACGCCGATGGCTTTGTTCCCCCGTTCTTCGGCGAGGGACAACAGGAAGGTATCCACGGACATAAATACGCCCCGTCCCGTGCCGCGAGGTCTTAGGCTTAGTATCCCCCGATCGATGCTCATGCTAACATTTGGGGGGATGACGTATACCTGATTCGGTGCTACGGCCATCCCGTCTGTCACCTCATGCACCTGCATCTGGGTCGATCGACCCAGAATCGCGCTCAACAAACTTTCGTGAGTCGGCAGCATATGCTGAATCATTACAAATGCCATGCCTGTATTGATCGGCAAATGGTTCAGTAGTTGCATAAAGGCTTCCAATCCACCCGCAGAGGCTCCAATTCCGACAACCGGAAATAAGTCATTTCGATTTTGCTGTTGCTTTTCTTCCGGTGTTTCAATATCACCTTTGGATTGAGATTTCTTGGAATACTTTTTAGGAGCCATATTTTATCGCAGATTATTGAAACGGGCTGCACCTCTAAATGGGAGCATCCCATTTTTGCAAATATATCCGTAGGGGCGAAGCACCTGACGGCAGTAAGTCTCTGCTTATCACTAATAAATTATCTGCCGGAATACTTCGCCCCCTGCAAAATTGGGATGCACCCCTCTAAATTGGCAGACATAATTCGATGGGTAATTTTTTTTTAATTTTCTCAAAATCCGGCAATAATTGGTAAATTTGTAAAGAAAAGTAACAAAAATATATTTTAATTGAGTTATGAAAATTAGCGAAATCGAAGCAGCGCTGCGAAGTTTGGATTCTCAAGAAAGGCTACGGGCGATCGCTGCTTTGAGAAAGTGCGATGCTGCGGTGGCGCTACCAATGTTGTTGACGAAAGTGGACGATCCAGAGTTTCTGGTGCGATCGTTCGTGGCGATGGGATTGCGGCAAAGTTAAACTGCCCAATCTTTATGACAAGCGAGGACAGGGCAGTGGGTAGTATATAATTCCGATGCTACCGGATTGGATGTTATACTTTTTGCCATTTTTCTACAGTTTTTTTAACGGCTTCTATTTCCAGAAAATCTACCCGGATCGCAGCCGTTTCAAATTCTACGCCGAAAGCTGTGCTGACTTTGAGGATTTGCACAAAACTACAGCGGTTCTCAAAAAAGTGAGGTGTGAGGTATGCGGGCGATGCCTGTGCCCTATGCCCCATGCCCACGGAGGCCTATGCCCTATGCCTACCTCATGTTAGTGAGAGTTGTGGAAACTCGCGTTTTTGCAGCGTTCAAAGACTATCTGGCTGCTGATTTGGATTTGGTCGATCGCGCCCAACCCGTGGCAGGTAGCTCAAAGTTAGATATTATCTAACCAGCTCAACTGTACTATCTGCCGTATCGTACCGAAAAAAAACCGGGCCTGGGAATGTTGCAGCGCTTCTGCGGCGAGGAATGGACTAAGCGAGTACATTCACAGTTTTTTGTTAGATTGGGAACAGAAGCTGCCACAATTGGTAAGTAACAAAAATTGATTTTAATAGAAGCTTCAGCCACTATACTAATAAGTGTAGGTTGGCATGAGGAAAATGCCAATGGTCAAAAAAAATCGCAATGTAGTTAGTTCAAATCCAGAAAGCAAAGTCAAAGTCGGACTTTCGCTGACTCCTTCTAGTGCCGATCGATTGAACGCGATCGCTCGAAAGCTGGGAATATCAAGGTCGGAACTCCTAGAACGCTTGGCAAAAGGCGCTCTGGATATTTCTAAGGACAAGAGTCAAGTTAGTGTCACTTGGAAAAAAGGTGAAGAAACTGCGGTCGAGACCGCTGAGTTGGAAGGGGAAACATCCGAAAAAAGCGACATTAATGACGCTATAACGGCAGAAACCCTATTGGACTCGGTAAGCGTACAGTCAAATCCCTTGCAAGCAAGTTACGAAGCTTTACAGCAGCAGTTGAGCGAACGGGAAAGTGCGATCGCATCTTTACAGCAGCAATTAGCCGAGAAGCAAAATCTCGAAGCCCAATTGCAGGAAACTGTATCGAAGTCAAGTTACGAATCTTTACAGCAGCAGTTGAGCGAAGGCGAAAGTGCGATCGCATCTTTACAGCAGCAATTAGCCGAGAAGCAAAATCTCGAAGCCCAATTGCAGGAAACTGTATCGAAGTCAAGTTACGAATCTTTACAGCATCAATTGGGCGAAAAAGAACATTGGGCAAACGAATTGCAGCAGCAACTAACCTCCAAGTCGAGCGATTTGGAATCTTTGCAGCATCAATTCGCCGAAAAAGAACATTGGGCAAACGAATTGCAGCAGCAACTAACCTCCAAATCAAGCGATTTGGAATCTTTGCAGCATCAATTCGCCGAAAAAGAACATTGGGCAAACGAATTGCAGCAGCAACTAACCTCCAAATCAAGCGATTTGGAATCTTTGCAGCATCAATTCGCCGAAAAAGAACATTGGGCAAACGAATTGCAGCAGCAACTAGCCTCCAAGTCGAGCGATTTGGAATCTTTGCAGCATCAATTCGCCGAAAAAGAACATTTGGGCAACGAATTACAGCAGCAACTAACCTCCAAGTCGAGCGATTTGGAATCTTTGCAGCATCAATTCGCCGAAAAAGAACATTTGGGCAACGAATTACAGCAGCAACTAACCTCCAAGTCGAGCGATTTGGAATCTTTGCAGCATCAATTGGGCGAAAAAGAACATTGGGCAAACGAATTGCAGCAGCAACTAGCCTCCAAGTCGAGCGATTTGGAATCTTTGCAGCATCAATTGGGCGAAAAAGAAAGTGCGATCGCATCTTTACAGCAGCAATTAGCCGACAAGCAAAATCTCGAAAGCCAATTGCAGGAAACTGTATCGAAGTCAAGTTACGAATCTTTGCAGCACGAGTTAGCCGAAAAGTCAAGTGCGATCGGCAACTTGCAAGTTCAACTGACCGAGTTCCACTCTCTAAAAGATCAATTGAGCCAAAGTGCTGCGAAACAGCTAAATTACGAGGCTTTGCAGCAACAGTCTCAAGAACAGCTAAAAACAATCAAAGCTTTACGGGAACAGGTAGTTCAAATGCAAGCTGTGGCTGGGATTGGCGAAGCTTATCTAAATAAGTGGCGCCGTTTCTGATTCTAATACCATTTCTTTAAAGTTCACCTGCCACTAGGGACACTGGGTGCCGTGTCCATTAATCTCAACTTAACCCGAAAAACCGCCAAGGACTTAAGTCCCTGGCTAATAGCGAAAGTCCTCGCTATGAGGAGTAATGAGTTCTTGAGGTGTATGCAAGAGTATTCTTCCGTACAACCTATAAGTTCTTGAGTCCTCATAGCAAGGACTTTCACTTTGAGGCAGGGACTTAAGTCCCTGCCGGAGTGTGGGTGTCATATTGTGTCAGATCGATCGCGATAATATCCGTTCGTAGTGCCGTTCGTAGTGCGGACTTCAGTCCGCAGCATATTGCGGACTGAAGTCCGCACTACGAACCGTTTTTTGAGAAGCTTTTTCGGGCAAAATATGAGCATAATATTAAGAAATATTACAATAAATAAATTATGATGACCGATCGCACCCCAAAAAGCAAATCCAGTGCCACAGACACCAAGGGCCGCGTCACAGTAATTGGGGCCGGCATCGGCGGGCTGACAGCAGCAGCCCTGCTCGCCCGTAGAGGATACAAAGTGTTAGTCTTAGATCAGGCGATCGTCCCTGGAGGATGCGCCTCCACCTTCAAACGTAAAGGCTTTACCTTCGATGTCGGCGCGACACAGGTTGCAGGATTGGAACCCGGAGGCATTCACCACCGAATTTTCTCAGAATTAAACATCGAACTTCCCCCCGCCACACCCTGCGATCCAGCCTGTGCAGTAATTTTGCCGGGAGAAACGACACCCATTAGCGTTTGGCGAGATCCGCAAAAATGGCAGGAAGAAAGACAGCGACAATTCCCCGGAAGCGAACATTTTTGGCAATTATTGTCTACATTGTTCCAAGCTAGCTGGAAATTTCAAGGGCGCGATCCAGTTTTACCGCCGAGAAACTTCTGGGATTTCTGGCAATTAATTCAAGCAGTTCGCCCCGATACTTTAATTACTTTGCCTTTCACTTTTATGACGGTGGGAGATGCTTTGCGCTTGTGCCGTTTGGGCGACAATTTGCGCTTGAGAACTTTTCTAGATTTGCAGTTAAAATTGTACTCCCAAGTTGATACCGAAGAAACGGCGCTGCTGTATGCGGCGACAGCTTTGGGAGTAAGCCAAGAGCCGCAGGGATTGTATCATCTACAAGGAAGTATGCAGGTGTTGAGCGATCGCCTCGTAAGTGCGATCGAGCTTTACGGCGGCAAAGTTTTGTTGCGGCATACAGTCGAAAGTATTGTCACCACTAACGGCCAAGCCACCGGCACAGTGATTCGCAATCAAAAAACAGGCGAAGTTTGGACAGAAATTGGCGATCGCATTGTTGCCAACGTCACAGCCCAAAATCTAGTTAAATTAATGTCAAGCGAGTCTGTTTTAGAAACTTTAACAGATAATTCCGAGACAACAAACCAACTGCCAAATCAAATGGCAGGCTACAAATATCGAGTTGATAAATTGCCGCCCGCATCCGGCGCATTTGTGATATATTTGGGAGTGCATGAAAGCGCAATTCCAGAAAATTGTCCCCCGCACCTTCAGTTTCTCTACGACTACGACGGTGAGATTGGTGAGAATAATTCATTATTTGTTTCTGTCAGTCATGCGGGCGACGGCCGAGCACCGCAGGGAATGGCGACAATTATCGCTTCGTCTTTTACTGATACTCGAATGTGGTGGAATTCGGTTGATTATGAAGGATTGAAGCAAAAATATACTGAAGGTGCGATCGGGCGTTTGAGCGAATATTTCAATTTGACACCCGAAAAAATTGTACACCAAGAATCAGCAACACCTCGCACCTTTGCCCGCTACACAGCGCGCGATAGAGGCGTTGTAGGTGGCATCGGCCAGCGAATACCAACCTTCGGCCCCTTCGGATTTGCCAACCGCACGCCAATTAAAAACTTGTGGTTAGTCGGCGACTCCACCCATCCCGGAGAAGGAACCGCCGGTGTTTCCTATTCTGCTTTAACAGTGGTGCGGCAGATGGAGGCTGAGTTTTGATAATCGACAATATCAAGTATTGACCGCAATAAGTCAGGTTCGTAGTGTGGACTTTAGTCCGCAGTATTTTGCGGACTTTAGTCCACACTACGAACTGTTTTTGTGATGGTATGGGTGCATAAGCAGAGGTGCGTCGCTATCAGATTGTTGGTGTTGAGTTAGAGATTGTCGGTGGCGACGCACCCTACAATTTTACCGGAATTATTAAACCGCAGAGACCGCAGAGGACACAGAGGGAGAGAATAGAGAAAGCATTTTTTCTTTGAGTGCGATCGCCCAGGTTCGTAGTGTGGACTTTAGTCCGCAACATACTGCGGACTTTAGTCCACACTACGAACTGTTTTTGTGATGGTATGGGTGCATAAGCAGAGGTGCGTCGCTATCAGATTGTTGGTGTTGAGTTAGAGATTGTCGGTGGCGACGCACCCTACAATTTTACCGGAATTATTAAACCGCAGAGACCGCAGAGGACACAGAGGGAGAGAATAGAGAAAGCATTTTTTCTTTGAGTGCGATCGCCCAGGTTCGTAGTGTGGACTTTAGTCCGCAACATACTGCGGACTTTAGTCCACACTACGAACTGTTTTTGTGATGGTATGGGTGCATAAGCAGAGGTGCGTCGCTATCAGATTGTTGGTGTTGAGTTAGAGATTGTCGGTGGCGACGCACCCTACAATTTTACCGGAATTATTAAACCGCAGAGACCGCAGAGGACACAGAGGGAGAGAATAGAGAAAGCATTTTTTCTTTGAGTGCGATCGCCCAGGTTCGTAGTGTGGACTTTAGTCCGCAACATACTGCGGACTTTAGTCCACACTACGAACTGTTTTTGTGATGGTATGGGTGCATAAGCAGAGGTGCGTCGCTATCAGATTGTTGGTGTTGAGTTAGAGATTGTCGGTGGCGACGCACCCTACAATTTTACCGGAATTATTAAACCGCAGAGACCGCAGAGGACACAGAGGGAGAGAATAGAGAAAGCATTTTTTCTTTGAGTGCGATCGTCCAGGTTCGTAGTGTGGACTTTAGTCCGCAAAATACTGCGGACTAAAGTCCACACTACGAACTGTTTTTGTGATGGTATGGGTGCATAAGCAGAGGTGCGTCGCTATCAGATTGTTGGTGTTGAGTTAGAGATTGTTGGTGGCGACACACCCTACAATTTTACCGGAATTATTAAACCGCAGAGGACGCAGAGGGAGAGAATAGAGAAAGCATTTTTTCTTTGAGTGCGATCGTCCAGGTTCGTAGTGTGGACTTTAGTCCGCAGTATGTTGCGGACTAAAGTCCACACTACGAACTGTTTTTGTGATGGTATGGGTGCATAAGCAGAGGTGCGTCGCTATCAGATTGTTGGTGTTGAGTTAGAGATTGTCGGTGGCGACACACCCTACAATTTTACCGGAATTATTAAACCGCAGAGGCCGCAGAGGACACAGAGGGAGAGAATAGAGAAAGCATTTTTTCTTTGAGTGCGATCGTCCCCGCTCGCGAGTATTATTTTGATATTAGAGATTGTCGGTGCATCCACACTCTACAGATTCCTTTTTCCATCATGAAAAAAACCTCAGTCTGCACTGCAAACTGAGGTCAAATAGCGACAGGTAGAAACCTGCCGGCTACAGTCTATGACTACTTGATAGCAATCTTGGCGCCCACAGCTTCAAGCTGCTTCTTCATTTCTTCAGCAGCTTCCTTAGCAATAGCTTCCTTAACTGCCTTAGGTGCGGCTTCTACCAAGTCTTTCGCTTCCTTCAGACCCAAACCGGTAATCGCGCGGACTTCCTTCAGGATTGCGATTTTCTTGTCAGCAGGAACTTCTTCCAAAATCACGCTGAACTCAGTTTGTACTTCTACTTCTTCGGCAGCAGCAGCAGGGCCGCCCATCATCATCATGCCACCTACAGGAGCAGCAGCGCTGACGCCGAAAGCTTCTTCAATTTGCTTGACCAATTCAGATGCTTCGAGCAAAGTCAGAGTCTTCAGTTTTTCTAAGATTTCGTCGGTTGCAGTAGACATTCGTTAAACTCCTAATTCGATTCTAGATTTGGGATTTGGGATTTGGGATTGCTCCTCCATCATTAGTTTCTCGTCTCCAGTCTTCAGCCTGTGGATTAACACTAATGACTGATGACTAATGACTAATGACTAATGACTAAGCAGATACGCTTTCTGCTTCTGCTTCAGGTTGTGCTTCTGCTTCAGGTTGTGCTTCTGTCGAATCGCCGTCTTTTTCAGCATAAGCTTTGAGACCGCGTGCGATCGAAGTAGGAACTTGATTGATACCCACAGCCAACTTGGTTGCGACACCGTTGATAGCGCCAGCAATTTGAGCCATAAGTTGTTCCTTCGACGGCAGATCCGCTAATGCCTTAACATCAGCTTCTTTCAGCACCCGTCCTTCCATCACGCCGCCGCGAACTTCCGTCTTCTTGGAAGCTTTTTGGAATTCTTGGTAAGCCTTAATCGCGCCGCCAATATCTTCTTGCACGAACATAAACGCCGACGTACCTGTCAGCAATTCCTGTATCGGCTGCCATGTTTCATTGCCTTCAACAGCAATTCGCATTAGCGTGTTTTTTGCCACTTGGCAACTGCTGCCTTTGGGACGCAAACGCCGCCGCAAATCTGTGATTTCAGCAACAGTTAAGCCTTTGTAGTCGATCGCGATTACCAGTTGAGATTCGCTCAAGGTTTGCTTGAGGTCTGCAATAATCTCATTTTTTACTGCTAAACTTTTGCCCATACTAATTTCACCTCCTTTTAGGATCTCAAACTGCCAATCAAAAACCCCAACCTTATAGCCGGGGCAGAGAATTAAAAATTAAGAATTAGGAATTAAAAGATATAACTTTTTAATTTATTTTCTTCAGTTTTTATTTCTTCAGCCTCGGCAGGAAATTAAGCACTCGGCACCTGCGGTCTTCAGCTTATTGATTTTTGATTAGGCTATCACCATCCGGCAGACATTAGCAAGGGTATGCAGCAAATCTCGTGAGAGATTTACACAGACAGCCGAAGCTGTCTTTTACTTTCTGCCTTTGGCTTAATTCTTGCTAAGCAGCATCAAGTTTGGTATCGCGCAGGGCACTGATATCGACTTCGATCGATGGGCCCATGGTTGCGGATATGTACAAACTGCGCCAGTAGCGACCTTTCGCACCAGAAGGACGGTTGCGGTCAACTGTTTCTTGCAAAGCATGAAGGTTGACGAGCAAATCTTCTGCTGAGAAAGCTGCCTTGCCAAACATAACATGAACGATGCCTGTGCGATCGGCACGGAATTCTAGTTTACCACCTTTGAATTCGTCGATCGCCCGAGCAATGTCAGTCGTCACTGTGCCGCCTTTTGGAGAAGGCATCAAGCCGCGCGGGCCCAACAACCGACCCAATTTTGCCACCAACGGCATCACGTCTGGAGTAGCAATCAGGCAATCGAAGTCCATCATGCCCTTTTGAATTTCCTCGATCAACTCTTCAGAACCAGCAATATCTGCGCCGGCATTCAGAGCTTCTTTAACTTTTTCGCCCTTAGCAATCACCGCAATTCTGACTACTTGACCAGTTCCTTTTGGCAGCGATACAGTTGTCCGCAACTGTTGGTCAGTATATTTCGGGTCAATTCCCAAACGGATGTGAGCTTCAGCAGATTCGCCAAACTTGGCCGTTGCTGTTTCTTTCAAAAGTTGCAGAGCTTCCATTGGTAGGTAAGGTCTGTCTTCAACTTTCTTTTGCAGTTCTTGCAGTCTTCGCGATACTTTCTTTGCCATTGTTTTTTTTGGGGTTAATCGATTTGAGATTTGAGATTTTAGATTGAATAATTGAACCGTTGCGGTTTTTTCATAAATCTAAAACATTTGCGATTCCTAGCGAAGCTTTGCTTCTCCCCCTGAATCGACTTAAGACTTGCGACTTGAGCTTGAATATTTCAGCTTGAAGATTTCAGCTTCAACACCGAAAATTATTGATTGCCAACTGTCAACTGTCAACTGTCAACTGTCAACTGACTTCAATCCGCGATCGCCACGCCCATGTTTTTAGCTGTTCCCGCTACAATTTTCATAGCAGCTTCAACATCATTAGCATTAAGGTCAGGCATCTTAGTTTCAGCGATTTCTCGCAACTGAGCCTGTGTGATTGTCCCTACTTGCTTGCGATTAGGTTCACCCGAACCCTTAGCAATGCCAGCAGCTTTTTGAATCAAAACCGACGCCGGAGGGGTTTTGAGAATAAACGTAAAACTGCGGTCTTCAAAAACCGAAATTTCTACCGGAACCACGAGACCTGCTTGGTCTGCGGTTCTAGCATTGTACTCCTTGCAAAACATCATGATATTGACGCCGTGCTGACCCAAGGCTGGGCCGATCGGAGGAGCTGGGTTGGCTTTTCCCGCTGTAATCGCCAACTTAATTACTGCAACAACTTTCTTTGCCATTAGTTAGTTCTGTTTCTGAACCTGATTGAACTCTAATTCTACAGGCGTATCGCGCCCAAAAATCGAGAGTAAAACTTTGAGCTTGTTCCGTTCCGGGCTAACTTCAATCACATCACCTTCAAAATCCTTAAATGGCCCGGAAAGTACCACAACGTGGTCTCCTGTCGCCATCGATACTTTGACAACTGGTTCTGATTCCTGAGCGTTTCTGAAGATCCGTTCTACTTCCGAATGACTCAGAGGTAGCGGTTTGACGTGACCCCTGCCGCGCCCGTAGCGGCGTTTTTGCTCTGCCCCTACAAAATTAATTACGTTCGGGGTATTTTTAATCACCTGCCACGTATCCTCGTCCATATACATACGGATGAGTACGTAGCCGGGGAAAATTTTCTCATCTGACTGGCGCCGGGAACCGTCTTTGCCGACTTTGATCGCTGGAGTTTGCGGAATTTCGACTTGAACGATACGATCGGCAACATCCAAAGTTTGAATCCGCTGATCCAAGTTTGCCTTCACGCGCTTCTCGCAGCCTGAGGCTACCTGAACAGCATACCAGCGAGCCTGAATCTCCGGCTTATCTGGCGATGCTGCCTGTCCCGTCGCTTCTGTGGAATAATCAGATTCTTCTGATGCAAAAGTCATGGCCCAAACACCTTTCCTGCGCCCCAGTTAAAGAAGTTATCCACCAAATAGATCAGGCTTGCTGAGAGGATTACCATCAAAAGCACGGCCAAAGACTCGCTAATTAGCTGCTGGCGGCTCGGCCAGACCACTTTATCGAGTTCTTCTCTAGTTTCCTTAAAAAAACCCGCAGGATCGAACCCAGGCGCAGTCATTTCTTGAGTTTCTTGAGCTTCGTCTTTTTTCGCCACGATCGAATCCCCCTTGCGATTTCAGATTTCAGATTTTAGATTTTAGATTTTGTGAGTGGCTCGCGGCTCTTTGATTTTTTGACACTAACCACTTACGCCCAAGTCCAAAATCTCAAATCCAAAGCCAGCACTTTTTTACAAGCCTAAGCCATCAACGGTGTAAATGCCGATCGCCGAAACCGACGAGCCAGAAGCCACAGAATAGCCGGGGTTTGAAGCCCTTACTCAGGTCGGCAGATTATGATAAGAACGGAGCTTAAATCTTCGTTCTTATCACTTCGCTGTCCCAGGTCAACTGTCAACTGTCAACTGTTTAAACCGAGCATTTGTTGATGGCCTTTGTTGCGAACCGCCCACAAAAATTAATTCTACCCGAAAGTCTTCGGTTTCGGCTGTTTCCAGCCAATTATCCGGGCGCTTTCGGGCAGAATTAAAATTTTGGTGATTCAGCGCGCCCTGGAGGACTTGAACCCCCGACATCAGGTTTTGGAGACCTGCGTTCTACCAACTGAACTAAGAGCGCACAGGTGAGGTTGCTGATTCGCTTAACCTCTAGATTTCTATTTTAACACAGTGCGCTCGGAAATGGGAAACTTTTTTTTTAATTTTTCAATTTCCCATTTTCTGTCTCTCCAAGAGGAAGCTGGGTGCATTCCTACAGAGAGCGATCGAACCGCTGTTTGACGCGAGTAGCTTTGCCCACGCGATCGCGCAGGTAGTAAAGTTTAGCTCTGCGGACTTTACCGCGGCGCATGACTTGGACAGTTGCGATGCGGGGCGAGTGAATCAAAAACACCCGTTCCACGCCGACGCCTTGAAACACCCGGCGCACAGTGATTGTTTCATTGATGCCGCCGTTACGCATCGCAATCACAGTTCCTTCGTAGGGCTGAACCCGTTCTTTCGCGCCCTCTTTAATTCTCACGCCGACGCGCACGGTGTCGCCTACGTAAATTTCTGGTAGAACTTTGCTTAGTTCTACCTTGACTCTATTTATTTCTTCCGTCTCGATCGAACGGATTATTTCTGCGCCTTTCATAAAAAACACTCGGTAAGTGGGAAACTCAGAGTCTTTAGACCTGAGAGGGAAACTCTAAGGGGGGACTTTAGTCCCCGTCAATCCCCTGAAAGGGGGTTGGAGAGGTATGGTTGCCTCAAAGAGTGAGGTATGGTTGCCTCAATCTCCCTTGCGGGGTAATGTTCGCCTCGACCTGGTTATAAAGGCTTGTTAGACCTGCAACACTGTTTCAGTGACTTTAAAACTGTTTAATTGCAGATGACAGAGCGGAAAACTGGCGTCGCATTCGCCGGTGTCGTGACCTGAATAACGTCTCCTCGCAATTGAGGGGTCTGGTCAGAACAGCTTGTAATTTCTTACAAGCTCAGTGGCTTGAGCCTCTGAGTTCCTGACGGGATTTTCCAAAACTCACAATCCCTTATCATATATCGAACTGCCAGATTTATGTCAAAAAACTTCTATGTTAAATACTTCCTTGGTCGTATTTCTGCAACTCGGGGCGATCGCGATACTAGCTTTGTACGTCGCCGCCAACTTGGGGGCTAACGATGTGGCGAACTCCATGGGGACATCGGTAGGCTCGAAGGCGCTCACGCTGCGGCAAGCAATAATTGTTGCAGGCATACTAGAGTTTGCCGGCGCCGTGCTGTTCGGGCAAGGGGTTTCCGAAACTCTCGCTACAGGAGTTGTGAATGAAGAAATGTTCGCGGCCAAACCGCAAGTATTTTTAATCGGGATGGTGTCAGTGCTAGCAGCTTGCGGATTGTGGCTGCAAATCGCTACCAGTCTAGGTTTGCCGGTTTCTTCGTCTCATGCGGTGGTAGGTGCGATCGCAGGTTTTAGCTGGGTAGCAGCCGGAATTCATGCGGTTGATTGGCCGACTATCGGCAGGATTTCGTTAACTTGGGTGGCGACACCTTTTGCTAGCGGTGCTTTAGCTGCACTATTTTATAGTGGGGTGAAGCATTGGATTCTCGATCGCCCCGATCCTCTATTTCAACTGCGCGAGTGGATACCTTGGCTGAGTGCGGCGCTGCTGAGTGTATTTGGGATAATTGTATTGCCGTCTGTTGTGGATGTGGCTTTGGTGCAGACAGGCGCGATCGACTTCGCGCGCGATCGATTTGGCTGGAATCTGCCAATTCACGATATTGCGATTGCTATCGGGAGTATTGCGGCGATCGGGCTTTCCCTCAATAGCTGGAAAAAGTTAGAGAAGGAAGAAGGAAGAGGGAAGAAGGAAGAAGGAAGAAGGAAGAAGGAAGAGGGAAGAGGGAAGAAGGAAGAAGGAAGAGGGAAGAGGGAAGAGGGAAGAGGGAAGAGGGAAGAGGGAAGAGGGAAGAAAGAAGAGGGAAGTTTAACAACGGATTTTGTAACGGATTTCACCGGTGTAACGGATAGAAAGAATAAGCAAGAGGAAATATTTTCCCCCTCCCCCCCTCTCCCCCTCAGACATTCTTCGATCGAGCAACAGATGGCGAGATTTCAAGTATTGAGTGCTTGTTTTGTGGCATTTGCACACGGTTCCAACGACGTAGGTAATGCAGTTGCGCCTTTAGCTGCGATCGTCTACATCCAGCGCACAGGCTCCTTTCCCCTAGAAGATTTTAACGTTCCCCTGTGGATTTTAGTCCTCGGAGGCGCAGGAATCGTCATCGGTTTAGCCATTTGGGGTCAAAAAGTGATCGCTACAGTCGGGGAAAACATCATCAAACTCGAACCCAGCGGCGGATTTTGCGCGGAATTAGCCACAGCTACCACAGTATTATTAGCATCTCGCTTGGGTTTGCCGGTTTCCACATCCCACGCTTTAGTGGGTGCAGTTGTGGGAGTCGGGCTGATTAAAGGTTGGAAATCGGTACACTGGAAAACTTTGCAGTCAATTGGTTCGGCTTGGGTGGTGACAATCCCGATCGCCGCCGGTTTGGGTGCTAGCATTTTCAGCATCGCCCAATGGATTTTAGTTAAATGAACGCGATAGGTGTGTATAGCCTTTCAAGCGGATGAAGTACGACTGGGCATAGGGCATAGGGCATAGGCATCCGTGGGCATACCTCACTTTTTTGAGAACCGCGATAATTTCCTTCTCCAAACAATGCTTTAGCTGTCAAGCCAGCACTTCCACACAGGGCTTTCTGGCGTTGCTGAATCAAGGTATGAATGCTCCAGGAATGGGAATATCGTCAAACTTCAAGTAATGTATTAATAATTTAATAGAATGCTTGAGCATTTCCTCACATTTAGAATAACAAAGAGTCTTGCGATGTAGTCTAGCTAGATAATGCCTTAGTCTTGTATTTTCCCCTTCTACTCTGGTCATATAAGTCTTGCTAAT
>NZ_JAAFKG010000064.1 GCF_013299185.1 Microcoleus sp. bin48.metabat.b7b8b9.023 | reverse complement strand
GACTGCATTGGACACAAATGTGATTTTGTTTTCCTTTCTTCTTGCCGTTTTTACG
The DNA here is from genome assembly GCF_013299185.1 of Microcoleus sp. bin48.metabat.b7b8b9.023. Classification (GTDB taxonomy): domain Bacteria; phylum Cyanobacteriota; class Cyanobacteriia; order Cyanobacteriales; family Microcoleaceae; genus Microcoleus. The sequence continues at coordinate 44,986 of NZ_JAAFKG010000064.1, read as the reverse complement.
GATATGGGTTGATTTACATTCAGGGCATTGCATAAATTATTCCTCCTATTCATACTCTAACTCAGCAACGCCAACGTGGATTGTATCGGACTGCGAAGGGATGGCTAATTAATGCAGACTGCAATGGGTGTGCAAATATTGGTCGTAAAGTAGCAACAATGCTTGGATTGGATCTAAGTGGAGTTGGTAGAGGTGATTTGTCAGCACCTATAAGACTTAAATTGTGGTCTTGTGAATCCCCTCGCCTTTAGGCATGGGGAGATGTCAACTACCTGATAATCCACCTCGATCGCACTTTCATGTTTTTCGACAATAATCTGACGGGCGATCGCGTAGCGTGGCCCAGGCATATCGCCAATCCGAATCCGGTGCCTTTTCCCGCACCTTTTGTAGCAAACAAACTGCATAATTCCAATGCTACCGGATTTGATCTTATCTGCCGTTGAAAAACAAATCCCTGGCTTTGCGCCAGGGATTACTAATACTAGGAGACAACGGAAGCTACTTTTGCAGCAGTCCGAGGACGACGACGACCTGTTACTGCATTAGCCGGGACTGGTACTGGGGATGGCAATGATGGTGATGATGGTGATGATGATGATGCTAGCTTAGGTGCTTCAATCGAAAGCTGAGCTCTTTGCACAAATTCCGATCGCACTGCTTCTTCAGGAATTTGCATCAGGAATACCAGCATCGGATTGCTTTGCAGTTGGCGGCGCAGCACTCGCCCAATTGCTTTTTCGATTTGGGTTTGAACTCCTACCCAGTCAACATTAACTGGCGATTCAGCAGTAGCAGGTAGGACAAATTCCGACCAGCGATCGCTCAAAACTGTTTCAATGGTTTGATTGATTAGTCCGATCGTTTCCGCGCGATCGGCGGATGTCACGACACCTTTTAAGTGGACTTCTGGCTTAGCGACTAACTTGCCTTCCCAGTTCAAAGCTGCCGCTACCGTTACAGCGCCATCTCCGGCTAACTGCTGGCGTTCCTTGAGGACGTTTGCTTTGACTACGCCCGATCGCGAAGAGTCTACTAATTCAACTCCTGAAGGCACTTTACCGCTAACTCGCATCGAATTTTCGGTCAACTCTACGACATCGCCATTGTCGATAATCACCATATTGCTGGCGGGAATGCCCATGCTTTGAGCAGTCTTGGAATGCTGAACCAGCATCCGGTGTTCGCCGTGCACAGGTAAGAAGAACTTGGGACGAGTCATGTTAATCATTAACTTTTGGTCTTCTTGACAGCCGTGGCCGGAAACGTGAATTCCTTTGTCGCGCCCGTAAACTACGTTTGCGCCCAGCATCATCAGTTTATCGATCGTATTTACCACTGCGATCGTATTTCCAGGAATCGGATTAGCCGAGAAAATGACTGTATCGCCTTTTCTAATTTTCACTTCGTGATGTTCGCCGTTAGCAATGCGAGTCATCGCCGCCATCGGTTCGCCTTGGGAACCCGTAGTCAAAATCAAAACCTTGTCATCTGGCAAATTGCGGATTTCTTTCAGCGGTTTGAACAGGCTATCTTCGCATTTGATGTAGCCAAGATTGCGACAGTGAGCGATCACGTTCAGCATTGAGCGACCAACCACTCCGACATACCGATTGTTTTTCTTAGCCAATTCTAAAACAATTTGCAATCGGTGTACCGACGAAGCAAAAGTCGTGATCATCACTCTTCCCGTTGCTTGAGCGATAATTCTGTCTAAATTCGGAGCGACAGAACGTTCTGAAGCGGTAAAACCAGGAACTTCCGAGTTAGTAGAATCGCTGATCAAGCACAGCACGCCTCTTTCGCCGTACTCCGCCAGCTTTTGCAAATCAAAATGCTCGCCGTCTACGGGAGTGTGGTCAATTTTAAAGTCTCCAGTGTGAATAATAATTCCGACGGGAGTGTGAATTGCCACAGTGAAACTGTCGGCCATCGAGTGAGTGTTGCGAATGTATTCGACTAAGAAATTCTTGCCAATTCTGACCGTATCCCGCGGTCTAACTGTCCGCAATTCTGTGCGGTGAGACACTCCGGCTTCTTCCAATTTTCCGGCGAGCAAAGCCATCGCCAAACGCGGCCCGTAGATGACTGGAATTTCAAATTCTTTGAGGTGATAGGGGATACCACCGATGTGATCTTCGTGACCGTGAGTCACGATCATACCTTTAATTTTGTGGCTGTTTTCCCGCAGGTAAGTCATGTCTGGGAGGACAATATTTACACCGTGCATTCCATCTGTGGGGAAAGCTAAACCTGCATCTAAAAGAATTATTTCGTCGCCGTACTCGAACACACAAGTGTTTTTACCGATTTCGTGCAGCCCGCCGAGGGGAATAACTTTTAGAGCTGATGCAGTTGTATTTTTGATCATGCGTATCCTTTGTTAGTTATTTTTGTTATGAGTCTGTTGTCTTTTGTCTGTCGTCTTTTTTCGGCTTTTGGTTAGTAGGGCGATTTTTTTCCACATATTTATGATGGAAAACTCCCCTGCGGGTTTTGCGAACCCGTACAGTCAGTTGTCTTCAGTCTTGAGTCTTTAATTCTCAGTCTTTAGTCCTTCACTGTCAGCTACTTACTAACAGTTTATGACTAATGACTGATGACTTTCGCGAGTTCTGAGGCTCGCACTACTGACCGATCGCAACTAATATTCAGTTGTCTGAAAACTCGTTCTCGCCTATCTAGCTAGCAGATACTGCGGCTAGCTGACTCAGTACGTCCTTTAACTTTTGAGTTACCTCAACGGGCGGAGCGCACAGGGGCGGACGGGTGGAGCCTACATCCCAGCCTTGAAGTTTAAGAGCTGCCTTAACTGGAATGGGATTTGTGGTGAGAAAAAGAGCTTTAAACAGGTCAAAAAGTTGCAAGTGAATCTGGGTAGCGACTTGAACTTGACCGGCCTCGAAAGCTTTAATCATCTGTTGCAGTTGCTCTCCTACCAGATGGCTGGCTACGCTAACTACACCAGATCCTCCTACCGCCAACATTGGCAAAGTTAGGGAATCATCTCCAGAATAGATCGCAAATTCCGGTGATGTCAAGCACCGAATTTGACTTGCTTGATCTAGGTTGCCACTTGCTTCTTTGACTGCCACAATGTTGGGGATTTCTGCCAATCGAGCTACTGTCTCGGGCAACATATTCTGGCCAGTGCGACCGGGGATGTTATATAACATTATAGGCAATTCTGGAGAAGATTGCGCGATCGCCCGAAAATGATTGTACAAACCTTCTTGCGGCGGCTTGTTGTAATAAGGAACTACCTGCAGACAGCCGTCTAACCCGAGTTTAGCTGCTTTTTGCGTGGCTTCGATGGCTTCTGAGGTCGAATTCGATCCTGCTCCTGCAATTACCAAAGCTTTACCGGCTACTGCCTTTTGTACCACCTGAAATAATTGGTACTCTTCATCCCAGCTCATAGTGGGAGATTCGCCGGTAGTTCCGCACAGCACTAAGCTATCTGTACCGCGATCGGCTAAATGAATTGCCAATTGTTCTGCTACCGCATAGTTAACACTGCCGTCTTCCTTAAACGGCGTAATCATTGCAGTCAGAACCCGTCCAAACTTTACCACACTTTCTCCGATTTTAGACTGTTGATTTTTGATTTTAAATTTTTGATTTCAGATGCAAGATTTATCTAAAATCTTCATTTCAATTGCCCTATTGTCAGATTCAGTCGATTTTAGATGTTAAATTTTAGATTTTAAATTGACTCCACAGATGAATCTGGGTTCTTCAACTAGACTCTAAAATTTTAAGATCTCCACTCCTGACGTAGGGGACTTGCATCTATTTTTTGGGCCCAGTCGCCCTAAGTAGAAATAGCCGCTGCTTGTTGGATTTGCAGCAAACCTTTGTCTGCTAGCAACTCAGCTATTTGCACCGCATTTAAAGCAGCCCCTTTGCGAATTTGATCGCCGCTCAGCCACATCTCCAACCCGCAGGGGTGAGAAATATCTTGGCGAATCCTGCCGACTAGCACTTCATCCTTACCGCTGGCCTCGACGGGCATCGGGAAATAATTAGCTTGCCAGTCTTCTACCAGCTTAACGCCGATCGCCTCTTTTAAGATTTCCCTAGCGTCGATCGGGCTAAAAGGCTCTGCAAACTCCAGATTAATCGCCTCCGAATGGGCGCGGAGTACGGGAACCCGCACGCAAGTCGCACTAATTCTAATCTCGTCCGTACCAAAAATCTTTCGAGTTTCGTTGACCATTTTCATCTCTTCCTCACAATACCCTAAATCGTTAATCGGTGTATTGTGCGGAAACAAGTTAAAAGCCAAGGGGTAGGGAAAAATATTGGTTTGGGGAATTTCCCCTGCCAAAATTGCTCTGGCTTGATCTTTCATTTCCTCCATTGCCCTGGCGCCCGCGCCGCTGGCCGACTGGTAAGTCGCTACAACTATGCGCTTGACTGGTTTAACTTTGTGCAGGGGCCAAACGGCAACTGCCATCAAAATCGTGGTGCAGTTGGGATTAGCAATGATACCTCGGTGAGTTGCCGCAGCTTGGGGATTGACTTCGGGAACAACTAGAGGTACCGTCGCATCCATACGGAAAGCGCTGGAATTGTCGATTACCACGGCCCCGGCTGCCACTGCTTTCGGAGCCCACAGTTTAGAGATAGAACCGCCGGCGGAGGCGAGAACTAGATCTACATTATCGAACGATCGCTCCGATACAGCTTCGACCGGCAACATCTCGCCGCCAAAGGGCAAAGTTGTGCCTGCTGAACGTTCCGAAGCCAGCAGCTTCAAGTCTGAAATGGGAAAACTCCGGCTGTGCAGGAGTTCTAGTAACTCGGCACCGACAGCGCCGGTGGCTCCTAAAATGGCAACTCGATAGGATTGAGACAAATTAGTTTCCTCCACAAATTAGAGTCTAAACGATCGAAATCTAAAATTTAAATAACTGCAATACTGAATAAGATTTTGTGCGTCTAGCTAGATTGTTTGTGGTGATTGAGGGCGAGAGGGCCAGAGGGCGAGAGGGCGAGAGGGGGAGAGGATTTTTGATCGGTCTAGGAAATATACAATTTAAATCCACAATAGTTAATTAAACTCAATTAATTTTATGCCACATCAGGGCGCGAGCAGATGGCAAGGGTGCAAGTAACCGAGGTGGTCGATCGTACTCAATCTTAGTTTAGCATCTTTTGCCATCTGCTCCCGCCCAATCCACATCTAGTTGGTTTTGGGATACCTGAATTTTAGCAAACGCATCCATTAAAATCGATCGCCCGCTCATGCCGGTCGGATTGACATTCTAGGGCGATATATGCTATGGTGCATCGGCAATTAGTGGACTTAACCTCCACATTCCTACCAGCGAAACCTAGTATCCTCAAACCAAAACAATTTGGCAAGAGCGAAAAAACTAGCCAGAAACGAGTTACAGTCTCATCAGGTAGAGGTGTTGGTAATTATCAAAAATTTGGGTCTAAAACCCCGTCGCGCGGCGAAGCCGAGGACGGCTTGGCTCCGAATTAGGTATAAGCCCAGCGTACAATATAAATAGTCAAGGTGAAACTCGCAATGCTAAGAGTGAAACAGTTGAGGACACACTTTTAAGCATAAACCGAGGGACAAAGAGCAGCAAAAACTCTATAAACAGCTAGGGATTAAAGAAAATAACATCCCATCACCAGAGAACCTAATAATTTGACCGAACACATAGGGCGGGGCACGCCCGAATGCTAGGCTCGTATCCTAGTACGTTTGGGGAGATTGACTCTCTGGGCTTCACCAAGTTAAGCTCGTCAATTGGTGCGATCGCACGGTTGAAAGGTTTAAGCACTGCTCGCCAGTGGATGGGGAATCTTAAAGTCGATCGAAGATCCAAGAATCCCCGTGCGTTAACGCCGGAGAGTGTCAACAAAATTGTTAAATATCACAAAAGCCGGTCAGAAACTCAGGGAATCAACGCCACTGAGCTTGTAAGAGAAATCTTTCACAAGCTATTCTGACGGGCCTAAGTCTTAACTGACTACGTTATTTGAGTCACGATACCGGAGAATGCGACGCTAGTTTTCCGCTCTATCGCTAGTGGTTAAACAGTTTTAAAGTCACTGAAACAGTGCTACTAGCCGAACAAGCTCTTATAACATTGGCGAAGCGAACATTACCCCGCAAGGGAGGCTCCACAAGAGCGACCATTATGCGTACAGGGCTGCGAGGTTTGAAATGGTAATTGTCCCATCGAAAGTACATTACAAAAGTACACCGAACCCTTACAGCTCCAAGGCGGTAATGGGAAGATTTAAGGCGATTGAAATCGCCGAGTCGTTTTCCACGAGCGGGCTAAAGCCGCTGAGTTTCCCACTTACCGAGTGTTTTTTATGAAAGTAACCCAGGAAAAACTTCCAGCCAGTCAAATTGGTTTGGAAATCGAAGTGCCATCAGAAAAATCAAAACAAGCTTACGAGCAGGTAATTAAACAATTCGCTCGCGAGGTCAATATTCCTGGGTTCCGCAAAGGCAAAGTTCCCCGCCAAGTTTTGCTACAGCGCCTGGGCCAGACTCGCTTGAAAGCTACAGCTTTGGAAAATTTGATTAATGATTCACTGCAAAAAGCTCTCGAACAAGAAAAAATTCCGGCAATAGGCAGTTTTGAACTCCGCACTGAGTTTGAAGAATTGCTAGGAAAGTTCGATCCAGAACAGCCTCTGACTTTTTCGGCTAAGGTTGATGTAGAACCCGAAGTAAAAATGGGTCAGTACACCGGCTTGCAGCTTCAAGCAGAAGAAGTTAAGTATGATGAGGCTCAGGTAGATGAGGTACTGGCAAAATATCGATCGGACAAAGCGACTTTAATCCCCGTAGAAGGCCGGTCAGCTCAATTGGGAGACATGGCTTTGGTTGATTTCGCAGGTAGATTTGCCGAAGCAGCCGAAGGTGAAACTCCCGCAGAAATTCCAGGTGGCGATGCCGAAGACTTTCAAGTAGAATTGTCGGAAAATCAGTTTGTACCGGGCTTTATCCAAGGCATGATCGGGATGAATCCGGGAGAAACTAGAGAAGTTTCCGTCCAGTTCCCTGATGAATATAGCAGTGAAGAATTGGCGGGAAAACCAGCAGTATTTACGATTACTCTGAAAGAACTGAAGGAAAAAGAATTGCCGGAGTTGGACGATGACTTCGCCCAAGAAGTTAGCGAGTTTGAAACTTTAGCAGAACTGCGCGAATCCCTCGAAACTCGGTTTAAAACAGAGCAAGAAAACAAGTTATCAGCTAATAAGGAAAAAGCCATATCAGCAGCACTGGTTGAACTAATAGATGTGGAAATTCCCGCAACTATGGTCGATCGCGAAATCGATTATTTGCTCAACCAACAAGCCATGCAGTTGAAAAATTATGGCATAGATATCAACCAACTGTTTACCGAACAAAATATCGGCCCGATGCGGGAACGCTCTCGTCCGGAAGCAGTAGAAAGGCTCAAACAGACTCTAGCTCTGGCAGAAGTAGCCAAGCAGGAATCCTTATCTGTTGAACCAGCAGAAGTATTAGCAGAAGTAGCAAAAGTCAGAAAGCAGTTTCCCAAAGGGAATTTTGACCCTGAAAAGTTGCGGGAATTTGTAGCAGAAGACTTGCTAAAACAAAAAACCCTGAAATGGTTGGAAGAAAAAGGGACAATTGAACTCGTACCTGAAGGCTCTTTGACTCCAGCAGCAGAGGAAGAAGCAGAAGAATCAGACGCCGAAGAGTCTGATGAAGCAGTCACTAGCGCCATCGACGTGGAAGTGGTAGGCCAAGAGTAAAACCTTCTAGTTTTGCTTCTAGAAACTACCAGCGTAGGGTGCGAAACGCGCAGATTTGTGCCAAAAAGCACGTCAAACGCAGTTATAGATTGTTGTTTCATGGTCTGGCCCTGCTCCCCCCCTAGCCACCATGATAGTCGGGGGGACAAGAAGCGCTCAAAGTCAACCCCTACTCCCCTTATTAAGGGGGATTTAGGGGGATATAGCCTAGGGGGTAAACGATATTTATCAACTCTTAAGCTTAAATTGACACGAATGTGGCACACCTGATGCTTGCTGCAACAGGGCTGGCGCGCAGGGGCTAGAAACGTTTTTATGTAGGTGTCTCGCCCCCAAAACAAGTTTTTGCAACAGAAACCGGGTTTCGGTTGGCGCGCACTAAAAACAGCCACGATTGGTGAGTAAGTCTTTTAACTCATTCACTCTACCAACGTTACGCCGAGCACAGCCATCAATCTCCCTCACTCCTAACTCCCCATTCCCCCCATCTGGGGTAAAAATAGTTTCAAAAAAACTACCTATTTCTACTTAAACATACTCACTCTTGAAGAGATAGACTTGCATTGACATGATGTAGTAAAATGTGACTACGCTCGATAGATGCGGGTTGTTAAGGCTTAAATGGCGTGAAAACCATAAAACACCTGACACAAATCGATCATTAATTACAACTCAATAGGTGATACTTCAAGGTCTTAAACTCGCGTCGGGGGAAAAGTGGTCAGGGCTGATGAGCGAGCGCAAGCGGAGCCATCAGCAAGCAGCAATGCGCTTCTTTTTACCTTGAGGAAGTTACACCGCAGACTTGGACTTGCACTAATTCTGTTCGATATCAGTAGATTTAGGTAGGTTGTTAGAAGCGGTTCAGAAGAGGCATAATAGTTAAAAGCTGGCGGCTTAATTTCAAGCTTTCAACAGCAGCAAATTGTCTAGAATCCTTGACTGGTGTCTTATGGTGGTATCTCAATCTTCCAATTACCTAATTACAAGCTACAACGATTTTGATGTCAGCTCTAGCCCCAGCAATGTAGTGCCGATGGTACTAGAACAGTCGGGGATGGGCGAGCGGGCATTTGACATTTACTCGCGCTTGCTGCGGGAGCGCATTGTGTTTTTAGGAACTCCCGTAACCGACGAAGTGGCTGACTCGATCGTAGCTCAGCTATTGTATCTAGATGCCGAAGACCCAGAAAAAGATGTCCAAATGTACATCAATTCCCCGGGTGGCTCGGTAACGGCGGGTATGGCAATTTATGACACAATGCAGCAAATTCGCCCGGATGTGGTGACGATTTGTTACGGTTTGGCTGCGAGTATGGGCGCATTTCTGCTGACAGCAGGAGCTCACGGGAAACGGATGTCTCTTCCTAGCTCTCGGATTATGATCCACCAGCCGCTCGGAGGCGCTCAAGGTCAAGCAGTAGATATTGAGATTCAAGCCAAAGAAATCCTTTATCATAAGCGTAAGCTGAATCAATTGTTAGCGCACCATACGGGTCAACCGATCGACAAATTAGAGGCAGATACAGAACGCGACTTTTTTATGTCAGCCGATGAAGCCAAAGATTACGGATTGGTCGATCGAGTTATCGCAAAAGAAAACCTTCCGGCTGCGGGAGAAAACGTCACTGCACTGAAATAAGAGGCTGTTATGTCTAAGTACGACTCCCATCTAAAATGTTCGTTTTGCGGCAAGTCTCAAGAGCAAGTGCGAAAGTTAATCGCAGGCCCCGGGGTTTACATCTGCGATGAATGCGTTGATTTGTGCAATGAAATTTTAGATGAGGAGTTGTTTGATTCGAGTGCTGTGCCCGCAGCGGCGGCGGTTCCGAAGCAGGAAACAACGCAAAAACGCCGCGCTACCTCGGGCAAAAGTATCTCGATGAGCCAAATTCCCAAGCCGAGGGAAATTAAAAATTATCTCGACGAAAATGCGATCGGTCAAGAGGAGGCGAAAAAAGTCCTCTCGGTGGCAGTTTACAACCACTACAAGCGCCTCAGCTTTATCCATGCCAAAAATAGCGGCAAGCACCCGCCGGAAGAAGTAGAACTACAAAAATCGAATATTTTGTTAATTGGGCCGACGGGCTGCGGCAAAACTCTCCTGGCTCAGACTTTGGCTGATATGCTGGACGTGCCGTTTGCGGTGGCTGACGCGACAACGCTGACGGAAGCGGGCTATGTCGGGGAAGATGTGGAAAATATTTTGCTGCGGCTGCTGCAAGTGGCAGATATGGACGTGGAAGAGGCCCAGCGCGGAATTATTTATATTGATGAAATTGACAAAATTGCCCGCAAGAGCGAAAATCCTTCGATTACGCGGGATGTCTCTGGGGAAGGAGTGCAGCAGGCTTTGCTGAAAATGCTGGAGGGGACGATCGCCAATGTACCACCTCAAGGCGGCCGCAAGCACCCGTATCAAGATTGCATCCAAATTGATACGAGCAATATTATGTTTATTTGCGGTGGCGCTTTTGTCGGTTTGGAAAAAGTGATCGAGCAGAGAACGGGTAAAAAGTCAATGGGTTTTATTCAGCCGGGAGAAGCTCAGCCGAAGGAAAAGCGGGCCGCTGATGTGCTCAAGCAACTGGAACCGGACGATTTGGTAAAATATGGGATGATTCCAGAGTTTATCGGGCGGGTGCCGGTGGCGGCGGTGTTAGAGCCGCTGGATGAGGAAACGCTGATGGCGATTTTGACGGAGCCCCGCAATGCTTTGGTGAAGCAGTATCAAAAGCTGCTAAAAATGGATAATGTACAGTTGGAGTTTAAGACGGATGCGATTCGGGCGATCGCGCAAGAGGCATACCGCCGCAAAACAGGAGCGCGGGCACTGCGGGGAATTGTCGAAGAATTAATGTTAGATGTGATGTACGAGTTGCCGTCGCGCAAGGATGTGACGCGGTGTACGATAACTAAGGAAATGGTTGAGAAGCGATCGACTGCCGAATTGTTGGTGCTTCCGTCTTCGCTACCAAAACCCGAATCAGCTTAAAAGCTCAAGTTTTTAGCCAATTGGTTCGTAGTGAGGACTTCAGTCCTCAGGAAGAAGGACTGAAGTCCTCACTACGAACCTGTGAGAGTTCCAGCGAAAATGATATTACCTAAGTTTAGCCAGATACATTTAACCCGGCAAATCCAGGACTAAGCCTGATACTACCGTGTATGGCAAGACAGAAAAAGCTGCAAGCTCTCCTGTCAAGGAGGTATCTCTCAAAGCTTTCAACAAGATATTGAAAGCGCCATTTGAATTTCTGTCCACACTTTGAACGGGTTTTTGATGTGTATTCTTCCGTTATGCCTACTACAAAACTGCCATATTTAACAGCAGCTTGATGCTTCAACATTTGCTGGAAATGATAATGACTCTAAGTGACCATGGTCTTAGCTGTTTTAATCGCTAAAGCATTTTTTTTTCTCAATCTACACTACCAGCTTTTACCTAATTATTCAAGAATTTTCTAGAAAATCATTTACTTTGTATCAACAGTTATGGAATCTCGCATTCAATCATACCTGCGCTTTGCAGCCAGCCAGCAGCGCGACACCCAGCATATCGGGCCTTTCCTCGCTACCTTCAGCCCCCACAGCACCAACCCTTACCTCAATTATGCGATTCCCGAAGATGGCGCCACACCTTCCCTCGCCGATGTTAACGCACTTATTGCTGCGTACTCTGCGCGCGATCGACAGCCACGTTTAGAATATGTCACAAAACTCGCGCCCGCTGTCGAAGAAGTCCTGATATCCGCTGGTTTCACCGTTGAGGGACGCTTACCGCTGATGGTTTGCACTCCGGGCTCGGAGAAATTGCTGCCGATTCCGCCGGAAATCGAGCTAATTCTGCCAGTTTCCGATGAGGAACTTTTGGGTACTGTGGCGGCGCAAAACGAGGCTTACGGAGCGGCTGCACCCAGCCCTGAAGATGTTGACAGTCTTCGGAAAACTCTGGCGGCGGGTGGGATTGCGGTACTCGCCCGCATCGCAGCCACGGGCGAACCTGCGGGCGCTGGAATCTGCACTCCCCCACAAAACCAGACGACGGAAATCGCGGGAATTGGCGTGCGGGCTGCTTTTCGGCGGCGGGGTATCGCAGGGGCTTTGACGGCGCGGTTGGTGCGAGAGGCTTTTGAAGCGGGTGTTACGGTGGCTTTTTTGATGACGCTACACGAGCAGGAATTTCGAGTTTACACGAAGGCGGGATTTTGGGCGATCGACGAAATTCTCCACATTTCGCTCCCGCTTAAGTAAAACGCCTGTCAAATAGGTTTGTAGTGAGGACTTTAGTCCGCATCTAAATTAGCGGACTAAAGTCCTCACTACAAACATCTTGATTGAACTCCCAAAATCAATCGATTACCAATCGATGAAATCATCTTCATCAATCTCAGAAGATAACTCAGGAAAATCCGGCTCAGATTCCCATCTAAAAGTTTCCGAATCCCAAATCTCCAAGTCATCCGACAAATCGACTACTTGCCCGTCAAACATATCAGCCCATTGCCTGCTCATATTCGCGACAGCTTGAGCATCAGCCCGTACCGCTACAGCCTGAGCATTTAACTCATTCTGAGAGTCTGTAGAAGTGTTGCCCTGCCGCAAAGGTGCAGAAACATTTTGCACATTAGTGGCAGTATTTTCGTCTGCCCAAGAGTGTTTTTGCTCTTCTCCTCCGTCCCCCAAAAAATCATCTGCCATCTCAGAATTACCCGGGTGTTCTACCTGTTGACTCTCATCGATCGCAGCAGGATAATTCCGAGGAGTTTCGGCAATACGTTCGTTAGAATTGGGCAAATCTTGGGTGCGGGAACTATTAGTTGCAGCGGGATTTGTTAAAACTACTTTTACTGCTACTCGACGGTTAAACACTTGCAAAAAAGCTTCTTCAATATTAGGTACTTTGTCTTTAACCATATTGAGCAACGGCTGCGAACTAATCTTAACATAAGCCGTATCATTGCTAAACATTACTAGCTGTCCGTGTTGCCGGAGTAGCGATTGAGTCCCGTGGGGCCGCACGCGATCGAGTACCTGTTGCCACACTTTCTCTAAATCAATTTCGCTACCTAAATTAGTTGGTGAATAATTGGCTTGACTGGTTTCAGCAGTTGGTATAGATGGGGGAATTGGTGCGGAAGGTGGGGTTTCTGTGCGATCGACAACAGGTTGCGAAGTTGGCGCAATATTCGGCGAATTGGGAACAGAAGATTGTTCAATAGGAGCTGTCTGGCTCCCCCCCGATTGTAGGGGCGGTGCCCCCGTGCCCGCCCTGGACTGGGGGGGGTGAATTTGTGGGGAAGCAACTATTTCCGCTTGTTTACCTGCTGGTTGTGGCTGAGTTCTAATGGCTGAAGGCAACAATCCCAACAGCGTGACTTCCAGCCACAGTCGCGGCTGAGTGGTGTTTTTAATTTGTACTTCGTGGGTTTGCAAGTGTTTCTGACTTGCCAGAATTAACTCGGCGTCCCAATTGCGGGCAAAAGTGCAAAGTTTTTCCCAAGTTCCGGCTGTTAAAGCTACTAAATCAGACCGTTTCGGTGCTGATTTGGCTATGAGCAAATCTCGGTAAAAGCTGGCGAGGCTTTGCAGCACGATTAGTGGTTCCCGTCCGCGATCCATGAGGTGCCGGGTCATGTCTATTAATGCTGTAGCGTTATCCGTATCAATAGCTTCTAGCAGTTCCATTAAGTCATTTTCTGGGACGGCACCGACTAAATCCCAAACTTTTTCGACGGTTATTTGACCGGGAAATAAGCTGAGTTGGTCGAGCAAACTTTCTGCATCTCGCAGCCCTCCTTGAGCGATTTGAGCAACCATTTGTACTGCATCGCTGGCAATATTGATATTTTCTAATTGGGCAATTTTGTGTAAATGAGCAGTCATTGAGTCGAGGGGAATCCGGCGGAAGTCAAATTTTTGGCACCGAGAGATGATTGTTGGCAATACTCTTTGGGGGTCGGTGGTGGCCAGGACAAATACAACGCGATCGGGTGGTTCTTCTAAGGTTTTTAATAGGGCATTGAACGAGGCCACAGTTAACATATGGCAGTTATGTGTACAGAGTCCATTTGCCACAAAGTTGTGATTATCTTCTACTTCAATATCATAAACCCTCTCGATTCCACCGACTTTTACAGATTCGACCATCTCCGAACTTGTAATCCATTGTAGGGATTGCATACTGTTTAAAGTTTGACACCCATTTTCTACTGGTTTCAGCGCCCATGTGTATGTAAAGGTCGGAATTTGCCAAGAACTTTTCGGTTCTTGCATCCCAAAGTCCGTGTCCTTTTTTATAGGGATGTCGCTGCCAATGTGACTGAATGCTCTTAATTCCTTTGCCTTTTTTTTGTAAAAAGTCTGGTATTTCGAGTTGTTCTCCACAGCCACACGGACAGATAGGTCGGAGGGCTTGAGCCTGTTCGAGAATAGAGGCAATGTCGTAGGATTTTTGTCCGTAGGTATTCCCGTAAAATTGATGTCTTCTGGCAAATCTCCGCAAGCGTCCATCTGTCCCAAATTTGTAAATGACGGTGCCGCACCCACATTCACAGGGGATAGTATCTTCATTCCTTCTTTTACGTCTTTTGCTAGTATCCATCCCTGTTCTGTCCTGATTGGATGATTGCTGGTACATCTAATTTCTCGGTTGGCGGTTTTAATCAACAGTGTTTGTTTTTTACCTTGGTCTAACCACCTCAAAACTTTTTTAAATTCCCAAGTTTCAGAAGTTTCGTTATAGCTGAGAACTTGTTTTCCTTTGATGTTGGGATTGTCGATCCGGATCATACCTTCGCTAGTTTGTACTTGAGAATCACCGCTCAAACATTCGTCGATTACATATACTTTATAGCGACATTGTACGGGGGCAAATTGAGCTCGTTCGATCAAATCTCGGATGTTGTCTACTCCGGTGTTGCTGGCGGCGTCGATTTCGATGACATCTAGTGTGGAACCTCGGGCAATTTCTTGACAAACGTTGCATTTGCCGCAGGGTGTCGGGGTAGGGGCGCCAGTAGAAATACAGTTGAGGGATTTGGCAAAAATTCTAGCACTAGAGGTTTTACCGGTGCCTCTGGGGCCGGTGAATAGATATGCTGGTGCTATGCGCTGTTGCAGGATGGCGCTGGTGAGGGTTTGGGCGATCGCCTCTTGACCGACTAATTCGGCAAATGTCTGAGGGCGATACTTGTGATGCAGGGGTTCGTAGGTCACGATCGAATATTTGTGGTATTAGCTGTAATCTTAGCTAAGGACACGTTGTTCGATCGCACGATCGCTCTACTCTCACAGCCAGCCGCCCGGTGAGCTGGCAGGGCGGGAGCGATCGAACAGTAGTAATTAGCACCCGATAGGAGAGTCCGCTTCTCGATCGGTTGTTCTCTAGAAGTGTTTTTGGCGATCGCTGGAGAGAGTTAGTATTGATTTATGTG
Source organism: Microcoleus sp. bin48.metabat.b7b8b9.023 (assembly GCF_013299185.1). Classification (GTDB taxonomy): domain Bacteria; phylum Cyanobacteriota; class Cyanobacteriia; order Cyanobacteriales; family Microcoleaceae; genus Microcoleus. The sequence goes on along the minus strand of NZ_JAAFKG010000064.1, from coordinate 29,789 downwards.
TACTTATTTTTCTTTTTCTAGAAACGGAGGCTGCGGAACAATTTTTTTTTTGACCTATATTGGTATAATCTATCACAGACTATTCACCATTTCTTTTTGCCAGTGCCAGCGCGGGATTTTCCGATATTTCGGAAACCTGCTTGCAGTTAAAGATAAAGTATTAATTAGAGGGTGCCTGTTCGAGTTGTAGAAATCCAGTTATACCAAGATGGTGGTGGAATGATGTCAATGTTGGTCTATCGAGTTATACTGCCAGCTCTACTCTGGAATCCTGTATAAATATAGCGTCAAAATTTACCCTTTAAAAGCCCATGTCAACCCAAATCATCCTTGTAGAATCAAGGTTGGCAGTAGCCTCTCCCAAACCTAAACAGGCTAAACCAGGATCTCCGTCCCCCGACCAAATCTTGATGGGAGCGTCGGGATTACTGTTATTATTGCTGCTCGGTTTAGCGGTATTTACCAAGCTAAGACTAGATGATTTGAGTAAGAAGCTCAAATTTGAAGAGTTTAGAAATCGAGAACTCCAGAAAAAATACAAAATGGCTCTGGAAACCATATCAAAGATGGAAAAAAACCCCGACCTCATTCACTCGCGAGACTTTAATTTAGACTACCTGAGAATGCGGATGGCGGAAGAAGTCTTTCACTTTGCCATTGTCAACCAGATTAAAGTAAAAGTCAAAGACAAAATTAGTATTGCCCTGCGCCCGACTCAGAGTGCAGTAGGAGATAAAAACGGGACTGCTGGCAGTGGCAGGCAAGTAGATTCGATGTTTGATATCGAATACGAAACTGGCGATCCAGCCGTAAAAATAGAAAGGCGAGTGCTGTTTCGGATTCAAATTAAGCTGATGAAACTGCCGACTCAGGCAACATCGGCGACAATTAATCAAATTATTGATTGTTTGGAAACTTATCTGAGTCCTTCAGATGACCATGATAGTTGGCAGCCGACTATTCAAGGTCGCATCGTTCACATTGAATGGGATCAAAAAGCGAAGCCGACGCCGATGTTGGTGTTGGAACAGTCGAATGAAGGGGTGAATGTTACCTTTAGGACTACGAGAACGCCTGCCGGCAGACCGGCCAATGAAAATGAGAGCCAGTTGGCAGGAGCTAAGGGTCAAAAAAATGCTAAAAGTAGTTCTAAAAGTGCAGCTAAAGGTGGAACAAAAAGCCCTGCGAAGGTAGGAGCAAAACGTCCCGGATCTCGGAAATAAGTTGAGCAAAATCACAATAATTGTGCTGAAAGAAGGTCAGTTGCAGCGGGTGTTTGTGTGTCTTGTGCGAGGTGGCCGTCTTCTATCGCATTTCGAGCGAAAAATCGGGTACAAGTTAGATTTTAGATTTTAGATTAGGAGATTGGATGATTCGGGGATTGGGGAATTGGGGAATTGTTCAAGAATTTTTCCCCGTCTTTGAGAGAGCGGGGAGTTGCCAACCAAGTATGAAGTATTGTAAACAGATTTTAGCTATTTAGGGTAATCAAACAGCACCTCGGTCATGTAATGTTCTGCCCAATCTTGACCGAAAGCTTTTTCGAGTACGCGGCGGGTTTTGTCGTTTTGCTGCTGCTGGGTGCAGTAGTAAATTTGAGCGTCGAGAATTTTTGCTTCTTCGGCTACAGAAACTGGTTCCGAAGCGACTGCGAGTTTGCAGTGAATTTCGACGTAGGATTCAACTATGTCTAGAAATCGGCTTTCTTCTTCCTGTGAATCGGGGCGCACAAACAGGCAAAACTCTGAGAAAATATCGCCCCATTCGGGAATTTGGCGGGGACAAGAAAACTGGTTGACGGGCAAAGTTTGCAGTCGAGTGCGGTAGGTTTCCGACAAAGTTCGATCGGGATTGAGGGGAGAAAGGTCTGCGATCGCGGCGCTAATTTGACCTTTGCCTGCTACGATGTCTGTGCCGAACATCGGCAAAGCATAATTCGGTCTGGGAAACATCACGCAGTGGAGGATATCCAGCAGCGGCCCGACTTTAGCCAGTTCCAGGTGTATTTTGCGGAATTGGGGAGTTTGATAGCAGCGATTTTCTATGATCAGTTTTTCTCCTTCCAGCCGCCCTTCCACGTATCCCAACTCAGCGGGGAGGTGGTAGGGTTCGAGGTCGAGGTACCGACGCCATACTGATTCTATCCGATCGGCTAATTCGCGGATAAGGTAGTGCTGTTGGTCGCGCAGGGAAGGCTTGGATGTTTCTAACATTCTTATTTATCGGGCGATCGCTTAATAAAACTTCATTCTACGGTTGCAGGATGCAGTAAACAAGGTAGATACTTTTAAGGATATCAGCAGTTCGACGTGCGATCGAGTAAGTTTTACAAAAAAATCTGCCCAAGATAGAAAGCCCTGTGACATTAGTCTAGGTATTCGCAGTGGCACAGAGCAATAAATTGCCATAAAAACCCGAGTAATGAGTAAGATTTGCGGAAACTCTCCGCTAAAATAAGTGCACTAGCGGTAATTCGCAGGGAAAAAGCAAAGTAGGTAAGCGCGGAGATTTTGTATGTTTGGTCTGGGATTGCCCGAATTGGGCATTGTTGCGGTAGTCGCCATTCTAATTTTCGGCCCCAAGAAAATTCCTGAGTTGGGAAATGCTTTGGGCAAAACGCTGCGGAGTTTTAAGGAAGGGGTCGGTCAAGCTGATGATGAATCTACCCAGAAGGACAAGGATAAGGACAAGGAGGAAGAGCAAACGCTAGGAAAGTAATTTGCTGAACTTCCTGCAAATAGAAGCAGCAACGCTCTGTCATCGTATATGTAGAGAATGTTTTATTGGGCAGTGTCGATATTTCCCAATAATAAGGCGCTGGCAATCAGCTCGATCTCCTTCAAAAATACCCTGATTTGGACTGTATTTATAGCTAATTTTTGTTGTAGTTTTTTGCAGATAGTTCGTCATTTTTTGGCAATTTTTCCCTATTTTTGGGCGAGCCTTCGATAATATTTGGGGGTATTTTTTGAGGCTTGTATTTCTGATTGTCGGTTGCCTAACTGTTTGTTGGAAGAGATATACTGAAATTTCCCTAGCTTGATTTTCGCCTTTTCAGGGAAACTGGCAGTTGTATTTTTTTACCGTTGTTACTAAAGCTCGGAAACGTCGATACTCCTAAGTCAAACCTGTAGATTTTCTAACGCCACGGCACAAGGGAGGGAGTTTGAGTTCTAGTTTGATGGCGTATCGGAGTGCGTCGGTTCGGTGTCAAGGTCTGAGTACATTTGAGATTTTACCGTTGTCAGCACAGGAATGGTGCCGATCGCCGTTGCGATCGTCCTGGATGAGAGCCTCCGCAATGTCCGCGCGATCGCCCAAAGCGAATTAAGCCGCTATCTACGTAGTGTCTCTGGGAAAAATTGAGGAGCGATCGAGAACGACTCGAAGTACAGTCCGCTTAGAAGGTGGCTGGCCCGAATCAAGTTCTGATGCTGCGAATCTATTGTGGTAAATGCCTCCCGCGAGGGATGCCGCTGCTCCCAAAATCTGCAATTAGATAAATGGCGCACAAGATAGATTTGGTGGTAAAATCAAATATGGTAACCCCCATAGGTGCCAAAGTTTCGGAAAACGTCAAACTGGCCAGTCCATAGGGCTGTCCCTTCCGATGTAAAACCCAAAGTACGTTACTGCAAACAGGCCATATTTTAAGCAAGTTACACTGCGCAGGAGAACTGACAAATGCTACAGCGCAAAATCTATCAACTCTGTTGTGATGGTCGTGAGGTTTCTATTTTTCTTCGAGATCAGCAACGTTGGATAGAGCGCGCTCGTATCCTAGATATTGAAGGGGATCTAGTCACGCTGCGCTACGAAACCGACGAAGAAGACGAAATTAGCTCCTGGGAAGAAATGGTGCGTCTAGAAAGTATTGGAGCTGTGTCCCAGAAGTTGGCTTCGGTGTCGAGAACTAACTGCGAACCCCTAGTTTCTGACGATTGTCCCGAAGCCGAGCAAATTCGCAATCACTACCCGGACTCGAATTTAGAATAGTTTTGATCTAGAGCTTGAGGCACAAAGAATAGTTGGGGGAAAAGAAAACGACTTTTCTCCCTTTTTTGTCGAGGAATGGGGCAAAACTCGGGTTTTGCCGAAAAATCTGCTGGATTGTCACCAAATAAGCTATTTGGATGGAAATTTGAGTTCGATCGCCCGTTTTCGCCTCTGAGCCACCAGAGCAGTCACAGACGCAGAACCAACGAACAACAAATACTGCGATCGCTCTCATCAGAAAGCGCCCTAAGCTGTCGATCGCCATGACAACAATAGGTTTATTCCGCATCTAATTCCTCATCTAGGAAAAATTCAGACTCCGGTATCGCTTCAAACACCGGACAGAAACCATCGGGAGTGACTTTAAAGCCAAACAAAGCACTGGACTGGTTCCAACAGCGCTGGCCGCGGTAGTGCTGGCAATTGCCGCAGCATTCGAGGTTTGCCTGAACGGCGTTGCCTTGAAACAGCAGTTCCCGCTGGGAGATGCCGCGCAGTACCAGTTCTTCGCCTTGCCAGCGCGCTTCTACCAAACCTGTATCGGCAAAATTTGCCCACCGAGGATCGGCTGTAATCGGACTCGGCAAGCTAATTGCTACCTCTGTCCCCAATTCGCTGAGTTCTCCCTCATAGTTAGTTTCGGGGATAGCGGGCTGCAAAAACATTTCCCCGATCGGCAATTCGACAACAGTCCCTACCGCCGGAGTGTGCAACTGGTAGCGGTTTCGCAGCTCGTCCAAGTTAGCTAAGTCAGCCAAATATGCAGGGGAACCGTGCACTAAAATTACGTGCTGCGGACGCAAATTGTGGATGAGCTGGGTAGTTCCCGGCCCGTCGCAGTGTTCGGCTAGCAAGTAAGTTTCAATGAGCCGAACTCCTGATTCCTGCCAGTTGGCAAACCATTCCCTGACGGGATATCCGGGTTTTTGAGGTGCGAGTAAAATCCAAGGATTTGTGCGATCGGCAACGTACAAACCCAAATCAGCAATTTGGTCAGTAATTAAAATACACGGGGTTTTCCCCAATTCGGAGCGCTGTTCGGCAGACAGCCGGCGCACGCGGGGTTTCACCCTTTCGTCCCAAAACAAAGGTTGGTGGAGAGCAAAGTTTTGAACGGCGGTGGGAAAATGGGGCAGTAGTTCCAGATAAGCGTCGCACCCGTCGGCAACAGTGCCGTCCACCCAAATATCCAAGTCGCGCCCGGTGAAGTAGTGGTGGCTGCGGAGCAGCATCAGCAGTTCTTGACCCAAACCGAGGGCGGGTGCCGGTAGCAGTACCGAGTATCCGTCGGCGATCGCGCGGTGGATGCGATCGGCTAACTGATTTTCCAGTTGTCGGCGGTGAGGGTGGCGCGCCGTGCCGTAACTACCTTCCACAATTAACACGTCGGGCTTCATGCCCCGGAGTTCTCCCAGCGGCAAACCTTCCACCAAACGACAATTGGACAGAAAAAAGTCACCGGTGTAAACCAGGGTGTAGGTGCGATGGGGGGCTTCATAGGTCAAGAGTACAGTCGCCGCTCCGGGCAAATGGCCCGACGGGAACAACTGCACGCTCAGTCCCCGGCGCAGTTCGATCGGGGACTGCCAGGGTAGAGCTTCACAGAAACGGGACTCTGGCTGCTGAGACTGGGCCGGCCAGTTAAGCGGTAGCAGTCGCGCTGTGACTTCGCTGGCGTAAATTGGCAGCAGGGGGAAAGCCTGGTGGAGTGCTAGCAAACCTCTGGCGTGGTCGGAGTGGGCGTGGGTGCACACTACGAAATCGGCTGGGGGCGATCGATCTACTGTCGCTGACAGGGGTGCGACATCCTCTATACCGCAGTCGAGTAAAATGCGGTACGGCCCCATTCGCACTAGCAGACAGACCCCTTCCTGGGCGTGGCCTGCGCCGTAAGGTAAACAATCGAGATCCATCACTGCCGTTAGCTCCCTGTACAAGCGCGCAACTTGCAGTATCGCAACATCTAACTAAATGTTGGCTGCGACTGCATTCATTCGATCGAGTTGAGTGTTGGACGCAAAAACCAGGTTTGATGGAGGAAAAGACTGTGTTTCTGTCCTCGTTGTCGGTCAAAAAACCGTCGCTCAAAGTTCTGGTGCGTCAGCTTTGGACTTAAATTTTTCCTTTACACCTGCGGTTCCCGTCGTGCAAGCAAAGTAATTGCATTTAAAATTTGATGCGATCGACGAGGAAAGCGATTTTCTGAAGGCACGGCCAGAAATTGACCTGTCGCCTTCAACAAAGTTAATGCTAGTGGTTCTTGCATCAAAAGTTACATTAGTTACATTGTTATTGCACTTTGTCAGAGCAGCGAACTCGAGTTCTTAAGCTGAGTTTTAAACTTTTTTCATAATTTGTGCCTGCTAAAAGCTCGTCTTTTTTATGAGAAGATTTTAATTCAGCAGCCCAAAGATGTTGACAAAACATTACAAATCTTTATCTGTCAGGTGTTGGGGGCGGTGTAGAGTCGAATAATCCAAACTTCGATAACCAGACTCATGCTGATAAAGTGCTTTTGTTACGAAGATAGTGGCTTTATGAGTGCGATCGGTTTCTTTGTAAAAGTTTGATACATTTTTTTAAGCAAACCTTGTGCCGATCGAGGAGACACATCTTGCAGTGTCGGGCGCTTTTCTTGAGCCAACTTTTGAATCTTCAGCCTGACTCGCCCCATTTCTGAGCCCTCAATCTTCCAAAATCTCAACTAAATCTTCCATTGTCACGTCGAAAGCGCGGGCGATTTTGTAGACAGCAGAAATATCGGCCGTGTTCAAAGCATCGCGCCTCCCGTAGCTTTTTACGGTGTTGTAATTGACTTCGGATCGATCGGCAACTTCTTTGAACGTCCAACCTCTTTGCTCAGCTAGTTCTCGAATCCGCAATCTCACGTATCCCATTAGCGCCATAGCCGTTACTATTCCAAAAACTCGACCAAATCTTCAATCATTACATCAAAAGCCAGGGCGATTTTCCAAACGGCGCTTAGATCAACCATACTCATCCCATCATCGCGTCTAGCATAACCTTTCAGCGTATTGTAATTGACCCCAGAGCGCTCGGCCACGTCTTGGAGCGTCCAGCCCTTTTCTTCTGCCAACTCTCGAATTTTTAGTCTAACTCGCCCCATTTTGCCCTTGACAAGTGGTTAGATTTAACCTTAACATCTAAATAATTCAAAACGACCGCCCTCTTAGCGTCGAAAACTTAAGGGCGATCGCTTTTTCTATCACACCCCGCTTTTGGCGGGGAAGGATTTTCCTATGATACCAACATCGAAGCCAAAATTAAACTCTCATCCCTGGTGTATTGTGCGGCAATTGCCAAATATGCAGCGATTGGTGGTTGCTCGATTCCACCGGCGGGGTGATGCAGAGGGATACATCCAGATTTTACGGCGGTTGTTACCTGCGACTAAACACGCGATCGTCTTTGATACGACTGGGGCCGAGAAATTGCCAGAAGTTCGTTAGCGAAGCCCTCGAAGAGGATCGACTCAGATAGAGCGAATGTTTTAACGGATAAGTGCGATCGCCCTTTTGTGTTTCAATTGACAAGCGATAAATTGTGAAGGGCGATCGGCTTTGGTGTCTTCATTGGTTTGCGATCGTACTTTTTGTCAGAAACCGGGTTTTTTACGACAATTTTTCGTTGGATCGTCTAGATAAAGTAAAAAACCCGGTTTCGAGGAGTCTTAATGCGTAAATCCTGTTCGCGATCGCTTAAAAGGCGATCGATCGACCAAAGAGGCATCTAAAAATTAATTGCACAATCAAACCGCTCGATATTATTGCATTACAATATATCGAGGTAAAGTTGGAACGGTAGTTGATGAATGCGATGCAGAATTTGTTGAAGTTGAGTTTAGCGATTTGCAAGGTTGTACCTACGCGCTAGAATCCCTTAAAAAATCGCAGTTAATGATTTTGCATCACAGTCCGCTTGCAGAAACCCAATGGTTAAAAAGTCAGCCATCATTACAAAAACCAGTTTTAAATCGCTAATAATCCCCGTGCAGCTAATAATTAGCCGTTGCCAACTAACAAGATAAGCATTTTTTAGATTGACTGTTTGCGATTTACTTATTATAATTACCAGGTCAAAAATAATAAAAATCTTACGCCTAACAGTTTTTCTCAAATAACAGGTAAAATATTCTAAGTTTGCGCGTACCGAACGCCGCAGGCTCAAACTATTATCTGTTAAGGATTCGTCCTAATTCTTAGGAGCGGGATTTTAAAATATGCATCTCAGCGAACTGACTCATCCAAACCAATTACACGGCCTGTCGATTCATCAACTCGAACAAATTGCCCGACAAATTCGAGAAAAGCATTTAGAAACTGTAGCAGCGAGCGGCGGACACCTCGGCCCAGGATTGGGTGTAGTCGAACTGACCTTAGCACTCTACCAAACCCTGGATCTCGATCGCGACAAAGTTACCTGGGATGTCGGCCATCAAGCTTATCCGCACAAATTGATCACCGGGCGCTACAACCAATTTCACACCCTGCGCCAAAAAGACGGCGTTGCAGGCTATCTCAAGCGCTGCGAGAGCAAATTTGACCATTTTGGAGCTGGTCACGCTTCTACGAGCATTTCCGCTGCTCTAGGAATGGCTATGGCGCGCGACCTGAAGGGCGAAAACTTTAAAACTGTAGCAGTCATCGGCGACGGCGCATTGACTGGCGGCATGGCACTAGAAGCGATCAACCACGCGGGCCATATGCCGAAAACCAATGTGATGGTAGTGCTCAACGACAACGAGATGTCAATCTCGCCCAATGTCGGCGCAATTACCCGCTATTTGAACAAAATGCGACTTTCGCAGCCGGTGCAATTTCTCAAAGATAACTTAGAGGAACAATTCAAACAAATTCCCTTTGTTGGCGAAACTTTTACCCCAGAAATGGAACGCCTCAAAGAAGGCATGAAACGGTTAGCCGTATCGAAAGTGGGAGCCGTAATTGAAGAATTGGGCTTTACCTACATGGGCCCGGTAGATGGACACAATTTGGAAGAGTTAATTGCTACTTTCAAACAAGGTCATACCATCCAAGGCCCTGTGTTAGTTCATGTGGTGACGGTGAAGGGCAAAGGATATGCGATCGCGGAAAAAGACCAAGTAGGATATCACGCCCAAAATCCCTTTAACTTAGCCACGGGGAAAGGCATCCCCTCGACCAAACCCAAGCCACCAGCCTACGCAAAAGTATTTGCCCACGCCCTGGTTAAGCTAGCAGAAAATAATCCCAAAATTGTCGGCATCACCGCTGCCATGGCAACCGGAACTTGCCTAGACAAACTTCAGGAAAAACTACCGAAACAGTACATCGATGTTGGGATTGCCGAACAGCACGCAGTGACTTTATCGGCAGGTTTAGCCTGCGAAGGAATGCGTCCGGTTGTCGCAATTTACTCGACATTTTTGCAGCGGGGATACGACCAAATAGTTCACGATGTCTGCATCCAAAACTTGCCAGTGTTCTTCTGTTTGGATCGCGCCGGGATTGTCGGCGCCGACGGCCCAACCCACCAAGGAATGTACGACATTTCATACTTGCGCTGTCTGCCAAATATGACAATTATGGCGCCAAAAGACGAGGCAGAATTGCAGCGGATGGTAGTCACTGGCATCAACCACACGACAGGCCCGATCGCCATGCGTTACCCGCGCGGCAACGGTTACGGCGTGCCTCTGATGGAAGAAGGTTGGGAAGAATTGCCGATCGGCAAAGCGGAAATCCTTCGCAACGGCGATGACGTGCTAATCTTAGGTTACGGTTCAATGGTTTATCCGGCGATGCAAACCGCCGAGATGTTGAGCGAACATGGCATTGAAGCAACTGTGATTAATGCACGTTTTGTCAAGCCTTTAGACACTGAATTAATCTTGCCTTTGGCACAGCGAATTGGCAAAGTTGTCACGATGGAAGAAGGTTGTTTAATGGGTGGTTTTGGTTCAGCAGTAGCCGAAGCTTTGATGGATAACAATATTCTCGTACCACTGATGCGGCTGGGCGTACCCGATACATTGGTGGATCATGCAACGCCGGAACAATCCTTTGCCACTTTGGGATTGAATCCGTCGCAAATGTGCGATCGTATTTTAGCAACATTCAGCCGCAAACAGTCACCAGTTAGCGTCTAATTTCACTCGTTCACTCGTTCCTAGGCTCTGCCTGGGAACGCTGATCCGGAGGCTCTGCCTCGAATTTTCCCTACTTCCAAAACGAGGCAGAGCCTCTAGACATTGGTTCCCAGGCAGAGCCTAGGAACCAGTTAAACGAGTTAAGAAATGCCCACTTTATGAGAGTGTAACAAAACGCCCCTGCAAGTCAGATGGTGTCACACTCAGCACTCTAGCTAAAACTTGACCTGTGGCAGCAATTTGAATCGTAGTACCGTCATAACGGCCGTTTTTATCTACATCTGTATCGGCGGCTGAAATTTTGCCTTCTCGAGGAAACCTCCCTGAAATGAAAATAACATCCGATAGCGCGAAAGAAAAGGGAATAAGTGTAATATTTGCCTCAGTTAAACCGCCAGTCAAGCCAATGCGATCGATCGACCTTTCAAAGTCTAGAATACCATCCCATGCCGAACCACTAAAACTACGGTTAGAGTTACGCCTGGGATCTTCTGCAACAACATCCGTTCTCAGCACAAACACATCACTACCCGTTCCGCCTTTGTAATAAGTGTAACCTCGATCGCCACTCAGAGTATCGTTACCCGCACCTCCATCCAATAAATCATCACCTCTGCCACCATACAAAATATCATCTCCGTCACCACCGGCAAGATAATCATCATCAGAACCACCAATCAAAGTGTCTCTGCCACCTTCACCATATAAATCATCTGCGCCTTTACCGCCTTCCAAGTTGTCATTGCCATCTCTGCCAAATAAAATATCTTTACCAACATTGCCATTGGCGATATCATTCCCAATAGAACCCACGATCGTATCATCGCCATCTAAGCCTAAAATACCTCCAGGAAACTGAGCCATCAAACCAGGATTAATAGTAAAATTATCAGAATTGTTAGTTAAGTTCAAAGTGTTTGCCACGATTGATATCCGAAAAATGTAATTTACGAAACACACCCTAACATCGAACTCCAAGAAGCGTCAAGAGTGACTGAGATCGTGCGATATCAATCGTTACCAGGCAGAGCCTGGTAACGGAGCTCCAGAGGCTCTGCCTCGAATTTTCCCCACTTCCAAAACGAGGCAGAGCCTCTAGACATTGGTTCCCAGGCAGAGCCTAGGAACCAGTTAACCAGTTTATGATATGATTGAATGAAAGTTTCACGATAAGGGAGAATCAACAATGACTTATCTCAACCCAACTCGCAGAGTACCCCGGAAAAGATTGCACGCAAAACGCATACTTTCTCCAGAAGAAATAGCCCAATGGTACGCCGAAAGAGCCGCATTTCGCCAGCGGTGTCAACCCATATTCGATCGCCTCAAACCAGAATTGATTAAAACCCACTACAACTGGTACATGGCGGTTGAACCCGACAGCGGAGAACATTTTATCGAACAAGATTCGTTAGCTGCTGGAAAAATGTGTCGTCAGAAACATCCCAATGCTATCCCGCACGTATTTCGGATTAATGAAACCGGAGTTTGTGGCACGATATGATGGAAGGAATATTTGGCGATAATGACGAGCTGTTTTTTGAAATTTCATTGATTGCCGATAACGGCTTAGAATTACCTGTTGATGCTCTGCTAGATACAGGTTTTTCTGGCTGGTTAGCAATGGATATTCAGGATTTAGAAGGGCTTGATTGGACTTATGTAGACAAAGAAACAATGCAAACAGCTAAGGGAGAATTTGATTTCGATATTTATGCAGGAAAAGTGCGTATTGAAGGTCAAGAGTTTGACATTCCCGTTCATGTGGGTGCGGGAGTACCGGAAATTTTAATCGGCCGCCAGTGGCTGAAAAATCGGCGTTTAATAGTTGATATTTCGGCGGGTATTTTGACATTGGAAGCGAATTAAAAGTAAGATGAATTTAAAAAATTTTGATATAGTAATAGTAGGAGCCGGCCCAGCAGGAGGCCACTGTGCAAGAATTCTAGCCAAATCCGGCCGCAAAGTCTTGCTTGCAGAACAAAACGACAATTTTAATAAAAATGACTTTTCCAGCGCCGCCACACCTTTAGAAACCCTCTCTCAATTCGATTTACCCGAATCAGTTATCGGCAGTTTTTGGCACAAACTGACTATTGAAACTAGCAAAGTTAGTCAAACTTGGGAATCTCCCGAAAGTTTGGGAGTTGTGCTCAACTTTGCTAAATTTAGAGCATTTTTAGCCGACGAAGTTGAGCGATTTGGCGGTGAAGTTTGGCTTGGTTGTCGCTACACCGGACATTCCCAAGCCAACGGCGAAACCACAGTAGAATTTAAACAGTTATCTGACAGTAAACTTATCAAAGTTACCACGAAAGTCTTGGTTGATGCTACTGGCTTTGCTAGGGCGATTATGTACGACAAAGAAAATGATAAGCCTGATTTTTTGTCGGGAACCGGAATCGAATATTTAATTGAAGTTGAACCGGAAGTTTACAATAAATATGCCAATGATTTAATCTTCTTTTTGGGTGATAAATGGATGCCGAAAGGTTATTCTTGGATATTTCCCATGGAACAAAATAGACTGAAAGTTGGTGCGGGACGCATTTTTTTAGATGCCAAAACGGTTAAGCATTTGTCACCGCTGAAACAGTATATTGATTTGCTGATTGATGAATATTTGAAGTCGGAAAATTATAAAATTATTGACAAGCACGGTTCGACGCTGAAATACAGTCCTGGTTTGCGGGATATTTATTGGAAGGATAACATAATTGCGATCGGCGATACTGTCTCGACAGTAAATTTTCTGGGCGGTGAGGGTATCAGACACGGGATGGATGGCGCCGAAATAGCTGGGAAATACATTGAAAAATATTTGGATGGGAAAAGCTCAGATTTTCGGGATTATGAGACCCAAATGCACCGCAAATTCCATCGGAAATGGAATATTTCGGAAAGGTTGGCGGTGAGAAAGTATATTGATGATGTGAATGATGAATTGACGGATAAAATGATTTCTTATTTGAAGTACATGAAAACTAAAGATGTGATGGATATTTTATTTGATTATAAGTTTGAGAAGATTTCCAGAGGATTTGGCGGTTATTTGCGACGTAAATTTCAGGGATTGATGCAGCGGCTGAGAAAAAGTTTCTAGCAATTATCTAAACAATCATAAATTAGGTTCGTAGTGAGGACTTCAGTCCTTGATGAATGCGGACTAAAGTCCTCACTACGAACCAATTTTTCTGAGTGAGGACTTTAGTCCTTGATAAATGCGGACTAAAGTCCTCACTACGAACCAATTTTTCAATCATAAATTAGGTTCGTAGTGAGGACTTCAGTCCTTGATGAATGCGGACTAAAGTCCTCACTACGAACCAATTTTTCTGAGTGAGGACTTTAGTCCTTGATAAATGCGGACTAAAGTCCTCACTACGAACCAATTTTTCTGAGTGAGGACTTTAGTCCTTGATAAATGCGGACTAAAGTCCTCACTACGAACCAATTTTTCTGAGTGAGGACTTTAGTCCTTGATGAATGCGGACTAAAGTCCTCACTACGAACCAATTTTTCTGAGTGAGGACTTTAGTCCTTGATGAATGCGGACTAAAGTCCTCACTACGAACCAATTTTTCTATTATTTGTAGTGAGCACTTCAGTTTTCTTGCGGACTAAAGTCATCACTACAAACCTAATTCCCAGAAATTTTCTGCTGTTACTTGAATGCGGGGTAGCGACATTAAAGAATCGTAAAAATTGCTCGTACTCGATCTATATGATACACCGAAACTATACCCACTTGCTCCGATTAAATGCGCTACAATTTCATCGACATTCCCGTAGGGATAGGCAAAAACTCTCACAGTTTTCCCTAATCCCCGTTCCAAAGTTGCGCGGGATTTCGCCGCTTCGCGCACAATTTCTGTGGGGGACAATGAAGTCAGAGGCTGATAAGTGGCAGACATGGAACCAAATTCAATCCCTGCATCCCGCAATTGTCTAATTTCCGGCCATTCCATTAACTGTACTTGGTCAAATTCGGCTTTTTCCCAACTATTTGTCTTTCCTATTGACTCGGCTACTAGAAAAACAGTGGCTGTAAAGTCAAGGCGTTTTAGCAAAGGGAAAGCGTAGGTTAAAAAGTCGAGATAGCCACCGTCAAAAGTTATCAATACAGCTTTACCTGGTAAAGGAGTTTTAGTTAGTATTGCATTTTGCCAATCTTCCCAAGTTGCACTGTAATAACCATTTTCTTTCAGATACTGCAACTGTTGTTCAAAAACCTGCGGAGTAATTGCATTTATAGCATCGGGAGAAATGCGACGGTAGGCGAGAATCGAGAGTTTTTCTGTAATGCTATCAATGTCAAATATTTGAGGTTTCACTGAGTGAGAAACTTGTCGGTGAGGCGATTTTTGCCAAATGATTTCGGGTGCGTAAAATAATTGCTTTGGTAACTCGTTTTCTCGGGGAATTTGCATTATCACTTCCCCTGCGATTGCTGCTGATTTCGTTAATTCCCGCAGCGCCTGGGCAGGGAGTGCGGCGCGACGGCTGATACTGGTTCCTGTGGCACCGTATCGCCTACCAAACATCACCGCATCTTGGGGGTAAATGCCCCTAGAACCCTTTGCATTCAACCAGTCGGGTAGATTCGACCTTTGTTGGGCAGCAGAGGTTAAGTGCTCGCGCAGCGATTGCTTATTATCTAATGGTTTTCCCAACAAAGCTTCTCGCACGGTGGCGACGCACAACTCAAAACCGATATGTCGAGTAATTGTCGATCGCACTTTTTGAGCAGAAACAAAGTTATTTTCCACGGTAACGGTTACAATAGCGATCGCCACACCGCCTACTGTCACCAGCACGTCAATTTCAGCAAGCTCAACTTTGATGTTAGGCAATTCTGCGCTAACTTCCACAGCAATCAAGTCTCCATCGAGAGTGATTGTGACTGCTTCATCGGCGGTTTCGGGATTGTAAAAATTAGCCTCAACCCAATTCGGACGATTCCAGATTTCTTGTAAAAATAGCGTCCATTCCAGTTGGGGAGTTTCTGGATTGTGTTGAAAGAAGCGTGAAAGTATTGGCCAAGCAAACTGGGCTGCGATCGCATCTGCCAACACCGCACCCGTCACAATCCCGTCACAGATGGGCAATTCAATAAGGGACTTGCGTAGAAATAAGAGCCCAGCCATGCTATTGTATTGTCGAAGGAGCAGCCAAAGGATTGGTATAGTATTAAGCTCCAAATCCCTAACTTCGAGTTCAACACCTGCTAACTTGATTGTACAGCACAGGCGATCGAATATTTGTGGAACCTTAATATCCGAAATTAATTCGCTCACCTCCACCGTAACCTTGTAGGCAATTCTCGAATTTACCCACTCGATATGAGTTAGAATATTTTTAATTTCACTATCTTTAAAAACTCGATGATATTTGTGAACCTTAGTGCTTTGAATATCCCTGGCAATTCCTTGGTGCCAAGGTAAATTCAAACTCAGCTTAGCTGCTTTTTCCTTATAATTAATCAGCATTTCAGCATCATACTCAATTCCAATAAAATTACAAATATCCTCTAAAACTAATTTTTTGTTTTCTACAAAATCTTCATATCTAACCAATATATGATTAGATTTATCCAGATAGTTATGGCTAGTTAATACTGCATATTTCCATCGCTCGATACAGCGTTCTAAATCCCAACCACTACCCCACAATTCGTTAAAATTTCGAGTGGCTTCATACATAGAAGCGATGCAATCCATACTATTTCGCAAAATATGTATAAACTTAACATCCGGCAAAAAGCGCTCTATATCCTCAATAAAATATATGTGTTCCGGCGTTTTTTCCAACCAAATGCTTTTGTTTTCTTCCGCAGCCAAACCATCCAAAACTCTCACAAACCAACTAACTTTAGCTTCCACACTTTGACTGTCATCAAAACCTTCCAAAAGTTCAGGGCGATTAATCTCATCATTGAAAAAAGCTTCTATCCTACTTGGCAACTTTGCCACAAACTTCTCGTACAATAAATAGTGAAAAAACTTAGATTCAGGGAAAGAAATAACTTCGGGATGGGCGGCTAATAAACTTTGCAGAATTGTCGTACCGCTTCTCGGAGCTCCTACTAAAAATATTCGTTTCATTTTTATACTTTACGATCTTTTTTAAGTGAACCGCAGAGAGCGCAGAGGACACAGAGGAAGAGAAAGAAGAGGTATGATTCATCTTCCTCTCTGCGCTCTCTGCGCCCTCTGTGGTTAAAAACTTTTTTCCTAACTCCAACTAAAATCTTCCTTCAACAAGTCAGAAAGCTCCTGATTGTAATGCTTAAAATAATTTGTTAATTCTTGTTCTATTTCCGCAGGCATATTGCTGTAATCCTCAGCACTATTAGCATGATATTCTTTAACAGCACTAGCCTTGATATCCAAGAATTCTAACACCTGAGAAAACACATCTCCCGGATTTTTTTGAAAATCTTCGCTTTTGAGAATTAGCAACTGTTCCCTGGGGAAATAATCGAGCCAATTCTTGAGTTGTTCGACATAGATTCCCCGCGACAAGTAGGAATAATGCTGGTGGTTGAAACTGTAATAACCTTCATCGGCTTTGATTTTTTCGATCTCACCTTTGAGTCTGTCTGGTTCAGATGCGATCGCCTTTTCAAAATCCAGCTTTTCACAGCCGATCGCCACTTCTAAATGATAGTGCATCCACGCTCTTTGTACCGGGTTGCGGAGCATCACAATCAGCTTAACATCCGGGAAACACTTGTAAACCCGCTCGGCCACCAACGGATGGTAAATATAGTAAGGAGTCATCTCCCACAGCAGCACTTTGTCACCTGCGACACTCCGCGTCAACTGCTTGCTGTACCACTCAACACCGCGCTCGAAATTCAATTCAAAAAAGTGTACTTGCTTAGCACCTTCTTTGATATTTTGCAAGTGATTTTCTAGATAGCCGTATAAAGCTTCGGTGCTGCACTTTTGAGCGCCCAGAATTAAAAAGTCAGGTGACTGCTTATTTTTCAACTGAGTGGAAATCTTGGCGTAGCTGGGATTATTTTTGTTCAAAGCGTGAACTTTGTCAGTTGTTTCTGGCAAATCCAGCACCTCCATTTTGCCGTCAAACTCCCAGCGGTAGGGCGGACAAAGGATCGTTTTTTGGTGTACAGTCGATCGCACGTACAGCGGATAAACGTGCCAGTGATAATCGTAGGCGTAGGCCCAATTCTTCTCGTAAACCCCAGGATTCACGTAATACTGCCCGTTTCCTAAATCCAGCCTGTCTACGTGCAGCCGGATTTTGCCTTTACCTTTCGCCAGCGGTATCAACCGCCCCATTTGATTAGTATTAGTCTCAAAACAACTTTGACCGTCTTCCCGACTGATTGTCACCCCAAAAATAGCAGCAGCAATCGGTTTCGGAACCGTATAATGAATTTCAATAGTAATCGTATCGCCGCTGTCTATTTCTTCATCCGGCAACACTTTGACATCCGTAATTTCTACGTCCAAAGAACCGAAACGGTTTTCATTAACTCGCAATTCCGATCCCGTACTTGTAACTTGAGGAGGACGCATGGGAGTGCGCTTGTCAGTTTCCGATCGCATTTCCGACAAATACTGGCCGACTACGATTTCCGTCTCTCCGTAAGCCATGATTTTACCATCCCGCAGCCACATACCCCGATCGCAAGTTTTTTGAATTTGCGCCGCACTGTGAGAAATTAAAACAATCGCTGCTCCTTGATTTTTAAACTCATCTATCTTTTTCAAACATTTAGTTTGAAAAGCCACGTCTCCAACCGACAAATATTCATCAATTAACAAGACTTCCGGATTGGTATGAATTGCCACTGAAAAAGCCAACCGCATTCGCATCCCCGTGCTGTAAGTCCGCAGCGGGCTGTCGATAAACTGTTCTAATTCCGCAAATTCAACAATCTCGTCAAACCGGCGCGCCGCTTCCCGGCGAGTCAAACCGGCCACCACTGCGCCCACAAACACATTTTCTCTGCCCGTTAAATCCGAGTGAAAACCGGCACCCAAATCTAACAAACCGCCAATTCTACCGTTAACTTTAATCGTGCCTTCCTCAGCGCGGCCGATACCGCCAACAAGTTGCAGCAGCGTGGATTTTCCCGCCCCATTTTTGCCGAGAATTCCCAGCATTTCCCCTGGCGCAACTGTAAAGCTGACATCCCGCAGCGCCCAAAAACTTGCCTGGGGTTTCATCCGCCACCAACCCCACAATGCAGCCTCCATAATTGTCAGAGGTCGATCGGCACTGTAGCGGTTGAAACGCTTACCTAAACCGTTAACTACAATAGCGTTACGCATTTACAATTCCTCCACAAATCGATCGCTTTGTCGTCTAAAAATTCCTAGTCCGAGCGGCAAAAGAGCAGCCACAACCAAGCTAAGAATTAGCAGGGTTGGCCAGTTCGGCTGGATGCCTTTGAGCAGTATTGCCCGGTAAGCTTCTATCAGCGGCACCATCGGATTTAACTGATAGAAAGGCTGAAATTCTTTGGGTACGCTTTTGAGGTCGTAGAAAATTGGAGTTAGGTAAAAAAGCATCTGCAACAACACGCCCAAAGTGTGCTGGGTGTCTCGGAACGTAACGTTAATGGCTGCTAGGGGATAGGCTAAACTCACAGTCAAAATGAATTGAATAATCATCAAAAGTGGCAGGGAAAGCAGCGCTGAAGTTGGCTGAATTCCGTCCATTGCCAAAAAGATAATTAGCACCGGCAGCGCCAGCAGAAAGTGAATCAATCCGGTGGTAGTTGTCACTACAGGCAAAATAGCTGTCGGAAAATTTGGCTGTCTGATTAGAGCCAGATTTCCCGTAATTAGTCCGGTTGCTTGAAACAGTGCTGTCTGAGTCCAAGTCCAAATTAACAAACCGCTGAATGCAAAGGAAGAAAACTGCGGAATATTTACCGGAATTACCGATCGAAATACAAAGGAAAAAACCGCCAACTGCAACAGCGGGTTGATCAAAGTCCAAGCAATCCCCAGGGTCGATCGCTTGTAGAGTAGTTTCATGTCGCGATCGACCAACTCCCGCAGCAAATCGAAAAAATGAGCAATTTTGCGCCGATTTACCAGTTTTACCGCTTTGATCACTGTAAACCTCCAACGATTATCGGCTGTTCAACTTCCTGCAATTCCTCCTCGGGGAGAGCGGCCAACCGCTGGGCTTGCAACTGCGCTTCCCTGTAAGCAAAAGGACTTTGCAGAGCTCCCATCAACTCGCTCACGATCAATTTGCGAGGAAACCAGCCCGGATGCCTCAAACGCTTCAGCATCCACCCGCTAATCCACTCAGACCAAGCAAAACGCAAAATTTCCAGGCGGCTGACTGTACGGTTGCGATCGCACGTCAACAAATAAGCCCCAAAACCGCGTCCGTTATCCCTTAGCTGCCGGCTCAAAGCCTCGCCGCTGCGCCTGTGTACGTGCCACACTAAAGCTCTGGGTTCGTAGAAAGTCGAGTATCCCTTCGCCAAAATCCGGTGAAACATCTCGATATCCCCAGCCCCCCGAGTCGGAGTCCCCACATCCAAAGCTGGGTCAAAATTCCCAACTTCCGCGAACACTTGACGCCGGAAACCCATATTGGCGCCGACTCCGTAAGCGCTCGACCACAGCAAGCCCTTCGCCGAAAGCTGCCTACCATCAACTTTAAAACAGTGGGTGTATTGCAGCATTCCCCCATAGTCGAATTCAAATTGAATTTGAGCCTCTGTTTCGAGTTCCGCTGGCGCCACTAAACCGCTAACTGCCATAATTTCCGGGTCAGCAAAACCCGCAGCCATTCCTCGCAGCCAACCGACATCCGGTCGCACGTCGTCGTCTGTAAAAACAACAATCTCGTGGCTGGCTTCAGCGATACCGCGATTGCGCGCCCAATCCAATCCTGGCCGTTCTTCCTTGACGTAGCGTACAGGTAATCGCGCCACGAATTCAGCGGTGCTGGTGTTGGAAGGAGCGTTGTCTATAACGATGATTTCGCGATCGGGATAGTCCACAGCAAGGATTGCTTCCAGAGCGCCTTTAAGTAAGTCTGTGCGATCGCGCGTGCAGATAACCACGCTAATTGGGGGCAGCGGATAATTTGGCTTTCTTTCCAAGCCCAAATGCTCTGGGAGAATTACTTTTGCCAATTCCTTGCCTATTTGTGCCACAATTGTCGATCGCACCCGCTCTGCCGAAATAATTGCCTGCCAAGGATCGTTTAATATTTCCACCCATTTTAGAGGCACTCCCCGATAGAATACCAAGAGGCGGATTTTTTCGTATTTCTCAAGTCCGCGAATCGGATTTATCGGTTCTAAAAACTCGATTTTCAGTAGTTTTATTCCCATAAATTGCTCCTAAAAATAGTGTTCAACAGTTGACAGTTGACAGTTGACAGTTGACAGTTGACAGTTGACAGTTGACAGTTGACAGTTGACAGTTGACAGTTGACAGTTGACCGAAAGAGAGCGCTCTCTATCCTTAAGTCCGAGGATTGAATTAATGAATAGTCCAATCTGAATTTCTCCCGCTCTCGGTTCCGGATTTCAACCAATTCTTTCTGGTAAGAAGAAGGAAGAAGGAAGAATTTACTCGTTACCAGGCTGTGCCTGGTAACGGAGATTAGGAGGCTCTGCTTCATAATCCTGTGCCGAGGCAGAGCCTCTGGATCTAGGTTCCTTTCGCTGTGCCTGGGAACCTTTTATTCCCCATTACCAATGAACAATTACGCATTATTCAACTGCCAACTCATAATTTTTTTCCAAAGCAATTAGAGGGTTTTCGAGATTTGTTTCAGCAGTTTTGGGCATACCGTTAACCGCGATCGCAATTAGCAATTGATCCGACACTAGATTAGCCAGAATTGAACGCAGGTGGACGCCCCGCAGCGGCTCGACACCAAATTTGGGAGTGACGTGACCGACAAGCATTTCACCGTAACGGAGATAAATGCCATCGGGCCGTTCAGCGTCGAGCAACCTTTCTGCTGCTTCCCAACCTTGCTGCAAATCGATCTCTATTTCGCGATCGCTCAAATCGGCGCGGGCCGCCCCACCCTGCATAAAACTAGAAATTGCCGATCGAGTTTTCAACTCATCAATCACCCCCCGAAAATACCAATAACCGCGCAATTTTCCGCGCAGCCACCGCCAAGTTGTACGCATCCCCAAGTTTTCGAGAACATCCAGAGCTTTTCTCAGTCCCGCAGCCAGCAAATCCACCGCCGCCGGCCAGGAAAACGCGACATTAGTTAAAATTTTGTCTGCCAAGGAATAAGGAATTTCGTAGTCTTTGATGTGCAGTAGGGGTCTGAGTTCCGGGTGTCGCTGACCGATTAAAACATCCGATCGCCCTTCTTGACGAGCTCGGCGAAAAGAGCGATCGAGATTGTTAGTTTCGTGTTCGTAATGATAGCCGACAGCTTCAGTCGCCATCACAAAAGGTACACCAGCTTTCAGCAAGCGCACCCCAAACTCGTAATCTTCGCCGCCGCAGTTCCCGAAAGCCGCATCGAAGCCATTTAGACGAGCAAACAGTTGTGCATCCAGAGAAAGATTCCCACTAACCAAATCTTCGTACTCGAATCGGCGATCGTGGCGGCTCATCAGATAAAATTTTTCTTCCCACCAAGCCCGCACTTCCACATCAAAATATCTAGTGCTTCCTTGCAACTTAGGCGGGTAAGGGCCCATAACCACGGAGCCCGGTCGTTCTTGGTGAGTCCGAACGTGGCTTTCCACCAGTAGCGGCATGGCTTCGATATCGTCATCCAGAAACAGCAGCAATTGTCCGCTAGCAGCCGATGCTCCTGTATTGCGGGCAATTGAAGCACTCCGGCAATTTACCTCGATCGCGTGCAGTTTAAATGGAGCTTTGTAGTCTTGTAGCATTGCCAAAGTATCGTCAATGCAGTTATCTGCGACGACTGTAACTTCCATGAGGTCGATCGGATAAGTTTGCGATCGCAGAGCATCGAGAGCCCGCCGCAGCGAAGAACTACGATTGTGACTGGGAATAATTATACTAACAGTTGGATTTTCTCTATTCATATTAGATTGGATTGGTAATTGGTAATTGGTAATTGGTAATTGGTAATTTGTGATTTACTCGTGACTAATGATAGTTGACCTATTGTAGGGGCGGCGCCCCCGTGCCCGCCCTCTCCACTAAAATCACAGGGCCCAAGCCCAACAACTTACCTCATCTGATAACCGCTATAGTTGACATTAACTAATGACTACTAACTACTGACTAATGACTTCTTCTGGGATTTTTTCAAACTGCTTCCGAGAAGCAAAATAAGCCATCGGGCCCTTAGCACAGCCGCGCAATTGAGCTAACAGCAAATCGCTCGGAACGGATTCGGGTCGCTTGCGCAAAGAAGCAACTAATTCAGGAATTTGTTTGTGCCGCAGCCATCCCCAAGCTAATAGAGGTACGCTAAATTCTCGGTTGATAAAAAACATCCGAGTCCAAAAAGCATAGACTCCGATGCCGTAGCCGTGCAGCGTTTTTTCCAATTCTTCCCAGGTGCGGCGGTGGCGGTGCCAACTCAAGGCTCTCGGTTCGTAGACGATGCGGTAGCCAGCGCGCAAAATGCGGGCAAACAGTTCGCAGTCTTCGCCCCCGACAGTCGGCGTCCCCGCCCCCAAAGCTTCGTCAAACAGGCCTATCGAGTCGATCGCGCTTTTCCGCAAAGCCATACTCGCTGACACACCCACCGAAGCTACAATCAGCGGGTTGCAGTGTGCCCCATCAAAAACTTGGCGATAGAAGCCCCGCCCGTGGGGGCTGTAGCGCTCGAACCATTCTTGTGCTTTGGTTTCGAGTTCTAAAGGCATAATCAGCCCCGTGACGCACATAACTCGCGGATCGCTAAAATTTTGCAAGAGCGATCGCAACCAATTCGGATCTGGCACGGCATCGTCATCTGTAAACGCTACAAAGTCGTGTTTAGCTTCGCGTAAAGCTCGGTTGCGGGCAGCGCTGGAGCCCGGTACGTCCTCGCGCACATAGCGGACTTTTGGATAGTTTTCAACCAGTTCCCTGCTCGCCTCCGTGGCGGGACAGTTGTCAATTACTAAGTATTCCTGACCGTCGTCGGGCAGCCGCATAAACGCGTCGAGACAGCGCTGCAAATCTTCCGGGCGATCGCGCGTGCAAACCGCTACAGTGGCTGTTGGCATTGCCTGTACCGGCCCGCGTTCGTCCCATTCCAGGGTATCGTAGAGCCAATCTTTCCAAAGGCGATCGCCCACAGCATTCATCAGTGTTTCCCGCAATTGAGAACCCTCAATGCGACCTCCGACTGCGGGTAAAGTCGCTTGACCGATCGGTTTTCCGTGCAGTCTAATTAAAACCAAGGCTTTGCTGTAACGCTCCTCAACCGCTATTTCTGGCGGTAGTTGGGAGATTTCCAGGTCGAGAATAGCTGTTGCCATTTTAGATTTTAGATTTTAGATTTTAGATTGCAGAATTGTGAATTTTAGATTGCTGAACAAGGTTCAAAAAAAACATCTATTCTCCGTATTTTACCGGATGTCTTTTAGCCAAAATTGTTGTAGGAGATAGCAATTTATCAATGTCATACTTGTCGCTCACCGATCGCGAATCAAACATAAAGCCTCATTTTGGTGATTGCTGTTATTTATTTTTACTTTCGATCGTCGGCTGATGTCAAGTTTTTATTCTACACAATTTTTACCCTCGAAGGCGATCGCACGTCCGGGCTGATGTCAATTGCAGGTGTTAATCGCCCCTGCTATCGAGGGCTAACAAACATTGAAAGGACTAAAGTCCTTACTACGAACTGGTTTGTAGTAAGGACTTCAGTCCTTCTGCTTCTATACAGGTTCGATAGTTCGGACTTCAGTCCTTCTGCTTCTATACTCGCGTTTGACTGTGCAAAATTTCTGCTAACAGCATCTCTTGGCTTTTCGCAGGTTCTTTGCAAGTCAAACACTCACAAACTAACCCGATAACACCTTCAGGTAAATCAGCCTCAATCTGACAGACAGCAGTCGGATAATACCGCGAAATCAATCCAGGAATCTGGTCGGGCGACGTGCGAATTAGGGTAGAATGCTGGTACCAATCCAAAGCCGAAAGTAGACTCGGACAAGCTTGGGGACTATCTCGGACAATACTGCTGAAAGCTTGCAAAGCTTGTTCGGCGCGATCGAGATATTCTAAATTCTGATCCAACAGCGCCAAACGAACCAAAGAGGCGATCGCAATTCCATTCGCCGCCGGAGTAGCATTGTCAGTATAACTGCGTTCTCGCACCAACAAATCCCCGCTAGCATCCTTAGCAGTATTGTAATACCCGCCCAATTCCACGCTCCACAAAAACTCATCAAACTCATCTTGCACCCGCACAGCTTTCTCCAGCCAAAACTGAGAATTCGGCAATTGCTGTACAGATTCCCCGTTTCCTAACATCAAACTCGCTTGATGCAAATCCAACAAAGCTTTCACAAACAAAGCATAATCTTCTGACTGCGCCGCCACAGCAGATTGTCCGTCATAATTCAGTCGCTGAAACCGCCCGTCAATCCACTGATTGTCTAAAATAAAATTAGCAGCTTTCACAGCCAATTCCAAATACTCAAAATTCCCAAAAACAGCCGCCGCCCGCGCCAAACCCGAAATCATTAAGCTATTCCAAGCCGCAATCATTTTAGTGTCAGTAACTGCGGGAATTCTCCCCGGCCAACTGTCGTTTTTCGCTTCTTGATTGTTGCGGGCGGGCGGAAAGGTTTTCACAGCATCTGGATAGTTGCCGTAGCGCAGAGCAAAAAGTTTAGCTAATGCCGTTTCTACGGTTGCATTGAGTTTTCCCGGATGTCGGCGCTGCAATACATTTTTGCCTTCAAAATTGCCGCTGCGACTAATATCAAACGCTTCTTGAATTTCAGCAAATTCCTCGATAGTTAACAGGGTTTGTAGTTCGGTGTAAGTCCAAACATAAAACGCTCCTTCTTCCGGCTCAGACCCCCCCGTTGCCCCCCCTTGGTAAGGGGAGGTTGGGGCGGTAAAACTGTCAGCATCCTGTGCTGCGTAGAAATAGCCGCTCGGCGCGGTCATTTCTCTCTTCAACCATTCTACTGTCCGCGCGATCGCACCTTCAAAAGCCGGTTCTTCAATTCCCGCGCTCCACAAATTCGCTAAATACTCTACAATTTGACCGTTGTCGTAGAGCATTTTTTCAAAGTGCGGCACAGTCCAAGTCGCGTCAACCGTATAGCGGTGAAATCCCCCGCCTACGTGGTCGTAAATGCCGCCCAAGGCTAAGTCTAAGCCGCGCTGAGTGCAGACTTGTTTGCTATCGTATTTTGCATCAAAATTAAAGCGCGTTCCCCGCAGTGCTAGCTCAGCATAGGGCATCATTGGAAAACTGGGCCCGGGGTTACTGCCGGCAATAATTCCGGTATTGAGTTCTAAGCCTTTTTGGAAGACTTCGCGATTTAATTCTGCGGTTGCTACTGACAGCAGCGCCGACTGGTGGAGGTTGTCTAAAATTTCTCCTTTGAAGGCTTGCAATTTGCGCTTTTCTGTGTCGTAAAAGCGGCGAATAGATTGCAAAACTTCTAAAAATCCGGGGCGTCCGTAGCGCGGAGTTACGGGGAAATAAGTGCCACCGTAGAAGGGAACTCGCTCGTCGGGAGTGAGAAAAACGTTGAGCGGCCAACCGCCTTGGCCGGTCATCATTTGCAAAGCTTGCATATATATGCTGTCGATGTCCGGGCGTTCTTCGCGATCGACTTTTATCGGTACAAACTGCGAATTCATGTATTCGGCGATCGCGCGATCGGAAAATGCTTCTCCTTCCATCACTGTACACCAGTGGCAACTAGAGTAGCCAATTGACAAAAAAATCGGTTTATTTTGGCGCAGGGCCGTTTCTAAGGCTTCGTCGCACCAGGGCCACCAGTCGATCGGGTTTTCGGCGTGTTTCCGCAGGTAAAGGCTTTGGGATTGAGCAAGACGGTTGACCATAATCAAAGATAATTTAACTCGTGCTGACTGCGCTTGTTACTTCTCTAGCAGTTTAGCGCCAGATGTTGTAGTTGCATCCTTCTCATTCGCCCTCTTTTAAAATTATCACTCAATATACTTGGGTTAACAGTTTTGTGTGTCATTGCTGACCGGAGCGAACAGCGCAGCAATCTCGGTATCTGTGTTTCACCGACTTTTACTTCCGCAACGGTATTATCTCAAGGATATTGTCTGATAGCTTAAGTTATCTGGGTTGAAAATGAGTCGATCGTGTCGGATAGCCTTCAATCAACATAGGTTACACTGTGTTCTTCGCTGATTCCAGCCGTTGCTGCTGCTAAAATCAAAATCTACGTGCGTAAGAGAAAACACCTAAGTACGGTCAATGAATTCACAAATTTCGGTAAATTCCAGGAGCATCTTCATTCCTCAAAAACTTCATCAAAACTTTATCAAAACATATTGCGCCTACCTGTTTTTAGGCTTATATTGAAGATGTGAACGAAACAAACATAAGTCCAGCAAACTTGCAAACATAAGGTATTAATCATGAAATTTCCATTAACATTTGTTCAGTCCATTGTATCTGTTGCCAGTGTCGCTGCTCTTAGTGCTTTGTCCGCTGCACCTGCCTCCGCCTTCACCTTTGGTAATGTCGTGGGTGGCGATACAGTGGGAGACGCCTATAAAGATAGCTTTACCTTTGACGTAACAGGAAATGCATCATCAGTTTTTTTTAAGATTGCCAACTCGGGCAATGCCGCAGCCTCTACTATGTTTATTAGTAAAGTTTTCTTTGATGATAATGGCTATCTGTCTGCTCCCACAGCTAACGTTGGCAACACTGGTGACGTAGCCTTTACTGGTGGTGCTTCTAACGATCAGCTCCCTCAAGGTGGTAATGGCTTCACCACAGACTATGCCTTCTCACGTGACAATGGTGCTGGTAATAAATGGGGCGTCCAAGGTGGCGAAGCTCTGGGATTGAGCTTTAGTGGTAATTATAATAATGTAATTGCCGCCTTGAATAGCGGTGCCTTAAAATTAGGTTTGCACGTTCAAGCGTTGCCCAATGGTGCAAGCGATACTTTCGTCAGCAGCAGTGCCAACACTGAAAATACTCCCGAACCTTTAACCATGCTTGCTGCGGGAGCCGCAGTTGGTTTTGGCGCCATGTTCAAAAAGCAACGCGCTCAAGCTCAAAAAGCTGAATAGACAGCCATCATTTTAAGGGGTTTTGCATCAGGGGTTGACCCCAAATAATTACTTCTAG
The DNA here is from genome assembly GCF_013299185.1 of Microcoleus sp. bin48.metabat.b7b8b9.023. Taxonomy (GTDB): domain Bacteria; phylum Cyanobacteriota; class Cyanobacteriia; order Cyanobacteriales; family Microcoleaceae; genus Microcoleus. The sequence continues at coordinate 2,383 of NZ_JAAFKG010000064.1, read as the reverse complement.
ATATCTCTAAAAATCTGGTTTCATCAAGAAACCAGTTTTCCTAATATCTGGGTATTATTTAAATCACACCATCTAATCTATTAACTAATAACTAATATCAAAATGTTTAAAAGAAAACTTTTTTTGCTAATCGTTATTGCCACAGGTTTAATAACACTGAACATGACACTCCTTTGGAAAATGGGGGATATAGCACATTTTTATATGAGTATAGTTTTTTGGTTGGCTGTGGGTTCCCTACTTTGGGATAAGCAGGATAGTCTAAAACAAGGAGGGGTAAAAAGTGACACAATATCAATAGTTGCTGGAACCATATTAATAGCTTTTATTTTATTAAAAAGTGCTATGGTTTCCAGTCAATCAAGTTATTTTTTAAGACTGGCACCTTTTTTATCTGGTTTAGGTTTGAGCCTAATTGCGGTAGGTTTTAAACATTTAAAACAATATTGGCGTGAATTGCTAATACTATTTGTCCAGGGAGTTCCCAGTGTAATTACATCACCTTTATCGGAGAATATGGCCACACTTACTACTAAATTTGCTCATGTTATTTTGTGGTATTTAGGTTTTGATGTAATGCGTGAGGGTAATTATGTTGCTTTACCGACAGGAAGGGTCTTTGTATATGGGGGATGTTCGGGTATGGAGGCAATGAATTACTTATTAGGTTTATCTGTAGTTTGTTTAGTGATGTTTCCTACAAAACAAAATAAAGCTTTGGTAATAGGTGTAGCTATCGCTTTGGGTTATATTGTCAATGGTTTTAGAGTGGCTGCAATGGCATTGTTAGTTGCACATAAGCGCCTAGATTTGTTTAAATATTGGCATGATGGTGAAGGTTCTTTAGTGGTGGGGATGATTGCGGTAATTTTGTTTGGGATATTTTATCAATTTCTCTTGAAAAAAGATAGCAAAATTCGTAAATTTTTGGCAAATTAATTAGTTTAAACGTGAAATAATATCACGAAAATATTAGTAGGAATGCCTCATTTTTTTTGAATCTATCAACAGCCAATTATGGTAATTAATATATTTTTTTTTGAAGCTCTTATTTTGATTATATTTTGATAGTATTTTATGTATGTTTGCAAAAAAATCCCAGCTTTACTTTTTGATTAATAAGTTATGTCTTATTAATTATTCGTTATTTAACACTCATCTGCGCCTGAAAGACGGGATGGCAGACACGGGGCAATATTTACAAATTTATTTAGACATTTTATTTAGACGCACTCTCGTTAAATTTATTCAGACCGACCGCCTCGATCGTGTTTTAATATGATGATTGATTATTGAGAGCTACAATGAGTTTATCATCTCGAAGAACGTTCAATCAACGGCTCGGAAAATTTTTACTGACTGCCGCATTTCCTCCCGCTATTCTCAAACAGTGCCAAGCTGAACCCTCAAACCAAGCCGAACCATCGAACCAAGCGGCATTAAACAGCAATAGTAAGAAAGTTCCGACTAAAAAAGTAATTCCCGAAGTAGAATTATTCGTGCCGACTTTTTTAGGAAATGACCAGCGCAGGTTTTACGGTAGAGGTGTCCCCAAAGGCTTGAAGTTAATCAACAAGTTTGAGCTAGGAAGCGGCCGGACTTTTCTGGGAAGGCAATCTCAAGTTTGGAGTGGTGCCGGTTGGACAGGACAGCCAACTATTACCAGAGATCGGGATAAAACTTATTTAATTATAGGTTCTTTCGACCACTATTTGCACAAAATAGACATGGCGACGAATAAGGAAGTTTGGCGCTATGAATTTGATGATATAATTAAAGGAAGTTCAACAATTTATATCGACAAAACAGCCAACGCTGAAAACAGAATTGTGATTTTGCAAGGCAGCCGCAGCGGCGGTGGTGGCAAAAATGTTGTCCCGAGTTTTAGGGCAATATCTTTTAGAACTGGTAAGGAACTGTGGAAGTTGGACATCCGGAGAACGCCGAGCTACAGTCAGGATAACGATAGCAGTGCTTTGTATCTGGGCGATGGCCTGTTGTTCAATGCGGGGGAAAATGCGATCGGCTATTTTATCAATAGTTCGGTCAGCAAAGCGAAAGTTAAACAAGGAATTAAGCAACCGCAGATCTTGTCAGAAGTGCAGCTTTATGCGCCAGGAGATATCAGCAAGCACGGCGGTAACTTGGTGGCAGAATCATCACCTTCTCGGCTCAAAGATAGACTGTTTATAGCTGCGGGTTCTGGACATATTTATGGGATAAGTATTAAAACAAAAAAGATAGTATGGGATTTCTATAAGCTGTTCGACATCTAAACTGCATTAACTAAGTTACCTTTATTTTTGATTTTTCGGTTCCATTTCATAATTAGTCCTCCTTCATTTAAAAGTTTATGTAACAGTGATTCTAGTTTTTCAATGGA
>NZ_JAAFKG010000063.1 GCF_013299185.1 Microcoleus sp. bin48.metabat.b7b8b9.023 | reverse complement strand
CTTTCTGCCCTGCTACGGCAGGCTTTTTGGCTTTTTTTCGGTCTATTTCATAATAAAAACCTTTTTCGATGTTTTTGGGCTTAAATCATTGGTAAAAGTTATGTTGTGCTATCATAAAATTTATAAAGTTTATATTACCAAGACGATCTCAAATTCACTCATTTTTACTAAATGCTGTTTTCTGACTTTTTCAGCAAGCCCTAGCTAAAAAAGCGGTTGTCACCAATTTTTGATGGCAAGGTAGCTCAAAAGGAAAGGCGATCGCCTCTTTCTTCAATCCGAACACCTATCCTCGCCACCTTTACTCTTCCATTGGCCTGATTCAACCTCGCCTGATTTAGTCTGGCATTTTGCTTTGCATTAAATCTGCATTACTTTGTGTGGTTGATTGTAGTTAATTGTGGGCGATACACGCTCCGTTACAATCCCAGAAATCCTGCAAACAAGGCATTTCAAGCTTGTCCAAACAGATAAAAATAAAGGCGGCACCCAGATTTGAACTGGGGGTGGAGGTTTTGCAGACCTCTGCCTTACCACTTGGCTATGCCGCCGTTACGTCTGAAAATTGACGTTATACGATAATACACTAAATCCTGATTATTTCAACATATCTCTCAAAAATTTCCATCGCCCAAAGTTCGTTAGCGAAGCCCTCGAAGAGGATCGCCCTTAAAACCGCATCCCAGGCTAATCTAGAAATAGCTCGATCGCCTCCGCTTCACCCGCAACAGCAGCCATGACACCAAATTCTCCGCTACTCGTCGCCCAAATCACCGACACTCACTTGTTTGCAGTGTGCGATCGACAATGGAAAGGAATCTCGACAACCCGCACCCTGCAAGCAGTTCTTGATCGCCTGCAACAGATACAGCCGTCCCCCGACTTACTCTTGCTCACAGGCGACTTATCTCAAGACGAAACACCCGAATCTTACCAGCGATTGATTTCCCTCATCGCCCCCCTGGGAATTCCCGCCTACTGGATACCGGGAAACCACGACAACATCCCAGTCATGACAGAAATCTTAAATCAGCCGCCGATTTCCCCAAAAAAATCGTGGATGCAGGGAAACTGGCAGTTTCTGCTGCTTTCGAGTGTGGAAGCAGGATGCGACGGCGGGTGGCTTTCCCCAGACAGCTTGCAGTGGCTGGACTCTCAACTGCAACAAACGGGCGATCGACCTGTTACGATTGCTTTGCACCATCATCCGCTGGCGATCGACTGTGAAATCATGGACAGCATGATGCTGCACAATGCCGATGAATTTTTCGCAATTGTCGATCGATACCCTCAAATCAAAATAGTCCTTTGCGGCCACATTCACCAAGAATTTCAGCAACAGCGAGGCTTAGTGTCCTACTTGGGCACGCCGAGTACCTGCATCCAACTGCTACCCAAAAGCCATCCCATTGTCCTCGACACCATCGGGCCCGGATTTAGATTGCTCGAATTGGCGATCGATGGTACTTGGGAAACTAAGATTGAGCGAGTAGCCGCAGAACCTGCAACAGCTTGATAATTTATAGTCAAGAGGTGGTATAGCAATCCTATCTGAGTTTCAAGGTACGACTACCCTCGTTTTGCTAGACTTGTTTTATAGCAAGGATTTCAGAATTACCCGATCTTGAAAATGATTTAGGATTGCTATAGTTGTGCGATCGACAAATCCAAGAATCCTCTACTAGGTTCGTAGTGAGGACTTCAGTCCGCATCAAATTGGTTAGTAGTGAGGACTTCAGTCCGCAGTAAAAATCATATAACTCAAGTCCAAACGAGCCAACCAATTTGATTGTGTTGCTTCAAACGCAAACAGCAAACAACAATATTCAGCAAGTTTCTGAACCCAAATTTACAAATCATAGAACATATTTTTTACTGAATTATATATTAAAACAGTATTAGCAAAAACACACTCAATTGTCAATCTATCAACAGATAGATATCTTTATTAAGGTCAACATTTTATGATAAGTATTGACCGTAAATTGCAGACATATTTAGAGCGCACCGACAACGAACAAAAATATATCTGACAACCTTACAAAACAGGAGAAACTTAATATGTCTCAAGTCAATGGCGTCATGATGCAGTATTTCCACTGGTACAACCCGGCTGATGGCAGCCTGTGGAATCAGCTAGCAGAATCTGCAAAAGATTTAGCAAAAATTGGTGTAACATCCCTGTGGTTGCCGCCCGCCTATAAAGGAACCGGCGGCGGGATGGATGTAGGTTACGGTGTTTACGACATATTCGACTTAGGTGAATTCGACCAAAAAGGATCGGTACGCACCAAATACGGCACAAAAGATGAATATTTGCGCGCGATCAAAGCTGCACAAGATGTAGGAATTCGGATTTATGCCGATGTTGTCTTCAACCACAAATTAGGTGCCGATGCCGAAGAAGAAGCCGAAGCCACACCCTTCAATCCAGACAACCGCAATGACACCGTAGGCGAATATCAAAAAATCAAAGCTTGGACGCATTTTACTTTCCCCGGCCGCGAAAAAAAATATTCCAGCATGGAGTGGCATTGGTGGCATTTTGACGCTATTGATTACAACGTTTACAACACAGACACCCATGCCGTTTACCTGCTAAAAGGCAAAGAATTCGATCGCGGAGTAGACTTAGAGAAAGGCAACTTTGACTACCTCATGGGTTGCGATTTAGATATGGACAACCCAGAAGTCACCGGAGAATTAAAATACTGGGGCGAGTGGTATGTCGATACAACAAACGTTGACGGCTTTCGCTTCGATGCCGTCAAACACGTAGCAGCAGAATTTTTCCAAGAATGGTTGGAACACGTCCGCAACTATGCCAAACGCGACCTATTTGCCGTCGGTGAATATTGGTCTTACGAAGTGGAAGCTTTGCACTACTTCATCCAAGCAACGGATGGTAAAGTATCGTTATTTGACGCGCCACTCCACTACAACTTCCACGCTGCTAGCAAAGCCGGCAATAGCTACGACTTGCGTACCATTTTTGACAACACCCTGGTAAAAGACCAACCAACCCTCGCGGTTACTTTGGTTGACAACCACGATTCGCAGCCTTTACAATCTCTTGAATCAGTTGTCGAGGCTTGGTTTAAACCCTTAGCTTACGCTTTAATCCTGCTACGCAGCGAAGGATATCCGTGTATTTTTTACCCGGATTATTACGGCGCTAACTATAAGGACAAAGGAAAAGATGGCAGCGAATACGAGATTTGGTTAGAAAAACATCAAGCAATTCTCGATAAATTGTTGTTCGCACGCCAAACTTATTCCTACGGGAATCAGTACGATTACTTTGACCACGCGAACACCATTGGCTGGACGCGACTCGGAGATGAAGAACATCCGGGCGCTATGGCTGTGGTACTCAGTAACGGAGGCGATGGCACTAAGTTTATGGAAGTCGGACATCCAAATCAAACTTATATTGACATCACCGAACACATCAAAGAACCGATCGCAACTAATGACGATGGTTGGGCTGATTTTAGGTGCAACGCCGGTTCAGTTTCTGTCTGGGTTCCTCAGCCCTAAGCATTACCTTAATATTGACGGCATCCTCTATCTGAAGTAGGGTGCGCGCTGCGCACCTTACGGCTACGATCGTCCTATCCAACCATTTTTTACTTGGCTATTTCTGATTTTTGCTGATTAAAGCCTGTTCGTAGTGAGGACTTCAGTCCTCTCTTTCTAATCTTACTTTTAGGCGATCGCGCTACCAAATTATTTAAATAAAAAATTATGAAACTTGCAGAAAAAGTTGCCGTAATTACGGGCGGCGGGTCGGGCATTGGACGTGCAGCAGCAATCTTAATGGCCCAGGAAGGCGCAAAAGTTGCAATTATCGATCGCACTTTAGAAACAGCACAAGAAACCGTCCGCGAGTTGGTCAGTAAAGGAGGTTGCGGGTTGGCAATTGTCGCAGATGTGGCTGATTCTAAGCATATGCAACAGGCATTTGAAACAATTTTTGACGAATATCAAAGAATTGATATTGTGTTCGCAAATGCGGGGATTAATGGTGTCTGGTCGCCGATAGAAGAGATAGAACCGAATGAATGGGATCGGACAATTAACATCAACCTCACAGGAACTTTTTTGACAGTTAAGTATGCTGTTCCTTATCTCAAAAAACAAGGAGGTTCCATCGTCATTACATCATCGATTAATGGCACCAGAAGCTTCAGGAAAGTTGGCGCTACAGCTTACGCTTGTAGCAAAGCAGCCCAAGTAGCTTTTGCAAAAATGCTGGCGCTAGAACTTGCACCCAGCCACATCAGAGTCAATGCAATCTGTCCGGGCGGCGTACTGACTGCGATCGATAAAAGTACCGTTAAGCGCCATCTCGATCGCATCTTAGTCCCGCCTGATTGTATTAAAGATGTGATTCCGTTGACTGATAATACCGCAGGTTCCAGCGAAGACATCGCTCAATTAATGTTATTTCTGGTATCCGATGCCTCCAGCTTTATTACTGGTACTGAAGTCTGGATTGATGGCGGCGGTTCTTTGATTTAACATCGATTTAATCGGCAAACATACTGTTCAATAAAAATGCTATTTTTTAAAAAAAAGGTTCGTAGTGAGGACTTTAGTCCGCATCCAAATCAGCCGACTAAAGTCCTCACTACGAACCTTGGGAAAATTAATATTTGAGAAATATTGGCACCAACTCTCCATTTAATCGGCAAACATACTGTTCAATAAAAATGCTATTTTTAAAAAAAAAGGTTCGTAGTGAAGACTTTAGTCCGCATCCAAATCAGCGGACTAAAGTCCTCACTACGAACCTTGGGAAAATTAATATTTGAGAAATATTGGCACCAACTCTCCATTTAATCGGCAAACATACTGTTCAATAAAAATGCTATTTAAAAAAAAAAGGTTCGTAGTGAGGACTTTAGTCCGCATCCAAATCAGCGGACTAAAGTCCTCACTACGAACCTTGGGAAAATTAATATTTGATAAATATTGGCACCAACTCTCCATTTAATCGGCAAACATACTGTTCGATAAAAATGCTATTTTTCAAAGAAAGGTTCGTAGTGAAGACTTTAGTCCGCATCCAAATCAGCCGACTAAAATCCTCACTACAAACCTTTGTAAAATTCATATTTGATAAATATTGGCACCAACTCTCCATTGTTTGACAGCAGTTTGCAATTTTTGCGGCAGCCAGTTATCGTATTTAGGATAAACAGGCAAACGCTGCACGAGCTGCCATCGGGATGCTGCTAAAATTTCTGTTAAGGCTTGGTGTTGCAAATGAGGATAATCGGGATTAACTTCATCCAGCGGCCCAATTCCTCCTAAATCTCTCGCACCTGCTTCTAAACAAGCTAGCAATAAGTCGGGCTGTGCAACTAAATTCGGCGGAATTTGTAGGCAGATTTCAGATGGTAAAATGCTGCGGCCGATCGCAATTACTTGTGGCATTTTTGTAGCATCAAAAACTTCGCCGTCCCAACTTTGCTTGTTTCCCGGACTGTGAGGCTGCAAAATAACTTCTTGAATGTGATTGTAGCGCGAATGAATCCGGGCGATCGCCTCCAACGTCTCAATCCAATCCGCCTCAGTTTCCCCAATTCCCAGCAGCAAACCAGTGGTAAACGGAATCTGCAATTCCCCAGCCCATTCTAACTGTTTGAGCCGCAGCGCCGGCACTTTACTCGGTGCGTGTCTGTGAACCGTTTGTAACAAATCGGGGGACAACTGTTCTACCATCAGCCCCATTGAGACATTCACCTGTTTTAACTGTGCCATCTCCTCAAAGCTGAGCGGCCCCACATTAGTATGCGGTAAAAATCCGAGACTAAGTGCCAGTTCGCACAAATCGTAAATCCGCTGAAACCAGGCTTTGCGCCGTTGACTCTGGGGATGTACCTCGCCGCTGAGGATGAGAATTTCAATTACACCTTGAGGAAGCAGCAATTTGAGCTGTTTTTCGGCTTCTGTGAGTGTTAGCCAAGGACTTTGCAGCGGTTCGGCCCGAAAGTTGCAATAGGTGCAGCGATTGTAACACTCGTAGGTGGGAACCAACGTATAGGCAGGGCTGTAGGTGACAGTGCGGGACATTCCTTGGGATTTTTATCGATCGGACTTACGCAATAACATATATGTCTCACTGGGAGTTTTGCGGTTGGCGATCGCGCTCCTTCATTTATCTTAACACTCAGGCCAGTCCCGAATCTCGTTATCAGCTAAATTATGAGCATTTTTTTCTTGGTGCGATCGCCATCCCATTCCGCTCTCAGCCTTTAAACCCTTGTATAGTAAGCTTTACGGATATACATTAGTTATACTTATGACACTTATAACAAAAACTGTGCTTAATACCCCTTTACAAACCGAAATAAAAGCTTTATGTTTATTTACATGGCGGAACACAAAGCCGTCACGAACATTGAAAACCAAATAAAGCAATCATAAAACCATGACAGCAACCTTACAGCAGCGCGAAAGCGCCAACCTGTGGTCGCAGTTTTGCAACTGGGTCACCAGCACCGACAACCGCATTTATGTGGGTTGGTTCGGCGTCTTGATGATTCCTACCTTGCTAACTGCAACAATCTGCTACGTAATCGCCTTCATCGCTGCTCCTCCAGTGGACATCGACGGCATCCGCGAACCAGTTGCTGGTTCCTTGATGCTCGGTAACAACATCATCTCCGGTGCTGTTGTTCCTTCTTCAAACGCGATCGGCTTGCACTTCTACCCAATCTGGGAAGCTGCTTCCTTGGATGAGTGGTTGTACAACGGCGGCCCTTACCAATTGGTAATTTTTCACTTCCTCATCGGCATTTTCTGCTACATGGGTCGTGAATGGGAACTGTCTTACCGTTTAGGTATGCGTCCTTGGATCTGCGTAGCATACTCTGCACCAGTTGCAGCAGCTACCGCAGTATTCTTGATCTACCCAATTGGTCAAGGTTCCTTCTCTGACGGTATGCCCTTGGGTATCTCCGGCACATTCAACTTCATGATCGTGTTCCAAGCCGAGCACAACATCCTGATGCACCCCTTCCACATGTTGGGAGTTGCCGGTGTATTCGGTGGTAGCTTGTTCTCCGCCATGCACGGTTCTTTGGTAACATCTTCCTTGGTTCGTGAAACAACCGAAACCGAATCGCAAAACTACGGTTACAAATTCGGTCAAGAAGAAGAAACCTACAACATCGTTGCAGCCCACGGCTACTTCGGTCGTTTGATTTTCCAATACGCTTCCTTCAACAACAGCCGTTCTTTGCACTTCTTGTTAGGTGCATGGCCAGTAGTTGGCATTTGGTTTACCGCTTTGGGTATTTCCACAATGGCATTCAACTTGAACGGTTTCAACTTCAACCAATCGATTATCGACTCACAAGGTCGCGTCATCAACACCTGGGCTGATGTCATCAACCGCGCTAACTTGGGTATGGAAGTAATGCACGAGCGCAATGCTCACAACTTCCCTCTCGACTTGGCTGCTGGTGAAACAACTCCTGTGGCTTTGGTTGCTCCTTCTATCAATGGCTAAGTTTTAGCTTGAGATAACAGAAAGCGCCCCTATTTCTAGGGGCGCTTTTTGTTTGCGAAAAATTACAGTTTTAGCGAGATGATCGTTTATGATAATAGAAGGAGCGCGCTAGTTGTAGCTCATGTGCTCTCATAAATCATAAAAGCCTTTATTTATGGAGTCGGCTTCCTATGACAGTCACTACAGAAAATTTAATTAGAGCATTGCCATCGAACAGTGAGGAGGTGATGTTTGGTGAACTAAGTTTAATCAAACACGCCTTAGAAAAGCTGTTTAAATCTGATGAAGCGCGGATTCCTAAAGAAGAACTATTTATTGATGGATTGAAAATTTATGAGGTACTAGAACGGATTAGAGAAGCAAAAGATATACGTCTAAGAGCGGATATTTATTACTCTGAATACAGACCACTTTTAAACGAATTTAAAGCAAAATATAGTGACTTTTTAGCCCGTGATACTTTCAAAGAAATTGAAGATCGTGAAAAATACATGGATGGCTTGAGGGAATTAATCATAGCTCAGGGTTTTATGCTGATTGCGTTTGAAGAAGAAACAGATAAAGTACGTCAATATCGATCGCTATACACGGGTATGGTGAAACTATCAGAGCTTTTAGAAGAATATCTTGTCTACTTTCCACAACACTTAATAGAGTGCATTAAGAATATAGCATTGGCTTTTTTAAATGATTCTAATCTAAAACCCGATCGAGCCAATCAGAACGAGTCAGTTTTTTCATATTTAGTTGGATTAAAAAACACTGCTAGAGCAGTATTATGGCAAATCGAAGAAGACCGAACACAAAATGAAAAATTACATTTGATTGACTCTCCTTATAATCCAATATTTACTCGTGAAATGCAAATTCAGAAAAACCAATCTGCTATGGATTGGGCAAATTCACGACTTGAGCAAATGGAAAGTATTGGAGAAGAAAAAGGATGGAAATTGTAGAGTGATTGTAATTCTAGACTCTAATATTCTTGCTTTGCTGGCAACAAATCTTGATGAAAATTTGTCTGAAGATAAGAAGCTAGCTACAGAGATTTATCAATGCACGAAATGGTTTTATAGCCTGTTATCGAAAGGCGTTTATATAATTGCTTCTGATATCTGTGATTATGAACTTAGACGTGAATTGATTCGTATCAAAAGCAAAAGTATTCAAGAGTTAGATGAACTAAGAGACTTAATTGAATTTCAAGAAGTAACTTTTGCTTTGCTAGAAAAGGCTGCCGAACTATGGGCGGAGGCAAGAGCTATGAGTCAATCTAATAAAATTAAGGAGAACATTGATGTAGACTGCATTCTGGCTGCTCAATGGTGTCTGCTCAAAGAGCAATATCCTGGTCGTAAAGTCATTATTGCCACTAAAAATATTAAAGATTTTCAACGTGTTACCGATTGTGATATTTGGGAAAATATTACTTAATTTATAGTATTTACAAGTTAGATAAAATGTCAGGTAAACTTCAGATATACCATAGCATAAGTGCCTTCTAGATTCTGCCTTCAGACTTATACCTTGTTTTTAAGCGGGAGGGTGTCAAAATGAAATATAGCTCCTAAGCTGTTAAAGATGCCAGGATTGTTTTGGTTTAGCTGTTCCCTGTTCCAGAATCTCAGCAAAAACAAATGTAGCCGATCGGGAGTAGCTCCTCACCGTGTCAAGCGCTTTATCTCTAACGAGGATTTGTATTATGAAAGATGGACAAGAAGTACGCCACGTCTCCACAACAGCACTCATTGCCGGTGTTTGCGGGTTGGCTTTAGTGACTGGAGGGGGCATTGCTTGGTGGACGGCAAGCCGTTCGCCCACCGCAGACACGCAGTCTTCAGCTCCGACAACCGCTCCGGCGCTATCCCCAACTCCTGCCCAATCCCCTGCTGTAATTATCCCCGTACCTCCTCCAAATGCTGTGCAGGTGCCACAGGCTCAGACGCCGCAGGTTCAGACGCCTCAAGCTCAGAGACCTACCCCTCTGGCGTCTCAGGCTCTGGCGCCGAAGTCGCCACAGCCGAAGCCTTTGCAGCAGGCTGATGCCCAAACAGTCCAAGTGTACTGGGTTAAAGATGCGATCGGCAAATTTGAGGCAGTTCCTACGAAAGTAGCTGTCAAACAAGCTGATAAGCCTGATGCAACTTTACAAGCTGCTTTTAACACTTTGTTGGCCGGGCCGAAGGATGCAACTGTTTCTAGCGAAATACCTAAAGGAACAAAACTCCGGGGTTTGAGTGTCAAGAATGATGAAGTTTATGTCGATTTGTCGCGTGAATTTACTGCGGGGGGAGGCAGCAGTTCAATGACGAGTCGGTTAGGGCAAGTTATCTATACAGCTACCAGTTTAAAACCGAATACTAAGGTTTGGATTTCGGTGGACGGTAAGCCTTTGGAACTTTTGGGAGGCGAAGGTTTGGAGGTGGCTCAACCGAGTACCCGCCAAAGTTTTGACAAAAATTTTCCCCTTAACTAACTTTTGATTGATTAGTCATTAGTTAGGAGTTAGGAGTTAGGAGTTATTAGTTATTAGTTAGGAGTTGGGAGTTATTAGTCATTAGTTAGAAGTTATTAGTCTGAATGCAGAAAATAGGGATTGATAGCTGATAACTGATTGCTGATGATATCGTTAACATTTGCATCGGAATAATAATTTTCGGAGTGCAATTCGAGCGTGTCGCTCGCTTCGGATCGCGGAGCCAAACGTCCCGCTCGCTTGCAGGGTAGAATTCCGTAGTTACCGGATTTGAGATAACTGTTGACTGGGAACTGATTACTAATGACTGCTGACTAATGATTGCTGACTAATGACTAATTTTCAGTGCTTGGTAGTCAGGCTAAATGCCCGAAAGTGGAGGGCTTGCTGTTCGATCCGAGTGGCAAGCCGATCGCACACCATAGTACATAGCTCAAAAATTAACTCGTCTTGCACCTTATAATAGGCTGATGTTCCTTCACTGCGGCGAGTGAGGATACCAGCTTGGAGCATAAGTTTTAGGTGCTTAGAAACATTGGCTTGACTCGTTTGAGTAGCTTCCACCAACTCTTGCACGCATTTTTCGCCGTCGCGAAGCAAGTTCAAAATTCGTAAACGCATTGGCTCGCTCAGAATACTGAAATACTCAGCAACTTGTTGCACAACCTCTTGCGGGACAGGCTGGGATGACTTCATCAAACTCACCGGGGAGAAGTGATCTCGAAATATTAGCATTTATTCTGTCCATAACAATAAAGTAATGCTTCAATCCGGATTAATTCGCATTAAAATTTGACCGTATTCGACAGGTTCGCCATTTTGCACTAATATTTCCATGACTTGACCGGACACTTCATCAGCATCAATCTCGTTCATCAGCTTCATTGCTTCGATAATACAGACTGTCTGGCTGACTTTGATGCGATCGCCCACATTGACAAAAGGTGGCTCATCGGGAGCAGCAGCGCGATAAAACGTTCCTACCATGGGCGAGATAATTGACACCCATTTGGTATCGACGGGAGCAGAGACGGCAGCAGGAGCTGCGACAGCAGGGGCTGGTGCAGCCATGGCCGGAGTCGCTGCTGCATTTTGACTAGCAGCATCCGGTGGGGTGGCAGTGGGGCTAGAAACAGGGCCCAGGGCGATCGTCGGAGCGACACTTGCCGCAGTAACTGGGAGTGCAGCAGTCATGGCTGGTTCGCTGGCAATAATGCCTTTGCGTACAGTCAGTTCAAGCTCCCCACTTTTTAATGTCAGTTCCGAAATGCCTGTTTTGTCTAAAACAGTCAGCAGTTCGCAAAGCTGGTTTAAGTCTAATTGCACAGTAGATTCAAGGGTAATTAAGAATTTAAAATTGAAAAATTGGAATGCGGCGAAGCTAGGAAACTTCACCGATTTTGGAGACAAAGGGATAGTTTTTAATCTTTGAGCGATGAGCGATGATTTTTTAGCTCTTTAACTAATAACTCACAACTAAAAACTAAAAACTAAAAACTCCCTTTTCCTCCGTCGTTTCTACTCTCGGCCGAGGTACTTGTCTTCACGAGTATCAATCCGAATGCGTTCTCCTATCGAAATAAATAGAGGAACCATAATCTGAGCTCCGGTGGAAAGGATGGCCGGTTTACTGCCACCGGTGGCAGTATCTCCTTTGACTCCGGGATCGGTTTGTGTCACTTCCAAGACGACAGAATTGGGTAATTCCACTTCCATGATTTGGTCGTTCCAGCGAAGGATACTGACTTCCATACCTTCATTCAGGTACTTGACACGCTCGCCTATTTCCTTGGCTGTGAGGCGGCTTTCCTCGTAAGTTTCCATATCCATAAAGACAAACTGGTCGCCTTCTTTATAGGTATGCTGCATCGCGCTCTTTTCGAGGTTGGCTTGAGGCAAAGATTCGCCAGCTCGGAATGTGTGTTCCACTACGCTGCCGGTTTGGACGTTTTTTAATTTTGTCCGCACAAAGGCGGAACCCTTTCCGGGCTTGACGTGGAGGAATTCGATAACCCGCCACACGCCGTTATTCCATTCAATTGAAACACCTGGTCGAAAGTCGTTACTGGAGAGCATATAAATTTTTGCGGGCAATCCCGTCGCCATTGGGCACGGGGGAACTATAGTCAGTCGATTTTAGATTTGAGATTTTAGATTTGAGATTCACTCGCAGCTTTGAATCTGGGAGATTGAACCTTGCTCTAAAATTTCGATCTCTCCACGACAGGAGTCTGGGGATTGTATCCGTTTTTGAGCGGGGTCAGCTTAAAGCCGCAGTCTAGCTGACGGCATCAAAAAGCAATTGGCAATTTATTTTACCTTTCAAAGGGAGCAAGTGCTGTACTCCAAGCGAAAAACCTCTGTCTGTTGGACAAGTTGGGCAACGGATGTAATGGAGAGAAGGCGATCGCGCGCTGTGGGAAGATAATAGAGGCAATAAAAGTTAAAGATATGTTGCATTGGCCTAATTTCTCGATCGATACGTGCAAGCGCTGGGTGAAGACCGCCGCTTTAGCAATCCTGCTGTTCGCACTCTCCCTGAGTTTCAGTGCAGTTTCCTATGCGAAACGCCCCAGCAGCAGTATGCCTGCGGGGAATCCGGTTACGGATGGGCGGGCGCTGCTGCGTTTCGCGCTACCTATTGACAATCAGACTGTGCGTGAGTTGCAAGTCAGCCTGGAAGACATTGGCAACCACATCCGTTCTAAGCGTTGGGGGCCCATTAGCAGCGATGTCAGCAAGGCTTCGAGGATTCTCAGCATTCGGGAGTCCGACATTTTAAAGAGTATTCCTGAGGCGAAACAGCCGGAAGCTGAGGCGCTAGTTGCACAAGTCAAGGAGGGAATTGCTGAACTGGAAAAGGCTGTTGAGACTAAAGACAGGGAAAAAGTTATTGACTTGAAGGCGAAAATCCTCGGTTCGGTAGGCGAAATCGAAGAGTTGATGGTGACTGGGTTTCCGTTTGAAGTGCCTGCTAAGTATGCTAATCTGCCTCAACTGAAAGGCCGCGCTACTGTGGCGGTGGAAACGGATAAGGGGACAATTACTGTTGTGGTTGATGGTTACAGCGCGCCTGTGACTGCTGGTAATTTTGTGGATTTGGTCGATCGGGGTTTCTATGATGGTTTACCATTTATTCGATCGGAAGAATCCTACGTTTTGCAAACGGGAGATCCCGAAGGCAAGGAAGTAGGTTTTATTGACCCAGGTACTGGCAAATACCGGAATGTGCCGCTGGAAGTGCTAGTTAGAGAGGACAAGGAACCTGTCTATGGGATTACTCTAGAAGATGCGGGGCGTTATCGCGACGAACCTGTTTTGCCTTTTTCTGCTTTTGGTGCTGTGGCGATGGCCCGGGCTGAAGCTGAACCAGACAGCGGTTCTTCTCAGTTTTTCTTTTTCTTGTTTGAACCCGAACTCACGCCCGCTGGTCTAAATTTGTTGGACGGCCGCTATGCTGTTTTTGGTTACACGATCGAAGGAAAAGAGGTTTTGGATAAACTGAGGCAGGGAGATAAGATTATATCTGCTAAGGTGATTAAAGGAAAGGAAAATTTGGTTCAACCTCAAGTTTAATCAGCACGCAAACAAAGACGGCGATTTAAATCGCTTCTTGTCAAACAAAGCCCGCCTCCGCGGGCTGGAAGAAAGACAAACAAAGACGGCGATTTAAATCGCTTCTTGTCAAACAAAGACCGCCTCCGCGGGCTGGAAGAAAGACAAACAAAGACGGCGATTTAAATCGCTTCTTGTCGAACAAAGACCGCCTCCGCGGGCTGGAAGAGTTAATCAGATTAGTTGAAATTTAATTAACATCATTCTTTTGATATACTGAGATTCGTTATTCCAACTAGCAATTATAACGCTATTAATATGGCAATTTTAGAATTTTTATTGGTAATTGGTTTGGGCGGATTCGCAGGATTGTTGATTGTCAACAATCTGAATGAAAGCAAGCAAAAGCGACAGTTGGATGAGGCTTTTTATCAGTTGTTGGAAACTCAAAACAGTCAGATGTCGCTGATTCAATTGGCTGCTAGCGCTAGGGTTGAGGCTGAAGTTGCTCAGCAGTATTTAAACCGACAAGTTAAGATTTTTTCGGCAATTTTAGAGGTGGATGATGAAGGGGATACTTTTTATAGGTTTCCGAGGTTGCGCTTGCCGCCGAATTCTAATAAGGAATGGTAAAGCAGTTGATAGTTGACAGTTGACAGTTGACAGTTGTTAGTTTTCGTATAATTTCCGGTTGTTTTATGGGAATAATTTAACCGCAGAGAGCGCAGAGAACACAGAGAGAGATAAGAGAGATGAATACAGGACGATGCTAGCGGATTTGATATCAGTTGTCAGTTGTCGTTGTCATATCACGTCCCGTCGATTACTATCACAAAAACCGTTCGTAGTGTGGACTTTAGTCCGCAGTATGTTGCGGACTAAAGTCCACACTACGAACCTTAGTCAGTTTCCTAATAATATTTAACGGGCTTGAACTAATTTAATGTTGATTAAAGATATCGGAGAACAAGGTCTTTTAAGAATACTACAAAAATTCTGCCCTGCCGAAATTGTGGGTGATGACTGCGCTGTACTTCCGACAAATCCCAACCAATCTCTGGCGGTGACGACGGATATGTTGGTGGATGGAGTGCATTTTAGCGATCGCACTACAGGCCCTTATTATGCAGGATGGCGCGCCGCTGCGGCAAATTTGTCAGATCTGGCCGCCATGGGTGCAAGGCCTTTGGCGGTGACGGTAGCCCTGGCTGTGAGTGCGGATACGGCTGTGGATTGGGTGGAAGAGTTTTATCGGGGGATGACGGCTTGTTTGCAAGAGTATCATACGCCGATCGCCGGTGGGGATGTGGTGCGATCGCCCGTGGTGACAATTGCGATTACTGCTTTGGGACAGGTTGAGGAAAATCGTACCATCTGTCGGTCAAATGCGCGATCGAATTGGGGGATTGTGGCGACTGGGTTTCACGGAACATCCCGCGCGGGATTAGAATTGTTGTTGAATCCAGAATTTGGGCAAAATCTGGAAAAGGGCGATCGAATTTCTTTAATTCTCGCTCATCAGCAGCCTAAACCGCGGCTGGATGTTTTGCCCATTTTGTGGGAAATTTTAGATGCTGCGGGTGCGATGGAACCCCCCCTCAGTCCCCCCCTTGCTAAGGGGGGGAAGCAAGAGTCAAATTCTCTTTCTCCACCCCTTAGTAAGGGGGGGCCGGGGGGGGTTAATTCCCCAATTGCGATTGCTGGAATGGATAGCAGCGATGGTTTGGCTGATGCGATTGTTCAGGTTTGTCGGGCTAGCGGTGTTGGTGCAAATGTCGATCGCACAAAAATACCAATTCCCCATAGTTTAAGCGAAATCGTATCCGCCCAAAAGGCTCTGGATTGGGCGTTGTACGGTGGTGAAGATTTTGAGTTGGTGCTGTTTTTGCCGATCGACCGTGCTAAGTTATTGGTGGAACGAATCGGTGATGGTGCTGCGATCGTCGGAATTACTACGGAATGTGCCGATATTTGGTTGAGTGATAGCAGCGGGATTTGTCCTGATTTTAGATTGGAGATCGATCGAGGATTTCAACACTTCTAAATTCTCTCTTATCTTACTCTAATCTTAGTCCGCGGAGGCGGACATCGTTTGTGTAGACGCGGTTTCTAACCGCCGGGTTTCTATTATATCTAATCTTAGTCCGCGGAGGCGGACATCGTTTGTGTAGACGCGGTTTCTAACCGCCGGGTTTCTATTATATCTAATCTTAGTCCGCGGAGGCGGACATCGTTTGTGTAGACGCGGTTTATAACCGCCGGGTTTTTGGGTTTATAACCGCCTGGTTTCTAATTCACGTTTTCAATCGCCCTGTCTCTCATCGCGCACTTCCTCGGTTTGCTGCAAGATATGATTAACTGGTTGACTTTGGGAATCTGGTAATTGTGCAACAGATTTACGACGAAACAATCTCAATCTACCATTAATTTTCCATGTTCCATTCAGCAAACCCACAACTCCCGCCACGATTACCACAGCTAGGAAACTCCACAACAGACTGGCTACAGCCGGATGAAGTACATCCCCTTTTTGAGGTATCCTGAACTCTATGGGCGTCTGAACATAAGCAGAGACAGCAGACACCACAATGCCTCCAGCGCCTAAGCCAGTACCGAGTATTTGAATGGTTCTTTCTAAAGAGCGATCGCACTCAGCCTGTTCAATATCGACAATTCCTCCCACTAACTCTACCGCAATCTTAATCAAATCAGTGCCATGCTTGAAATAGCCTAAATCGCCCTTAAGTTGTTCTTGAAAATATCGACAATTTCTCTCAATAAAAAACTTGAATGTTGTCAAATTATCAGTTTGTATCTGCAATTTATCGCCAATTTGCAACAACTTTTCTTGATAATTGTAAACATGAATATTAATCGTGTTATTAAAATCTTCTAAATATTCCAAAGCTCTTTCATAATTCAAACTTTCTCGAAGTAACTCCTTGAGCTTGATTTTCAGATACTTTAACGATTCATCTATATTAACACTTTGTGGCGAATCAACTCCATTTGGTAATTCAATTCGACTTACTTCAGTAATTTTGACTTCCAAGTTTTCGATTGTTTGCTCAATCTCCCAATATCGTTCCTTAAGTTTATCGTAATTTCTGCGACTGTCAAGAAAAGCTTTAGTGATTTTATGGCGGTGATAAAATAGCTCAAACAAAGGTTGAATAATCTTCCCTAACTTTCCCTCAATATCATCATCAACCAGATAAACAAACACCTGTACTTGACTTTTCGGAGAACTATACTCAAACATCGGAGAATCGAATAACCTAGTAGCCCGATAAAAAGGTGGACGCACAGATGATTCTGCTGGGAAAAGGTGTTTTAAACATTCATCTGCGACTTTGCGAAAGTCATTGTCACTTGGCTGCTGATAAGTTTCTGATTTGTAGGTAATCAAAAGAGTTTGTCCTAGCCAATTTATATGACTATCAGCAACCAGCAGATTATTAACATTGAATTGTGTTAATGCTGCGATGACTTCTAAGTCTTTGTTTTCGTCAGTTTCTGGGCTACCAATTCTCGCTAAAATGCCTTCACTATCATCGATACGGCAAAATTTCAACGAACCATCTATTTGATTTGAATGGGTGAACTTGTTGGGTTTAGTGAGGGGATACTTGAGGTTTGCTTGAGAAAAAACTAGGCTTTTGTCCTGACTGAAATATTGCCAGATACTATTTGCCCAAGTCCAGATTGAGTCAGCATCAGTTTTGCTTTTGTCACTGAGTTGGTAGCTGTGGATATAGACTTGGGGATGGTCAATTTTTAGCATTTGGGGCGGGGGGAATTGAGGCTATTTCAATGCGTTTTTTCAAGTGGGCTTCTAGCTTTTTGATATCGGGATAGTTATTAGTGACTGTTTCATAGCCCGGTGTGACTTCCGCTTCTGCATCGTCGAGATTTTTGCGAGTCAGATTGGCAATCTGCTCTGCCACTTCGGGAAAATTTTGATATACTTGATTAATAGCTGCTTTAACTGCTTTGTCAGTAGCATCAGACTCAGCTATCGGCAAAACAGTCTTGAGTAATTCTTCAATAAATGGCGGAGTTAGAATATTTGGGTATTGGGTAATCGCGTTATAGATTTCCGACAAAATCAGGGTTTTCATCATAAGTTTACCTCAAAAATGGATTTACAATGTAAAGTGGTATCGGAGCGAGTTTTACCAAGAGTAATTGCCAAAAACCAATAATCTCGTAAACCCGCCCCCGCCAAACTTCGATCAATTTTGTTCAGCTTGTTCTTGTTGAGCTTCGGTGATAATCTTTGCTACTTCAGTGACTGGCAAGTCTAAGAATAGAGCAATTTGTTCTATAACTAATCCCACATTAAACATTCTGAGGATTACAGCTTTTTCTCGCTGTTTAGCTTCAGCTTGTCCTTCAGCTTGTCCTTCCGCAAAAACATCTTGATAGAATCTGGTTTTCTTTAAGTCACTGAGATTAAACATGGCGGCAATTTCCTCTCTGGATTTTTGGGGTAACTTGTAAACAATGATAGTTTCTAGTAAGTTGATGAAGCTCTCTCTGACTGCGATATTCGATATTTCGGTTTCGGCTTGTCTGGCTAAAGTTATAGCTAAATCCGAGGCCGTGTTTTCTGGTTCGATTACCAGTTTAAGTAATTTTATCGGTAGAGATGCTGTTTCTGGTTCGGTAAGTTCATCCAGGTAAATGCGGGTGATTTTTGGGAGTGCCAGCATTTCCTGAAAGTGGATGTCACATTCTCTTTCTGTTTGCCGATTTGGGTAAATGACTACCAATTGCCAAGGATGCGGCGGTTGGTATTGTTTGAGATAGATGAATAGTTCGGCAAATAGACGATAGTAGAGATTTGGGTCTGGTTGAAATTGGACTTCGACAATGTAGAATGGTAGTTGGGGATCTGCGACAATTGGCAGAAACAAACCATCTAGGCGAAAGGCTAATTGTTTAACTTCTTGGGATGTGAATTGGTATTGGTTTGTAGCATCGGCAGGTATACCCAGCAGGGCAAAGAAAATAAACGGGAATTCTTGGAAGATGCTGTAAAATAGGCTATCTGTTTTCATGGATCGAATTAAATCTTTCTTTGAATTGTACCCTGTTCATTCACGATTGTATGATAATACCAAGTGCTGTAGGGGCGGGTTCACCGAAATATTTGACACTCGTCGATGGATTATAAAAACCCGCCCTCACCCACCGAAAAATTTAGATCGCAATTCTATTGTACAGATAGATTGTGTGTTATATCATAGGCCGGGGCGGGTTTATGAAATCTTTGGTTTTCATCAGAGATTGTTGGTGAACCCGCCCCTACAATATTTGTACTAAATGAACCGTGTTTGATTATAAACCGATCGCACAAAACGCTCCCCAATGATAAACATCGCCGTAGGGTTTTACGGTCGGTTTGTAACGTCCCAGATATTCTGTAACATCTTCTTTTTGCTCTCCATCGAAACTATCCGAACCTTTCACCCATTCTAGCAAATCTGAAGCAGTGGCGGACTTAAACCAGCGCTGGGTATCATGGAGCGCTTGACCAATGCTAACTCCAGGTTTTAGTACCTCATAGAATTTTACCATCATCAAGGCCGTCGAGAGGTCATTGACGGCCCAAAGACTGGCCAAAGTTCCCATTGCTCCCGCGTAGAGAAATCCTGTCGGTAATCCAATATAATCGGAGCGATTCTGCGTATCAATTAGCGCGGTTTCGCAGGCGGAAAGTACGACTAGGCGGCACTGTTTGAATCGCAGTCCGAAAATTTCAGCTAAAGTCAGGCATTTGTCAATATCCGCTGTTTTGCCTGCGCGCCATTCCACATAACGCTCAGGGGGTAGGCACGGGGGCACTACCCCTACGGGATCATCGGCGATGCTTGTAGGGGCGGTGCCCCCGTGCCCGCCCTCTTCGGCGATGATACCCCCTGACAAAATCAAAAACGACTTCAGCGGATCGTCAGCATTAAACGAACCGTGACAGGAAAAATGCGCGCAATGAGCATTTTCTAACTGCTCTAAATACTGTTCCAAAAGATTAGTTTTACTCGCTTCCGAGCCGGGGAGAATTTGACTGATGGCGAATTTGGGGGCGATGCTGGCGACTTCCAACTCGGTGTAGGGAAGATCCGAGGTGGGGTTTTGCAGGGCGAGGAGTTGGTCAAAATTCGGGTGGATTGTAATCTGTTGGAGGAGTTGGCAACTGGGGCTGTATTGAATTCCTTGGGTGAATCTATCTAACAAGAATTCGTCGTCGGTTAGGGGTAGGGCGTGGAGGGGGAACAGGTGCAGCAACCAGTGGGGAATTAGGATTAAGCGCGTACTTTCTGTGGGCAGAATTGTGGTGATTTGGAGGATTTCGGCAAGACGCTGGAGATAGTCGGAGAGTTTGGTTTGCCAGTGGGTTTTGCTTTGTTTGTAGTCGGCGCGGTAGTCGTTAACTAAGTCGATTAATTCATCGCATTGACGATTGCGATGCACTGTCAGCACGTCGGGGTAAGTGAGGACAAAGGTGATGATTTCTTCGTTAGTGATGTACCACTCAATTAGGGCGGTGTCTGGGGTGAGGAGTTGGGTAATTTCGGTGAAAGTAATGGGTTTTAGGACTTGGGGGGTTTCCTGTTTTTGGGCGATGACTTCGGCAAGGTTGCGGGCTTTGTTGGCTTCGGCATATAAGAGTGCTTCTTGGTTGCTTTGGCGATCGAGGCATACTTGCACCATGCCTATGTAAAGACTATCCCACTGCAAATCGTGTTTTTGCTTGGTTTCATCTCCCGATTCTAACTCTCGTAATTTGGAGGCTCTGGTTATGGCATTTTTAAAGGTATCGTAGGCACTTTGGAGAGTTGCTGATTTTTGGTTTGTGTCTTCTAGTTTTTCTAGGTTGATGTGGTCTAGTTTTTTCAGATAAGCCCAGCCCAGGTTATTTAAGGTTTCTACGTTGTTGAACGGGAAATCCTCAAAGGTACGAACTGTTAAAGCAGCGTTATAAAAGCCGATCGCCCGTTCCAGATTTTCCGCCCGCGAACCGTTGATTCTGTTAGCGTAGGTAATAGCTAGGCTATATTGAGTCTCGGCCCAATCTTTAGGGAAATCTTCACGGTTACGAACTGTTAAAGCAGCGTTATAAAAGCCGATCGCCCGTTCCAGATTATCCGCCCGTGAACCGTTGATTCTGTCATTGTAGGCAGCAGCTAGGTTATGTTGAGCCATTGCCCATTTTTCAGGGAAATCCTCAAGGGTACGAACTGTTAAAGCCGCCTCATAAAACTCGATCGCCAGTTCCAGATTATCCGCCCGCGAACCGTTGATTCTGTAACTGTAGACATTAGCTAGATTGTTCTGAGTCTGTGCCCAATCTTTAGGGAAATCCTCAAGGGTACGAACTGTTAAAGCAGCTTTAGAAAAGCCGATCGCCCGTTCCAGATTATCCGCCCGTGAACCATTGATTCTGTTTAAGTAGGCATTAGCTAGGTTATTTTGAGTCATTGCCCAATCTTCAGGCAAATCCTCAAGGGTATAAACTGTTAAAGCCGCCTCATAAAATGCGATCGCCAGTTCCAGATTATCCGCCCGTGAACCATTGATTCTGTTTTTATAGGCAACAGCTAGGTTATTTTGAGTCATTGCCCAATCTTCAGGCAAATCCTCAAGGGTATGAACTGTTAAAGCAGCCTCATAAAAACCTATCTCCTGTTCTATATTCTCTGCTGTCTTTCCCCTGATTCTCTTACCGTAGGAACTACCTAGGTTATTTTGAGTCCTTGCCCAATCCTCGCTACCTGGTTTCCGATTATTTAAAACTATTTGATAACCTGTAATGGCAATTTCAATATTATTCGCTCTATTCCCACGAGAAAAGTTACTAATATGAATACTCAAATTTTCAATTAGGTCAACAATTGAGCTAATTGTTTCTGGATTTTCGTCAGCAAGTAACCTCTGAGCTACTTGCTGTAAAATCTCGGCAAAACGAGCATTGAGGAGATGTTGCCGTTCGGCGAGGATGGGGTAAACCGCGGCAATACCGCCATAGCTTTGTTCTGCTTGCAATAATTCTAGGATAAAGTTGGCATACTCTTGGGGATTTTCACCTTCAGAGTTATTGCTATCTCCGTCATCGTTCATATCGATAAATTGCCCTAGCTGACTGGCCAGATTTCGGAGGAAATTCGCGCCATTTTCGCCTCCTTGTGCAGCCAACTTTGCCGCTACTGACTCGCAAGTTTCCAGAAATCCGCGATCCAATAATTCTGAGTTATCTTGTAATATCTGCGGTTCGTCTCCGTTGGGGCAATTCAGCAGGGTGTGAATTAATTGGAGATAGGCTCGATCGCGGTTTTCTTCCATTGTGGGGAGTTTTGGGTGACACCGATGTTTATTTTAGCATGATTGGTTGGGTGGCGAGAAACCGGGTTTTTGTGACAGACGTGGTGACAATTCCCAGATTTGGGAAAAAACCCGGTTTCTGAGATTGTGGGTGGTGGCGAGAAACCGGGTTTTTATGAGGATATTTGATGGGAGGTGAAGATTTGGGAAAAAACCCGGTTTCTGAGATTGTGGGTGGTGGCGAGAAACCGGGTTTTTGCGAAGATATTGGATGAGAGGTGAAGACATCGGAAAAAACCCGGTTTCTGAGATTGTGCAAAAGTGCGATCGACCGTTTTTTCAATTTTCCCACAAGGGCGATCGATCGTTGCTAAATCTGCAATAATTCAATGCTATTATCCGCGCCACAATTCCCACGCTCACCCACGAGTCCGCCGGGGGTTGAAAACCCCCGTCTCATAGCGTAAGTCCTCTAAAAGAGGACTGAAACATCTATTTTTTAATCAAAATTCTCAGGATTTTATGCAGTCGGTTTCAACCGACTTGCGCTATGAGACGGGGATTTAAATCCCCGGCGGGCTTGAGGACAAATTGTTAAAGCAGCCTCACATTAGGCATTAGCCAGTTTCTTTTGAATCATTGCCCAATATTCAGGGAAAGCCTCACGGGTATATACTGTTGATGCTGCCTCATAAAACGATCGCGCCTTTTCGAGATTTTCATCCCGCGAACCGTTGATTCTGTCATTATGGGCATTACCTAGGTTATATTGAATCATTGCCCAATCTTCGGGAAACTGTTCAGGGGTACGAACAGTTAAAGCAGCCTCAAAAAATGCGATCGCGCGATCCAGATTATCCGCCCGCGAACCGTTGATTCTGTTGGCGTAAGCAGCAGCTAGGTTATTTTGAGTCATTGCCCAATCTTCCGGGAAAGCCTCAAGGGTGTAGACTGTTAAAGCAGCGCCATAAAGGGCGATCGCCATTTCCACATTTTCGGCCCGCGAACCCTTGATTCTGGTAATATAGGCAGCAGCTAAGTTGTTTTGAGTTTGAGCAAATTTTTCGCTTCCCGGTTGCCGATTATTTAAAACAAGTTGATAAGCGGCAATGGCAATTTCAATATTATTCGCTCTATTCCCACCGGAAAAATTACTAATATTAATGGTCAAGTCTTCAACGAGGCTGACAATTGAATCAATAGTTTGGGCATTTTCCCCACCAATTAACCTCTGCAATACTTGCTCTAATATCTCGGAAAAACGAGCATTGAGGAGATGTTGTCGTTCGGCTAGCATCGGGTAAATTACTGCTGTATTGCTATTGCTACCATCTTCTGCTTGCAATAATTCTAGAATAAAGTTTGCATACTCTTGGGGATTTTCACTTGCGGAGTTATCGCCATAGTTGATATCGATTAATTGTGCTAACTGGTCGATCAGATTTCGGAGGAAATTAGCGCCGTTTTGTCCTCCTTGCTGTGCCATTTTTTCTGCTACCAACTCGCAGGTTTCCAGAAATTCGACATCCAACAATTCTAAGTTATCTTGTAATATCTGGGGTTCTTCGCCGTTGGGGCAATTCAGCAGGGTGTGAATTAGTTCTAGGTAGGCTTGGGCGCGGCTTTCTTCCATTATTGGGGAGTTGTGAATAATATCGGATTTATTTTATCATGGTTGGGGGTTTTGGGGCTAGAAATGTTTCTTGAATTGTCCGTGGGTGGCCATAAACCGGGTTTTTATGAGGATATTTGATGGGAGGCGAAGATATCGGTAAAAACCAAATTACGGCGGTTGGAAACCGCATCTACACAAACGATGTCCGCCTCCGCGGACTAAAGAAGATAACGTAATTTCACCGCCTTTTCTTCAACCCGCGGAGGCGGGTTTTGTCTGTGTAGACGCGGTTTCCAACCGCCGGGTTTCCAACCGCCGGGTTTCCAACCGCCGGGTTTCCAACCGCCGGGTTTCCAACCGCCGGGTTTCCAACCGCCGGGTTTCCAACCGCCGGGTTTCCAACCGCCGGGTTTCCAACCGCCCAATTTCCAACCGCCGGGTTTCCAACCGCCCAATTTCCAACCGCCCGGTTTCCGCCCGGTTTCCAACCGCCCAATCTTCAACCGCCGGGTTTCCAACCGCCCAATCTTCCACCGCCGGGTTTCCAACCGCCCAATCTTCCACCGCCCAGTTTTCTAATTCCTACACAATGCTACCTTGGGAATTAATCTATCTAAGATTTGTGCGATCGCAATTACCGTCCAATCAATATCAGCTTCGGTTGTTTCGCGTCCGAGTGTCAAGCGAATTCCACCAACCGCGCCGATGGAGTCATATCCCATTGCCAATAATATCGGACTGGGCGTTAGTTTGCCGCTGCTACAAGCCGCACCGGAACTAATGCCAATTCCGGCTAAATTTAGCTGTCTCACGAGAGTTTTGCCTGTAATTCTCTCTGTGTCTCTCTTTTGATAAGGGCGACAGGATGGGGAGACAATGCAAAAACTGGTGTGGTGCGGCAGTCGGTAATATCGATCGCCCGTTGGGACTAAACTGGGTATGTCAGCTAATCCATCAAAAAGTCGATCGCGCAATCCAATCAATCTCGGCGTTTCCACATCCATTTCCTGCACAGCCAACTCCGCCGCCACTCCAAAACCGACGATAGCGGGCAGTGCTTGCGTCCCTGAACGCAGTTTCAACTCTTGTCCGCCCCCGCCCAACATTGGCACCAATTCTAGTCCTGGACGCACGTACAGCGCCCCTGCACCTTGCGGCCCGTAAAGTTTGTGACTCGAAAGCGAAAGCAAGTCTACGGGCAGTTTTTGCACGTCAATCGGCAATTTACCGGCAACTTGAACCGCATCGGTATGGAACAGGATATTGCGATCGCGCGCAATTTGCGATAATGCTTCTATGGGTTGCAGTGTACCAACTTCGCTTTGTCCGTAGATGATGGAAATTAGCACTGTGTGCGATCGCAGCGATTCTTGCAAATCCAAAGGATGAATTCGCCCATATTTATCTACTGGTAATCGCGTTACTTCCCATCCCAATTCTTCGAGTTGTCGCACCGGTTCTGACACGGCAGAATGCTCAACACTAGAAATAATGATATGCTGCGGCTTTGTATAAAGACGCGCAACTCCCATAATTGCTAAATTATCCGCTTCAGTGCCGCCCGAAGTAAAAATCATCGATTCCGGTAGCGCGTTAATCAGCCCAGCAACTTGCATTCTGGCTAATTCTAAAGCAGTCGCCGCCCTTTGTCCCCACTCGTGCAAGCTAGAAGGATTTCCCCACTGTAGAGTCAGAGCTTTTTGCATAGCATCAATTGCTTCTGGGCGTGTCGGCGTTGTAGCGCTATAGTCGAGGTAAATTTGCATGGTTTTAATTAAATGACGAACTAATAATGAATGATTGACTACCTAATGAATAAAACACTTATCCTAAAGGCATAAATGATTATTGACTTATCATATCAAATCCGCTTTTCATCGTCCTGTATTCATCTCTCTTATCTCCCTCTGTGTTCTCTGTGTTCTCTGCGGTTAAATCATTCCGATGCAACCGGAAACGATATGACTCATGATTCTTAAATCATGACCGATCGCAACGGCCAATTGCCAACTAATAACTGCCAACTGACTAATGACTTCCTGGTTGGCAGACATTTCCTAAAGGCATAAATGATTATTGACTTATGATATCAAATCCGCTCTTCATCGTCCTGTATTCATCTCTCTTATCTCCCTCTGTGTTCTCTGTGTTCTCTGCGGTTAAATCATTCCGATGCAACCGGAAACGATATGACTCATGATTCTTAAATTGTGACTGATAACAACTGTCAACTGCCAACTGTCAACTGACTAATGACTCCCAGGCTTGCAGACATTGTAGTCTTCGTGGGACAAGACTTTTTGGGGAATTAAGAAAGTGCCGCAATCTTCACAAAGCATTCTGTAGTTGCGGGTTACAGGAATGCTCACAATCCAGCGGTTGTGACGGAGACGTTTGCCGCCAAAATCTCTGTAATTCTTATTTTCGCCCAAAGCTGCTATAATAGCGCGAGCTTTAGTAACTACATGATCGGGCAGACCTCTGAGATCGATGATATCTCTAGCAAATGATGCTTCCTTCTCTTGTTTTTGGGTTTGTTTTTCGGCCAGCAGTTCAACTGATTGCTGTTGCGCTATCAACTCTTGCGTGCAGCGATGGCACGCTTTACCATATCCCCTGTGACCACAATCAAAAATTGTTTTTCTTTTACCCATAAAGCATCAGTATCGGGTTTGACCCACGCCCCTGAATGCTGCTACCCTACCAGTGATGCTTCCGGCATCGAGGCAGTTCTACAAGACGCAAAATCTATTCCCTGTCATAAATTTAATAGTTTTAACTTTCCTCGATCCAATATCTTTCCACTCTGAATAGACTGATGACCTCAATAAAATTTTAAATTTTGTGAATGTACTTTATTATAATTTACCAGGTTTGTGTTGTGTTGGAATGCTAGCGATCGCCCTGACGGCTTGCGGACAAGCAAAGCAGGACGTGCAGAATTTACCTCCCAGTCTGGCTCCGCTGCCTCAAGACCCCTTGTTGCAAGTATACTTCAATCAGTCGCTCACTTCGAGTTATACAGAGCCATACCGCGCACAAACTAGACCTGGAGACGATTTAGAAAAGTTAATCGCCGACGCAGTAGCCAATGCTGAATTGACCGTAGATGTTGCGGTTCAGGAGTTTCGGTTGCCCGGTATTGCGCGAAGGTTAGCCGATCGCGCGCGCACTGGAATTAAAATCAGATTAATTGTCGAACATATCTACAATCGCCCTTGGAGCGATTATACAACCCAGGAGTTGGCAAAGTTACCGGAACGAGAGCGCGATCGCTACAGCGAATTTCTGCAACTCGCCGATATCAATAAAGACGGTAAATTGAGTGCCGAGGAAATCAAGCAAAACGATGCTTTGGTAATTGTCCGGGATGCGGGGATTCCTGTCATTGACGATACTGCTGACGGAAGTAAAGGCAGCGGTTTGATGCACCACAAATTTGTAGTAATTGACGGCAAAACAGTCATCGTAACTTCGGCTAACTTTACCACCAGCGATATTCACGGTGATTTCAAGACAGCAGCAAGTCGCGGCAATGCCAACAATCTGCTAAAAATAGACAGCCCTCAATTAGCGCAAATCTTTACTCAAGAATTTAACATCATGTGGGGCGACGGGCCCGGTGGTAAACCGGATAGCAAGTTTGGCATCAAAAAGCCGTTTCGTCAAGTGCAAAAAGTGAGAGTTGGTAATGCAACTGTTGCCGTGCAATTTTCACCAACAAGTGCGACTTTACCTTGGGAACAAAGCGTTAACAGTTTGATAAATCGCACTTTAGCAAAGGCGAAAAAATCTGTTAATTTGGCACTGTTTGTATTTTCGGCTCAGCAGTTGTCCAATACTCTAGAACTTGAATCTAGGCGCGGTGTAGCGGTGCGAGCTTTGATTGACTCAAATTTCATTTATCGCCCTTACAGCGAAGGATTAGACATGATGGGAGCGACTTTGATGCAAGATTGCAGCTTAGAATCTGACAATCGCCCGTGGAGAAAGCCGCTGACGACAGTGGGAGTGCCGCAGTTACCAATGGGCGATCGCCTGCACCACAAATTCGGCGTTATAGATGGAAATACCGTCCTTACAGGCTCTCACAACTGGACTGAGGCTGCAAATCACGGGAATGATGAGACATTATTGGCGATCGACAGCCCGACGGTTGGGGCCCATTTTGAGCGAGAGTTCGATCGGCTTTACAAAGGTGCAATCTTGGGAATTCCCGCCCGAATCAAACAGAAAATTGACGCTAAGCAAAAAGAGTGCGAATCAGTACAAGCAGCATCCAAATCTGCGAATCCTCAACCCCAAATTGTTGCCACTAAAAAGTTAATTAATTTGAATAGCGCGACTCAGGAAGAATTAGAAACTTTGCCAGGAGTTGGCCCGAAGTTAGCCGAGAAAATTATTGCAGCGCGGGAAAGGCACCCTTTTGAGTCTTGGGAGGATGTCGAAAAGTTGCCAGGAGTCACAAACAAGACAGTAGACAAGTGGCGCGATCGAGTAAAATTTTAAAGTAGGGTGCGTCAGTTATGGTTAATTAATTAATCATCTAGCAACTACAAACCTGCACCATAAATACTTCATTCATTGGTGGAGAGACTAACCAGGAAGGACTAAAGTCCTCACTACAAACCTGCACCATGAATACTTCATTCATTGGTGGAGAGACTAACCAGGAAGGACTAAAGTCCTCACTACAAACCTGCACCATAAATACTTCATTCATTGGTGGAGAGACTAACCAGGAAGGACTAAAGTCCTCACTACAAACCTGCACCATAAATACTTCATTTATTGGTGGAGAGACTAACCAGGAAGGACTAAAGTCCTCACTACAAACCTGACTAAAGTCCTCACTACAAACCTATTTTATCTTTCTTGACAATAGATAGGCTTTCTAGTTAAACTTACATTAAAATAAAATGCACTTTTTTCATATTGGAGGTATAAAGAGATGAAACGCGCCAGATTTTTTACGGGGAAGCGATCGATCAAATTCCTAGCTTTTTTGATTGGTGTAATTTTAGTCACACTAGCAGCTTTCACAGTCAGCGCCCAGCAGACTAGCGAAGCACAATTTCGGGTAAAAAACGAGAACAGTTTTAATATTAACATGATTCAATTCAAGCGCGTTGAATATATAGGTCAGTGTCCCGGAAGTGGCATCTCCCCTGATTCGCAAAGCGCTCGATTTGTTTCCAGCAAGACTCCCCCCGGCCCTAACAGAAGAGTGCTGATTAAAAATGTGACTGATGGCATGGAAACTGACCCCTATCCTTACACGGATAGAAGTTATGACAAAGGTGAGTCTTCCGAAAGTTTTGGATTTAAGTTAGCAAACAGTCACAAAACAAGAACTTTTTCGGTTTTAGAGGGCGAAAATAAATTTGCCTATGAAATCAAAGAAAATAACCAAGTTATAGAACAGGGTGCGCTTACCGCTCAAGTTTCTGTACAAAATTTAGGTACTTTTCCACGCCAGCAAATTTGTGAGAACAAAGTCACCTCACAATGTCAGGATGCTTCTGATTGTCGCGAGAGGAGACGCAAAGGAAAAAGTTGCAGAATAGAGTGTGTTACTGTTCAAGAGTGTCGCTGTCCGTAGTAATTCCTGCCGGTTCGTAGTAAGGACTTCAGTCCTTTATTCCCGAGGTTCGTAGTAAGGACTTCAGTCCTTTATTCCCGAGGTTCGTAGTAAGGACTTCAGTCCTTTATTCCCGAGGTTCGTAGTAAGGACTTCAGTCCTTTATTCCCGAGGTTCGTAGTAAGGACTTCAGTCCTTTATTCCCGAGGTTCGTAGTAAGGACTTCAGTCCTTTATTCCCGAGGTTCGTAGTAAGGACTTCAGTCCTTTATTCCCGAGGTTCGTAGTAAGGACTTCAGTCCTTTCTTTAGCCAATTAGCAGCAAAGACTAAAGTCCTGACTAGCAACCTATTTTATTAGGACTAAAGTCCTCACTACCAACCTGGTTCAAGTAACAGGGTGAAAGTAAAATGCCGCAGCTAACACAATATATGTTGCCAAAAGTAGCACTCCTTCCAGCCAATTAGATCGCCCGTCGAGACTAATTAGATTAGCGATTGTTACCGCAATGGCAACTGCAACCACTTCAAACGGATTAAAGTTTAAATCCATCGGCTGATGAATCACGATACCGATAATCACCAACACCGGCGCAACCAGCAAAGCAACTAGCAAACTCGAACCCATCGCCACGGAAACTGACAAATCCATATTATTTTTCATCGCCACTCCCACCGCCGTTACGTATTCCGCCGCACCGCCCACAATCGGCAACAAAATTACACCTGTAAACAGTGGTGTTAATCCCAATCCTTTGGTAGTTTCTTCGACAACGCCCACGAAAATTTCTGATTCAAAAGCAACAGCAACTGTTGAGGCTACTAGCACTCCTATCCACAGCCACAAATTCGGTTTGTGTGCAGTTTCATCAGTATTTTCAGAATCTTCTAACTCTAGTATGCCGACTTCGTAAAGATAGCTGTGAGTTTTTAAGGAAAATAGCAGCGTTAGTGCGTAAACTGCAATTAGGACGATCGCAGTTATCAACGAAAGATTCTGAATGGCTGCGGGTTCCACTCCATTCGACGTGTAAATTACCATCGTCGGCAGCAGAATCGCAATCACTGCTAGAGTCATGGTGGAACCGTTCACCCGGGCGATAATTGGCTTAAATTCTTGTTCTTTGTAGCGGATTCCCCCTAGCAGCATCGAAAATCCCATCACCAAGAGCAAGTTGCTGATAATTGTGCCGGTGATGCTGGCTTTCACGATGTCAATCAAGCCGGCTTTCAGGGCTACTATGGCAATAATTAATTCCGTAGCATTCCCGAAGACTGCATTTAATAAGCCGCCGATAGATGGCCCTGTGACGATCGCCACTTCTTCTGTTGCTGTGCTCAACCAAATCGCCAGAGGTATAATGCCTAGGGCGGATGTGATGAAAACTACCAGGGAACCCCAGTGCAAATATTCGGCCGCGATGGAAATGGGGATGAAAATTAACAGGGCTATGGAAAGAATTTTTTTGATTGACATAGGGATTCGGATGGTGTATTGAAGGTGAGTTCGAGTTGCCAGGGCGATCGCCAAATTGATTTTATATCAATATGCTTGGCATAAGAAGATCGGGCGGTTTCAACCGCCGTGTTATCGGAGAAACAGTGCACCATCATTCCGAATGCTTAAAGATCTTTTATCCAAACCTAAATCATTTGTCTCGTCTAATCTTACTTCTACTGTGCCTTCACCAACCGGTTTTAAACTCGCTTTCAATAATGCGCCGTCTTGTCGCCTAAATACAATGGATGCAGGTAGTGTCAATGCTTGCAGCGCGACTGTTGAATTTTCGGCTAAGGTGCGGCGGTTAGTTTGTCCAACTACTTGATAAAATAGTCGATCGCTGGTTTTATTCGTTAATCTCACATTAGCTTTGCCATTAACGGGAACCATCTTGCCGTCTGGAACTCTTTCTGGTTCGTTAGCTTGGGCAATTTCCCTCGCAAAACTCGCATTGTCACCCAAAGGTAAAAAGCTGTTGCCTGCTAGGGCTAAGGTGACAGCCAGCAGGCTTGCTAGACTGGTTTTGTCGATCGCTAGTTTGCACATTTTTTGATTGACTTTTGATCTAAAAATTCTAACAAGCAATTTTACCTGATGCTGCTCTCTTCTGGCAAGTCGCCTCAGAAATCAATCCGAGCTTTTCATAGCTGACGCCTTGATTGTGAAAAATAAAATTGAATATCATACAAATTTATATAAATATAAAAAAATATATTTTTCCTCATTCTAAAAATTAGGTACGTTGTTGGGCTTTAGCCCTTCTTAGATTTATTACTTAGCAAGTTACGCCCCTAAAAACTGCATTTACGAATTATGTCTCATCTACCTGATAAAAAAGATAATACAAATGATATAGCAGAAAGAAGAATGAAAAAGACAGAATGAACAAAGCAGATGGCACATTAAAAAAGGTACGTTTTTAGAAAAAGAGCGCTCTTTTCCCAACAACGTACCCAAAAAATATTTATTGTGACACTTGCATCAAGCAGTGAAAAAGGAAAAAGGAAGAACGACAAAGGAAAAATGAAGATTTACCAGAAAGAATTGGTTGAAAGCCTCTCCCGGAGCGGGAGAAATTAGAATCAGACTATTCATTACTTCAATCCTCTTCCTTCTAGGTAGAGGTCGCTCTCCCATGGTCAACTGTCAACTGTCAACTGTCAACTGTCAACTGTTGAACCTCTCCCTTGCCGCAGCAGCTATTCAACCCAACGCACGCGCACAAAATGAGCTTCCCGTCCCCAGAAGTCGTGACTCACAGAAATATCAACAATACTCAAATTAAACGGAATAGCAGTTGTGACGTAACGCTGAGCCAGAGCTCCCACATCGGGAGCTAACTGAGCTGCTGTCGTCGCCGCCGCACCCAAACCCAAAAGTTGCAGAATGGGCCCCTTCGGCAGAGCTAAATTGATGCCGACAGCAAGTCCAGCAGTCAGCAGCATCGCCACCGACAAGTTGGTGCCGCAGCGGGGATGTACGGCTAAATCCCACTCTCCGCTGGCAATCCGCTGCAAAGCTAATTGCACTGCATGACGCAACTGTGCAATGTTAACGCGGCCGTACAGATAAAATCCTTGGTCAGTGGACATTCCGCCCAATAACTGATTATCCGCTCTTGCTGTCGGCGTACCGCCAGATTGGCTGAGTACCCAAACCGTAGCGTGTTCCAATGCATGAACTTGGCGCAAAGTCAAGATTTCCTTCAAACCCGGAACAAAATCTAGCTGTCTTAATAAGTCAGCATCTTGATTCCGCTGCGGGGCAAAGTCAAAAGGAATTTGGCTGGCGTGCCCAGAACTAGAAGCAGCATTTGTCGTCATGTCAAAAGGCCTCCACTAATGTCCGATCGCAAATTTTAGCAGCGAGATTCACGGTTGAACGCGCTTGCCTGCCCGAAACTCTCCAGAAAAGCGTCTACCTTTAGCATCTGTAATTACGCCTCTACCGTGAGGCAATCCCTTGCGAAATTCGCCTTCGTAGCGAACGCCGTTGGGGAAACTGCAACTACCTTTACCGTCTAGCTTTTCGTTGAAAAACTGACCGTCGCAGCGAGTGCCGTCCGATCGGGTAAACACTCCCCGACCAAATGGGTTTCCTGCAAAAAATTGTCCGGCGTAGCGATCGCCCGTGGCAAAGATAAATTGCCCTTGACCGTGCGGCTGACTGCTTGGAGCGCTGCCACCTACTTGTTGAACAATTTCAAATGTTCCTCTGTAGCGATCGCCCGTGGCAAAAATAGCTTCTCCCCTAACGATCAGACCGTTGCGGAACTCTCCTACCATGCGGTCATCGTTAGCGAACAGGAATGTGCCTTGACCGTTGGGAACCCCGTTACGAAACTGTCCTTCGTAGCGATCGCCCTTGGAGTATACGTATATTCCTTGTCCCTGAGGTCTGCCGTTGACGAAAGTTCCTTCATAATTGTCGCCATTTTCGTAGTTGCACTTGACTCTACCGTTCGGGGGAGAGCCTTCGCAAACCGGAGGGCGCTTTTGTTCTGCTGCTGGCGCCGCCAATGACGATTTAGTATTGGCTAGCAGTGAGAGGCATCCTACCCCCGTGCCAACCAACATGAATATTCCGAGTTGTTTAATTGAGCGAAGCATGACGGTTCTCAATTTTTTTTCTAAGGATTGAGCTAAATTTTGCATTAAATTGGGTTCTGGGCAACTCGGGGAGATTTTTCTCCCACAATTTTAGAAACCTCTACACCGTTTTCTTCTAGAACCACAATCGGATCGGCTCCTGATTTGAAATCAACCCGTTTGATTAGCACCTGCCCGCTAGCAACCCGCTGTCCTACTTTGATATATCGACTTGTTGGCTCGTTAGGTGCTTTCACAATTACCAGTATGTCATTACCAACTCTGACTACGCCACTAACTTCAACTCCTTTGGCATTGTCTGTCGAAGGCGGTGGCGGTGGTGGTGCGGGGGGTGCGGGGGGTGGTGGTGGATTCGGGTCTTGCCACGATGGCGGCGGTGTTAATTCCGGCAGCTTGGGCAGACCGGGCAATTCTCTGGTGGCGATGTTGGGAATGTTGGGAGGGCGTGGTGGGCCGGGCGGGCGGGCGGCGATCGCTGGCGGGCGTCCCGGTGTCGCGGCTGGTCGTCCCGGTGTCGCGGCCGGTCGTCCCGGTGTTGCTGCTGGTCGTCGCGTCCCTTGGGGGCTTGCCGTCGTGCCTCTTGGGAAGCCCGGTATAGAGGGAACTCCTGGTATTGATGATGCCGGAGCTCCTGCTATGTCTGGGGAACCTGCTGGTCTGGATCCTGGGCGTCCTGGTCTGGTACCGGTGCCGCCGGTGGTGCCTGTTGGGAAGCCCGGTATAGAAGGCACTCCCGGTATTGATGCCGGATTTCCCGCGACGTTTGGGGCACCTGCTGGTCTGGATCCTGGGCGTCCTGGTCTGGTGCCGGTGCCGCCTGTTGCGATGCCCGGTACAGAGGGCACTCCGGGTATTGATGCCGGATTTCCTGCGACGTTTGGGGAGCCTGCTGGTCTCGCTCCGGGGCGTCCGGGGGCTGCTTGGGGACGCGCTGAAATTGGCGGCCGCCATTGGGGTACGGGGGTTAGCGGCAGGTTGGGAAGACTTGACACCTGTGCGGGGCTTTGAGCTTTGGGAAGTTCGGCAACTGTGCCGCCGCCCGGTGCCCTTTTCGATCCCGGTACTGGCGTCCACCGAGGTGGGTTTCTCTCGTCTGGCAGCTTGGGCAGACTTGGAACTTGTCTGACTGGGAGGTTGGGGAGTTCGTTGCCCGCTGTCCCGCCACCGTCTGTTTTGAGTGGTTGAGGGGGAAGGACTGAGAATGGGTCATTTGCTTGGCCGGGGACAGATGTCTGGGGAATTGCCCTTGGGGCTGTCTTTTTGCCATCAATGTCTGCTTGAGCTTGTCTGGCGCGATCGTCAGGGTTTGTCGATCGGATCAAGCCGGGGGGCTGGGCCGCTACTACTGGAGAGGGGAATGTCTGAGCTCCTGGTGTGGGACTTGCCACACCCCCGGTCGTTCCGGGAGCGTTGGCTGCTGGTGCCCCTGGTGTTGCACCCGGACTGATACTAGGACTAGGAGTGGGACTGGCTGTGTCGCCACCCCCGTCGCCGCATCCCCCGATCGAGAAAGCCAGCATTCCTATAGTTGCAAAATATAAAAGTTTACGCATTACCGATCGTCCCCAAACGCCTGACTTTTAAGTGATCCAAATGGCAATTGCAGTTGCTGCCATTTGCCGCTTTTCAGTTTACCTGGTTTGATGGTATGCGATCGCTTTTAAATTGCCAAGTTTTCCGGACGATTTGATATTGAGGCGGGCCCTGGGTTTTCAGGAGCAGGTTAGGATATCAATGGTGGTGGTTCTTGTACATATTTAACTAATTAGGGCATGGTTATGGTGGCAAAAGTGATTCTCCAACGGATTTGGCGATCGGGCATTGTTTCTGTGGCTATTTTGGTAGGTCTGGGATCGGTGGGAAGCGGCAATGTGAATGCTCGTTCACATCAGCCAGAAACAAAGGTGATGGCATTGGTGCCACTTGCAACTTCCCACCAGATCGTGAAGCGGAGCTATCCCGAAGGGAATCGCACTTTCACAGCAGCCTCAGAAGCCAGAAGTGGCAATGTGTATTCTCAGTTTCGCCGGGGCCCCTCAAATCCTAGTGCCCAACCGCCAGCCAATCAACCTGCCCCTAGTGGGAATCAAAAGGTATTTCAAGCTAAAATCAAGCGCCGCGCGGGTGGGACACCTGTGATTGATGTGGTATTTAACGGTAACAAGACTTTTGAAATGATTGTCGATACCGGGGCGAGCGGCACTTTAATTACTCAGCGGATGGCTACTGCACTGGGAGTGAGGCAAGTGGGCACTGGGAGAGCGGGGATCGCTGACGGTAGCATTGTCGAGTTCCCCATTGGTGTGGTGCGATCGATTCGGGTTGGGGGTGCTGCAATCCAAAATGTCGAAGTGGCGATCGCCAAACAAATGGAAATTGGTCTCCTCGGTCACGATTTCTTTGGCAATTACGATGTGAAAATCAAAAAAGATGTTGTAGAGTTTTATGTTCGCTGAAACTGAGCCAATTCAGAAACCAATTATTATTCGCATACTGTAAAGTTATTCGCAGCCCGGTCAAGGCTGTTTAATTTATTTCTTCAGGAACTAGCCAAATGTCGGCGAGTGTGGTATTGTTTTGAGTGTTTACCGATAAGTTGACCGTTGAACAATCCGGCAAAATCCGGCTGTCAAAGCACTGCCACTGTTGGCGCTATCGAGTAACAGTCTCCAACGGTGGATTAACAGTTTAAGGCAAGGCAATCTATTAGACAATTTGCCGATCGGGTGAAAATTAGTTCCCAAAATGCTGTAGCTGGGGAATTATTGTTAGCGTTGTTGGGCCGCTGTACAAAATATATGAGCGGAAGATGTTCCGCAAAATCGGCAATAATGACGATCGAGAAATTAATTATTGTAAATAGGGTATTGGCATGGCACAAACGTCTGTATCTCCTGTAGTGCTGATTATTCTAGATGGCTGGGGTTATCGTGAAGAAAAAGACGGAAATGCGATCGCACAGGCGAAAACACCCGTGATGGACAGTCTCTGGGCAGCTTATCCCAGAACTCTGATTAACACATCAGGTCGGGCGGTAGGGCTTCCAGACGGGCAAATGGGCAACTCGGAAGTCGGTCACTTAAATCTGGGCGCCGGCCGGGTGGTTCCTCAAGAGTTAGTGCGAATCTCGGATGCAGTCGAAGATGGTTCTTTGCTAGACAACCGGGCGCTGGTTAAACTTTGCGAGGAAGTACGCAGTCGGGGCGGCAAGTTACACCTGACCGGTCTTTGTTCCGAGGGTGGGGTACACTCGCACCTGAGTCACATTTTGGGTTTGCTACAGCTAGCAAAAGCACAGGGAATTTCTGAAGTTTGCATCCACGCGATTACAGACGGCCGCGATACTACTCCGAAAGATGGTGTAGAAGCTCTCAGCAAGATAGAAGGTTATATCAAACAGGTAGGGGTCGGTCGGATTGCTACCATCAGCGGCCGCTATTACGCGATGGACAGGGACAAACGCTGGGATCGGGTGAGCCGCGCTTATGAGGTAATGACGGTTGAGAGCGCACCTGACGGTCGATCGGCAGTTGATGTGTTGCAGGCCTCCTATGCGGTTGGAGTGACCGACGAGTTTGCAGTTCCGACTCGCATTGCCCCCGGCGCGGTGGCATCCGGGGATGGGATGATTTTCTTCAATTTTCGCCCGGACAGGGCTAGAGAGTTGACTCAGGCCTTTGTAGCGCCAGATTTTAAAGGCTTTGAACGATCGTTAATTGAGCCTCTGACTTTTGCGAGTTTTACTCAGTATGACCCCAAACTGTCGTCGGTACTGGTGGCTTTTGAACCCCAGAATTTGAACAATATTCTGGGTGAGGTGATTTCTAACCACGGTTTGCGACAGTTGCGGACAGCGGAAACTGAAAAGTACGCTCACGTGACTTATTTTTTTAATGGGGGTCTGGAAGAGCCTTTTGAGGGGGAAGACCGCGAGTTGGTGCAGAGCCCGATGGTGGCGACTTACGACGAGGCGCCGGAGATGTCGGCGGCTGAGGTGACTGATGTGGCGCTGGAGGCTTTGTCCAAGCGGATTTATTCATTTGTGGTGCTTAACTACGCTAACCCGGATATGGTTGGTCATACGGGGATGCTGGATGCGACGATAATTGCGATACAAACTGTGGATAAATGTTTGGGGCGGCTGTTGACCGGGATTTCCAAAGCTGGGGGAACGGCAATTATTATTGCTGACCACGGAAATGCTGAGTTGATGTTCGACGAGGATGGGAATCCTTGGACGGCTCACACTACTAACCCGGTGCCCTTTATTCTAATAGAAGGCGAAGGTCTGAAAATTCCAGGTCACGGAGGAGATGTTGCTCTCAGGGCGGACGGCTGTTTGGCCGATGTGGCGCCGACGATTTTGGAACTGTTGAAGTTGCCTCAGCCCCCGGAGATGACTGGAAAGTCTATGATTCAAGCTGCTGAATTTGAAGTTCGAGCCAATCGAACTCCGGTGCGGGTGCGGCTTTAGATCGAAGGTAGGCTCACACTTGGGCCAAGGTACGTTGTTGGGCTTGGGCCCTCTTTCCTAATCTTATAAAGAGGGCTAAAGCCCAACAACGTACCTAATTTGTGTGACGACAATAAAACCACCCTGCCTAGCCCCCCTTAACAAGGGGGGACAAGAAATGGATCGAAGTCCCCCTTTTTAAGGGGGATTTAGGGGGATCTGGCCTCGGCGACAAACGAGAGATACAAAGGTTTTCAGGCGATTGTTGACACGACAAAAGGCAGTCGCCTGTCCCTAAGCGCGGTTGTGTGCGATCGACTAAATTTGATATGATAATGAATTGCCAATTACTAATTACCAATTACCCTAAATTATGAATATAGTTTCTGTGTTACAAGTTATCTGGTCTTTGTCTGCCTTAGGACTTGTAGTTTTTGTCTTGCTGCACAGTCCTAAAGGCGATGGCATTGGAGGGATTGGCGGACAAGCTCAATTATTTACCAGCGCTAAGAGTGCGGAAACAACTCTCAACCGGATTACTTGGGGTCTGTCTATTGTGTTTATGGGTTTGACTATTATTTTGAGTGCTGGTTGGTTGACTCCTAAATTATAAGATTAGGATTTTTAACCGCAGATAAACGCAGATAAACTTTATATAATTTGCATTTATCTGCGTTTGTTTGCGTGTATCTGCCGTCAAAAAAATGCGCTGGAAAGTTAGGATAAAGCCTCGATTGCTCGGAGGCTTGAGATTTGCTTTATTATGTTGTTGCAGCCTGATAATTTTGACTCAGGTTAATACTCGTGCCGTGAGTCTTGCTCCTCTCCCCAATACTTTGCCCCCTCCACAGGTTCACCCTTTACCACCAACGCTGGCTAATTGGCAAGATGCAACTAATAGCGGCGATTATTTCGATCGCATTAAACAGCCAAATGTCGGTCATTTGCTGTGGTCGAAGTTCCCGATTCAGGTGTATGTAGAGCGTCCGATTGATGGGAATAAGTCTGAAGAATGGATAGCAGCAGTGTTGGGTGTTGTGCGGGAATGGGCGGTTTATTTGCCTTTACAAGTCGTGGATAGTTCCGAGGCGGCTGATATTAAAATTTTACGTCAGGCTCCGCCTTTGCGTCAAGGGCTTTTGCGATCGCGATCGGGGGAATCCACCTATGAGTTGTACAATCGTCGGGATGGGGAGAAAACTGTTTTATCTCATCGGTTTGCGGTTTATTTGAATCCGAATCAAGTGGGTAAGTATATTCCAGCGACGGCGCGGCATGAGTTGGGGCACGCTTTGGGAATTTGGGGCCACAGTTTGCTGGAAACTGATGTGCTTTATTTTTCTCAGGTGCGGAATCCTCCGGCTATTTCTGCAAGGGATGTTAATACTTTGAAGCGGGTGTACGAACAGCCGACTCGCTTAGGTTCGTAGTGAGGACTTTAGTCCGCATCAAAATTACAGGACAGCCGACTCGCTTAGGTTCGTAGTGAGGACTTTAGTCCGCATCAAAATTACAGGACTGAAGTCCTCACTACGAACCTTTGAAAAACACAATAATTAATAGGAAACAGAATAATAATGAAAGATGAATGTTTTGGAATAGTCCCAATCTTTGGAAAAGAAGCGGAGCGTTTGTTTTTGTTGATTCAACATCAAGCAGGACATTGGGCGTTTCCTAAAGGTCACGCGAATCCGGGGGAAACTCCAGCGGAAACGGCTAGGCGAGAATTTGCAGAGGAAACTGGCATATCGGATTTTGAAATGCTGGATGAGCCGAGTTTTACGGAACATTATTCCTTTGTTAAAGATGGCGAGGAAATTGACAAAACTGTGACTTATTTTTTAGGCTTTGTTAATTCGATGGATGTGGTTTTGCAAGTTGAGGAAGTTCAAAATCATGCCTGGGTTTCTGCTGAGGAAGCTGTTAAGTTGATTACTTTTGATGCAAACCGCCTGATGTTTGGGGAGGTTAAGGCATATTTGGAGGGGAGAAAGGAAAGATAAGAGAAAGATAATATAAGCAATCAAATTTTGATGCGGACTGAAGTCCTAGTCATGAGAGATGCGGACTGAAGTCCTCACTACGAACCTATTTTCTGGGTTTGTAGTGAGGACTTCAGTCCTCTGATTTTGATGCGGACTGAAGTCCTCACTACGAACCTATTTTTTGGGGTTTGTCATTGAGAAACCCGGTAAATTTTGTGATGCCGGGTTTTTTAAGTGTCAGTATTTGGACGGGAGGAAGGAAAAATAAGAGAAAGATAATATAAGCAATCAAATTTTTATGCGGACTGAAGTCCTAGTCATGAGAGATGCGGACTGAAGTCCTCACTACGAACCTATTTTCTGGGTTTGTAGTGAGGACTTCAGTCCTCTGATTTTGATGCGGACTGAAGTCCTCACTACGAACCTATTTTTTGGGGTTTGTCATTGAGAAACCCGGTAAATTTTGTGATGCCGGGTTTTTTAAGTGTCAGATTTTTTTAGCTAATTGTGCCGCGAATCTGAGATTATTTGTTAATTTTCTGGGCTTTGGCGTGATGTTGCAGGCGAGCGAAAACGTTGTAGGCGTCGGGGCCGGGATTATCGTGTTCTAGAGCGCCGTCGATGGGGCCGTCGATGGCTTTCCAAGCAGGAATTCCGCCTTTTAATTCGGCTACTTTTCTAAAGCCGGCTGCGCGTAGAAGATTGGCTGCTTCAGCAGTTTGTTCGTCGGTTTCGCCGTAGATGTAGATGTCGCGAACGGGTTCTAGGCTGGCTTTTGCTCGCTCTACTAATTCGTCCATTGGCATTGGTGCGGCGCCGGTAATGCGGCTTTTGTCGAAGCTTTCAAAATCGCGGGCGTCAATGATTGTCAGTCCGGGTTCGCCCCAATCTAAGCGGGCTTTGAGGTCGTGGCTGGATACTTGAGCTTTTAAACCGGGAGGGGTGGGAGTGAAATCTGGCAGTTTTTCTTTGATGTCTGCAATTTGGTCTGGAATAGTTTTCATGGGTAAAATTCTCTTCTATGCTTCGATCGCAATGTAACAAGATATTTCGGTTGAATTCGTCTTTCTAAAGGCTGAAGTGGGGATCGAACTAAAGTCACACTTAAGGTGAATTGCTGCTAGTTGACTGCGGTTGGGAGCGCTATATTTGTTGAGGTTGCTAGGTTTTTAGTTGACAGTTGACAGTTGAAAATAGACAGCGACCTCTACCTGGAATGAAGAGAATTAGAGTAATCAATCGTCTGATTTTATTTTTTTCCGGGCTTCCGGCTTTCAACCAATTCTTTCTGGTAAGTGGCGTTGATTCCGATTGTTTTGATTGAAATGTTCGATCGCTCTTATTGACTGTAGATATTTTGAAGTTCGATCGATCGTCCAACCACTCATTCTATCAAATAATCAAATTTTAGTCAATGCCAATTATTTTAAAATGAAGTTTGCATGGGTTGTGCGCGGTCTCGCGCGCTATTTTGCTGAGAAGTTGAGATGTTTTTTAGCAAAATTTCTGGTAAGATTTGATACTAACAATAGGGATTTAAAGGTATACATATGTCTGAGCAAAATGAAATTGCTGTGTCTAAAACTTTGACACCGGAAGAGCAAGCGGTTTGGGATGCGAAGGCGAAAGTTCGGGTATTGCTGAATTTGTGGGATTTGGGTGGCGGTCAGATTCCGGTTAAAAAAGGGGATTTGACGAAGCGGATTGTCCGGACTAATGAGACGAGTCAGAAGTATCTGGAAGTGCTCGCGCAGTTGCAGGAATCCGGGGCGATCGAGTATTCGCTGGTAAATCGGGTGACGCGGGTGGAGTTGAGTGCGAAGGGGAAAGAGGTTTTAGCGCAGGGCTTGAAAAGTCCAGATTCTCTGTTTGAGTTTGATGGTTCTCAAATCGGT
Source organism: Microcoleus sp. bin48.metabat.b7b8b9.023 (assembly GCF_013299185.1). Lineage (GTDB taxonomy): Bacteria > Cyanobacteriota > Cyanobacteriia > Cyanobacteriales > Microcoleaceae > Microcoleus. The sequence goes on along the minus strand of NZ_JAAFKG010000063.1, from coordinate 3,594 downwards.
ACTCGGCTGGGAAATGCTCTGCTGAAGTGGATTCGGCATCAGGATGGTGCGGCGAGTGTTGCTGTGGAGACGGGGAAGAAGGATGCAGGGGCGATCGCATCCTATGAAGAATTTAAGGCTGTGGCGTTGGATGTGTACGACAGCTTGAACCGGGATTATAACTTAGACGATTTAGTGCCGATTTATCGGATGCGGCGGGCGATCGGGGAAAGAGTTGGGCGATCGCAATTCAACGAGTGGCTGTTGGAAATGCAGGCTCAAGATATTCTCCAACTTATAGGTGGCAGTGTAGAAGACAGCGCCCCCGACAAAATCGAAGATTCTATCACCACAAAAGTAAACGGTTTGCGCTGCTATGTCAAGCGTTTAACCTAATTAACTTGAGTTCTTAGTTTTCCTCAACTGCATTCGCTCCATTATCTCTTCACACTCACACAAAACGATGAATGACTTTCACTCCTCAATCGCATATCTCAGTAAAGCTATTGCAAATCAAAACCCTTTTGACCGATCGTTAATAGTCAGGAGTAATGATATTTGGAAGCCAAGTTTTCCTGACGTTCCTTCTATCAATGCTCATGCCTCTGATGGTGTTTTTCAGGCAATCAAGCAAATTCGTGCCGGGTATCGCACAGTTAGTGGTATCACGATCAGAGCTGAAAAAGGTCTAGGAAAAAGCCACTTAATCAGTCGGATTCGTCGCCGCCTTCTAGATGAAGGTGGCTCTTTCTTTGTTTATATGAGCGACGTAGACTATGGAAACTTAAACCGAGTCAACGCTAACTTTCTAAACACTTTGTCCTCAAGCCTGAAACGGATTGGTAACGAAGGCGTAATGCAGTGGCAAGAATTAGCAACTGCTTTAATCAATGAGGCATTAGGGGAAACTTACATACCTCAGCAGCTAGTCAAGCAATTTCCTGGGATCTTAGCTGAAAATCATAAATTAGACGTTGATGCCTTAACTGCAAAAGTGCTTCAAATTAAGCCAAATATCGAAAATCCCTATTTGATACAGGCTATTCTGTGGACACTTTCTTCAGATAAAGTGAGCTTTGCCATTAACTGGCTATCTGGAAGAGCCTTGGCACAGACACAAGCTGATGCAATGGGTTTACCAAATTCTACGGAAGATGATAAAGAAGGCGAAGCATTTCAAACTGTCTGCCAAATTTTAGACTTAATCGGTGATTACAGAACTCTAGTAATTGGCTTTGATGAGTTAGAGAGTGTAGATCGGAATGAAGCTGGTTTCAACAGGGCGCAGGTCGTCGCACTCTTAGTAAAAGACCTGTACGGTAAAATTAAACGAGGTGTCTTAATGACAGCTATGTTTGATGAAACTTGGTTTAACATTAGAGCATTACCGCAGGCAGAGTCAGTCACAGCTAGAATGGGTGAAAAGATTTTTGATTTAAAGTATCTCAATGCTGATGATGTAGTGACTCTAGTTTCTCAATGGCTCCAAGATTTTTATGACAGTAAAGATTTAATTCCACCTGATCCTGTTTATCCTTTTGATGAAGGTGAACTGAGAGAACTGGGAAAAGAAAAGTTAATTGTCAGAAAGGTTTTAGAGGAGTGTGCTAAGAATTGGAAAGTACCTGGTGATAATACTCCATCGCCAATCGCAACAGATCCACTCCATCAAGTTGAACTTGCTTTTAACAACGAACTGAATGCACTTGAGGAAACAATCGAGAAATATTTTGAGGATAGCACTATTTTAGCCGAGGCTCTATATTTCGCCTTCCTTGCAGTAAAAGGCGAGACTTTGGAAGGAGTGCAAGTTGAGGAGATTGAAAAGGTACAAACTAAAGCTGTAGACAGAGGTTATCTCCACTTTAGAATTCGAGGTAAAGAAAATGGAAAGTCTGTCAAGATAGTAGTGGCAGTTGTTCAAGAATCTGGCGCAAGATTTGTGAGTGCCGCATTAAAGCGATTAATTGATTATCAAAAGTTTGATATGACTCGCGGTTGTTTAGTTCGTTCTAAAGATGTTAGGCCGAATACTGTAGGAAAACAGTCTTTAGACAAACTTCTTTCTCAAGAATTAGGTGGAGAATTTGTCAAGCTTGCCAGTGAAGATATCAAGCCTCTATTAGCTATTTATTTTGTCAACAAGGCTCAGGCAGATTACGATGTCAGTGAAGACCAAATAAAGCAGTTTATTGTTCAGAAAAAGCTGGCTAGTGAAAATCATCTAATTTGTGAAATTCTTAGCGATCCGTCAGGTCAGATTCCTGATGGTTTGGTTCCTCAATAGTATACTTGAAAGTACCTTCCTACCTGATACCACTGAAATTAACAACTTCGACTAATCACTGGATAATTTATTAGGTCAAATAAGTGGATGAGTTATTCTGTTTTTGTTGATACGGCTTTGCAGTTACCTGCGCCAGATGTGAAAGCCTTAATCGAAGGGCGAGTGATTGCCGCCAGACCTCGAATATTCATCGAGCCTGGTCGGTCATTTGCCCTATATCCAGCCAATATCCCGATTAATTTGCTCCCCCATGAGCAATACTACCGATCGAGTTTTTTACCAATTGCTAAAACCTCATTTTCTCAGTTAACTTCTGAGACGATTTTAATAAAAGCTTGGGCTAAATGCGAATGGTGTCAAATACTAAACGATCCAGAATCATTAGAGGCTTTGTCACAGTTAACAGTCTGGACAACAGAGGCATTACAGCAAACTCTCCTGCAACGACGTTATATTTTTCTAACTCATCTTCGCGTCTATCTGCTACCTCAGCCGCTTGAAATTCCAGTGCATCCCAGCGGCAATTTTATATCTTTGCCAAAATCCCTAAATGTTACTGATTCAACGCCTGTGTTGATCGAGTCTATCTTTGCTAAACGCCGTCAACAACTGGAAAAACTAGAGCCGCCAGAACATCCAGAATTGGAAGAGTTGCAAAGTGCATTAGTGCATTTATCCACCACCAACTCAAAAGCCAAACAACTAGACGTAGAAATCAAAATATTTCTAGGTTGGTCAGAAAATTCACCTATAACAAAACCAGATTCTGATTTAGATTGGATTAAAACGATCGCACAAATCGGCAATTCTAGCGACGGTAATGGCTTTGAAAAGTTAGTCCGCCAAAGTTTTGTCAAGCTAGGATTTGCAAATTCTAACAATAAACCAGAAGCTAGCCTCGATCCAGAATCAACAGGCGGTGCTGGTGGATTAGATTTCTACTGTGAAACTCCCTATCAGGTAGTGGGAGAATGCAAAGCCACCAAAAGTGAAACTGTAGCTGATGGAACGCCCGCGCAACTTATCAAGTTAGGACACAAGCATCTTCAGGAACAATACGACTGCTGTATTAAGATAATTATGGCCGCTGGTCAGCTAAGGAATGGCAATTTAATAACTTAAGCAATCTCGAACTTTCAATCCTTGCCTGCAAAGCTAGCGGGCGTAAAGATGCTGAAATTATTGAATTTTCATTCCTAAATACTGTAGTTTAGACTAAAAAATGAGCGCAGCTAAAAGTAGCCACCTTTGAATCTCAGGCAAGCTGTTGCTCAAAAATTCAAAAAGTAGAAGATTAAATAGCTAATCTTGAAGACTTTTTGCGCCGA
>NZ_JAAFKG010000062.1 GCF_013299185.1 Microcoleus sp. bin48.metabat.b7b8b9.023 | reverse complement strand
GGGTAATGAGGTATGCGTGACAAGCACCAAAACATTGAGGAGCCGTGTGAAAAGAAATTTTCACGCACGGTTTTGAAGACCAGCGGGGTTGGTGACAGTCTCGCTGAGTTTAATTCTATTGGGTGGGCGTATGTCAATTCTGAAGGGAATCTCAAAGCCAAAGGTCAGATTCCATTGCAGATGGGATTGCCCTGGGGAAAGCAACAAGCCCAAATTGTTGATGCCTGTCTGCAACTAGCAATAGTGTCCCAGGAATTTGAATGTCCCGTAGTTTGTGAGGAACTTGATTTCTGGGCAAAAAAGCAGTCACTGGGAGAAAAGAGTAGAAAGTATGCTCGGATGCTATCGGGATGGGCATACAGCGAGTTCTACAAGCAACTGAGTTCTATTTTGTCGAATCGTGGCATTGAGTTAATTACAGTCAATCCAGCTTATTCAAGTATTATTGGCTTGGTAAAATACTTAAGAATCTATGGCTTAGCCAGCGACGAATCGGCTGCACTGGTAATTGCTCGTCGGGCTATGAATAAGAGTGAAAAAATACCTCGCTCCTTAACCGCCTATTTTGAAGTGAATTCTCAAAAGCACGTTTGGAGCGAGTGGAACCAACTGAATAAAAAGATCGAACGTTCCGCTGTAATATCGCGTCGTTGTGATTATTATAGCGTTTCTAACTGGAGTTTCTTGGTCAACCTCGACATCGAGGAAGCGCAAGCGCTAAGAAAGAACGCTTAAAGCTTATACCGTAGAGCTTACCTAGGTTTACCTAGGTTTTTATAAGCGGTGTTATCCCGAGGATAAAAATAAAGTACAACTCGCCGCCCTCGAAAATCTGCGAGGCCCACAAGTTGGCCGGCAGCGTCGGGCAGGCTGAAGACAGGGGCTACGTCACCAGGATTTAGTGTCATTTGTGGTATTTGTCAAGAGTTTTTAGAATATGTTCGCAAATAAAAAACATTGCGTCCCGATCGCGCGCGGATCAAGATCGACTTAAGAAACTCTCAGTCGAGGGACTGTTCTTGTCGATCGGTAATAGTGCCGGGTGTGATATAATCGTCATCGGTCTAAAATTGAGTATAACTAGACAACGTAAAAACTCGCACTCCTTTAGTTGAGTTCGCAGTCACACCGATCGGTGTTGCGGTTTAGGAAAGCTAAATTTGAACAAAACCTAACTACATTAAAGAGAATCGATCGAGTACGGTAGGATATACCGGAATTCACGATTGGGAGAAGACACCTCTAAAGCGACTGGAGCAATCCTGTCGTAAACAAGTGACTTTGCCCAAGCAAGAATCTCAGTAACAAACAAGTGCTGAGAATTTCAACCCGAAGAATCCCCGAGCCGAAAGCTTGGGGAATGTCAATGTTTATTAGTGAGGTCAGAATGGCTAAGCGCCGCAATCTCAAGAAAGAGAAGGCACAACGAAATCAAGCATACGCTCGCAAATTTCGCAAGCGGAGAAATCAAGATATGTTCTCCAACAAGAGAAGGCGATTTGACGGCGGCAACGGCGGCGGGATGGGCGCCATGAGCGGCGGCGGACGGGACAAAGATATGGCTGCTGCTGAAGAGTAATATAGTCAGGCTATCTGCCCAACTTAGAACCGAGAGTGCAAAACACGATCGTTCTAAGGAGAGATAGCCATCATGAATTTGCCCAAGAATTCAACGAGGATAGTTTAGGCGATCCGATCGCGCGCAGCAATCAGTGATTTTCTCACTTGTTCAAATCCGGTGCCACCGTAACTATTGCGAGCAGCAACCACTTGAGTCGGTGCGATCGCGCTATAAATGTCTGTATCAAAAGCTGGGTGCAAGTCTTTCCACTCCTCAAGTGTCAAATCTTTGAGGAGTTTGCCCCCCGACAGACAAGTTTTAACAACTTTGCCCACGAGGTTGTAAGATTCCCGGAAGGGAACGCCCTTAGCAGCCAAATAATCTGCTACGTCTGTAGCGTTAGAAAAGTCTTCTGTAACGGCAGCAGCAAGGCGATTGCTGTTAAACGCGATTCCTTCCCGCAGCAAAATCGTCATTGCTTCCAAGCAACCTTGTACAGTTTTGACGGTATCAAACAAAGCTTCTTTATCTTCTTGCAAATCTTTGTTGTAGGCCAAAGGCAATCCCTTCACTACTACAAGCAAGGCTTGCAAATGACCGAAAACCCGCCCCGCCTTGCCCCGCACCAACTCCGGCACGTCGGGATTTTTTTTCTGGGGCATGATGCTAGAGCCCGTAGCGCAGCTATCTTTGAGCGTAATAAATCCAAATTCGTGAGAAGACCACAAAATCATTTCTTCTGACAAGCGGCTCAGGTGTACCATAATCAAGCTGGCGGCTGCGAGAAATTCGATCGCAAAATCTCGATCGCTCACTCCATCTAAGCTATTAGCATAAACCTGGTCAAACTCCAAGAGTTCTGCGCTATAGTGTCGGTCTATCGGGAAAGTCGTCCCCGCCAGCGCGCCGCAACCCAAAGGCGAAATATTCACCCGCTTCGAGACATCGCCGAGGCGTTCCCAATCGCGATCGGACATTTCAAAATAAGCTAACAAGTAATGAGCCAAACTGATTGGCTGAGCGCGCTGCAAGTGCGTGTAACCGGGGATTAATGTTTCGACGTTAAGTTCTGCAATTTCGAGCAAAACCCCTTGAAATTCCCGCAATTGCTCGCGAATTTCTGCAATGCGATCGCGCAAATACAAACGAGTATCGGTGCCGGCTTGGTCATTTCGCGATCGGGCCGTGTGCAGCTTTTTGCCCGCATCCCCGACTATATCCGTCAGGCGCTTTTCTACAGCGAAGTGAACGTCTTCTGCATCAACTCCCGGCACAAAAAGACCTTGGCGGTATTCGCGGCGGATTTGTTCCAAACCATTGACTAGCTGTTCCCCTTCTGATGCGGAAATAATTCCAGTTTTGGCGAGCATTTTAGCATGGGCGATAGAACCCGTCAAGTCATACTCAATCAGTTCTATATCGAAACCAATACTAGCATTAAATCGGGCGATCGCTGGGTGCAGCGCCGACTCAAATCTTTGACTCCAAGTTTTCGGTTGTGTGGTCATTGCTGAATGTAAAACTCAATTATATCTCTCTTGCAGAACTCTCTAAAAACTGGTTCTTAGGAAGGAATGCAAGTCTTCCGGTTCCTAGGAAAGAATGTCAGTCCTCTGGTTCGCACTCAAGAATGCAAATTCTTCCTCCCAAATTTGGCCAGAAAAGACTAAGGTAATTACTACCAACTTTTTATACCTGTACAGAAACTAAAAAACTGAATTCTAGACTACAAAATTAGTGAACGAACCTGACTGTCAACGGAGTACCGTTAGACCACAGGCTTCTATTTCCCTTTGTGCAAGGGCTTTTTTGAGTGACGAAGCTCCCCCGCCACTTTGATGAATTAGACCAATCTTTTTGATCAGCTTAGCTGAGTTTTCATCTCGTTCCAAAGACTCGCCACATTGACAAGAATGACATCGTTCCGACAATTCTTTCGACACTTTATTGAGGCAATTCCAGCAATACTGAGAAGTTCCCTTTGGGTTAACCAATAAAACGTTTTTACCCAGCTTCCAAGCAACATACTTGAGAACGCTAGCGAATTGACCGTGAGCAGCATCAAGCATTGATTTGTTCAAGCCACTTTTAGCTGATTGACCGTTTGGCAAATAAACCAAATTACCATTGTTATCAATATCGGTTTTAGCTTTGGCACGTCTTGTCAAATTCTTGACACTCAGATCTTCAACCACCAAAACATCGCATTTACGAAACAGCTCGTGCGCTGTTTTGAATTGAAAATCAAGTCTTGCTCTAGCCACAAATTGATGCAGTCTAGAAATCTTACTCTTGATAACTTGCCAAGGCTTAGAGCCTTTGACTCTACTAGCTAGTTTCGCCTGAAGCCTTGCTAATTTCTCAGCGTATCTCCTCAAGAACCTAGGGTTTTCGACTCTTTCACCATTAGAAAGGTAAACGTAATTAGTAATTCCCAAGTCAATGCCAAGAGTGTTTTCGTCAGTCGGCTGAATTTCTGCAACCGTCACGGGAACCGCTTTGTCTTCTAGCGTCAGGGCAATATACCACCTATCTGCTTCTCTGATAACTGTCCCCGTCTTAACCGTGAATCCTGTTGGTATTGGGCGATGGAATACCATCGGTACTTGACCTATTTTGGCAAGGTTAACACAAATTATATTTTGCTCATCCTTGATGATATCTAAATTATCTAATTGAGGATAAGTAAAAGATTTGTAGTAGTCAAATCCTTTAAACTTGGGCTTGCCTCTACGATTGCCATTTTTGTCAGGCGTGGTGAAATTTGAAAAGGAAGTTTCCACTCTGTTAACCACATCCTGTAAAACCTGAGAATTCAAAGCTTTGTAATCAGGAAATAGCTTCTTAGTATTTTTCAGGTCAGCTAGTTGTATTGCCTGCCACTGTACATATCCGCCTTCAACATTCGAGAAAACGTCACCTTTCCTAGTCAAAGGATTGCCTGACTCATCCTTCTTTCTGCCATCCCTAGTTTGCACCCTGGTCAAAGGAATATTTTGATAAATCTCCTCAACGGAAACTATGGATGCAGTTAAGGGGCAGGCGTTAACAGGCGTTCTAGTGGACTCCCACCATCTAAATCTTTCACTCAATCGGTAGTTGTACTGACGGCGACAGAGTTCTAGATGAGCCACGATTGTTCCCAATTGGGCTTTTGTGGGTTTGAGGCGGTATTTGTACGTGAGTTGCATGGGAAACTTCCTTTTTTTTCGACCTTCCCACACCACAGTATAGTTAGTGTATCCCTGAAACGCAACACTTACCTTGAAAAAACATGAGAAACGACTTCGTGTCAAACGCCCGCTCAGTTTCAGACCTCAAAGCTCATGTGAATGAGTTTTACCGCAAAGATGTTTTGTGGAGCAGTTCATATTTCATTGCTTCCTGCGGAGGTGTTACTGTTTCTACACTTAGGAAGTATATTGAGAATCAGGATGGGTCCCGAAGATTGAGCTGTGGTAGTTGAGTTTAATTGTCGGGCTCCGTGCCTCCGACCGACGAGCCTTTCATCCCTGCGATAATTTATTCGGGGTACTTCGCGCAGCGCTCAGATACAATCCCCTCTAAATATACTGAGGTACTTCCCGGCTGCTAGTTAAAATCATGCTGCATCAGAAAGGAATAAAGTTCTGACTCCGAACCTTTGCAATCCCTTCCTGATGATTTGTTAGGAAATAACTCTAAGGAATAATCCCTTTAATGAACCAGCCAATGAAAATACCTATAAAAAAAGCTCCTATTTGACCTGTCGAGACAAAATTGTTCCAAGCTTTCTGGAAATTCGTAAATATCTCGTAGCTTTGACCCAATATCACAGGCGAACTCAAATGAGATTTCACAACTAACAAATGAACGGCGTCATGCCAATGAATCGAGCTGGTCAATCCAGCAATAATTTCCGGCATTAAATTAACTATCATGGTGATTTTCTCCTGTGGTCGGTGTTACCCTAAGTACAACCAGTGTCATGTCATCTTCATTGCGGTTGCCGATGCCGATAAACTGGTGAACGCGATCGAACAAATAATCCAGAATTTCCTCAGACTGCTGATAATTTTGACAAGCCCACTGAAAAGCCGCTGTCAAGTTATCCTCATCAAAGCGATCGCCTCTTTGATTAGCAGCATCAGTAAATCCGTCTGTGTAATAAATAATAGTATCACCAGGCTGCAATTGCACGTGGGCTTCTTGGTAGCGCGAATCAGCATCCAAGCCAATCAACATTCCCTCCAAAGTATCGAGCCGAACAATCGAATTAGTTGCAGCTTGCCACAGCAAAGGCGGGTGGTGAGCAGCATTACTGTAAGACAGAATGCGAGTTTTCGGATCGTACTCCGAATAAAACAGAGTCACAAAACGGTGAGAATTCTCCAAATCCGCGTGCATTACCCGGTTTAAATGTTGCAAAATTCTCGCAGGCGAATGGCGGTTCAAAACCTCCGCCCGCAGCATACCCCGCGTCATCGTCATCAACAGGCCAGCCGGTACCCCTTTGCCCATTACGTCGCCGATGACAATGCTCCAGCGACCCTTGTCGATTTTGGACTTGAGATTTTTAATCAGGGATGGGGGGTGTTCCCCCTCATTCTCCTTGCCGATCGGGTCATAGTCAGCGGGAATAAAATCATAATAATCACCGCCGACTCTGCTAGCAGTTTGGCAGCGGGCGGCCACATCAAGACCGGGAATTGTGGGACAACTGCGGGGTTGCAGCCGCAATTGAATTTCTGCCCCAATTTCTAACTCTCTGTCCAGGCGTTCTTTTTCGGCCAACTTCACCGTCAGTTCGTCTTTGCAAATTGCCACGGCGGTTTGATCCGCCACCAAACGAACTAATTTCTGCCTGCCGGGAGTCCAAATATATTGTGGGTCACTGCTAAAAACAAACAGCCGTCCGCGTTCCAAATTCTTGACTAAAATTGGCGCCCCAAACAAATGAACATCCGGGCCCAAATAACGGCCGACTTGCAAATCGAGACTAGAAGTTTGCCCGCTTGTTTGAGAAAAAGATTCACCAGCCGCGCCCGCACCTGCTGTAGCTTGCCTGGTGGCTATTTCCAGCGCTTTCCGCATATCTTGGCACTGCCGTCCTTCCTGACAGTGCAACTGCTGGAACCTGACTTGACCGTTGGGTTTGAACAGCACTAGGGCTCCCCCGTCGGCGTCGGTAACGCGAGTTGCCACCAAAGGCACCAACTCCAAAAATTGGTTGAGATTGTTAAAACTACGCAGGGCAAATCCCAGCGAGCCCAACATATCTTGAACGTTGTGCTGGTATCGGTGCAAGCGCGCTACCAGTTCTTTGAGGGCAAATACTGGCGTCGCGTCGGTGGAATTGCGACCCGTAGGGCGGTCAGCAGGTTGAGGTGAGGGGCGAGGCAAGGGCACAGCAGTCATTTTATATTGGTGATTTTCGATCTTAAAAGGAGATTGAGTGAGTGAGGAATTACGTACCACACGAACAGAAATCCGGTTATTTTTCGAGCAAGTAGTTTTGGCAGTATGCCATTGGTGCGAATTTAAGCCTGAAATCGTCAAGAAATCTCGTTTATAGCTGAGTCTAAATCCCCCTTAATAAGGGAGACTTTGAGCCCTTCTGAAACTACTTAATCAAGGTATGTAGTTGGGCTTTAGCCCTCTTTATCCATAGGCCTAAAGAGGGCTAAAGCCCAACTACGTACCTAATTTCGATGAGGATAATAAAACCACACTGTTTTTTAAGGGGGGCGCCCGGTGGCCGTCGGCGCAAGTCCTGCGATCGTAGTTTGAGGTTAAGGATTTGATATGTTGAAGCTCTGTATTCGCTTTCCCAAATCGGGACGGCTAGAGATACCTCATCAATCTAAAATCTAAAATCTAAAATCGAGTAGGGCTTCCACAAATTCGTAACTAGAAAACGGGCGCAAATCTTCGATGCTTTCCCCCACTCCAATAAACCGGATTGGCAGACCTAGCTGCTGCACTACTGCTAGGGCAACACCACCTTTAGCAGAACCGTCAAGTTTTGTCAATACTACTCCGCTTAATTTTGCCGATTCAGCGAATACTTCTGCCTGTCGCAAACCATTTTGACCTAGGGTGGCATCCAAGACCAGTAGAGATTCTACGGTAGCGCCGGGGGCTTTTTTGTCTACAATGCGACGGATTTTACTTAATTCGTCCATCAGATTTTTTTTGTTTTGCAGGCGGCCTGCGGTGTCTACGATCAACAATTCTGTGCCTCGGGCGCTGGCGGCGGCGATCGCATCAAACACTACAGCAGCAGGATCGGTATTTTTCCCCTCGTTGGCAATAATTTCGACACCGCTGCGGGATCCCCAAACTTTGACTTGTTCGACGGCGGCGGCGCGGAAAGTGTCGGCGGCGGCAATCAGGGTTTTGTAGCCTGATATTTGGGCGATGTGGGCAAGTTTGCCGATCGTCGTAGTTTTGCCCGCACCGTTAACTCCTACAATCAACCAAATGTTGAAAGTGTCTTTTTCCGGGGCAAAAGTCAGGCTGTAGGCGGGATTGCCGGCGGCGGTTTCGGCTGTCGGAGCGTCGAGAATGTCGCGCAGGATGCTTTTGAGAAAGGCTAGAGCCTGTTCTGGCGGCAAGACTTCTTTTGTAAGTCTTTCTTGGAGGCGGCTAATAATGATGTCGGTAGCGGCGACTCCGACATCGGCTTGTAGGAGCAAAGTCTCAATTTCGGCTACCGCGTCTTGATTGAGCGGGCCTTGACCGACGATCGCCTTTAGTCGATTAATTAAGCTGCGGCGGGTTCTTTCCAAACCTTTCCGCAGTTTTTGCAACCAACTGATTTCCTCGACGGATACTTGATCTGGCCGGCGCCCTTGACTGGCTAGGATTTCAGATGACCAGAGGAAGCCTTCGTCAAAGGCAAAACCGGGAATTTCTTCGATTATTGCGGCTCTTTCGGCGGCGGCTGCGATGACTTCTGGTTCCTCAAGGGCGGTTTCCTTGAGGCGCTCGATGCGATCCATGCGATCGGCTTGAGCTCGGGCCCAAAACGGCAGGGCTTCGGCTGTAGAGTCCTCAGGTGCGATCGATTCTGTGTCTGCGAGCTCAGTTGCAGGTTGGGCAATTGCTATATTTTCTGCTGTAACTTCTAATTTTTGAGTAACAGGTTGAGGCGCGATCGACTCGGGCAATGGTAGCAAAGGTTCGGGAATCTCTACTGAGCTAACTGCATCTGGTTTTAGACCATCCGTAGTTTCATTCTGCGGAGGTGGTGCAATTTCTGCAACTTCTGCAACAGTTGGTGCAACTTCTGCAACTTCTACAGCTTCTGTTTCGGCTGCTGGAACTTCCGCCGGTGCTGTCTCAGTAACTTCTGTTTCAGGTTTTTGCTGTTTTTGAATATTTTTGTAAGCAGCTTTGGCCCAATTGAGATAATCCTCAGCTACAGCGGGGGAAGTTTCCTCAACTGCTGCATCTGTTTGAGGCTCAACCGGTGCGGATTTTGCCGCCTCATCTTGGGGCTTTTCGGGGGGAGTTTCTGGTTCAGAAGATCCGCTTTCGCTGTACTGGCGACGAAACCAATTAAATACCATAGAAGTAAATGGGGAAATAGAGAATAGTTATCAGTCATTTAGCCATCAGTCCTTAGTTTAGAGCGGATTGTGGATTGTGGATTGCCGATCGCTAATGACTAATGACTGCTGACTAATGACTACTGACTTACAACTTCTGCATTGATTTTATCGACGACTCGGCGGAGGACTCCGTTGATGAACCGATGTCCTTCATCACCGCTGTAGCGTTTTGCGAGTTGGACGGCTTCGCTGACGCTGACTTGTTCAGCTAAGCCGAGATAGAGGATTTCGGCGATCGCGATTCTCATGATATCTCGATCGATCCTGGGCAGGCGATCGATTTGCCAGTCTACCAGGGCTTCCGAGAGCAACTCGTCAATTTGAACGCGGTTGGCACTGACTTTTGTCAGGATTTGCAAAGCATAGGTACGGACATCTTGCTGGTTAGCTAGCTGGATCAGTTCCGGAAACTCCATTGCTGAACCCAGACGGTTGATGGCGGTTTGGGTGAGTTCGAGTGCTTCCCGCACCATTGCTCTAGCACTTTGTATATCAGCGGCACGGATTTCGCTAGCCAGCAGTTTGTCGCTACCTCGCTGCACTTCGGAGGCTGCTGCTTCTAGGGATTCTTGAACTTCTGTAGTCAGGGTGCGGATGGCGGCGAGGAGAACATCTTGCAGTTTCTTAGCTTCTAAGAGTTCTGGATTCACCGGTAGTTGGCTGATGCCAAGGAGTGCGAGTTCGCGTGAGGTTTCGCGTGCTTTTTTCATATGTTTTAGATAGCAATTGGGAATTTAGGAATTTCAGAATTGTTGAGATTGCTAAGCGCTGGTTCAGAGCATAGACTTGGACTTTAGCAGAAAAACTCGCAAAAAAACCTGCCCTCAGTAACGATTGTTTCTGGGCAGGTTTTGGAAAAATATTATTTGCGATGGGGAAAGTTTACGCGTGATGAAAATGTAGACAAAGCGAACCAAAGGCTGTCGTCTAAGCTCTACAGGATGTCAATTGTATATTTCGCTGAGCATTATTAAAAATCCTCTCCCTCTCTCCCCCTCTCCCCCTCTCCCCTTCCAACACCCCACACAATCTATATTCAAAAAACCTTTGTCTAATCTTCTTCCACTGGTACAGGCTGGTATCTTGATTCGGACAGCAAGGGTTCGAGTGTTTTGCCGGGGGGGTTGTCGGCGGTGACTGCAACTGAGTTGCTGGGGTTGACGATGCCACCGGAGATCACCACTTTAAAGGCATCTTCGATCGACATTGACAAATTAACGACATCTGCTTCCGGGACTATAGCGTACCATCCGGTGGTGGGGTTGGGAGTGGTGGGGATGAAAATGCCGATCGGGCTTTCGCCGGAAAGATGAGACGGAATGTCGTTACTCTCGATCGTACCGGTCACAAATGCTAAAGTCCAGATTCCCCGCCGGGGATACTCTACCAACACCACCCGGCGAAATTTGTCATTAGATTTGAGGATAGTTCCCAGCAGTTGTTTCAAGGTTTTGTAAACCGAACCCGCTAGGGGAATGGCCTGTAACAGGCGTTCGCCAAAGTCTAGCAGCCACTTCCCGAAGATGTTGCGGGCCATCAAACCAATGACTAAAATGCTCAGCAGGGGTACAGCCAACCCTACTAAGAGATTTAGCAGGTTGACCAAAATCGGGTGGAGTCCGTCAAAAGGATTAATCTGCTTGGGAATTTTGGTAAGAAAATTGATCACCCAACTGGCGACGGTAATTGTCAGCCAGATGGTGGTAGCTAAGGGTATCACTACCAGCAGACCTGCGATCAGGTCATTTTTTAAGTCTTGTTTGATGCGTTGGAGCACGGCGGGTCAAATCTCCTCGTAACTGGCTGCAATCACCTGATTGACATCCACCCCGGCGTAAACGCGCGGGGATTTCCAAACCTCACGATTTAGGTTTCTGCTTCTGTCCCTTGCGGGGTTTCGCACCAGCCCGAACAGATTTACTCTGTTCAGGTCTTACAGTCGCTCCACAGACTGAAACGGCAAGCCCTGCCGCCAAAATGTTTTTTGCTGCATTGATATCTCGATCGTGGTGTGTCCCACAATTACGACAATCCCATGAACGGACATTCAATGGCATCTTTTGAGCAATATGTCCGCACTCAAAACACCGTTTTGAACTCGGAAACCATCGGTCAATCTTGACCAAGGTACGACCGTACCAATCGCACTTGTACTCAAGTTGCCTGACCAGTTCGCCCCAACTAGCGTCACTAATAGCAAGGGCAAGTTTCCGGTTTTTAACCATGTTTTTCACAGCCAAATCTTCTACGGCGATGGCTTGATTTTCACGCACCAACCTAGTTGTTAACTTGTGAAGATTATCTTTTCTTGTGTCAGCAATTTCTTGATGCACTCTTGCTACTTTACGCCGTGCTTTGTGCCGATTATTCGACCCTTTTTGTTTTCTACTTAAAGCTTTCTGCGCTCTTTTTAACTTGCGATATTTTGCCTGAAATCCTTTGGGATTGACAATCTTTTCGCCGTTGCTCAGTGCCACCAAGCTTGTAATTCCTAAGTCAATGCCAACTTGACTATTTGTTTTAACCAGTGCTTCAATTTCAACATCCACCAATAGGGAGATTGACCACCGACCAGACGGTGCAAGTTTCACCGTAATAGTTGATGGTCTTGCACCCTCTGGTAATGTTCGACTCCAGCGAATCGACAACGGTTGGGTACATTTTGCCAGAGTTACTTGTCCGTCTTTGAACTTAAATGCCGATTTGGTAAATTGTGCGCTACCACCGTTTCGTTTCTTCTTGAAGTTAGGATACTTTGCCTGCCCGTCAAAAAAGTTGGTGTAAGCAGTTTGCAAATGTCGCAAGCATTGCTGCAATGGTACTGAAGAAACAGCATTGAGAAAATCTAATTCTTCAGTTTTTTTCCACTCGGTTAACATTGAAGAAGTTTCAGCGTATCCTACCCGTTTTTGTTCTGTGTACCAAGCTTCGGTTCTTGCAGCTAAAGCACGGTTGTAGACCAAACGAGTACAACCTATAGTGCGTCGCAACAAAATTTCTTGTTCCGGCGTTGGGTAGAATCGATAGCTGAAGGCTTTTAGTGTCATGCTTACAGTGTAATACCTAAATTGTAAGATGTGCGTAATTTCTTGTCAAGTTTTGTAAAGCCGTCGAGCGAAGGACGGGTTTTAGACCCAAATTTTTGATAAAGCAACTGCACGGGCTGTACTGAAAGTTACTGTGGACGATCGTCTTCTCTGCTGCCAAACCCTACGCTTGCCGAGCGCGGAAGAGTTAGGGATCGGCGGTGCTATATCTATATTTTAAATAATTATTGCAGGCAAAGCGCCTGATTTTAATATATGCGGGCTGTGCAACACCCGAGCATATTGTATATTTTAAGACAATTTGCCTCGTAATTCAAAAATAGGCTCATATTGTTAAGGCTGCCGGAGTCGGGGTGTTTCCTGTAGAGGGCTTTTGGGCTGCTTCCACAATTGATAAATTTTTAGGATGGGGCGGGCTAGAACAATGCCAGTGGTGATTGTATCGCGATCGCGCCCGCTTCCATCGGACAATCTATTTTTTGAGAACTTGACAGAAGTGCGATCGAGAAAGGTGAGAGATTTTAGATTAAATGTTTCTCAAATGCCAGCTACTTCTTAAACTATTTGACTCCGTTAAAAAATGGATGCCGTGCCACGTAGACTCCTGATTGGAAGGTTAAAAAAATTACACCAAAGTTCCTAATCCCAAATTCAATTCTGCAAGTAAATCTTCAATCTAAAATCTCAAATCGATTGACTATTCTTTGAAAAACCGTAAAATATAGTCAAATTTATACCCGATCGCGGGAATCTCGCCAATAATAGCTTATGTTGAATACAGCCAGACTGTTTGAAGCAAAACCTCTTCAGGGAAATATTGCGGGTGTTTCAGCAGAAATACCAGACTTATTTGGCAGTAAGTTCGTTAGCGAAGCCCTCGTAGAGGATCGCCTAAATCGATTGACCCAAATTGCGATCGGGGATACGAATGTTTTATTTGATACCAGCTATGGTTTGACTCAAACATCCGATTTGGTTGCCGGTGCGACTGGTAGTGCGATCCTCTACGAGGGCTTCGCTAACGACCTTTTTGACCAAATCACCGACTTCCGGCTCCCGCACTCACCAGACGACAATCTTAAATGCGATCGCACTCTAACATCCCAGACCGATATCTCCACTCAACTTCAGAGAGACGAACTTACAGGGATGGATTTTGCTGTGGGTGATGCTGGTAGCGATCCAGAGCGATCGCAATCCCGAACTGCTGCGCTATTACCTTCAGAAAAATGGGCTTTCAATTTCCCAGATTATACCATCGACCACCAAGGTTTAAACAGCCTCAATATCAAAATTGGTTACGGCTTAAAACCCGGAATCACCAAAAATGAATATCCCGATTTTGTGCCAATCTACAAAAGTATTGATAACTTCCTACTTAACTACCCCAATGAAACGGACACCTGGGAAAATATTAACAAAAATCTGAGTCAAAAAGTGCTAGAGGAAAATCCGGCACTGACCGATGTTACCATCCAACTCGAAGTTTTGCCAACAAATAGATTGCCCTACGAACGAGCAACTACAGTTTTCCGAAGTCGTGTCGGTCAACTCAAAGAAAATGGCAACTTTTCCTTGAAAGACTACGCAATTAATCACCAAGGATTGAACAAGATCGATCTGGATGTTGATTATCAGTACAAACCGGGGATTTCCCCCAACGAATATCCCGATTCCGTGTCAATTATCAAGAGCATTGATAACTTTTTAAGCAAGTATCCCAACGAGACAGATTTCTGGGAAATTGTCAATAAAAGATTGACTCAAAACATCCTCAACGAATATTCTGGCTTAGCAGCAATTAAGATCGATTTGAACGTTTTGCCAAGCCAAACATTACCCTATAACCGCACCAGCAAAGTTACTCGCACTCAACCCAGCAATCCTCAAGGAACTTTCCTCGTTGGCAATACAAAAGGCAATAATGTGCTGCGGTTTGACGGCAATACGGGCAATCTTCTAGGCGAATTTATCCCATCGGGCAGCGGCGGTTTATTTAGTCCAGATACAATTCTTTTTGGCCCAGATGGCAACGGCGACGGTAAGCCGGACATTTACATTGCCAGTGGCGACAAGCCAGGAAATTCCGGACAACCGACAGCATCTGCCGTATTGCGATATGACGGAGTTAGTGGCGGATTTATTGACAAATTTGTCGGCGACAATCCGAACACTACTGCTGATGAAACTGGCGGATTGTCTCGGCCTTATGGTTTAGCTTTTGGTGCCGACGGTAATTTTTATGTCAGCAGTTTTTTGACCGATCAAATTCTTAGATACAACGGCAAAACAGGACAATTTATAGATGTATTTGCAACGGGCAAACAGCAAGCGGGAGGATTGAATGGGCCGAACAATTTACTGTTTGCTCCTGACGGCAATTTGTACGTGACAACGCAGGGGAGTGTTGCTCGTGATGGCAAAGCTGATTTTAGTGCAGGTTTCGCCAGCCAGGTGCTGCTTTACAACCCGCAAACTGGGCAGTCAAGTATCTTTGCTTCCCCCGATCCTTCGCCTCGGAGTCAGGGATTTGTGAGTCTTTTGGGCATGGCAATCGGGCCCGCTGACGGCGACCTTTACGTGAGCGATTTTGCTAACGATATCAGGCGCTACAATTTAAAAAGTGGGGATTTGGTCAAGGTTTTATCTACCAATTATACTGATACTTCCCCCAGTAGCAATTATGTAGGTGGTTTGGCATTTTCGCCGATCGGCAATTTGTTTGCAGTTGGCTTTGACAACCGCGCCAATGCTAACAATGTTGGTGCAGTTTTGCGGTACAATGGCAAAACTGGGGAACCGCTGCCAATATCGAGCAATCCTTTGTCTAGTAACAGTTCGATTTTTGTCCCTCCCGACAGCAAGTTACAGCGTCCGGTAGGAATTGCTTTCTTTCCTTCGGATGCTAAGCTGACCGAGAAGTGGAATTTTACAGCGGCAAATTACCCAATTAACCATCAAGGGTTAAACAACCTAAATCTTGATGTAAACTATCAGTACAAAGAGGGCATTCAAAATTATCAGTATCCCGATTTTGTGCCGATTTACAAGAGCGTTGATGATTTTTTAGTTAACTATTCTAACGAAACTGATTTTTGGGAAATTGTTAACAAAAATTTGACCGAAAAAGTGCTTGCCGAAAATCCAGCAATTTCTTCGGTGACGGTTGATTTGAATGTTTTGCCAACGAACCAATTGCCTTACGATCGCAGCAGTACCGTTACTCGCACTACAAATGGTAAATTAGGGGAAGCCTGGGATTTCAAGATTCCTAATTATTCGATCGCTCACCAGGGTTTGAATAACCTGAACATTGATGTCAAGTATCAGTACAAGCCAGGAATTACGCAGGCTGAATATCCCGACTTTGTGCCGATTTACAAAAGCATAGACAATTTTTTGGTTGATTATCCAAATGAAACGGATTTATGGGAGATTTTGAATAAGAATTTGACGCAAAAGCTGCTAGCACAAAATCCGGCTTTGGATTCGCTGGAAGTTAGTATCGAGGTTTTGCCGACTAACAGATTGCCTTACGAACGAGCTAGTATTGTGTCGCTGGCTTAGCGTCTAATTCAATACGGTTAACTTAACGATTTTTGACGAATTTCACTTCGCGATTTTCTAGGCAATACAGGCATTATTTGCCAGTTAGATTGTTCTTAAGTTAAGCGTATTGGCTTCAAATTGTTTTTTTTGTGGACAATTATTGACAGGGAATACATTCCTTGCTAAGGTGTGTGTAATTCAATAGGTTGCGTAGAAACGGAGTTTTTGTGCATCCAGAACGAACGCATTTAAATTGTCTGTTGTGGTCAAAAAACATTTTTTTGAAGAAACTGGGTTTATGAATTAAAGCGAGTTTGCAAAGATCTATCTTGGGATAGATGGGTCTGTTTCAGGCAATTGCTATAAAGCAGTCCAGGCTTTAGGTGGGTTAAAAACCCGGTTTCTGGGTTAAGATAGATCGCTCAAAGGATTTGAAATTTGAGATTTGAGATGGGTAATGACTTATTCTGTATGGGTTTGCAGTTTGCCTAAAGTTGCATTATTTTGTGAAACGGGTATCACAGATTTTGCGTAGAAATCGGGTTGTTCTGTGTTTGGAACTAAGAAAGATAGTTGTTTTGCGATCGAAAATCTGGATGCAGTCGCTTTCCTGGCGCAGAGGTTCCAGCAGTAAGCTGAGTATTTTTTATCTTTTCTTTAGAATGACGATGGAAATTAGGTAAATAATGGAACTATTCAAGGATTTTTGATTGCATTTTTCTGTAAATATATCAAGGAATTTTTGTGAAAACGCTCAATATCCTCTTAGTAGAGGACAGTCCCCTAGATGCCGAGCTGATTGAGGCATATCTCATGGATGGCGGTCTAGACTTTTGTTTGCTGTGCGTGGAAACTCGGGAAGATTTTGCCGTAGCGCTGGAAAAACACTGTGTTGATATTATTTTGGCAGATTATATGCTGCCTTGTTTTAACGGGATAGCAGCGCTGGAAATGGCCCGCACTACTTGTCCGGGAGTGCCGTTTATTTTTGTGTCGGCTACTTTGGGCGAGGAAGTGGCAATTGAGACTTTGAAAAGCGGGGCTACAGACTACGTTCTCAAACGGCGTTTGACGCGGTTGGTTCCGTCGATCGAGCGGGCCCTGCGGGAAGTTAAAGAACGGCTCGATCGCAAAGCAGCTCAAGCACAGCGTCAAGAAAGCGAAGCCAGGTTTCGGATGATGGCAGATACCGCGCCGGTGATGATTTGGATGTCGGATATCGATCGACTTGGCGATTACTTTAACAAAGTTTGGTTGGAGTTTACTGGTAAAACTTTGGCGCAAGAAATCGGCCTGGGTTGGATGGAAAGCTTGCACCCTGACGACTTGCCAAAATATATGGATGTTTACCGGAGAGCCTTCGACGCCCGCAGCGAGTACCGGATCGAGTACCGCTTGAGGCGCTATGACGGGGAGTACCGCTGGGTTGTGAGTACGGGGGTACCCCTGTACAGACCCGATCGCACTTTTGCCGGTTACATCGGTTCTTGTATCGATATTAGCGATCGCCAACAGGCAGAACAAGAACGCGTTATGGCTTTGTCCCGGGAACAAGCAGCTCGCAAGCAAGCAGAAGAAACAGCTCAAGCGCTACTATCGGCAAACGCTCGAATTACTAACATTCTCGAAAGCATTACCGACGCTTTTGTCGCCTTCGATTCAAGCTGGAAATTCACCTATATTAATCACAAAGCTCAAGAGATTTTTGGCAACTTACAAGCAGAACTGATCGGGAAAAATATTTGGGAAATATATCCCTGGATCGTGGATTTACCGTCTTACAAAATTGCCACCAAAGCATTAGCAGACAAGGTAACGGTCGAATATGAAGAATTCGTGCCATTATGGAATAAGTGGTTGAAAGTGCGTTTTTATCCTTCCGATTCTGGTTTCTCGGCTTACATCCAAGATGTGAGCGATCGCAAGCAATCAGAAGCAGCACTCAAAGCCAGTCAAGAAAAGCTGAGAATGTTGGCAGAATCTAACTTGATCGGGATTCTCTTCGGTGATGTTGACGGGGGTATCAGTGAGGCTAACGACGAATTTTTGCGCCTGGTTGGCTACACGCGGGAACAGTTGCAGCGCGGGGAACTCCGCTGGATTGACATTACACCGCCGGAGTACCTACCGCTGGACGAAATCGGCATCGCAGAGGCAAAGGCCGAGGGCGTTTGCAGTCCCTACGAAAAGGAATACATTCGGCCCGATGGCAGCCGGATTCCGGTGTTGGTGGGGTATATTTTGTTGGGGGAAAAGCGGCAAGAATCAGTGGCTTTTATTCTTGATTTGACGGTTCGCAAGGAGTTGGAAAAAGAACTGCACGATCGAGCCGAGGAATTGGCACGGGCGAACCGGATTAAAGACGAGTTTCTGGGAACTTTGTCCCACGAATTGCGGACGCCGTTGAATGCGATGCTGGGATGGGCGCAACTGCTGCGCCACCGCAAGTTTGATGAAAAAACGACTGTTAAGGCTCTCGAAACGATCGACCGCAATACGCGATCGCTGGGGACGCTAATTGAGGATTTGTTAGACGTGTCGCAGATTATGACCGGCCAACTGTCGCTGAATTTGCGGTGGGTAGATTTGATTTCGACTGTTGAAGGCGCTATCGATACTCTCGCCCCGGCGATTGGGGCAAAAAATATTGAAATTGTGACGGATTTCGACCAAACTGCGGGGCGGATGTTTGGCGATTCCGGCCGCTTGCAGCAGGTGGCGTGGAATTTGCTGTCGAATGCAATTAAGTTTACTCCTGACGGAGGACAGGTGAGGGTGGCGCTGCGTAAAATGGAGAAAACGAGTATCCCCGGACAATCCGCCTGTTATGAAAATTTGTCACCGCCTAGTGTGGAAATTGAAGTCAGCGACACGGGACAAGGGATTCGGGGAGAGTTTTTGCCGCACGTTTTTGAGCGCTTCAGCCAAGCTGACAGCTCTGCAACCCGATCGTACAACGGATTGGGTCTAGGTTTGGCTCTCGTGCGCCATTTTGTGGAAATGCACGGGGGAACAGTGCAAGTAGAATCGGCTGGCCAAGGACAAGGAGCGAGCTTTTTCGTTAGATTGCCAATTAAACAGCCAGAGGGCGACGGCGGATTTTCTGTTACCGGGGCTGGGGAGTTTTTGGTTCGAGAAACCCCGGCCAGATCCCCTATAGATCCGTCTTTTGTTAGCAGCAACCTTTCGGGAGTGCGGGTGTTGGTGGTTGATGGCGACGCCGATTCCTTGGATTTTGCGCGTACAGTGCTCGAAGATTGCGGAGCCGAGGTGGAGACGGCTGTCTCGGGAATGGAAGCCTTGGAAGCGATTTCTAGGCTGAATCCGGATGTGTTGGCGATCGATCTTAGGATACAAACCGCTGAAGGAGAGGCTCTGCTGCCGCAAGTGCGAGAGCAAATGGGGGACAGGGAAATTCCGGCGGTGGCTTTCACAGCTTACGGTAGGCTGGAGGAACGGGTGCGGGCGCTGCGACAGGGTTTTCAAATTCACCTACCCAAGCCTCTCGATCCTGCTGAGTTGGTGGCGGTGGTGGCAAGTTTGGTGTCGCGGGCGATCGATTTTTGATTGACTTGGCAAGGATGGAAATCCCCACTAAAAATTAGTTTTCTTCCATTCGGGCGATCGTATCATATTAACGATCGATGGCCAATGACCAATTAGATTAACCCAACCGTTAATGGCTCAATCCCCTTCGGCAATTTGGTTTGACACCCACTCGTTTATGCCTTCAGGGCCAATAACATAACGATAATGAGTAGAGCCTCTAATAATTACTTTGATTTTTTTGGGACTGATTTTTTCGCTTTCAATAGTTAGGGAGCCGTGACCTGTTTCTTGCCAAGCCTGTATCAGCAAGTTCTCGATTTTGGCAAATAGACTGCTGACTGAAGTTTCCCTGCTATCTGGTTTTCTTGACATATTAGATTGGTTGAGATACAAGTTGACAGACTCTCTCGCCACTAAGACGCGAGCTTCTCTATTTGAGCTATCGGCGCCACTTGTTCTTTTTTATGCAAATTCCCTATACTTTTTACAATACTTTACACAACTGGCGAACTGACGTAATTTATATGGTATCCGATCGATTAACCCCAATAAGTAAGGTTCGTAGTGCGGACTTCAGTCCGCGGCTTTTTGCGGACTGAAGTCCGCACTACAAACCATTTTTTTAGGGTAATGCACCGCAGATGATATGAGTCGTCTCTCGCTGGAGGAGGAGTGAAGTCCGAACGATCGAAGCAATTTAATGATAGTCGTGCCAAACCAGATTTCTGTCTCCGCCCAGGTAACAGCAATCAATCATAAATTACTATTACAGCTCATTTGTCAAGCCCCAAAAGTTAGATATTTAATTTAAGTCAAAGTATTTTTTTGATAGTGAGGTTAACAAACCATCGCCTCAAATGTCAAGCTCATCAACTGGGTGCGAGCTTTTAAAAGTACCGTGCCGGGGTAAATGCTTCTGAGACTCCCGTCTTTCCCACCGTGCAAGGATTTTTTTTCAATCTGTGATTTTTCCGCGCTCTCCGGTTCCAACTATCTACTAGATACCAATTGCACCCGGCCAGCATCCATTTCATCCATTAATAACTCTAAAGCCTCATAATCAATATCCGAGATGTAGCCCAAACGGGTCAGCTCGTTGTTGATTTCGTTTTCAATGTCAGGCGTCAACTGCTTAATGTAGAGGGCTTTTTCTACAAGTTGACGAATAGCATGAGTTGCTTGCATAGTATATCGGAGAACTCCGTACAGTTTTATTGTCATCTTAACAGTCGATGGAGTGAGTGATCCAAATCAGAACTAACCAGTGATTTCAATTACATTGCTCGGTTTAACCTAACAGCTAGGGTAAGGTCGATCGCAATCTTTACGATTGCCAACACTAAACCTCGTCGCACAAATAAAAAATAGTATAGTAGCTTACCTTTACTCCGTAAATCTTGCATAAACTTTTATAAAAAAGACTAAATAAATAAAGATTCAGTAAACCACTCAAAACTACCGGTCGGTTTTCCTCAGGTAGGGTTACGCTCGTAGGTGTCAAGTAGGTTTAGGCTTACGTCCGTCCAGTACGGTAGTTGAAAATACGTAGCAACCATAGGTTTGATATATGCAGACACTTCTTGTCCATAAACCAATTACGGTGATTCGACCCCTAGACCACCTAAATGCAGCCACAGCCGGAGAATTCACAGAGCAACTAACCACAACAATTTCAGCCCCTGGAGTAGTAGCGGTACTCGTAGATGTTGGCGCAGTAACATTTATTGACAGCGCGGGTTTGATGGCATTGATTTCCGGCCTCAAGCAGGCGAAAAAAATGGGACGCAGGTTTAGTCTGTGTTCAGTTACCGCCGGAATTAGAATGATTCTGGAACTCAGCCAACTCGATCGAGTTTTTGAGATATTTGAAAATGTCGAAAGCTTTGAAGCAGCAAACTCTTGTCTTGTGTAAACAAGCACTTCTAGAATCTACTCACCGGTGAAAACAAGTAAGCAAACACAGCAACTTCAGTTAAAGGCCTCCAAAGAGATAGGACTGCCGTTGGCGTATTGGCAGATTTTAAGGTAGGCTGCTTAAGAGTCGCAAGTATTTAGCGAGTCGAGCCGTGGCAGTAAAAGTCGAAGAATTACTTACAGCAGAAATCAATCAGCCTGCTCGTTATCTAGGAAACGAGTTGGGGGCTGTCCGCAAGCCTTGGGATGGGGCGTCTGTACGCTGGGTGCTCACATATCCAGAAGTGTATGAAGTTGGTGCTTCCAATCTGGGACACATCATCCTTTACAATATTTTGAATGCTGGGCCGAGACAGTTGTGCGATCGAGCTTATTTGCCGGCACCAGACTTAGCAGCAAAACTGCGATCGACCAAAACTCCCCTGTTTGCTGTAGAATCCAGGCGATCGCTCACAGAATTTGATATTCTCGGCTTCAGCCTCAGCTACGAACTCGGAGCAACAAACATTCTGGAAATGCTGGATTTAGCCGGCATTCCCCTAACTTGGAAAGAAAGAGCGACAAATGCCCAAAATGGTGGCGATTTGCCGCTAATTTTTGCTGGCGGACAAACCGCAACCTCCAATCCCGAACCCTACGCTGACTTTTTTGACTTCATCGCTTTGGGAGATGGAGAAGAATTGCTGCCAGAAATTGGCTTGATTTTGGCCGATGGCAAAACTAATAATTTGAGCCGAGAAGCTTTGTTGTTGGATTTAGCGCAAATTCCCGGCGTTTATGTCCCCCAATTCTACGATATGGCGGCAGATGGTTCTGTTCATCCCAACCGCCCGCAAGTCCCAGAAAAAATTCTGCGCCGCGTAGCAACTCCCATACCAGCTTATTCGATCGGGCTAGTACCCTACGTTGAAACAGTACACGACAGACTGACAGTCGAAATTCGCCGGGGATGCACCCGCGGCTGTCGCTTCTGTCAGCCGGGAATGCTGACTCGCCCCGCCCGCGATGTGGAACCGCAGCAAGTCGTAGAGGCGATAGAAGAAGGAATGAAAGCCACCGGGCACAGTGAGTTTTCCCTGCTTTCCCTGAGTTGTTCCGACTATCTGGCACTCCCGGCTGTGGGGATGGAAATCAAAAACCGCCTCAAAGACAAAAATATCTCTCTGTCTTTACCCAGTCAGCGGGTTGACAGATTTGACGATAATATTGCCGACATTCTCGGCGGCACGCGGCAAAGCGGTTTGACTTTTGCCCCGGAAGCCGGCACGCAGCGGATGCGCGACATCGTTAACAAAGGTTTGACGAATGAAGAATTGTTGCGGGGTGTCAAAACTGCGGTCGATCGCGGTTGGGATAAAATCAAGCTGTATTTTATGATCGGTTTGCCGGGAGAAACCGATTTTGATGTTCTGGGAATCGCCGAAACAGTCCGCTGGCTGCAAAGGGAATGCAGGCTTAATGGCCGGCGGCCGCTAAATTTTAACTTGACAATTTCTAATTTTACCCCCAAGCCTCACACTCCTTTTCAGTGGCATTCGGTTTCTACTGCCGAGTTTTCACGGAAGCAAAAATTGCTGAAGGGTGAATTCAAAGCGATGAGAAATATCAAGGTGAATTATACCGATGTGCGGATTTCGGCAATGGAGGATTTTGTAGGTAGGGGCGATAGGCGTTTGGGCGCTGTAGTCCGCCGTGCTTGGGAACTTGGCGCTGGTATGGATGCTTGGTGGGAAAGCTTAGATCAAGCATACAAGGCTTGGACAAGGGCGATCGATGAATCGGGACTTACCTGGAAATACCGCCAAGTCGAAAGTGGCGAATGGAATCTGTTTGAGAAGGAAGAAGGAAGTTCGGCAACGAGCACTGTACAAGATGTAACGGATAGAATGAAGAATGAAGAAGGAAGTTCGGCAACGAATTCTGTAACGGATGTAACGGATGTCAGTCCGATGGAAGTCGGAAGAAGGAAGAAGGAAGAAGGAAGAAGTACAAACTCCGCCACTCTCCCAATCTCCCAATCTCCCAATCCCCCAATCTCCCAATCCCCCAATCCCCCACTCTCCCCCTCCCACACTCTCCCCCTCTTTCTCGATCGACCTTTACCTTGGGATCACCTAGACACGGGGATCGACAAAAACTGGCTGAAAATTGACTTGCAAAAGGCTTTAGAAGCAGCGACGGTTCCTGACTGTTCCTTTGAAGGGTGTTCGCGGTGCGGGGTTTGCGGCACAGATTTCGGACACAATGTGGTTGTGGATGCCCTGCCAATTCCGGAGTTTGCTGGGGAATTCGTGCCGAATACAGAACGGAAACAGCGTTTTCGGGTTTGGTTTGGGAAGGTGGGCGATATGGCTTTGGTTGGTCATTTGGATTTGCTGCGATTGTTCGATCGAGTTGTCCGTAGGGCTGATTTACCGATTTCGTTTACTGGCGGCTTCCACCCAAATCCTCGGATTTCTGTCGCAAATGCTCTGCCTCTGGGCGTTACCAGCACTGGGGAAATTGCTGATTTTGAACTCACTGAGGCGATCGATCTTGAGATTTTTCGGGAAAAATTGGTGGCAACTCTGCCGGAAAATATTCCGATTTACAAAGTTGAGCCGATCGACCTCAAAGCTCCTTCTGCCAGTCAGTTGTTAGAAGCTGCGGAGTACGTCATTACTGTGGCTGCAACAGGCCTGTTGACCGAAAATGGCGAATCTGACCGGGATGATTCTACTGCTGTCTCCGTCGCAGATACTGCCAATTGGGAAGCTTGGGTGCAGGCGATCGCCGAAACAGAGGCTTTTTGGCGGGTGCACACTACTAAGTCGGGAAAGACGCGGGATGTCAATTTGCGCGATCGGCTGCACAAACTCGAACTTGTTGAGCAGAAACCAGAAAACAGCACCTCCGGTAAATCCGAAGGTACAGCCGTCTTGCGCTATACCGGCAGTTGTCGCAGCGACGGCAACTTGCTCAAGCCAGAACATCTGGTTTTTATGCTCGAACAAGTAAGCGAGCAACAAATTCAGCTTGTGCAGGTTCAACGCAGTCAGCTAATCCTGAGTTATTGTTAAGATAGGGAAGCTAAGAGTGGAATATTTCACCCGGGGTTCCCTATCGGGATGTATCGTTTTACGCTATAATTGCTTGTTATGGAAGCCGCAGCGGCTTGAGCGCTTTTGTCGCTCGTCGCTAAAAGTCAACCAGCAACGCGGGCTGGGTGCAAATTGCTTCTGTTCAAGACTTCAAGCCTTTTTGTAGATTCACGGGCTAAATCTAGCGCTAAACCCGCAGGAGCAGGGCCTGAACCAAATTGATGGATTAATTTCGATCGATCGAGTGGTTGTCGATCGTCGGCTTACTCAAAAATCTCATGGTTCAAGCCGCAGAGCGGGTATTCAACAATAGATGTTTTTGACCTCGATCGAAAACGGATACAAGCCCGGACTTAATTCGTGGAGAACCCCAAATTTTAGACCAAGGTTCAAGCTCCCAGATTCATCTGCGCTTGTAAATCTCAAATCTAAAATCTCAAATCTAAAATCGACTGACCAGGTTTTAGGGTTGGCAGGGGCGGAAGTTCCAGTCGAATGCCAAGAGTAGAATCTGTTGAGTGCGATCGCGCAAGAATTCAACAAAAGTCTAGGCGATTTAACTCCTACTTAACTTTCCCTCAAAACCAGCCCTCAACCACGCAAGCAGAGTTATCAGTTCGTAGTGTTAAGTTGTGTGTTCAGTTGTGTGTTAAGAAATTGGTGAGAGTGTCGCTGAATTTATTCCCTGAGTTCAAAGGAAGAGTTGCAAATGTTGAATTTTGAAGTATTGAGGAAAGCAATTCTCAACTTAAAACTCAATATTGCTAACTCGATAAAAACCTCCTTATTTCTATCTCTCAGATTTATCTGTCGAGCATAACTCATAACTCTCGATCGGGCGGGTTTAACTACTTTTTTATCTGTAACAGTGAACAGTGAACAGTGAACAGTGAACAGTTAAATTGCCTTCCACCCTCCACCAACTCACAGCTAATAACTCTTCAAGCTACTACTACTACTACTACTAATTACAGTTAAAGTCAGAGGCACTCAGAGGGCGTTAGTGTCTCTAACTTACTGACAGTTTTTTGAGGAAATTGAATGACAAAGCAGATAGTTATAGCAGAGCAGCATCGTATTGCTGCCGTTTTTTCAGAAGATCAAATCCAAGAACTCGTGGTAGCCACAGGCAGCCACCAAGTCAGTGACATTTACTTGGGAATTGTCGAAAATGTACTCCCTGGGATAGATGCGGCTTTCGTCAATATTGGCGATCCAGAACGCAACGGGTTCATGCACGTCACAGACCTCGGCCCGCTGCGGCTCAAAAGATCGGCAGGAGCAATTACAGAACTCTTGACCCCCCAGCAAAAAGTGCTGGTACAGGTGATGAAAGAACCGACGGGCAGCAAAGGCCCGCGGCTGACAGGCAACATTACCTTACCCGGGCGATATTTGGTACTGATGCCCTACGGCAGGGGAGTCAATCTTTCACGGCGCATCAAGTCGGAAGCCGAGCGCAACCGCCTCCGAGCCCTGGCTATTTTGGTGAAACCGGCCGGGATGGGGCTGCTGGTAAGAACCGAAGCCGAAGGCATGACTGAAGAAGCCATCATGGAAGATTTGGAAGTGCTGCAAAAGCAGTGGGAAGCTGTTCAACTTGAAGGTGGTTCGACGCGCGCGCCGGCATTGCTCAACCGCGATGACGATTTTATCCAGCGGGTGCTGCGAGATATGTTCAGCGGTGACGTGAACCGGATTGTGGTGGACTCGCAAAATGGGATTAAGCGGGTGAAGCAGCAGTTGATGAGCTGGAACGGCGGTAAACTTCCTGCGGGAGTTTTGATCGACCACCACCGAGAGCGCGCCTCGATTCTAGAATTTTTCCGCGTCAACGCTGCGATTCGAGAAGCTCTCAGACCGAGGGTAGATTTACCTTCTGGCGGTTATGTGATTATTGAGCCGACGGAAGCGCTGACGGTAATTGATGTTAACTCTGGCTCGTTTACTCGATCGGCAACAGCTCGCGAAACTGTACTCTGGACAAATTGCGAAGCAGCAACGGAAATTGCCAGACAGTTGCGACTGCGGAATATTGCCGGGGTGATTATTGTTGACTTTATTGACATGGAATCCCGCCGCGATCAGTTGCAGGTGCTGGAACATTTCAATAAAGCTCTCAAAGCTGACAAATCTCGACCCCAAATCGCTCAACTGTCGGAATTGGGACTGGTAGAACTCACCCGCAAACGCCAAGGTCAAAATATTTACGAGTTATTCGGCCACAGTTGCCCTACTTGCAGTGGGTTGGGTCATCTGGTACAACTCCCGGGCGAAGAGGACTTCGGCGCAGCGGTGCGGGAAGCAGCCGATCGCACTGTGACTTCCTCCAACCGACTGATGTTGAATTTGCCAGAAGGATTGGAACGCCGCAGCTTGGCGCCTGTAGCTGCTGCAACTGCTGCACCAGTGCGAGAAGAACGTTCCCCCGAACTCGCTCGGGCTGCTTGGGAACCTCAGAGCGAAAGTTTGGATTTTGTTGAGACCGGCGGCAACGCCTCGGCTTTGGACTTGCTCAACCATCCCAGCTATCAGGATTTGGGCAACGGAACCAGACGGCGCCGCCGCCGCCGGATTGGTGAAGAGCCTTTTGCTGTCACACCAGAGGAGGAACCGGTGCGTAGCAAGTTGCGGCTGCCGAATACTTCGAGTGCGCCCGTCGCGGAGACACGCTCCGAGTATCTGGCACCCCCCGGCATCCGCGCAGCTTCCGAGGGCTTCGGGCTGGTGAATATGTCAACTGTTGGCAGGCGCGAGGAATTCGATCGCGTGCGGCCAACTAAGTCTGAGCTGCTGAAGCCGATGGTGGAGCCTCCGGAGGTGATTTCGGTGGAAATGACGCCAGAGGAGCAGGATGTTTATGCTCTGATGGGGGTTTCTCCTTTGGTGCTAACGGATCGCAGCGTCAAAAATCCTAAAAATGCGATCGTTTCGGTGACACTCCCCGGAGCTGGGCCGAATAAGCCGCCTTTTGAGCAGCTCGAATTTGAATTTGAAGCGCCTGCGCCAGCACAGAATGTTGAGGAACAAAATTATTATTCAGAAATGTCGGTTGTTGAGCCGGTATTTGCTGAGGATGACGATGACGATGATGCTGATGATGAGGCTGAAATTTACGGCGCAAGTTCGATCGACGAAATCGATGATTTTGAGCCGATGGAGGAAGCCGACGATGTGATGGCTTTCTCGAATCAGCCGAATAAGCTATATGAGTCGATCGAATCCTATGAGCCGATCGAATCCTATGAGCCGATCGAATCCCACGAGCCGATCGAATCCCACGAGCCGATCGAATCCCACGAGCCGATCGAATCCCACGAGCCGATCGAATCGAGCGAACCCGAGGAGCCTGCGATCAACAGGCGCCGCCGCCGTCGCTCCTCTGCTGTTTTGGATGAGTGATTATGAAGGAAGAAGGAAGAGGGAAGAAGGAAGAAGGAACAAAGAAGAAGGAAGAGGGAAGAAGGAAGAAGGAACAAAGAAAAAGGAACAAAGAAGAAGTAGAAATTTTTACTCTCTTCCCATCTTTCCATCTCCCAATCTCCCCCTCTCCCTCTCCCCCTCTCCCCCTCTCCCCCTCCCCCTCTTTCCCTCGGATAATTGCAGGTGTAGATGAAGTAGGAAGAGGAGCTTTGTTCGGGCCAGTGGTGGCAGCCGCCTGCATTTTGCCCGACGAAGTTCTCGAAGAATTAGTAAGTTGCGGGGTGCGCGACAGCAAACAGTTGAGTGCCGCAGCCCGGAGTCGGTTAGCAGTCAAAATCAGGGCTGTGGCGGTTGACTGTCAAATTGGTGCAGCTTCGGTGCGGGAGATCGATCGCCTGAATATTTTGCAGGCTTCTTTGTTGGCAATGAAACGGGCGATTTTGAAATTAAATGTCGCGCCCGATTTGTGTTTGGTTGACGGCAATCAAAGAATACCCAATTTGTCGATCGACCAAGAGACGATGATTAAAGGTGATTCGCGATCGATTCAGATTGCCGCTGCTAGTATTGTCGCCAAAGTTTGGCGCGACGAATTAATCCTGCGGATGGCCGTCAAATATCCCGAATATGACTTGACAAACAACAAGGGATATGGTACAAAAAAACATAGATTGGGGTTAGAACGTTACGGTGTGTCTGTCTTTCATCGGACATCTTTTAGTCCCTGTCAAAAATCTTAAAATAGCACTAAAAAACCTAATTAATTTCAGCCAGAGCATCTAAAATTTGAACAGCCAAGAATTTTGGATTAATTGTTCTCGGCGCATAAACTCTACTCTGTAAGATGTGCAATATGCACCTTACCGCTTTATCATTTTCAGCCTCCGATAGCATCTACAGAATATTGATTTAACCTCTTCACCATGACTGATAATATGTTAAAAATTCCCGGCTATCACCTCACCGAGCAAATCTATAATGGCTCTAGAACCCAGGTTTATCGAGGAGTTTCTGAGTCAAACCAAAAAGTAATTATCAAACTGTTATGGAGTGAGTATCCCACTTTTAGCGAACTGATACAGTTTCGCAATCAGTACACGATCACCAAAAATCTTGACCTTCCGGGAATTGTCAAACCCATTGCACTCTTAAACTATCAGAATGCTTTTGCTCTGATTACCGAGGATATTGGAGGTATTTCCCTATCTGAGTATACTGTTAATTCAGAGCAATTGGATAATATCAAATCCAGTAAATCTGACATTTCCTCCCTCCAGAGTTCGCCTCTACCGCTAAATGAATTTTTGCCGATCGCAATTCAGATCGTCCAAGCCCTAGAAGGACTATATCACAACCGAATTATTCACAAAGACATCAAGCCCCAGAATATCATCATTAACCCGGAAACTAAAGAAGTTAAATTAATTGACTTCAGCATTTCATCTCTTTTACCCAGAGAAAACCAGGAAATCCAAAATCCAAACATCTTAGAAGGAACCCTAGCTTATATGTCCCCCGAACAAACGGGACGCATGAATCGGGGTATCGACTACCGTACCGACTTTTACTCGTTGGGAATTACATTTTACCAAATACTAACAGGGAAATTGCCCTTTGACTCTAACGATCCAATGGAGTTAGTCCACTGTCATATTGCCAGAATGCCAACTGAGCCAATCAATCTGGTTCCAGCTATCTCAGTGATGGTGAATAATATCATCATAAAACTGATGGCAAAAACTCCAGAATCACGCTATCAAAGTGCTGCTGGGCTGCGCTACGACTTAGAAAAATGCTCGCAGCAATGGCAAGAAAATGGGACTATTAGCGAGTTTGTATTGGCAAATCGGGATATTTGCGATCGCTTCGTCATTCCCGAAAAACTCTACGGTAGAGAAACTGAAGTTAAAGCCCTATTAGCAGCCTTCGATCGCATCAGCGAAGGTAATATCGAAATCATGCTAATCGCTGGCTTTTCTGGCATTGGCAAAACAGCCGTTGTCAACGAAGTTCACAAACCCATCGTCCGCCAACGGGGTTACTTCATCAAAGGAAAATTCGATCAATTTAACCGCAACAGTCCCTTCTCGTCGTGGGTGCAGGCATTCCAAAGTCTCATGCAGCAACTGCTCACCGAAAGCGCCACCGAAGTCCAAAAATGGCGAGCAAAAATCCTAGAGGCTTTGGGTGAAAACAGTCAAGTTATTATTGATGTCATCCCCGAATTAGAACACCTAATTGGTAAGCAGCCAGAAGTCCTCAAACTAGAAGGAGTCGCATCTCAAAATCGTTTTAATTTGCTATTTGGCAAGTTTATCCGAGTATTCGCCACCAAAGAACATCCTTTAGTAATTTTCTTGGATGATTTGCAGTGGGCAGACTCAGCTTCTTTGAAATTGATGCAGTTGCTGATGAGCGAAACAGATACCCGCTATCTGTTGTTAATGGGAGCATATCGAGACAACGAAGTATTTCCGGCTCACCCGCTAATGTTGACATTGGGTGAGATTAGGAAAGTAGAGGCTAATTCGTCAGCATCTTCTCTAGAAAAGCAGGATATCGATCCACCACTCCTGAAAGTCAATCAAATTACCTTAGCACCTCTCAACCTAACTTCCCTAAATTGCCTAATTGCCGATACTTTTTCTTGTCCAATAGAAAGAGCAATGCCTTTGACGGAATTGATTTTTGCCAAAACCAAAGGCAATCCCTTTTTTGCAACTAAATTTCTGCAATTTTTGCACAGCGATGGATTTATATCATTTGATTTCACCCCCGGGGCAAGGGGAGGTTGGCAGTGCGACATTGCCAAATTGAGGGCGCTTTCTTGGACTGATGATGTCGTCGAGTTTATGGCAATTCAGTTGCAGAAGTTGCCTGAAAATACTAAGCAAGCTTTAAAACTTGCAGCTTGTGTAGGTAATCAATTTGACTTAGCAACGCTAGCAATTGTCTCCAAAAAATCCGAGTCGGAAACAGCAGCCGATTTGTGGCTAGCACTGCAAGAAGGATTAGTTATTCCCACCAGTGAAGTATACAAATTTTTTCAGGAATCTGAATCAGTTGAAATTCTTCAAGGATCGGAGTTATCGGTTCCCTACAGATTTTTGCACGATCGAGTACAGCAAGCGGCATATTCTCTAATTCCCGAATCCCAGAAACAGTCCACCCACCTCGAAATCGGACAACTGTTGTTGAGGAATACGCCAGAAGCAGAACAAGAAGAGAAGATTTTTGATATTGTCAACCAATTAAATATCGGGGTGGAGTTAATTACCGATCGAATCAAACGAGATGAGCTTGCTCAATTAAATTTAATAGCTGGACGTAAAGCTAAATCTTCCACGGCTTACGCGGCTGCTGAAAAATATTTAACTTTAGGCATAGAACTCCTGGATGTTGAGTGTTGGCAGAATCATTACAACCTGAGTTTAGCACTTTACGAAGAAGCCACAGAGGCGATGTATCTGAATGGTGATTTTGAGCAAATGGAGCCATTGGCAGAAATAGTCCTGGAAAAGGCAAATACACTCTTAGATCAAATCAAAACTTATCAAGTTAAAATTCAAGCTTTGAAAGCGCAGAACCAACTCAAACAATCTTTGAATTTTGGGTTAGACATTCTCAAACTCTTGGGGATAGATCTACCTAAAGATCCAGAACTGACAGAAATTCCCTTGGCTTTTGAAAAGACGCAATTGGCTTTACAAGGAAAACCGATTCATGACTTAATTGATTTACCTGACATGAGTGACCCGCAAAAACTGGCAGCAACTCAGATGCTGTTACAACTCTGTCCTTCTGCTTACATGGTCACTCCAGTTTTGTTACCTCTCATTACTTTTAAACAAATTCAATTAGCCCTTAAATATGGTAATGCACCAACTCATACTCATGCCTATGCTAATTATGGACTCATTCTCTGCGGAGTCATGGGGGAGTTAGAATCGGGCTATCAATTTGGACAACTGGCACTAAATCTACTAGAGAAACTCGATGCTAAGCCTTTTAAATCTATGACAATGTTTGTAGAAGCTTGCTTTATCAAGCATTGGAAACAGCATATTACACAGACCTTAAAACCTTTTCTAGCTTCTTACTTTAGCGGTTTAGAGACAGGAGATTTAGAACACGCTTGCTATTCTGCCCACAGGTATTGCTACCATTTATTCTTTAGTGGATCGGTCGAGCTATCAAGCGTGAAACTAGAGATGGAAACTTACGGTGATGCGATCGACAAGATGAATCAGGATAGCATTCTTCAATTGCATCAAATTTACCATCAAGTTGTATTAAACTTACTGGAAAGGACGGATAATCCTTGCTTTTTAATCGGTTCAGCTTGTGATGAAGCTAAAATGTTACCGATTCATATTGCCAATAATTACAGAATAGCGTGTTACTATTTTTTCTTAAATAAGTTAATCCTTTGTTATCTTTTTTGTGACTACCACCAAGCGATCGAGCATTCTGCCGGAGCAGAAGAGTATTTAGATGCAGGAGTAGCTTCGATATTAGTGCCGATTTTTTATACCTACGATTCTCTCTCTAAGTTGGCGGTGTATCCAGATGTAGAGATTTCGGAACAACAACAATTCCTCGAAACTGTAATCGCCAATCAGGAGAAAATGCAAAAATGGGCGAATCATGCCCCGATGAATTATCTACATAAATTTTATCTAGTAGAGGCAGAACGGCATCGAGTTTTAGAGGAAAAATTAGAGGCGATCGAATTGTACGATCGCGCCATTTCCCTCGCCAAAGAAAACGGTTATCTCAACGAAGAAGCACTAGCCCAGGAACTCGCGGCTAAATTCTATCTCGCTTGGGGTAAAGATAAAGTTGGCACAGTTTACTTAACCGACGCCTACTACGCTTATGCGCGTTGGGGTGCAAAGGCAAAGGTTGAGGATCTAGAAAAACGGTATCCCCAATTGCTCGCCCCAATCCTGAACCAGAAAAAGAGCATTCATACAGACGAAACAATTGTGCTAATGAACTCTGGAACTATCTCATCCACGAGTTCCAGTGTTTCAGAAATCCTGGACTTCGGGACAATCATGAAAGCATCTCAAACACTTTCAGGAGAAATTCAGCTTGACAAATTGCTGTCAATTTTAATGCAAGTAGTGATGGAAAATGCCGGAGCAGAAACAGGCAATTTTATTTTGCAAAAAGCAGGTGATTTAGTAATTGAAGCTACCGGAACTAGCGGTGTTGCAGAAATAAAAGTTCTGGAGTCAATTCCTCTTGAAACTAGCAATAAGTTACCTCGAAGCATCATCAACTATGTTTTTAGGACTCAAGAATATGTCATTTTTAACGACTTGTTCGAGGAAATCAACCAACCAGAATCTCCCATTAAAAATATTAACGATCCATACATAAATCAGCACAAACCAAAATCAGTATTGTGTTTGCCTATTCAACATCAAGGAAAGGCGATCGGTATCCTTTACCTAGAAAACAACTTGACAGTCGGTGCATTTACTCCCGATCGATTAGCAGTTCTACAATTATTGTCTTCTCAAGCTGCCATCTCGATCGAAAATGCCCAACTCTATGCCAATTTAGAAGCAAAAGTAGAAGAACGCACCCAAGAACTCCAGCAGTCAGAAGCTCGTTTTCGACAACTTTACGAGCAATCCGCCGATGCAATTTTGCTTTTAGATGGAGATGTTTTTATCGACTGCAACCCCGCCACGGTCAAAATGATGCGTTGCAATGACAAAAAACAGCTTCTTTCCTTGCCGCCGGCTCAACTTTCTCCGGAGATTCAACCAGACGGTAGAAACTCTTTTGAAAAAGCCCAGGAAATCACAGCCATTGCTTTTTCGCGAGGTAGCTATCGCTTTGAATGGATGCACCGCCGCAGCGACGGAGAAGACTTTTGGGTGGAAGTATTGCTGACTGTAATTCCTGTAGATGGCAGGCAAATTCTGCATACGGTGTGGCGAGAAATTGGCGATCGCAAGCAGGCTGAAGCAGCTTTGTACCAGAAAAATCAAGAACTAAGCGATACTCTCCAACAGCTCGAAACCACCCAAGAAGAACTGATTCAATCAGAAAAAATGGCAGCTTTAGGACAACTTGTGGCGGGAGTTGCTCACGAAGTTAACACACCCTTGGGTGCAATTCGTTCTTCAGCGGGAAATGTGTCTAAGTTCTTGGATCAAACTCTCGAACATTTGCCAGCACTTTTTCAATCTTTATCTCCAGAAGAAGGGCAAAAATTTTCAGAATTACTTCAGCGATCTCTCCAACAAGAATCAACACTATCAACCAAAGAAGAACGCAAATTGAAGAGAGCTTTAAGAAGCGAACTGCAAGAATTAGAGATTGAGAATGCCGATACTGTTGCAGATATATTAGTTGTGATGGGGATCTACGATCGTATCGAAACTTGTCTCCTGCTACTCCAAAAACCGGATAGTTTGCACATCCTAGGAATCGCTTACAAACTATCTGAATTAAAAAGAGGCATCGCTACTATCAATACAGCTACAGATCGAGCATCAAAAGTTGTGTTTGCCTTAAAAACCTATGCCCGTTACGAACAGGCAGGCAATAAGACAACAGCCAGCATTGCTGAAGGGATCGAAACCATCTTAACTCTCTATCAAAATCTACTCAAACAAGGAGTTGAGGTAGTCAGAAACTATACCGAAATACCGCCGATACTATGCTATCCAGATGAACTAAATCAAGTGTGGACAAATCTCGTTCACAATGCTTTGCAAGCAATGGATAATCGTGGCACATTAACTATTGGATTGACGGAGCAATCCGATCAGGTAAAGATTAGCGTTACTGACAGTGGCAAAGGCATCCCTGAAGAGATCGAGGCAAAAATATTCGAGCCATTTTTTACTACTAAACCCGCAGGAGAAGGCAGCGGATTGGGACTGGACATTGTGAAGAAGATTGTCGAAAAACATCAAGGAAGGATTGAGGTAGAATCAATTCCAGGTGAAACTACATTTAATGTTTTTCTGCCGATCCTTAGAGTATAATTATGAAATGTACCAATATCAGGACTTAAGCATAAGCTGGTTTGCAAGACTATTAGTAGCGGTAAGGGGCGTAGTTCCCACCCTACCAACATAGTTATATCGCTAATAATAGAGGATAAAAAATAATGTCTAAGCCAGTTATTTTGTGTGTTGATGATGAGAGAATTGTGTTAAATAGTCTGAGAACGCAACTGTCAAGAGCATTCGGTAGTGATTACCTCTATGAAGGAGCGGAAGATGCGGATGAAGCTCTAGAGTTAATCGAAGAACTTAATGAGGAAGATATAAGTATTATTTTGATTATTTCTGATTGGCTAATGCCGGGAATTAAAGGAGATGAGCTGCTGATTCGGATTCACAAAAAATTCCCCAAAGTCATTAAAATTATGCTGACTGGTCAAGCTGACGAAGCAGCGATTAACCGAGCTAAGAACGAAGCGAATCTCCATTGCTGTTTGTCTAAACCTTGGTCGGAAGCCGAACTGTTGGAAACGATTAAATCTGGTTTAGCGCAACTATAGCCGAGTTGTTGAAAACTATTAAATCCGGTCGGTCTCAATTATGGCTCTACAAGTAATTGTCTGTGTTGATGATGAGAAAACTGTACTCCGAAGTCTGAAAGCAGAACTTCAAGAGGCAATCAGCAATGATTATATTATCGAAATTGCTGAAGGTGGGGAAGAAGCATTAGAATTAATCATGGAATTGCTAGACGATGGCTATGAAGTCCCGTTAATTATTTCCGACCATATTATGCCTGAAATGAATGGAGATGAGCTGTTAAGGCGAGTTCATATCATTTCACCCAAAACTCTGAAAATCATGCTCACAGGACAAGCAGATATTGAAGCGGTAGGAAATGCTATCAAAAATGCAAATTTATATCGTTATATCGCCAAGCCATGGCAGCAAGAAGACCTGAGTTTGACGGTAAAAGAAGCTGTCAATAGTTACCATCAAAACAAACTGTTGGCGGAACAAAATGCCCAACTCCAGCAAATGAATAGCGAGTTGGCAAAGTTAAACTTTGACCAAGCATTACTGATTGCCCAACTCAATGAAAACGAAAATCGCTTGACACAGTTTTTGGAAGCAATGCCAATTGGTGTGGGGGTGCTGGATGCTGAGGGCAAAGTTTACTATATCAATCAGAAAGCTAAAGAGATCTTTGGTAAGGGAGTGGTGCCGGATATAAATTCAGAACAATTGTCAGAGGTTTATCACACTTATCGAGCAGGCACGGATCTAGAATATCCTCCTGAAGACTTGCCAGTTGTGCGGGCGTTGAGAGGAGAAAATGCCGCCGCTGACGATGTAGAAGTCCACAACGGCGACAAAATTATTCCCTTAGAAATTTCGGCAACTCCTATCTACGATCGCACGGGAAAAATTACTTATGCTATTAATACCATCCTAGATATTACCGATCGCAAAAAAGCTGAAGCCGAGCGCAAAAATCTGATTACAGAACTTTTTCAAGTTAATTGCAATCTGGAACTGGCACTAGATACAGAAGTAAAAATTACTGAGGCGACAAGTCGCTTTGTACCAAATCAGTTTTTATCTTTTTTGGGATATGACAGTATTGTTGATGTTAAATTGGGAGATGCGGTAGAGTTGGAAATGTCGATTTTATTTTCTGACATTCGAGATTTCACTACTCTCTCTGAACAAATGACACCGAAAGATAATTTTAAATTTATAAATTCATATTTGAGTTATATGGAACCGCTGATTGTGGAAAATCACGGGTTTATTGATAAATATATTGGCGATGCAATTATGGCTTTGTTTAGCGAGGGCGCCGACAATGCTGTGAAAGCGGGAATTGCGATGCTGCATACTCTTGCTGAATACAATCAACATCGCGCTTCTATGGGCGATGTGCCGATTCAGATTGGGGTGGGAATTAATACTGGTTCTTTGATGTTGGGTACTGTTGGCGGGCGCAATCGGATGGACGGTACTGTGATTGGCGATGCGGTTAATTTGGCTGCTCGGATTGAAAGTTTGACGAAGAATTACGAGGTGCCGCTGTTAATTACTCAGCAGACTGTCGATGGTTTGAGAAATCCTGCTGATTATGGGATTCGCGTGATTGATAAGGTTCAGGTTAAGGGGAAGTCTGAATGGGTTACTGTTTATGAGGTTTTTGATGCAGATTTGCCGTTCGTGAAAGCGGGGAAGTTGGGTACTTTGCCAGTGTTTACTGAGGCTTTGTCTTTGTACAATATCTATAATTTTACGGAAGCGGCGGGGTTATTTGCTGATTGTTTGCGGGAAAATCCGGGGGATAGGGTGGCTCGAATTTATTTGGATAGGTGTCAGTAGTTAGTTGAGAGTTGAAAGTTGACAGTTGGCAGTGTAGACGCGATTTCCAATCGCCGGGATTTCTAAATTGGGATATAATCATTGGGATGTCATCGCATGGCAAATCAATCACCCGGCGGTTGAAACCGCGTCTACACAAACCAAACCCGCCTCCGCGGGTTAAGGATTTCAAACGATGATTTCTCATCTGGTGAATACCCTCTTCGTCCGCGGAGGCGGACATCGTTTGTGTAGTCGCGATTTCTAATCGCCGGGGCTTCTTACACACTAATTTGCTCGATCGGCATTTCGATGATAAATTCGGCTCCTTGGCCCTGTGCAGACACGCAAGTCAGCATCCCGCCGTGTTCTTGGAGGACTTTGTAGGAAATGGACAGGCCCAAACCGGTGCCTTTGCCTGCGGGTTTGGTGGTAAAAAAGGCCTCGAATAATTGCTGGCAAACTTTTTCGGGCATACCGGGGCCGTTGTCAGAAACCCGAATTACAGCATTGGAGTTTTGGACTTCCGTCTTAATTTTAATCTTGCTGCGGTTAGCTTTGGCTTCGAGAGCCGATCGCCCTGCGTTGTATTCCTCGATCGCGTCGATCGCATTTCCGATCAAATTCATAAACACCTGATTGATTTTACCGGAATAGCACTCAACTAAAGGCAAGTTGCCATATTCTTTAATTACGGCAATTTCGGGATAGTTGTCTCGGGCTCTCAGGCGGCTTTGCAGGATTAACAGCGTGCCTTCAATGCCTTCGTGTAGATTAACCTTGGTCATTTGAGAATCGTCTTTGCGAGAGAAATTTCTGAGCGATCGCACAATTTCCCGAATGCGATCGGCTCCAATCTGCATCGAAGAGATCGCTTTTGGCAAATCTTCTAAGAGAAAA
The DNA here is from genome assembly GCF_013299185.1 of Microcoleus sp. bin48.metabat.b7b8b9.023. Classification (GTDB taxonomy): domain Bacteria; phylum Cyanobacteriota; class Cyanobacteriia; order Cyanobacteriales; family Microcoleaceae; genus Microcoleus. The sequence goes on along the minus strand of NZ_JAAFKG010000062.1, from coordinate 8,125 downwards.
TCTAGCTCGATATCCTCAATTTTCTGTTGAATTGATGCCGGCGGCTGCGGGCAGTGTTCCTGATACATCTCGATCAAATTCAGCAAATCTTCGGTATAGTGACCTATGTGGACGAGATTGCCGCAAACGCTACTAACGGGATTGTTAATTTCGTGAGCAACACCGGCTACCATTTGACCGAGGGTAGACATTTTCTCGGTGTGAATTAATACTGCTTGAGTTTGCTGCAATTCCTGTAAAGTATATTCGAGCTGAAGTTTTTGCTGGGTTAACTCGGTTTGCGATCGCAGCAAAGCTTCCTCGCTGCGTTTTTGTTCGGAAATATCAGTAATTAACCCTTCCAAGGCGAGCAATTCGCCTGAGTCGGAATATACTCCCAAACCTTGCTCCCAAACCCATTTTAATTCGCCGTTTTTAGAAGTTATGCGGTAGTTTAACTGATATGGTCGATTTTCTCGCAGGGCAATTTCTACGGCATTACAGAAGATTTCGCGATCGTCCGGGTGAGTCAATTCCGAGAGAGAAACTTGCGGAGTGCCGATAAATTCTTCGGGAGAATAGCCGGATAATTGATAGCAGCCTTCGCTGACAAACTCCATACTGCGATCGGCATCGTTGCGAAAGCGGTAGGCCATCCCCGGCAAATTGCTCATTAGGGTAGACAAGGCGCGCTGGCTTTCCCGCAGGGCTTCTTCTGCGTGTTTGCGATCGGTAATATCTGTCATCACCACGAGCACGCAGAGTTCCCCCTCCAAATGAATCAATTCGGCTGACACCAAACACACCACCACCGATCCCGACTTCACCCGAAATTCGCATTCGGCGTTGCGAACAACACCCTGTACTTGCAGCAATTGCCTAAAATCAAGTCTGTTTTGAGGCTTTACCCAAATATTTAATCCCGCTACTGTATTGCAGGTCATTTCTTCTAAACTGTAACCAGTTATCGATAAAAAACTATCATTAGCTTCTATAAAACGACCCTCAGCAAAAGTAGTAATAGTCATTGGATCTGGACTCGATCGAAAAGCCTTAGAAAACTTTTCCTCCGACAAACTCAACCTTTTAATAGCTTCTTCCAACTGACTTGTCCGCTCTTTAACCCGGCATTCCAATACCTCGTTAGCCTGCTTCAGAGCAACCTCTGCCTCCACCCGATAAGTGATATCGCGCACCACGGCTTGCAGCCGCATTTTGCCGCCGATATCCATAGAAGTTAACAGCACTTCCGCCGGAAACTCTGAACCGTCCAAACGGCAGTGTACCCAGTCAAAACGACTATTTCCTGTTTCCATAGCCGTATTAATTCGCTCTAGAGAAAGACTCATAGAATCTTGCCCGTTCGGTTGCAGCCGCGGGCTAAATTCCGAAGGATGCTTGCCACAAAACTCCGATTCACTGCTGCATCCAAATAAAGTTAAAGTAGCCGGATTGCAATCTAAAAAACTCTTTTCGTCTAGCAGCATTACCGCATCTGTCGTCGATTCGTACAGAGTGCGAAACTTTTTTTCTGAAGCTTGCAAAGAAGCAATCAACTGCATTCTTTCTTCTCCAGCCTGCTTTTGCGTAGTAATGTCCTGCATTACTTGAGAAAAGCCCTGTAACTCTCCGCTTTCATCCCGCAAAGGAGTCACAATAATCTTCGCCCAAAATCGGGAGCCATTTTGGCGGAACCGGTAGCCTTCACTTTGATATCTACCTCTTTCGCTAGCTGTGATTAATTTTTCTTGGGGTTTGCCAATTGCAATATCTTCAGGCGTATAAAAGCATTCAGAATTTTTCCCAACTATTTCGCTAGATTCATACCCCAAAATTCTTTTGGCTCCCGAATTCCAGCTTGCTACATACCCCTTAGTATCTAGCATGAATATAGCATAATCTTTAACACCTTCAATTACCATTCGCAGGCGCTCTTCACTTTCTCTAAGCCTAGATTCGGCATTTTTGCGCTGGGTAATATCTTCGACAAAACCTTCGTAGTAGAGCAATTGACCGCCTGGGTTGCGGACTGCGCGGGCATTTTCCGCGATCCAAATTACTGTTCCATCTCTGCGATAAATCTGCGACTCAAAATCTGACACGATGCCTTTTGCTTGCAAAGCAGAAATAAAATCATTGCGGCGATCGGGATTGACGTAAAGCTGATCGCTAATATTAGTCAGACTGTCCATCAATTCTTCGGCAGAATTATATCCGTAGATGCGAGCCAAAGCTGGGTTAGCGCTGATGTAGCGACCGTCATGGGTTGTTTGGAAAATGCCGGAAACAGCATTTTCAAACATACTCTGATATTTTGCTTCCATTTGGTGCAGTGCCTCCTCTATATTCAGGCATTCTATCGTTTTATTTTCTAATTTACAGTCGTTCGTTTTGTTTGCTAATTTTTGGTGTGCCATTTTTGAATACCCTGGTGTGTTTTTGTGAAAGATTCAATATTGTTGAGTGTCTGTTAGTAGTATAGATGCTGGATCGCCAAGTCGATAAATCCACCGCCGAGCCGTGCGATCGTTGTTGTCAAGCCTTAATTGGTTGCAACACATATCAGGACACAACGCTGTGTTGTGTCCCTACAGAATATGTGTATTGGATCCAATCGAGAACGGCTAGAGTCTGAGATTCTCCGGACACTGCTGTATTTATTGACTTCATCTACTGCGCCGTTAGTTGTTAGTAGAGTTACGAAAGTTTAACCAGTCGGGTCTATTTTATTTTGAGCTACAAATGACTGTCAAAATCGGATTTGCCAATCAATCTGCTGAAAGTTGCGATCGTTCGATCCAAACTCGTCTGTTAAAAGCTTCCTGAATAAATGAGGAATAATTGTACATCCTGAAATTAGCTGCAAACTGTTTTTTCCAGTTTCGGCTGTGACTGTTTGGTGAATAGCTTGGAAGTACAGTACCAACTGCTGATTTTTTAGACGATCGCCCGATGGCGTCCCGCTTGCAGCCGGTGCTACGGCTAACTTGCTGCAAGTAATCCGCCACTCTAGCTGAATGGTTGCCACTAATGCTGCCAGTTATCATTGTAGGACTTACGTAAATGTCACATTAAAAGGTATGTTGTTGCGCTTGAGCGCTCTTAAAGAGGGTTCAATCGGAACACACGTACCTAAAAATTAACTCCTAGAAGAGTGCCAGTTGCGTCCAGGACTGCATTGATTTTTGCTGGCAGATTATATAGCTGACGGTCGATCGCTCTTTAGTAGATGAGGCCCTTGTCTAAAATTGTCACAATCCGAGGGAGCATTGTTGTATCAAAAAATTCATATTGAGTTAGTTTCTTGGAATAAATTCTGTAGCCATGCTGTCATTTCGGCAAAAATTTGGGTCAGGGCGCGCCAAATGTCGGCAGCAACTCTGGTAAAATCCCGATCGACACTCGGCCCATGCCCGACATCAAAAAGCCCACCCAGCAAACAATTCATCGTCGCTACATGACTGATTCTCCCGTACTTACAACAGCAGATATATCCGCAGCTTCAACTTTGACAGCGGACTCTCCCCTGTGGCCAGCCCTGCTGCAACAACTGTTAGACAGACAATCTCTCTCCCACGCCCAAGCCGCCGACTTAATGCAGGGATGGCTGGCAGAAGCCATACCCCCCGTGCTTTCAGGAGCCATTTTAGCAGCCCTCCAAGCCAAAGGCATCTCGGCCTCAGAATTAGCAGGAATGGCTCAGGTATTGCAGTCTCAGTCCCTGACGGGCGAGTCCCAGAGCATTGTCGATCGCCAATCTCCCATCTCGAATCTCAAATTAATTGATACTTGCGGCACCGGCGGCGATGGTGCGTCCACATTTAACATTTCCACTGCTGTAGCCTTTGTGGCTGCTGCGGGCAAAGTTCGAGTCGCCAAACACGGAAATCGATCGGCATCTAGCAAAGTCGGTTCGGCTGACGTGTTGGAAGCACTCGGAGTCAACCTGGGCGCCGATCCTGCGAAGGTAAAAGCCGCTGTGGACGAAGTAGGAATCACCTTTTTATTTGCGCCTGGGTGGCATCCCGCACTTAAGGCTGTAGCGTCGCTCCGCCGCACTTTGAAGGTGCGGACTGTTTTTAACCTTTTAGGGCCGCTCGTCAATCCTATGCGCCCTACAGGGCAGGTAATCGGGGTGTTCGATCCCAGTCTGGTATCAACTATTGCCCAAGCTTTGGGCGAGTTGGGAACTGAGTTGGCGATAGTCGTTCACGGCCGAGAAAAGTTGGATGAGGCGGGTTTGGGTGATGTGACGGATTTGGCGGTTTTGTCGGGCGGCCAGGTTGAACTGACGAGTTTACACCCGGAACAGGTAGGATTGACGCCAAGTGCGATCGGCTCATTGAAAGGCGGAAATGTTGAGGAAAACGCCGAGATTTTGCGGAATGTTTTGCAAGGCAAAGCTACAGCAGCACAAATGGATGTTGTTGCTTTGAATGCGTCTTTGGCTTTTCAGGTGGGAGGTGTAATTCCGATCGGTTCCCACGCAGCAGGAGTTACTTTGGCCAAGGAGATTTTATCGAGTGGTGAATCTTGGTTGAAGTTGCAGCAGTTGGTGGAGTTTTTGCGTTGAGTAAATAAGTTCCGCAGTGCGATCGATGTGTGAGATTTAACAGGTATTGAAGGATATTAGCAGGGTGCATCTCATGAATGAAAATATACTCTTAGGGGCTCTCGCATTTCGGCAGTAAATCTCTGATTATCACTCATAAATTATGTGCCGAAATGCTTCGCCCTTGCCAGAATGAGATGCACCCACCAGATGCAACCATCGGGAATTCTATCCATTACATCCGTCAAATCCCGCACATTGCTCTTTTTGGTAATCGAGAATTCTATCTGTTACATCCGTTAAATCCCGCACATTGCTCAGGGAGCATCCCGATTGTGCAAACATATCCGCAAGGGCGAAGCATTCGCGCCTGTATGTTATCGACTATAGGAGAGATTGTTAGCGCGAATGCTTCGCCCTACAAAAACGGGATGCTCTCCATTGCTCATTGCCGAACTTCCTTCTTCCTTCTTTCTTCTTCCTTCTTCCTTCACACTCGCGTGCGAAATTCAATCACATCTTGCTTAATAGTCACATCTTTATTACCAAAAAAATCGTGACCGAGCAGCCCAATTTCTAGTGCTGGGGAGATGGGTACAACTATATTATTAATCGCCAAACCGCCAGCTTCAATTGAAGTAAGACTGCCGAGAGAAAAAGTAGCCTCTCCGTTCGGAGTTTTTGCTTGCACGGTTCCTTTAGGAACTATCCCCAAAGCGGTAGCCATTGCTGGTGTAATGACGGTGCGACTGGCTCCCGAATCCACCATCATCTCAAACTTTTGTTTGCCGTTAAAGGTGACTTCTATGACTGGGATATTAGCTTCTCGGCGTTTAATTTTGACTAGAAACACTCCCGACTTGGTATCAGGCGAAGCAGGCGCAGCAGGCGCAGCAGGTGAAGCAGGTGAAGCAGGTGCAGTGGGTGGAGTTGATTCTTGAGGGGCAAAACCGCATACCGATCGACTCAAGCTGACAGTTTGGCCGCTGGAGTTCCGCATAAAGCATCCCTCGCTCTCTTGAGCTGTCGCTCGCGAAGAGTAGACGGCGGTATCAAGTAAAATTGAGCTGCTCAGAGAAATAACTGCTGTAAAAGCCAGTAAAGGTTTTCGCAGGTTTTGAGGGTTCGGCAGAGACTTCATTGAATTGGAAGATAAAGGTAAGGGAGATTGACCGATCGTAATTTGATGAAACAGTTTAGCTCGATCGTAACAACGACAACTGCCTTTTGGCATAGACAACCCTGGACTCCGGCACCAACACATTCTGCCTCGGCTGGCACAAATTCCAATAATATCTGTATATTGCCGGCTAGCATCAAATCCCAGGCAGTGGTAAGAATTAACCAAACGACTGTAATTAAGGATGCCATGTCACTTTCAACTGCACAACCCGCTCTCCTAGTCCTAGCTGACGGTACTGCTTACCGCGGCTGGTCTTTTGGCGCTGACGCCACCGTCGTCGGCGAGGTCGTATTCAACACGGGAATGACGGGCTATCAAGAAGTTTTGACCGATCCGAGCTATTGCGGTCAAATTGTCACTTTTACTTATCCAGAATTGGGCAATACCGGGGTAAATCTCGAAGATGAAGAATCTGCACGGCCGCAAATTCGAGGTGCGATCGCCCGTAACGTATGCAGCCGACCCAGCAACTGGCGCTGTTCGCAATCCCTGCAAGACTACCTAAAACAGTACGACATCCCAGGTATTTACGGCATCGATACCCGCGCCCTGACCCGCAAAATTCGCACCGTGGGAGCCATTAACGGCGGCATTTCGACGGTGATTCTCGACCAGGCCGAGCTTTTGGAGCAAGTTCAAGACGCCCCCAGCATGGCCGGGCTGAATCTGGTGAAGGAAGTAACCACCCGCGAGGTTTACGAGTGGTCTGAAGCCACAGATGCGGTATGGGAGTTCAGTCCGACAGTTAAGCCAAATAACGGCGAAATGTGGACGGTGGTAGCCCTAGACTTTGGAGTCAAGCGCAACATCCTGCGCCGTTTGGCGAGTTACGGCTGTCGGGTAATTGTTGTACCCGCCGACACGTCAGCCGAGGCAATTCTCAAATACAACCCGGATGGCATTTTTCTGTCCAACGGGCCTGGAGATCCTTCGGCGGTAACGGAAGGGATCGCGACGGCGAAAGCTTTGTTGAAGTCCGACAAACCTGTGTTCGGCATCTGTATGGGACACCAGATTCTGGGCATTTCCTTGGGTGCAGAAACTTTTAAACTGAAGTTCGGGCACCGGGGATTGAATCATCCGGCAGGTTTAACTCAGCAGATAGAAATTACCAGCCAAAATCACGGTTTTGCGATCGACCCTGATTCCCTAGTCCCGGAAGTAGAAATTACTCACCTCAACTTGAACGATCGCACCGTAGCCGGATTGAAGCACAAAACCTTGCCCCTGTTCTCAGTCCAGTACCACCCAGAAGCCAGTCCGGGCCCCCACGACGCTGACTATTTGTTCGATCGATTCGTTCAGTCAATGCGAGACAATCAGAAAGTACCAGCTTAGTCATTGGTCAATAGTCAATAGTCATCAGTCATCAGTCAAGAGTGCGAGGGTCCCCGCTCGCGAACCGCAGTCATTAGTGCGAGCGTCCCCGCTCGCGAACCGCAGTCATTAGTGCGAGCGTCCCGCTCGCGAACGCTATTAGTCATTACGAAACATGACCGATGACTGATGCCATGCCCCATCCCTCCGCTTCGCTTCGCCCAATTCCCCATGCCCCATGCCCCATCCCTCCGCTTCGCTTCGCCCAATTCCCCATGCCCCATGACCCATGCCCAATTCCCAATGACCGATGACTAATGACCAAAAAACTGTAGACAAAATACCAAAAAACTCGTATAATGAAGCCTCGACTTTAAGCCATACCTAGCTAGGAGGGTGTCATTCCTGAGTCATTGACCCTGACCGTTAGCCTCAGAGGCACTCGCGAAGTCAAGAATAACCATCAGTTATTTCGCTTGACTGGCCTGCTGGACGCTTTTTCTGAGGCCACTTTTCGGAAGGTACTAAGCAAATGTATTGACGAGGGCCCAAAACACGTAATTTTGGACTTGTCTCAGATAGATTTTGTGGATAGTTCAGGCTTGGGCGCACTTGTGCAACTTGTCAAGAAAGCCCAAACCATGGAAGGGACATTGCAAATTGTCTCAAATCCCCGCGTAACTCAGACTGTTAAACTGGTTCGCTTAGAGAAATTTTTGTCTTTGCAGCCTTCGGTTGATGAGGCGGTAAAAAACGTCAAGGATGCTTGACGCTACAGTGGGTTTAATTAGCTATCCGGCGATCGATGCTGGATAGCAAATTCTTATGATTGTGCTGCAATTGTTCAGCTCGCTTGTCTGTAGATATCGGTTTCTCACAGCGCACACTCCTGTGAAAGCTATAATTTCTCAAGTAACACAAGACGAAATAAGTAAGTGTAGAAAAGCCAAGCTCTGCCGAAGTTTTATGTGACATCCTCCCGACGCTGATGCTACGCATACAGTGCGGGCTTCCCAAGATCGCTCTTGGAATCTTCGAGCTTCATCGCCAGTTGTCTAGACACTGTTTCCAATGCCCCCGATACCTCGGCTCCA
>NZ_JAAFKG010000061.1 GCF_013299185.1 Microcoleus sp. bin48.metabat.b7b8b9.023 | reverse complement strand
CTCACCTCACCGTAAACCTGGTTTTGAATGGTTACGTTGTGGGTAATCTTGGGTTCTACGACCTCGTTGATGTAGTTGCAAGCATCCGCAAACGCCTGGAGGGTTGTCTCTATTTTGGCAACCTGTTCAGGAGTGGGGTTAATCTTACAAACTATCGTCAACACTTGCTTTTCCATGCCAATATTATATCATTGCAGTGAACTACCTACACCAACCGCAAAGGGGTATGGTCTAGGCTTCCCAATTCATCGGGAATCGCCAAAGCGAACTCCGTAATTCTGTTGGACTTACATTCCCTCCAAGGGCTAAGTCCTTCCAAGACCCAATTATGGCGTGACAATCATTACTAGCTACTTTGCCCGCTTGGCGATCGCGGAATTGACTGCTTGGTTTTCACAATCGCCCTCCGCGTTTATGCTGTCTGTAGTTCAATTATATCAAAGATTGTTTGTTTCGGCGGTGATGGTCTTCCTGTCCTATGTCCTTCGGACAGGCTACGCCTACGGAATCGGTCAACCATCCCACCTCAACAAACCTGGCTTTCATCCCACACCAATCTGTAAACGATATGATGTGGGGATTCCCGCCGAACTAGCTAAAGCTGTGAAAATACTACACTGACTGTGGGGGGCGACATACCCGATACCTTGGAAATACCGAGGGCTTTTGCAAATCCGCCCACAACAGTCAAAACACGCAGGCCGTGCGATCGCCAATGCTAAACAACCTACGTCTCCAACCTCCCCAGGCTACTTGCTTAGTAACACCGTGAGGAGGCCGACGCCATGCAACTCCGAAAAAAAACACTATTAATCATCGGTGCAGCTCTGATCAGCCTGATTGTGGTTCTCTATGCCACTGCATCAACCATTTTGCTGCACGATTTTAACAACCTGGAGGCACAGTACGTCCGCCAGGATGTCGCGCGGGCTTTGGATGCCTTAGATGATGACTTGTCGAATTTAGACACCAGCGCCCAAGATTACGCCGAGTGGGATGATACGTACTCTTTTGTCGATACACGGGACCAGGAATTTATCAAGTCAAATTTCGTCAATACGACATTTGTTTACTTGAGATTAAACTTATTGGTGCTGCTGGACTCCGACGGTAAGACCATCTTCAGCAAAGGTTTTGACCTGAAATCCAAAACCGAAATCCCAATTCCGGCAAGCTTGCAACAGCACTTGACCGAGGCGCTGATCGAGTCCCAGACAAGTTCTGAGGAGGGGTACCCCGCCAAAACAGGCGTCGTCACCCTGCCAGAAGCCACGCTGCTGATAGCCTCAAAACCGATCGTCAACAGCAACGCTCAAGGCCCGCCGCGGGGGACGCTGATCCTGGCACGCTACCTCGACAACACCGAAATTGGTTTGCTTTCGGAACTGACTCACCTGTCAGTGGATTTTAGATTGCCGAGTTTAGATTTTAAAGTGGGAGCCACGAACTACTCCGGGCCAGGCGCTAAGGTGCTGGCTCGCTCCAGGCAGGATTTGGACAATCTCAAACTCAAAATTTCCAACCTCAAATCAGTAGAAATTTTAATCGAGCCGCTCAGCGACAGCGTAGTCGCAGGATACGCCCTGATTCGGGACATCCGGGGCAAGCTAGCGCTGCTGCTGCGAGTAGAAGTAGACCGGGTAATCTCTAGGCAAGGTCAGGCTACCCTAGAACTCTTTACTTTCTCGATATTGGCAGTAGGTTTAATATTTAGCGCGATCGCCCTGCTGTTGTTAGAAAATTTAGTCTTGGCGAGATTGGCGGACTTGAGCACTAGCGTCAGCAACATCGCAGCCAACGGCGATCCAGACTTGCGCGTTCAAATGGCAGGAGGCGATGAACTCAGCAGTTTGGCCGACACCATCAACCAAATGCTAGAAGCATTGGGCAATTCTCAAGTCGAACGCTTAAGGAGCGAAGACCGCTATCGGTTGATGGCAGAAAACTCAACCGACATGATTACCAGACACAACCCCAAAGGCGTGTTTCTCTACGTCTCGCCCGCCAGCAAAGCTTTGCTGGGATACGAACCTTCCGAACTGATCGGCGGCCTCCCCAACCATTATTTTCACCCGGACGATGTAGAAACCGTCGCCAAAGCTCACTCGAAAGTCCTGGCGCTGCCAATTACTTACACCGTCAGCTACCGGATCCGCTGCAAAGACGGCAATTACATTTGGTTTGAAACCACCAGCCGCACGATCCGCGATCCCGAAACGGGCTCGGTGCAAGAAATTATCGGCGTTTCCCGCGACATCAGCGTCCGCAAGCAAACAGAACAAGAACTCCGAGAAAGCGAAGCTGCAATTAAAGCTTTGTACCAAGTGACTTCTGCTCCCCGTACAGACCCGCAGGGCCGCCTTTCTACCTTTGATTTGCGCCTCCAAGAACTGCTGGCAATGGGATGCCGACATTTAGGCCTTTCCGTGGGAATTTTGTCGCACATTCAAGGCGACAACTATCAAATAATTGCTGTTGAATGTCCCGATGAGTCGATCGACAAATCACAAATCTACGATCTGGAAAAAACCTTTTGCGTGGCTACAGCAATGGCAAAAGAACCGATGTACTTTGAGTCGGTGAGGTTTTCGGGTTTGTGTTTCAATACTCCCAATCCTGCCTTCAACATCGAAGCTTACATGGGCACTGCCGTCACCGTGGCAGGTGAAGTTTACGGCACTCTATGCTTCTTTGCTCCGACTCCTCTGACAGAACCGTTCCGAGCTGTAGATAGAGAGTTGGTGAAACTGATGGCTCAGTGGGTGGGCAGCGAATTAGAACGCCAGCAAACAGGCGTAGATTTGGCAAAAGCTCGCGACGAAGCACTGGCTGCTACCAAAGCCAAAAGCGAATTTTTGGCCACCATGAGCCACGAAATTCGCACTCCTATGAATGGAGTCATCGGCATGACAGGTTTACTGCTGGATACCCGATTAAGTCAGGAACAGCGCGATTTTGTAGAAACTATCCGCAGCAGTGGCGATGCTTTGCTGACGCTGATCAACGATATTCTAGATTTCTCGAAAATTGAGTCGGGCAAATTGGACTTGGAGGAACATCCGTTTGACATCCGCACTTGTATTGAAGAATCTCTCGATTTGGTAGCTGCTAAGGCGGCACAAAAAAAACTGGAATTGGGTTACTTGATCGATCGCTCCGTACCACCAACAGCGCTTGGTGACAGCGCCCGCTTGAGGCAAATTTTAATCAACTTGCTCAGCAATGCTGTTAAATTTACTGAATCTGGAGAAGTGGTGGTTTCGGTGACTGCCAAAAAGCTTGCAGTGTCCACGATCCACGCTCAAGAACTGCCAGCAATTAATGGCGAACCGCGAGCAATTCACAAAGTATACGAAATACAATTTGCGGTTAAAGATACTGGTATCGGCATTCCGTGCGATCGCATGGATCGGTTGTTTAAATCTTTCAGTCAGGTTGATTCTTCAACGAGCAGGCAGTACGGCGGTACGGGATTGGGCTTAGCAATTAGCAAGCGTTTGGCCGAAATGATGGGCGGCAGGATGTGGGTGCAAAGTATGGGTTGTCTGGCTGGCAATCCTCCGGGAGATTTTAAAGTGGCAGTTTTTGAGATCGCAGGTGAAGAATCTTGCGAAATTGCCGAAAAATATGGCTCTAGCAAATCTTTACTCAGCAGCGAGCCGATCGACCAAAATCCCCAATCCGCGGGCTCTACTTTTTATTTCAGCACGATCGTTTCTGGCTGCAACAGTTCCTTACCAGTTAATTTGAGCACTACTCAACCTGAATTAACTGGGAAGCGAGTCTTAATAGTCGATGACAATGCAACCAACCGCCAAATTTTGACTCTCCAAGCTCAGTCTTGGGGAATGGTGCCTAGGGCTTCAGCTTCGGCTCGTTTGGCTTTAGATTGGATCGCGGCTAAAGAGGTGTTTGACTTGGCAATTTTGGATATGCAAATGCCACATATGGACGGGTTGGCTTTAGCTGCGGAAATTCGCCTGTATCCCGAGTGCCAAAAGTTGCCGTTAGTGATGCTAACTTCGATCGGCAGACAAGAAATTAACACCCCTGCGATTGAGGTGGATTTTGCTGCTTTTTTGAACAAGCCGATCAAACAATCTCAGCTTTACAATGTTTTAATCAATATTTTTGGGAAACAGACTGCTGAAATTAGAGTGCAGCGAACCAGCGGGCCTTTATTGCAAAGCATACCCGTGCTGGCCGAGAATTTACCGCTGCGGATTCTGTTGGCTGACGATCATTTGGTGAATCAGAAGGTGGCTTTGCAAATTTTGCAGCGGATGGGGTATCGGGCGGATGTGGCAGGAAACGGTATGGAAGTGCTCGAAGCCTTGCACCGCCAGCCCTACGATGTTGTGCTGATGGACGTGCAAATGCCGGAAATGGACGGTTTGGAAGCTACCCGCCGCATCCGCGAGGCATTTTCAGCAGCTTTGAATTTAGAAAATAGCAGGGAAGAATCAGAAGTTTCAATAACTGACGGAGAATCTAACAATGGCAAATCCCAAATCGAAAATCCCAAATTTAGTGATGAGCAATCTAACAATAATCCTGAATGTAGTGATGAGCAATCTAACAATTCAAAATCCACAATCCAAAATTTAAAATGGACGAGGCCTTGGATTGTGGCGATGACGGCAAATGCGATGCGGGGCGATCGCGAAGAGTGCATGGCTGCGGGGATGGACGACTATTTGAGCAAGCCGATCGAGATTGAGGAGTTGGTTCGAGCTTTGAGCGCGTGTAAATCTCGCTCAAATGGGGAATTCGATTGTCCGCAGCCGATTTTTTGTGTGAGCTCGCAGATTGAACAGATAGGAGGAACAAGTGACTTAGAAGTGCGATCCTCTTCGAGGGCTGCGCTAACGAATGCGGCTGTGGAAAATCAACAAGTGACAATGGCCAATTCATCCTCCGCTGTCAGGTGGGGTGCATCAAATGTCGATCGAACTTTGTCAGAAAACGGCGATTGTCTGAGTGCCAAGATTATAGAGGGACTGAGAGATGTCGAAGCTTTGGAAGAGGCGATCGACATTTACCTCGAAACAGCCCCCGAACTGCTGCAAGACATCTCTGCGGCTCTGTCAAACGCCGATCCGCTAGCTTTGCGGCGAACTGCTCACTCTTTGAAATCGATTAGCGGTACTCTCGGTGCTTTTCGCTTGTTTGAGTTGTGCGAGGAACTAGAAATCATGGGCCGGATGGGGACAGAGGCAAATAAGCCTTTATCTGGGCTGGACTCCGGCCTTTTACAACAAGTTGAGGCCGAGTATCAAAGAGTCGAAACGGCATTGAAAATCGAACGGGAATACAGCTAGAAAATGCAAAACAATTAATCTGAATCCGGCAAATCTACGCGATAAACAGCATAAGGTACGTTGTTGGGCTTCAGCCCTCTTAGTTGCAGTGATTGTACCATTTTAAAAAAGTTAAATATTGTAGGGTGCGTCAGCTCGTAGCATAATTTTGAGGCGGGTATCGAGAATTGGCTGACGCACCCTACTACTGTCATATCTATCAATTATTTTAACAGAAAATCCACAAAATCATTATTTTGAAAGAGGTAGATTGGGATTGATGGTGGCGTGAGGGCGGGTTTATGAAATTGTGGGTTTTTGGCAATTATTTTCGGTGAACCCGCCCCTACAGATTTATGTTTTTAACCTCCGTTAACAATGGCAACTCTATATTTCCACACACCAAGTCTGCACAATTCCACTGTCGCAAATACTCACAAACTTCAGAAATAATCGCATTTGCCGCATCTAAATTTCCCGCCTGACGTGCATGATAGTGCGCTCTGATTAACGGCTGAATATCCTCGATATTTTGCCATGCCGATTTTGGTTTGAGCGGAATGCTGATATAATAATTATAAGCTCGATCGTGCGCGGTACGGAAATCTTCGGGATTTTGACTTAGCAGGTGTTCGCCCTTTTCTCGGACTAGCGGATGCAACTGATAGGATTTGAGATGGCGATCGTAATATAGCAATTGTAGGCGCTTCAGTGCAAGGATAATATTTTCTTTAAGCTCATACTTGCTGACTTCTGGCATTTGAGCGCTAATGCCGGCAAAAGATAGGGGATAATCTGAGGTTTGATAGACAGAAATTCGGCTGAGACAAGTTTGCTCGCCGTCGCCCAGACGCGCTAGGATTTCATCAATTAATCTCTCAATATCTCGAACCAGCAACCAGTCTCTCTGGTGTAAAAACATCCCGACATTTCCTTGAAATTCGGTATCGTCTCGAATCAAGGCTGCGACGAGTTGTAAAGCTTTGGGATGTCCAGAATAGCGATCGCCCATTTTCGCTAATTCCTCTGGATTTGCAGTCAGGTTAAAGGATTGCAACAGGGAAATTGCGCTATCTGGCTCCAATCCGTTGAGCTGGATTTCGCGGGTGACAGTTGGCGGCAATTCGGCTAAGCTTTCGCGACTGGTGAAGATGATTTTGCTTTGATGTTCTGTTTCTAATAGCTGTTTGAATAACCAAGTATATTCTGCACGATCGCCCGCGAAATAACCAGCCGTTTTTGCTTCTCCTGCTTGCAAAAGTGTGTCGGCGCGATCGAAAACGAGCAAGCAAGGTTTGTCTCTGAGGATTTTGAGCAGATTTTCGGTTTTTTTGCCGCAGTCATTTTGAGCGTTGGTGGCGGTGGTGATGTCGCCGTTGGAGAGGGTGAATAGGAGGGAGTCAATTGTGCGATCGCATGGGGGTGCTTTGCCTGTTGCGGATTCCAAGGATTGCCAAGCGGCGCTGGTGAAGGGGGTTTTTTCGGTGTGGAGTTGGCGAATTAGTTGGCTGACGAGGGTGGTTTTGCCGATTCCGGGTAATCCGACAATTGAGATGGTGGTGATATCTGAGTTAATGATCGTAGTTTTTAAGATGTCGATTTCTTTGGTGCGCTGTACCCAATTTCTGACGGGGGGTAAGTTTTCTGGGAGGGGGAAAGTGCGATCGGTTTGGTTGTCTAGGGGGATATCTGCGATCGCGGCTGCTAAAAGTGGTTCTG
Source organism: Microcoleus sp. bin48.metabat.b7b8b9.023 (assembly GCF_013299185.1). GTDB lineage: Bacteria > Cyanobacteriota > Cyanobacteriia > Cyanobacteriales > Microcoleaceae > Microcoleus. The sequence goes on along the minus strand of NZ_JAAFKG010000061.1, from coordinate 39,209 downwards.
TTTTCTGAATTTTGTAGCCTTCAGCAATGTATTCCCAGTTTTCTATTTCTACTGCTTTGCAAATATTGATAAAGTTCTCTCGTCTAATTCCTATTTTCGCCCAAAACCGCTTTAAGGTAGCTGTTGAAACTAAAGCGGCAACACACCAAGTATCCTCAGTTTTATTCCATCCGAGATTGCGTCTTACCATGTCAATGATTTTTAGCCCTTCTTCGGATGCTCTGAGCAAACCAGCCATTGGTACTCCCCTACGGAAACTCTGCGTTAGTCAAGAATGTTACACGATCTGGTGAGCCGAGAAGTGAGCCAAATGAGACAAATGAGCCAAATGAGCCTTTGATGCTGAGCCAAATGGTGAGCCGTTTAGCCTTTGCAGATTCAGGATTGTGGAGTAATGTGAAATGATGTGCTTGGCTATCAGCTAGGTTTGATGGTGCATTTGAGGGCGATCGGGCATACAGCTTATCTGCTGTTGGGAGCAATGTAAAGTTTTGTTACAAGAATAGGGCAATTTGCATAAAAAGCAGATGAACGTCCTGATAGATATTTAGGAAAGCTTGCTAGGCGGGCTTTGCTGGTTTTGACGCAACTATATTTTTGAGGAGATGGGATTATGCAGTTACTAAAAGATGATGTGTTGTTGGGTAGTTCAGTGGATGTAAGTGCGATCGCACCTCTGGAGGAAGAGATTAAGGGCGATCGAATCTTGTCCTATGCTTCGGATACCCGCAGTGCTAGCCAGTTAGGGGCCAGTTCGTCTTTCATTTCGACCTTCGACGGACTAAGCGGACAAGTTGGAACGATCGATCCGTCAGCAAAATTCACCCAAATTGCTAGTACCTTCAGTTTCTCCGACATCGCTGTTGCTAAAGACGGGACGATTTTCGGAATTACGCCTACTCAGTTATTCAAAATCGATCCAGTATCGGGTTTAACTTCATTTGTTGGCGGCCTTCCTGCGGGTGTCAACATTAATGCTCTAGAATTTGCAAATGATATCCTTTATGCGGCTGGGGATTCTAACTTATACGCGATTAATACCACTAATGCGGGAGCATATTTAATCGCCAACTTGGAATCTGCTGGATTCAATAGCAGTGGGGACTTGGCATTTGATGCTCCGAATAATCGATTTTTAGCGACATCGAAGGGGGCGACAAGCGATAGTTTGTATGCAGTGTCTCTAACTGGTGAAGCAGCCAAAATTGGCGATATTGGCTTTAGTAATATTTTAGCATTGATGTTTGAGGGCGAGAAGCTTTTTGGTTTCACGGCGGATGGATCGCGAATTGCGATAAATCCTGGAACGGGAGCGGGGGTTTTTGATACGCTTGTCAAGGGTATTAGCGATCGAATTGGGGGAGCATCTGGTATTCAAATTAAGAAAGGAGAGGTACTGTCGAGCACTCCCGGAACAATTTTGTCAGCAGATACGATCGATGTGTTTTTGCCACCAGGTAGCGAAATTACTTTAGAAATAACAGTCACGGTGCCTGGGGATGGTTCAGAGCCTATTAGATCGGTTCGCAGTATAGAAGAAAATGGCGATCGGAGTGCTTCAGTAGTTACTAATCAGCTACCGCTTGATGTTTTTCTGCTGCAAGACCTTTCAGGTTCGTTTGATGACGATTTGCCTACTGTACGCAGGCTAGTACCAAACTTAGTCAGTGCATTGCAGAAGCGCCAACCAGACAGTACATTTGGAGTGGCTTCTTTCACAGATAAACCTATAGCTCCATTTGGAATAAGTGGTGATTATGTCTATCGTCTAAATCAGCAACAGACTACTGATGCAACAGCCATACAATCAACAGTAAATAACTTAACTGTTCGTGACGGAAGTGGCGGAGAATTTGATGGGCCGGAAGCACAGCTAGAAGGACTACTACAAACGGCACTTCGCAGTCAAAGTGAAATTGGTTTCCGTGACAGTGCTCGCCGTGTTGTTGTTGTAGCAACGGATGCAGAATTTCATCAGGCTGGCGATGGGAGAAAAGCTGGCATTACCAAGTCCAATAATCTCGACACAATTCTTGATGGAAATCCGCCGGGAACTGGAGAAGATTATCCATCTGTTCCCCAGGTTCGACAAGCATTGATTAATGCTAATCTTGTACCAGTTTTTGCTGTCACCAAGGATCAAGTTGCCACTTACAGAGACTTGGTTGATGACAGCGATGGTGATGGATTGGGATTTGGTTCTGTGGTAGAATTAAAATCCGATAGTTCTAATTTGGTGGATGCGATCGCCACAGGGTTAGACGTAGTTGGAAGAGAAATTAATGTTGTTCCTGTTAGTGATGAATTCGGTTATGTGAAGGAGATTACACCGCCTAAGTTTACTGACGTTTTGCCAGGACAAAAGCTGACTTTCAGGGTGAAGTTAAAGTCTGATGGTAAAGGTGGTAATGATACTTTGAACTTGCGGGCTCTTGGTTTTGGCGACACGAAGATTAATATCCGAACAGAGCGAGTTCCTAATTTACAACGAGAAGTTGATGCAGATTTTTCTCTATCTCCCATAAAAAATTTACTAAAAACAGGGATAGATACAACTTTGAATGGGATCGTCGCGGGTAAAATTAAACTAGAAGAATTACTCGATCCTGTTACAATCCAAGTAGATCCTCTAATTAATAACGTAACAACACTTTTGAATGATGCTTCTACATCTCTTAAAAACAGTCCCTACGGAACGTTGCGTCAAGATTTTAAGGTAGGAGATAAAAGCATCGTAGAGAATCCTGCAAAACGCCTTATTGATATTCAATATGTTTTGCCGAACGATTCAAAGCCTGTGTCGCCAACGCCTTCCCAGCAAGGACAAACCTGGTTAGTTACGCACGGTTGGAACGATGGCCCTGACGGAAAAACCTTTAAGCTAGCAAAATCTATTGCTAACCTAAAAAAGAATGATACAGTTCTATTTTTAAATTGGCAACAAGCATCTTATAATGGTAAAAAAAATAAGGATGTTTCAGACTTATTTGCTGCCGTGGAAGGAGGAAATTTAATTGCTGCCCAGTGGATTAGACCTGTGGCTGAAAAGACAGTAGAAATTCTCGAATCTTTAGGAATTGATGCAAATAAAGCAAGCCAAAGTCTAAATTTGATTGGTCACAGTCTTGGCTCCTTACTCAGTGCGGAAATTGGTTCGATATACAAACAGAAGCAAGGAAGTCCGGGAACAGGTGTTAAAACTTTAACTGCTCTCGATCCAGCATCACTAGGTATCTTGAACTTGCAAACACTCGGATTCGGTAACTATGATGTAGATGGTAGAAACGATAAGTCAGATGCTCCCCAACGTTTCGATCAAGTAGCTGATTTTTCCAGAGCGTTTGTAGGCAGCAGAAGTTTAGCAGGAAATCAAACATTTGCTAGTCAAGCAGAAGAGTCATTTCAAATGGATTTTGGATTGGGGCGTCGCGACGCTGCTAGCGAACATGGTTGGGTTGTAGATGCTTTCAGAAATTTAATTGAAAACCCTGGAATAATTGGCGAACGTTTGCTCAATTCTCAACCATTTGTTGATGATACTATAAAAATCGATGCTTATGGTTTTCCACTGCCACCAGGAAACGTCCATGAAGGAGTTTTAGCACTTAATTCCCCTAAAGGAGTAGAAGGCCTTCCTGAACCTATTTTATTAGTTCAGAAAAATAAATCAGGCAATGACGATGATATTGTCTACGGCACTTTTATAGACAACGTTGGAAACAACAAGCTAGACGGTAGTAACCTTTTTGGTTTATTTGGAGGTGGTAACCCAATTTTCACAGGCTCAGGAAACGACAAAATCTTTGGCGATTCTGGTAATGACGAAATTAATGGTGACAGCGGTGATGACACTCTCGATGGTGGAGCAGGTAACGATACGCTGATAGGCGGTGATGGGTTATTTGATTCTGGAAAAGATGTACTTGAAGGCGGAAAGGGCAACGACTCAATAAGGGGCGGTGGTGACATTGACATACTCACTGGTGGAACAGGCTCAGACACATTAGATGGTGGCGATGGGGATGATGTTCTTTTCGGTGGATTGGACAAAGAACAAGACATCCTAATCGGCGGTTTGGGTAAGAGTTTATTTCTGTTGGCACCTGGTACGGGCTTGCCTATTACAGATAAAGCCAATCGAGATAAAGTTGATATCATTGAGGACTTTCGGGCCGGTCTTTTAGTGCTTTTTGGCAGAACAGACGATATTCGAGGTATCAGTAGCATTGGTTTAACCAACGGTTTAAATATCAGTCAAATTAGTGTAGAAATTTTTGGAAATGTACCTTTTGAACAACCGAAAACTGCCATTATTGCAAATGGTGAATACCTGGCTGTCATCAAAGGAGAATGGTTGAATAAGGATGATTTGAGGCTTTTTGAACTACCAACTTAGCCAGATAATAAATGTTTAAAACCCTTAGTGTCATCCTCTGAAAGAATGCTTCAGAGAAAGGCGATCGCCCTTACGTCAAAAAGTGCGATCGCCCTCTAAAACAATCCCCACAACCACCGTCCTTAAATCCCAACCCTCTCACAGAGCTTGAATCATGATTAAACTAAAATTCAAAATATTAGCAACACTAGCCCTGATCGGTGCAATTGGCATAGATTGTACCAGCCTAGTCAAACCAGCCACCGCACAAACCGCCGCATCCCTAGCCTATCATCTCAAACAAGCAGGCGCTAAGCTGTATGGCGCTTCTTGGTGTCCTTACACTCGAAGACAGGCGCAATTGTTCGGAGATTCCTTCAGCCAAGTTCAATACATTGAATGCTACCCCAATGGTAGAAATGGTGAATTTAATTCGCAGTGCCAAAGAGCAGGAGTTTATAGCTATCCTACATGGGTAATTAGTGGTCGCACGAATGATAGTATGATGTCTATTCAAGAACTAGCCAACTTTTCTAACTACGGTACACCTTCAAATACCAACGACAAAGTAAAAATATGTGACTATAAAGCCGACCTGATTTTTTATGAAAGAAATCCTCAAATGTTGGGTCGGAAAATCTCTAGTAGTCAATCTAGTTTAGCCAGTGAATGGTCAGGAATTAGAAGGAATATTCGGGGATGTCAGTAACGCATTAAAGCCCTAGAATAAGTATTGCAGGACTGATGCGCTCCGACAAAGAAACCGGGTTTTTACCGAATTTTTGGGCTGTGGCGAAGTATTTTCGCAAAAACCCGGTTTCTGGGCTCCATGCGTAAGACTTAATCTGATTATAGATAAAGAGCAGTTTAGTTTTATTTTAGCAATTATAATCGGTTTAGTTCCACAGGCGATCGCCCTTACGACAAAAAGCGCGATCGCCCTTAAAATCAGAATAGACAAACAACATCTAATTTGTTATAATTGACTAAAACTCAACCTATGAAGCATCATTCCCTTCCAACTCATCTCACCATAAAAGTGTATGAAAATAGAAGATTATCCACTGGCTAAAGAATTGATATTCGATGCCGAAGGCAACATTAGTCAAGTTATTCTAGATTATACCGACTATCAGTATTTCCTAGAAGCGATCGAAGATAGAGGACTTCTATTGGCTATGGGCGAAGTTAAAAATGAAACCCCGTTAAATTTACAGCAAGCACTTGCCGAACTGGAAACAGAATGAAAGTCGAATATCTACCCAGTTTTTTAAAGGATTTAAAAGCTCTTAAAAGTACGCCTGTCTTTGAGCAAATCAAGGATTTTGCTTTTGCGGAAATTCCAAATAGTAATGATTTACAGACAATTGTTAACTTAAAAAAATTGAAAGGTGATGATAATGCGTATCGGCTTCGGGTTGGCGACTATCGAATAGGTTTTTATTTTGATGGCGAAACTGTTACTTTTGCCAGGGTGCTTCACCGGAAAGATATTTATCGCTACTTTCCACCATAAAGCTGTTTTCACTCTGACAGAAGGTTTTGGGAAACTTGTTCTTGTCCTTTAAAGTAGTAGATTAATGTGTTTGTATCCAAAATATACATCTAAAAGCTCTCCCGCAAGATGTCTTCCCCCGACTCAGCACGAATCTCTTCCAGAGTAGGAAAGTCTTCTGCCCACGTTCGAGCTAGGGAATAAACCACTTCCTGCCAAGGAGTTAAAGCATCTACTGTGTCGGTGGATTGATTCCAATTCAGGTACTTGGCACGAATAGACTCAGCGAAAGTGAGAATTTCCCTAGCTTGATTTTGGGGAAGAGTTTTGACGATCGCATAAATCTGTTCAATAACAGTCATAATCTGATTATAGATAAAGAGCAGTTTAGCTTTATTTTAGCAATTATAATCAGTTTAGTTCCACAGGCGATCGCCCTTTACGACAAAAAGTGCGATCGCCCTTCGCTCTCACAAATACTCTACCATTCCCACCATATCTTCAGGTGTGTAAATTTCATAAAGCAAAATCAACATTTCTATTATTTGTCCGATCGAACGACTACCCTGTTTAAAGTAAGCCACACCAGGATGATCCTTGCTCATAGCAGCCATAACTAGAAAATCTCGATCCTGAGTCACAAGCACTCGCTGCTGTTGTTGAATAAACAACCACTGCTGCTCATCCATCTTAGTCCTTAATCCCGCTTCCACTGTTGTTGTCACATCAATGCTATAGAGACGTAACGCCCTAGCAATATCGCGATCGATATGCTCATCTAAATGAAACCTAATTCTCGGACTCACCTTTTAATTCCTTGATTTTTGCTTGTAACCTACCTGGATTTTGACGAATAAATTCATCCACAAAAGCATCATCTTCTGCCATTGTTTTGTCAATTTCTTGGCGATGATCGTAATAATAAGCCATAGCGTCATAAACTGCTGCTACAAGCAAATCGTACTTAGTAGCAATTTCTAAAAGAGAGTAACCCATTTTTAGGTGCATCACCATCACGTCCTGTACGGCGATTCTCGTTCCAGCAATCCGGGGTTTTCCGCCTCGTATTCCCGGTGTCATTTCAATGTGTTCTACGCTTACTGTTGTTGCCATGATTTTTGATTAGGTATGCTTCAAAAATAATACTATTATAGCCAAAACTGAGATTTTCACAAGCTCGATCGCTAAAAAGTGCGATCGCCCGCCAATAAATCTGCCACAAATTCACCGAATCAAACTTCTCCTATTTCCGGTGCAATTTCTCGATCTACCTCTTCAAAATTCACCTTATTATAGATATCTGCCACAGAAATTTCAAAAGATACAGAAGCAAGCGCGATCGCCTCATCCGATTCATTGTACTCAGCAAACGACCATCGCTTAGTATCCGTCTTAGAAAAATGTTCGATATATTTACGATTTTGGTCGAGCAACAAATATTCCTCAACCGTGGGAATCGTGCGGTATCCCTCAAACTTTTTGTCGCAATCGTATCCTTTAGTTGACTCTGAAAAAACCTCAATAATTACCCTGGGATTGGTAATCGTATCCTTGCGGTTATTATAATACTCCGGCTCTCCAACTACTACCATCACATCGGGATAGGTATAGATACGCCTCTTGGGCATCCACAAGCGGACATCGCTCATAAACACTCGATAGTCGAGTTTTTTGAAGGCAAAATTTAGTTCGGTACTAAAGTTGAGCGCTATTTGATTGTGATTAGTAGAGACATCTGGTATAGGAAATATTTCACCGTCAATATATTCGCTTTTGCACTCAGCAGCCTCCTCTAGTGCTAGATATTCCTCGGTCGAGTAGTATCGCTGTTCGGTAAGTTGCATAGTTCGATCGCAGATCATTTAACTAATTCTTTTGTTTAGTGTAACATTTTTCTGGAAACTCTACTACTTCTTCTAAAAAAAATCAAAAATGAATATTTAATTGCCATACAAGGCGATACAGATTTTTTTATCTGTCAAACTTGGTCGATCGTTCTTATTAACCCAAATCTTGTAGGGGCGGGTTCGCCAACCAAATTTTAAATTCACCAATCATCTCTATAAACCCGCCCCAACCCAACTAATAACCTTCATGAACCCAGACCGGAATTGGCGCATTTAAATTGCATAAAAATGATGTCGATCGAGATGTCGATTTAGGTTATTTGTTGGGTGGGGGCGGGTTTATTGTTTTTGTCTGTTAGCGGCACTGATTGTTGGTGAACCCGCCCCTACGCGAATTGGGAAAATTGCATAAAAATGATGTCGATCGAGGTTATTTGTTGGGCGGGGGCGGGTTGATTGTTTTTGTCTGTTAGCGGCACTGATTGTTGGTGAACCCGCCCCTACGATAATTGGGGAAAATTGCATAAAAATAATGTCGATTTAGGTGGTTTGTTGGGCGGGGGCGGGTTTATTGTTTTTGTCTGTTAGCGGCACTGATTGTTGGTGAACCCGCCCCTACGATAATTGGGAAAAATTGCTTATTTGCGAGTTACCACAACCCAATCGTCGGCTGTTTTGACAACCTCAGCATTCTTCAAGGCTAGATGTTTAAGAACAGGTTTCTCTAACAAAAAATAAGGTTGAGGGAGAGTTTGCCATTTCTGTTGCAGCGTCGGCGCGTCGGCGACGATAACTTGTCTCTGGCTGTAAAAATTCAGCGACGGACGAGGTAATTTATGAGATGTAAAGACTTGCTGGCCGGCTGGGGTTCCGGTGCGGACGATTTCGGCGATCGGCTTTACGGGATAATCCTCTCCTAGTTCCCAAACCCAGTTATCGGAAGCGAACAATACTAACAGCGTGACGTAAGTTCCCCAAATTAAAACTAATAAAAATTGTCTGTCTTTGCGGTGCAGCAATACGGCGGCTTGTATCATTGTCAAAGCTACAAACATCAGCATTAACTGCAAGTCGCGCTGGGGCGACACAATTTGTCCGCCCAGCCGTACCCAGCCACTGAAGTAGGCGCAGCCGACGGCACCAACTATGGCTATTACTATCAAAATTGCTGGATGAGGTAACAAAGATATAGCATTAAAATATTCTTCAGTTTCGTCTTTTGCGGATTCTTCTGGGGCTGACATTTGTTCCCAAACTTCGGCGAGATAGCTACCAACTGCTAAAGCAAAAGCTGGATAAACTGGCAACACATACCAAGGTAATTTGGTATTCATCACGGAAATAGCTAGCAGGTATACTCCCGTCCAAACTAATACTAATTTGGCACCGGGAAATTTGCGATTTTCCCAACTCAAGCGCAGCCCTTGCAGCCAAAATAACTGCCAGGGCCATGCTGATTCTAAAATTTCTAATAGATAATACCAGGGCGGGCCTTTGTGATTCCCTACAGTGTTGGAAATGCGCCGGAAAGATTGGCTGACTAAATTGGTGTTGATGAAATCTTGGCCGTAGTGCAGCCATTGGGCAAAATACCAACCTGCTACTGGCAAAGTTCCGATCGCCAATCCGCCCCAAAGATACCCAGAAGTTAGCAGTCGCGGGGTATCCCAAACCAGGAAAACAAAGCCGATCGCGCCCAGCAGCAGCCCCAACATCACGCCTTTCGTCAGGCAAATCAGTCCGAAGCCAATCCCCGCGCCCAAAGCGTAGCGCAAATCGCGGCGCGATCGCACCAAACACCACATCGCAAACAGCAAAAAACACAAAACTGCTCCGTCTAACATCGCCAAACGTCCGTGCCGCACTACCGGAAGCAGCGTCAGATAGACGAAAGCCGAAAAAATGGCGATCGAGCGCTGCGGAAACAACTCCCTGCCAATGGCGTAAAGAAGGGGTACTGAAGCCGCCGTCAGCATGGCGGGTACCAACCTCGCCGTCAATTCGCTGACACCACCTGCCCTAAAACACAGCCCGATCAGCCAGTGTACCAGCGGCGGCTTGTTTAAATAAGGCATAGAGCCGATCGTCGGATACAGCCAATTTAAATTACCGCGCCAAATTTCGCGGCTTACCTGGGCTGCAATCCCTTCATCCCAATCCCGCAACGCCACGCCGCCCAGATTCAGCGCGAAAATCAGCACCGCAGCCAACAGAAAAGCCAGCATCCACAGTTTGTCTGTCAAGCTGTCATTGAAGCGAGTTTTCGGTTTGCGGCTTAGGAATCGAAAGATTTCTGACATAACTTAAGAGAGTTTTTAGCGTCCCAAACAGAAGGTAAACTTATACAGCAGTTATTTGCGATCGGGGCAATACCATGAACTTACCTGTAATCATAGATATTATAATTGGCTTAGTGTTTATCTACCTGACTTTAAGCTTGCTAGCTTCCGAAATTCAGGAACTGATTGCTACTGTTTTGCAGTGGCGGGCGGAACATTTAAAGAAGTCGATCGAGGTGCTGATTTCTGGAGGCAGCGAAGGCACCAAAGATCCGCTGCAATTGCAGCGAGTCGGACAGTTGGCAAATTCGATTTATGCCAATCCGATTATCAAGGATTTGAATCAAGGAGCGAAAGGTCTTCTATCACAGGGATTTCGCTCTGTTACCCACCGCATGGGAGATTTATACCGCCGAATGACTGGTACTAAGAATGTTTTTGGCAATAAATCAACAGGGCCGTCTTATATTCCAGCCGATAGTTTTGCTGCGAGCCTTTTGGATACTTTAAAAATTGCTCCTTTGGTGGAATCTATCTCTAAAGGCAGACTGGAGAGATTTAAAGATTTACAGTTGGCACAAATTCAAGTCATTGGAGAGGGTCTGAATCTGCCGGAGTCTAAGAAACCAATTATTGAGCAAGAATTTGGCTGGCTGACTGCGGAGTTTAATCGAGTTGTTGAAGATTATAAAAATGATTTGGGAAGTTTGAACAACTGTTTGGATAGGATGTCAGAAAAGTTGGGATTTTATATTAACGATTCTCAGGTTTATCTGCCGGAAACCGAGCAGGGAGGAAGAGAATTTCAGAGACAGATGGCTTTTATTAAGGCGAGTTTTGATAGCGAGTTTGAGCGGGCAGCTTTGCGGGCGCAACTGCAACCGAGTTTGAGCAATTTGTTAAATACCGTGAGGAAAGTTAGGAAAAGTCAGGATACGGTAGCGCAAATTATGGATGAGAAACAGGAGAGTCCAATTTACAAACAAATTCAAGAAACCTTGGACAGTATGCCAGAATCTTTGAAACGCAGTCTTTATATTTTGGCACAGCGCGCTGAAACAGGCGGTGGAGATACTCAAGAGCAGTTGCAGCGGTTTCAGAAAGAAATTGAAGGTTGGTTCGATCGATCGATGGAGCGCGCTTCGGGGGTTTACAAGCGGAATTCTAGAGGGGTGGCGATTTTGCTCGGAACTGCGATCGCCCTGACTGCTAACGCTGATACGATTACTATTGTTAATCGGTTGTCGAAGGATTCGATGTTGCGATCGACTGTTAATTTGTACGCTAAGCAGTTGGTGGAAAAAAATGCTAACACAAAATTGGATAATTTAACCAATCTCACAAAAGTTCAAAATCAGGTCGATCGAGCTTTGGATAATGTAGCTCTACCTTTTGGCTGGAGCGAACCGAACAGGTTAGAACTAGATGCCCAGGGGAATGTATTGTTGCCGACTTTGATGGGAAAATTGTTTGGTTGGATGCTGAGCGGCGTAGCGATTTCTATGGGAGCTGGTTTTTGGTTCGAGGCGCTCAACAAGATTATTAACATCCGGAATGCGGGGAAAAAACCGCCCTCTACTACAGACTCGTGAAGGGTGGTATTGTCGAACCAGACGCAACTTTCACATTAAATATAAGGTACGCAATCAGGTACGTAGTTGCGCTTCAGCGCTCTTATATATTGAAAGAGCGCCCAAGCGCAACTACGTACCTAATTTGCATCAGAGTGCTTGTGTCTGCGATCGAGTATTTGAGGTTTAAGAGCGCCCAAGCGCAACTACGTACCTAATTTGCATCAGAGTGCTTGTGTCTGCGATCGAGTATTTGAGGTTTAAGAGCGCCCAAGCGCAACTACGTACCTAATTTGCATCAGAGTGCTTGTGTCTGCGATCGAGTATTTGAGGTTTAAGAGCGCCCAAGCGCAACTACGTACCTAATTTGCATCAGAGTGCTTGTGTCTGCGATCGAGCATTTGAGGTTTGAGATTTTAGATGGGATCGATCGCAATCGGGGGTTTTGAGGACACTTTGTTGAAGCGGTCACCTACAGGATAATGGATCTATCGGTAATTACTGACCGATCGCTAATTTGGGAAAATACAGAAAACATAAATTCCGTGCGATCGCGGATGGCAGCACCAGAGAAATAGGCGAAACTGATAGATGAGTGCAATGGCCGCGAGCCAAACCAACCTAGTTCCTGCCTGTTTCCAACGCTCTGACTCCAAGGGTACATCTACCAGCCAACACCCTTTTGGAGGAAGGAATATGTTCACTTCTTTGACGGAAACCAATCCCGCCTCGGAATACCAAAATCCCGGATCCAGAAGTTTTGCATTTAATGACTCCAGCATCAATGACGGCGGATATTTTGTCTCTGGGATTTTCGCGACGCTTGCAGTAATTTTAGTCAAGTCTATGTCTGACGGGATCCAGCAAGTTATCTCGGCACTTCAAAAATATGCCTCTATCCTGATTAGAGAGATTGACAAAGTTTGCACAATTTTTGGCGGCACTTCAGATTGCCTCGAACCAGATGACAGCCAATTGCTAAAAAGGCACAGTTCCCTAAGTGACAAAAACGGACTGGGTTCGTGTTATGCCGATCGAGATAGCGACACACTCAGCAACGGCCGCGGGTGCGATCGGTTGTTTGCTAAGGAGAGTGATGTAATTGAGGTTGTGGAACGTGCTGAGGGTGATTGGCCACAATGGAATTGTCATTAACCGCGTGATGGGGCGCGACGGTGCGATCTGACTGAATGTGCGATCGATCGTATCAACTCCCGTTAAATAATTCTCATAGCCTTTGTAGTGTAGTGACAGCCCAACTCCGCAAAGTTCCTGTGCCCGCGCGCAAACAACTTAAGTGCGATCGATTAATCGGCACTTAATGTCAGACTGTTTCGATCCTTAGTAAATGCCACAAAACCAACTTGGTATCAGTATTCTGGTGTTTCAAAAATCTAGCCAGCCACGCAGCCTATCTCGTACAATTTTAGATTTTCAAAGTGGGGATGACTGAGGTCGCTCCTAGTTTTGCTCTGGCCTATACTTGCATTCTTGGTTTTCATTGACGCAATCATTCAAAAGGTATTATATAATTCATTCTCAAATTCGCTGAAATACAGGTAGGGACTTAGGCTGAGCCGTGTCCGCATACCCGAAATATCAGACTAAACACAAAAACACTCAATCTAATTTAAAGGGGTTGCTGAGTAGTAAATTACGCTTAGCCCATTTTTTTGTGCCGATAATTATCGGCATTTACAGCTAATAATTCTGAAAAATCCGGCTTTAAAAAAGCTGTATTTTTTTTGAATGTGCGCCACACATTTATTAGATATTCCAACAATTCTTGCCAAAAAATCGAGTAACTACAAGCGCAAGTATGTACAATCCGGAAAATAAAATATTTAAATTATTAATTGGTAAATGTTGCACTATTTTCAAAATAGGTGTTAATATGAATTCAAATAAGACTGATAAGAACACTCCTGGGCTGTATCTACCAATAACGCCCTTAATGGAGTATCACAAATGAGTTCTACATTCGCTCAAACCAGCTCACAATCTTCTTTGGAAAAATTGCACCCACGTTCCTTAGTATTCATTGATTCCGGGGTGGAAGATTACGAGTCAATTGCAGCGGGAGTGCTACCTGGACAGCAGGTAGTAATCCTCGATAGCACCAAAAATGGCATCCAACAAATTACATCTGAAATTGAAAACTACGCCTCTACCAACGGGGCGATCGACTCGGTACACATTATTTCTCACGGCAGTTCTGGCAGCCTGCAACTCGGTAATACCGCTCTGGGTTCAGATAACATCGATCAATACAAAAGCCAGTTGGAAAAGTGGCAGACTTCACTAGCTCCAGAAGCCGACATCAGTCTCTACGGTTGCGATGTAGCAGCAGGGACAGGCGCTAGTTTCGTTGACAAGTTAAGCGAATTAACGGGGGCTGACGTTGCTGCATCCACCAACATCACTGGTAAAAACGGCGACTGGAATTTAGAATTTTCTAAGGGTCAAATTGAATCTCCCTTAGCCTTGAACTCCGATGTGATGGCAAATTACCAAGGTGATTTAGCTACTATCGTCGTCACGAATAATAGCGATAGCGGAGCAGGTTCCTTGAGAGCTGCGATCGCCTCCGCTGTTGCCGGGGACACAATTACCTTCGCTCCTGGTCTAGCTGGTCAAACCATCGCCCTTACCAGCGGTCAAATCGATATTCCCGTTGGCAAAAACCTCACCATTGACGGCGCCGGTGCAGCGGGTTTAACCATCAGCGGTAACAACTCATCCCGTGCCTTTTTTGTCAATGCAAACGTTGTGACTGCGACGAATTTTGCGGTCAAAAATCTCACTCTTGCCAACGGTAAAACGACTGGGACAGGTGGGGCGATCGGCACAACCGACGAAGTAAGGCTCACAGTAGACAACGTTCAGTTTAATAACAACGTTGCCGATCAAGGTGGTGGGGCAATTTTCGGTAATTTCAACAATACCCTGACAGTATCGAACAGTAAATTCAACGGCAACATCGCCACCGCAGCTAATGACGAACGCGGTGCAGGTGCGATCGGCTTTTTGAGCTCCAAAGCTTTTACTGTCACCAACAGCGACTTCACCAACAACAAGGGAATTAACGGTGGGGCAATTAACAGCCTTCAGGGCAAGTTAACAATTGACAATTCGCGATTCATCGGCAACGACACCAGCGCAGCCTCTTACGCAACAGGTCAAGGTAATCCTGGTTTAAGGGGTAACGGTGGCGCTATTTACACAGACAGAGCCAGCGGTCTAAATGAAGCTTCCGGCACAATCAAGATTACCAATAGCGTATTTCAGAACAATAAAGGTCGAGGTGAAGGAGGTGCAGCTTATCTGTTCACGGGCAGCCAAGACAATGTAATTTTGGAAAACACCACCTTCCAAAATAACGAAGTTATGGCGCTAACAGGCAGTCCCGGCGGTGGAAATCCTGGAAACGGTGGTGCGGTAACGGTTTTGAGCGACAGCACCAACCAGGGATTGACTATTACCAACACTAGCTTTGCTGGCAACAAAGCCAACAATCAAGGTGGTGGCCTGTGGATGCGAAATGCCCCTGCTACGATTACTAACAGCACGTTTTCTGGCAACTCCACCGCGTTTGCTGCTGGTGATTTCAACAAACTGGGCGGTGCCATGACTCTTGGTGCACGCACAACTATTGTCAACACGACGATCGCCGATAATAGCGCCGGTTGGGTTGGTGGAGGTATCTTCGCCGATGCCAATAATGTCACCCTCAAAAACACGGTTCTTTCCAACAATACAGCGGCTAACGGAGGAAACCCTTGGGGAATTCAGCAACACGTCACCGCCCAATATAGCGATCAAGGAGGGAATTTTCAGTGGCCGCCCAAAAACCCCAATGACGGCAGCGATGTCAATGCTACGGCAAGTGTGACCCTCGCAGATCCCAAACTCGGCCCCCTGCAAAACATCAACGGCGCTTTAGTCAGGCCTCTGCTGCTCGGAAGTCCAGCAATTGATAAAGGGGTTGCAAGTGGCGCACCCGCTTTGGATCAACGCGGCGTGACTCGCCCTCAAGATGGCGATACTATTCCAGGGGCGATCGTTGACAGCGGCTCTTTTGAATACACCAATGGAGTCGTGCCAACTCCCACTCCCACACCAACTCCGGCGCCGACACCAACACCCGCGCCAACTCCAACTCCCACACCAACTCCGGCGCCGACACCGACTCCGGCGCCGACTCCCACTCCCACACCAACTCCGGCGCCAACTCCGACACCCGCGCCGACTCCCACTCCCACACCAACTCCGGCGCCGACACCAACGCCCGCGCCAACTCCAACTCCCACACCAACTCCGGCGCCAACTCCGACACCCGCGCCGACTCCCACTCCCACACCAACTCCGGCGCCAACTCCGACACCCGCGCCGACTCCCACTCCCACACCAACTCCGGCGCCGACACCAACACCCGCGCCAACTCCCACTCCCACCTCCGATGCTTGCCTGCTCGATGGCCTCAATGCCCCGCAACTCGACCCTGCTACCATCACCCCCAACCCCGTCCAAAAAACTGTCAATGGGGGTAACAATGCCGATTTCATCATGGGTAGCAGCATCCCCGAGTCGATTAACGGACTTGGTGGCAACGACACTATCTACGGACTTGGCGGCAATGACAACATTGACGGCGGTGCAGATAACGACGCGATCTTCGGCAATGACGGCACAGATTTCATCCAAGGTGGTGCTGGCAACGATACCATCAGTGGTGGCAAAGATAATGACACTATTCTTGGCGCCGATGGTAATGACTTCTTAATGGGAGATTTGGGCAAAGATACTGTTGCCGGCGGTATCGGTAACGACACCATTTTTGGTGGCAAAGATGACGATATCTTGCTCGGTGAAGATGGCGACGACTACCTGGTAGGCAACTTAGGAAATGACACAATTAATGCTGGCAACGGCAACGATCTTGTGTTTGGTAATGAAGGTACAGACTTGCTGTTTGGTGGAGCAGGAAATGACACGATTTACGCCGGCAAAGACAACGACAGTCTCGATGGCGGTATTGGCAACGACGTACTGTTTGGTAACGATGCAAACGATGTTCTATGCGGTGACGCCGGTAACGATACGCTTTTCGGCGGTAAGGGTAACGATCTCTTTGCTGGCGGTGCTGGTTCCGATTTCCTTTCCGGGGATATAGGAGATGATACTTTGACTGGCGGTTCGGGAAGTGATGTGTTTTTCCTAAATCAAAGTTTGGGTAGCGACATCATTACTGATTTCCGCAAGGGCGAGGATTTAATTGGGTTGGCTCCCGGTTTGAGTTTCAATCAACTCAGCATTGCGTCTAGCAGCAATCAAACTTTGATTAGCGTGACGGGTACCAATCAATTGTTAGCGAAGCTTAACGGTGTACCCGGTACTCTCAGCGCTGGCGATTTCACTCAGGTAACAATCTAACTGCCTCTGGTAGGGTGCGCGACGCGCACCTTACTACCGGCAAAACATCGGGTAGGGTGCCCGGCGGGTTGAATGTTTTGACTAAAGACTGAGAATTTCCTCCCGCTGCATAGGTGTCAACTTAATCTCAAGTCTAGTCAGAGATTGTGGTTTGACTATTAAATCCCGATCCCCCCTAGCCCCCCTTAAAAAGGGGGGAACAAGAGTCAGATCGACAGTCCCCCGACTATCAGGCGGATTTAGGGGGATCTAGACTTGGCGTCAAACCCAAATTTATCAAGCATTTCAGGCTTAAGTTGACACTAATGCTTCCGCTGGGCACCCTACTGTTAGTTACCGGAATTTCGGATTTTTTTGGAACTTTTGGCGATCGACAAATACCTCAAATTGATATCGTTTCCAGTTGCATTGGAATTGTTGAAACTGTCAACTGTCAACTGTCAACTGTCAACTGTCAACTGTCAACTGTCAACAGACTTTGAGAGCAGATTTTGGGGCTTTAGGTCAATCAGTAATTTGGAACCGCAGCAGCTCTTCTCTGGATTGAAATTACATCCTCTGCGGTTAATTGAAATCGAGGCAATCGGGTGCATCTGGTTGTTGAAGAGGGCGAAGCATGACCGCATATAAGTTATTAGTTATAATCCCATATTGACTGCGGTCATGCTTCGCCCCTACAGATATATTTGCTAAAACCAGATGCACCCAGGCAATCGCCACATAGCAATAATTCTGTCTGAATGTATTTTTCTGATTTAAATCATGGAGAAAAACCCAAGATTCTCTTGATTGTAGTCCCCCGATGCTTTCACGAAGTTTTTTAGCAATCCCGGGGTTTTCAGAATGTATATTTTACCAGAAATAATTGGTTGAAAGCCCGAACCATTTGAGGGAAAAATTAAAATCAGACTATTCATTGCTCCAATCCTCTTCCTTGTTGGTAAAGGTAGCTCTCGAACGGTCAACTGTCAACTGTCAACTGTCAACTGTCAACTGTTTAAGGTCATTTACCAGCAAATAGCAAACATCATCATGGGTATGAAAAATGAATTCAACTTTTACCAGTATTGATTCACAGTCTGTTCTCGGCAATTCTCGTCCTAAATCTCTTGTCTTCATTGACTCGGACTTAGATGACTATCAAACTCTGGCGGCCGGCGCGATCGCAAATTCTGAGACAATCATTTTAGATAAAAATAGCAACGGAGTCGAGCAAATTACTGCGAAACTGCAAACCATTGCTGCTGCGGGCGGAACTGTAGACCAAGTTCACATTTTTTCTCACGGGAATTCTGGCAGTTTGCAGCTAGGTTCGGCGACGCTGAATTCGGATAATTTGCCGCAGTATGCAAGCCAGTTGGAAGGGTGGCGCACGGCATTGAGCGATCGCGCTGATATCATGCTTTACGGTTGCGATGTGGCGGCGGGTGATGGGGCTAATTTTGTCGATCGCCTTTCGGAGTTAACCGGGGCTGATATTGCGGCATCTAGCGATCGCACTGGCCGCGGTGGTAACTGGAATTTGGAGTTTACCAAGGGTGATATTGAAGCACCCATTGCCTTGACTCCAGAAGCAATGGCCGATTACCAAGGGACTTTAGCCACTGTTACCGTTACCAACGCTAATGATAGCGGAGCAGGTTCGTTGAGAAGCGCGATCGCCTCCGCAGCAGCCGGCGATATTATTCAATTTTCCTCCTCTCTTGCCAATCAAAAAATCACCCTCACTTCCGGTCAACTTGTCATCAACAAAAACTTGACAATTGATGCAAGTGCTGCTAGCAATTTAACCATCAGTGGCAACAACACTTCGCGGGTAATCCTCACCGAAGGTTCCACCAATGTTACTCTAAAAAACCTGATTGTTGCCGACGGCAAAGTGTCGGGAACCGATCCGAATAATGAGGCGACTAGCAGCGGCGGCGGCATTCAAACTGGCGGTAACAGCACTTTAACTTTAGAAAATTGCCAAGTCAACAATAATGTTGCCGGTTTCGGCGGTGGCGTTTACACCGGTTTCCGCAGCACCACAACAGTAATTAACAGCAAGTTTAGCGGCAATGACGGTTCTTTGGCTAGCAATACCGAACGCGGCGGCGGGGCGATCGCCACTAAAAGCGGCGGTGTTCTGAGTATCAAAGATAGCGAATTTACCAACAACAAAGGCAGCTACGGCGGGGCTGTGAATAACCTGTTGGGCAGCATGACGATCGAAAACTCGAAATTCACTGGCAACCGCACAGATAAAGGCGTTGGCGGGGCAGTTTACGTCGATGGCGCTAATGCTTCTGGGCCCAATGCAACACCAGGCCCTACTCCTGGCAACATTATCATCCGAGGCAGCACTTTTGACGGCAATATCGGGACAGGAGAAGGAGGTGGAGCCTTTTTGTTTGGTTACAACCAAGACAAAGTAGTTTTGGAAAATAGCACTTTTATTAACAACAAGGCTATCAAAAATGCAGCGGGTCAGGGAGGTTCTGGTGGTGGAGTTCGCCACGGAAATGTAGATTTGACAGTGACAAATACCACCTTTGCTAACAACACAGCCGATGATAACGGTGGTGGCTTGTGGCTGGGAGAAGAGGGTAATATCAACATTGTCAACAGTACATTTTCCGGCAACACGGCTGCTAAACAAGGCGGCGGAATGGTTGTCGGTAACAAAGATGCCTTTTCGACTAACATCGTCAATTCGACTTTTGCCAAGAACACCGCTGGAGAGTTTTCGGGAGGTATTGCAACCTTTGGCAATCAGCCAATTACTGTCAAAAATTCGATTTTTGATAGCAACACGGCTGGCAATCCTTTTAAAGTTAAATTCCAAACTGGAAGAGAACTAATTGATGGCGGGAATAATCTTCAGTTTCCAGCTAAACTCACGACAGGCGATCCAAACGACAATAACGCTACAGCAAAGGTGACGATCGCAGATCCGAAACTCGGCCCTTTGCAAAATATCAACGGTGCTTTCGTGTTGCCCCTGCTAGCAGGAAGTCCCGCCATTGACACAGGTACTGGTGCGGGCGCGCCAGCTAAGGATCAGCGCGGTGTGACTCGCCCCCAGGATGGTGATGGTAACGGCAGTGCGATCGTCGATATCGGCGCTTTTGAATTCACAACGACAGCCACGCCGACTCCGACACCAACTCCGACACCAACACCCGCCCCAACTCCGACACCCGCACCAACTCCGACACCCGCACCAACTCCGACTCCGACACCCACGCCCGCCCCAACTCCGACACCGGCACCAACTCCGACTCCGACACCCACACCCGCACCCACGCCGACACCGGCACCAACTCCAACTCCGACACCCACACCCGCCCCCACGCCGACACCGGCACCAACTCCGACTCCGATACCGGGCACAGATAATTGTTTGCTCGATCGATTCAGCGCCCCGGAATTAAACTCTGCTACCATTACCCCCAACCCCGTCCAAAAAACTGTCAATGGGGGTAACAATGCCGATTTCATCATGGGTAGCAGCATCCCCGAGTCGATTAACGGACTGGGCGGCAACGACACTATCTACGGCATGGGCGACAATGACAACATTGACGGCGGTGCAGATAACGACTTGCTCTTCGGCAATGACGGCACTGATTTAATCCAAGGTGGCGCTGGCAACGATACCATCAGTGGTGGCAAAGATAATGACACTATTCTTGGCGCCGATGGCAATGACTTCTTAATGGGAGATTTGGGCAAAGATACTGTTGCCGGCGGTATCGGCAACGACACCATTTTTGGCGGCAAAGATGACGATATCTTGATCGGTGAAGATGGCGACGACTTCCTTTTCGGCAACTTAGGAAATGACACTATCAATGCTGGCAACGGCAACGATCTTGTGTTTGGTAATGAAGGTACAGACTTGCTGTTTGGCGGGGCAGGAGATGACACGATTTACTCCGGCAAAGAAAACGACAGTCTCGATGGCGGTATTGGCAACGACGTACTGTTTGGTAACGATGCAAACGATGTTCTATGCGGTGACGCCGGTAACGATACGCTTTTCGGCGGTAAGGGTAACGATCTCTTTGCTGGCGGTGCTGGTTCCGATTTCCTTTCCGGGGATATAGGAGATGATACTTTGACTGGCGGTTCGGGAAGTGATGTGTTTTTCCTAAATCAAAGTTTGGGTAGCGACATCATTACTGATTTCCGCAAGGGCGAGGATTTAATTGGGTTGGCTCCCGGTTTGAGTTTCAATCAACTCAGCATTGCGTCTAGCAGCAATCAAACTTTGATTAGCGTGACGGGTACCAATCAATTGTTAGCGAAGCTTAACGGTGTTGCTGCCAATGCTCTCACCGCTACCGATTTTATCACTCTGTAGTTACCTCTTTTGTGCAGCAGTGCGATCGACAGTTAAAACCCCTGACAGTTGACAGTTAATAGTCTAAGATATTGTAGGGTGCGTCAGCGATTAGCCTAATTTTTAGGTAGTCCGCCAGAAGTCGCTGACGCACCCTACTACTACTTTATTCCTTCGATTGCCAGGACTAAAGTCCTCACTACAAACTCATTCTATCGACAATGATATGAATTGTTAATTGTCAATTTTTCAATATTAAAAAATAAAAATAATTTGCAGTTTCACTTCTGAATTCTCCCGAATTATTTCAATGCGATCGATAAACTCTCGAAAATAAAACCTGCGTTCCGA
The DNA here is from genome assembly GCF_013299185.1 of Microcoleus sp. bin48.metabat.b7b8b9.023. GTDB lineage: Bacteria > Cyanobacteriota > Cyanobacteriia > Cyanobacteriales > Microcoleaceae > Microcoleus. Next base: position 17,531 of record NZ_JAAFKG010000061.1, on the reverse strand, counting down.
TTCAGACAAATCCAGCCAAAATTGGGGAAGAGAAACAGTTTGAGCAGTTTCTCGCAAATTTACGGGGGGCATTTTCGCTAATTTGCTTTGCATTTCTGCAACTTCTGTGCGGATTTTATACGATCGCAAATCTGCGGTTTCTGCGTCCAAAATGCCGCTTTCAATCAGGGCGGGCAGTTGTTCTATAATTTTTTGTTTAGATGCGATCGCCCCAGCGATTCCGGCTTTGATGCCTTGGATGTCCGGCATTTGCAACTGGGCGATCGCATCGGGCAAATCGCGACAAATCCCTGCTATGGTTAATTGCAACACTTCTTCGTAGGAAATGCCGCTGCATTTAGGCTGTTGGGGACAGTTAATCGGTCGCAAATAAAGGTATTCTTTGTCTTTGCGGTAGGCTGTGACTTTCGTAACTGTCATGGACGACTTGCACTCGGCGCAAATTGCTAAACCTGCGAGGGAACGCGGGGCGCTGGCGCTGCGGGGAGCAAGGCGACTGTTGCGCCGCAGCAATCTGTCTACTTGGGCGGCTTCTTCTCGGGAAATAATCGGGACGTGGGTGTTAGAAATTACTTCGCCGTTTTGATATTCTAAATCGCCTCGGTAGGCGGGATTTGTCAGCCAGCGGCGGCCTGTGCTGACGGAGATTTTTTTGTTGTATTTCTTTGCTAAATAACGCACGGAACCGCGCAGGGAACCGTAGATGAGAAAGTGTTCAAAAAAGTCTTTGACGGCGGGGGAGGCGGTTTTGTCGATCGCATATTTGTCTTTGCCGCGCCGATAGCCGTAGGGGGCTTTTCCGGGTGGGGGAAGGGATTTGATGCGGTTGCGGGCGTGTCCTTTGCGAATGCTGCGGCTGTGTTGGCTGCGCTGGAGTTCGGCGAGGAGTTTGAGCAAGTTGGCTCTATTTTCTGTTTGTTTTTCGTCTGTGACAATTAGTTGAATGCCGAGGTTTTCTAGTTGTTCGAGGTGGGCGCACACTTGCTGTACTGTGTCGCCGAGTTCTTCAAAACGCTGAATTAGCAAGTATTTGACTGGTTCTGTTTGGCAGTCTTTTAGCAGTTGCTGGAGTTGCTGGCGCCCTCCTAAGTCTTGGTATGTGCGATCGACCTCTTGGCCCCAAATTTCGGCTGCTGGTGCGGCTTCTAGCAGCGGTTCGGTGTAAGAGTAGGCGATGATTTTCATCTGTTATACCAATTTAATGTGAAGTTGCACATATCTCGATCCCCCTAAATCCCCCTTAAGAAGGGGGACTTTGAAAAGAATCTTATCCCCCCCTTATTAAGGGGGGTTAGGGGGGATCCGAATTCGGGAGCAGCCTCATAAAAAAATGGTATTACTCGCCCAGTTCAATGATATTCCCATCTGGATCTTGGGTAAATAATGCCGATCGACCTGACGCGCTCATTTGTACCGGGCAATTGTGAGCGATTAATTGCTCTTTGGCTGCCTCTAAGTTAGCCACAGCAAACGCTAGATGTCGGTTGCGCCCCAATTTCTCATAGTCTACGGCATCTGGTATAATTGTTGCCGCCAAAATTAGGTGTAGCTGGAAGTTACCGACTTGATACCAGATGCCGGGAAATTTTAATTCGCGATCGATTTTTTGCAGTCCTAATACATTGCTGTAAAAGTGTTGGGATTTTTCGAGGTTGGAAACGAGCAGGGCGCTGTGGAGGGCTTGATTAATTTGCATTTGTATTTGGTATTTATTTTTTTACCGCCGATGCAGGCAGATGAGCGCTAATGAACGCAGATTTGTTGAGGTTAGTAGATTTTTTGATATCATAACATTATTAGTTGCTCTTAATACCGTCACAAAAATTAATTAACTGTAGCTAGAGCTTTTAAAACGTAATTCCGTCCATTCAAAATGTCTATCTATTGTACCAAGAAATTTGTAGCGAATTCAACCAACAGAAAGCTGGACATCCCAGATGTGACTTGAACAGGCTCCCGCTTCCCGGAAGCAAGCGCTTCAAAGATTTTTAACAAAATTCATGATACGTGCGATGGTTAGCGCTCGACATATGATTATTTTTTGTCAAATCTTCCCGAAATCTTGGGAGCAGTAGTAAACTAATAAATAATGAACACAAACAAGTTTGATAGTGCTTAAACATAACTTACACGCAGGCAGCCAGAAACCGGGTTTTTTTACTACAATACAGAGGCTGTAGCTAGCGGATTAGGTAAAAAACCCGGTTATGAACGTCGGAGTGCGTAAGTCCTCTTAAAATAAAAGCTGACTAGGATTTAGCAACTATGACCCCGATCGCAATTCCCGGCTACCGCATGAGCGAACAACTCTACTCCGGCACCCGAACCTTGGTTTATCGAGGTTTTTCGGAATCAGACAATCGACCAGTCGTCATCAAATTTCTCAAGTCTGAGTATCCGACTTTCACCGAACTGGTGCAGTTTCGCAATCAGTACACCATTGCTAAAAATATTGATAATTCCGGTATAGTCAAACATTTAAGTCTGGAAACATATCGTAACGGTTTTGCTTTAGTAATGGAGGACTTTGGCGGTATTTCTCTGGCTGAATACATCACCAACGATGCTTTTGGAGTCCAGGGTAAATTCACCAATCGCCTAGACATTTTTTTGCAAATTGCCATTCAAATTTGCTCGACATTAGAAACAATATATCACAGCGGCATTATTCACAAGGATATCAAACCACAGAATATTATAATCAACCCTACAACCAAAGAAATCAAACTTATAGATTTTAGCATCTCATCGTTTTTGCCGAAAGAAAACCAAGAAATTAAAAACCCCAATATCTTGGAAGGGACATTAGCTTATATGTCTCCAGAACAAACTGGCAGAATGAATCGCGGGATTGACTACCGCACCGATTTTTACTCGCTGGGAGTAACTTTTTACGAACTGCTGACAGGACAATTGCCCTTCCAATCTAAGGAGCCGATTGAGTTGGTTCACTGTCACATTGCTCGCCAGCCAATTCCCCCACTCGCCCTAAATGCTGCCATCCCCCAAGTATTGAATGACATCGTGCTAAAACTGATGGCTAAAACAGCGGAAGCACGCTATCAAACAGCTTTTGGCATCAAACACGATTTAGAAAAATGCTTAAAACAATACTCAGATTGTGGCACTATTCAACTGTTTGAATTAGGCAGCAGAGACATTTCCGAACGCTTTGTAATTCCAGAAAAACTTTATGGCAGAGAAATCGAAGTTTCGAGCCTATTAGCAGCCTTCGAGCGCGTCGCCTGTCCCCAGGAAAATCCCCCAGCAGCCGATTTGGATGTTTCGTCTTCCAACAGCCGAGAACCGCAGAAAATACCCCGTACAGCTACTACCGAAATCGTGCTGGTAGCGGGCTTTTCTGGGATTGGCAAAACCGCTGTGATTAACGAAGTTCACAAGCCCATAGTTCAGCAGCGGGGATACTTTATCAAAGGGAAATTTGACCAATTCAAGCGCGATATTCCCTTTTCGGCATGGGTACAAGCTCTGCAAAGTTTTATGCGGCAATTACTCACAGAAAGTGCTGCTCGCGTTCAGCAGTGGCAAGCCAAAATTTTGTCAGCTTTAGGGGATAATGCTCAGGTAATTATTGATGTTATCCCAGAATTAGAACTGCTGATTGGCAAGCAACCTGTTGTCTCTGAACTAGAACCAAATCCTGCACAAAATCGCTTCAATCTATTATTTCAAAAGTTCATTCGTGTCTTTGCTACCAAAAATCACCCCTTAGTCATTTTCTTAGATGATTTGCAATGGGCAGATTCAGGATCTCTGAAATTAATGCAATTGTTGGTGGGCGAATCAGAAGGTCAACATTTGTTGCTAATTGGCGCCTATCGAGATAATGAAGTCTCCAACGTTCATCCCTTAATGCTGACTTTATCAGAGATTCGCAAGCTAGGTGCGGGTTCATCTTCTCTACAAAAACAGGGCAGCGATCGCTCGGCCACTATAATTAATCAAATTAATCTCGCGCCACTTTCAATAGTGGACTTGAATCGTCTGGTTGCTGATGCTTTAAGTTGTGCGACCCACCGAGCTTTTTCCTTGACAGAAATCATTTTCAACAAAACTAATGGAAATCCTTTTTTTAGCAATCAATTCCTCAAGCAACTCCACGAAGATAAGTTAATCTATTTCGATTTTGCCTCCCCATTGCCAGGGGTAGATCGGGGTGGTTGGCAGTGCGATCTTACTAAAATCAGAGAATTGGCAGTCAGCGATGATGTAGTCGAGTTTGTGGCGAATAAATTGCAGAAATTGCCGATCGCTACTCAAGATGTTTTAAAATTAGCTGCTTGTATTGGTAGCCAATTTGATTTAGAAACCTTAGCCCTTGTCTGTGAAAAATCTCAAAGAGACACCGCAGCCTACTTGTGGAAACCATTGCAAGAAGGTTTAATTTTACCGCAAAGTGAAGTTTATAAATTTTTTGGAGATGGTGGAGACTCTGCGCCATTAGCGGTTGCCGATTGTCAATTGCCAAGTTACAAATTTTTGCACGATCGCGTTCAACAAGCCGCCTATTCTTTGATTCCAGACGATGCCAAGCAGTCAACTCACCTGAAAATTGGCAGATTGCTACTGCACAAGGGCCCGCACGCACCATCCGCCGCCCCTACGGAAGATCGGATATTTGATATTGTCAACCATTTGAACATGGCAGTGGAATTAATTGTCGATCGCACCGAAAGACATCAACTAGCTTCCTTGAATTTAATTGCTGGGCGCAAAGCTAAAACTTCCACAGCTTATGCTGCTGCTGTTGATTACTTAACTATCGGCAGAAATCTGCTACCAGAGGATAGCTGGACAAATTTATACGACTTGACGATCGATCTTTATGTAGAAGCGGTTGCAGCCGAATATTTGAATACCAATTTCGATTTGTCGCACCAACTGGCCCAAATAGTTATATCTCGATCGCACAACCTCCTCGATCAATTCCGAGTTTACGAAGCCCAAATTCAGTCTTATATTGCCCAAAATCAGATGAAATCGGCAGTGGATACTGGATTGCAAGTTTTGGGAATGCTGGGTGTTGCTTTGGAAACACAACTGCCGGCGGTGGTGGAGATACCCGCTTTAGCTAATCTCCCAGAAATCAACGATCCTTATAAAATTGCTGCTTTGAGGATTTTATGTGCGATCGCCTCTGCCGCTTATCTAGCTAGTCCAGAAATTTACCCAGCCGTTGTCTTTACAATGGCACATATTTGCAGTAAATATGGAAACTCTGCCCCGGCTAGTTATGCCTATGCTTGTTGCAGCTTAATCTGTGAAACAATCGGAGACATTGAATTAGGCTATCAATACGGTCAACTATCTTTGCAAGTATTAGATAAATTTACCTCCACAGAATTTGAATCTAAAGTTATAATGGTCTACAATGCTTGCGTGAGACATTGGAAAGAACCTAGTCGAGCGACAATACCGTCTTTGCTCTGGGCCGTCCAAAGCGGCTTAGAAAGCGGCGATATGGAGTATGCTTGCTATTCTGCTATGTATCTTTGCATCTACAGCTTCTTTAGCGGTGAAGACTTAACATCTGTAGATCTAAAATACGACCAGTATCTTGAATCAATGGTCAAGTCCAAGCAAGAATATCAGACTTATTATACCAAGATATGGCGACAGCTAGCATTAAATTTACAAGGATTAGCTGAGGACAAATGTCGGTTAGTTGGTGAGAGTTTTAATGAAGATGAACTGCTGCCAGTTTTGGTAGCAGCAAATAATGTATCTTCCCTGTTTGGCGTTTATTTTGCTAAATTGGTTCTCAATTATTTGTTTGGCGAAATCGAAAGTGCCGTGGAAAATGCCCAGCTAGCAGAGCAATATGTCGTTGGTGTCGGTTCGCTGATGATGGTACCGCAGCACAACTTTTACCATTCCCTAGCCCTGCTGGCGATGTATGCCGATGCTGAGCCGATCGCGCGATCGCAATATTTGAGCCAAGTGAGAGCCAATCAGGAAAAAATGCAAACCTGGGCATTCCACGCACCCATGAATTACCAACACAAGTACGACTTAGTAGCAGCAGAAATAGCACGAGTATTGGGAAACAGGCTCGAAGCCATCGATTTGTACGATCGCGCCATTGCCACCGCCAAAGAAAACAAATACCTTCAAGAAGAAGCACTCTTCAGCGAACTTACAGCTAAATTCTACCTGCAATTAGGCAAAGATAAAATTGCCCGCGTCTATCTAACTGACGCTTACTACGCTTACGCTCGCTGGGGTTCCCAGGCCAAAGTCCACGATCTACAACAAAAATATTCCCAATTACTCGGCCCCATTCTCCAACAAGACAACACTTTTTATACAGGAGAGACAATTGCAGAAACAATTGTAGCAGAGATTACTTCCAGCAGCCAAAATGTTTCCAATTTTCTCGATCTAGAAACAGTAATTAAAGCTTCTCAAGCCATATCGGGAGAAATCAACGTCGAGGAACTGCTATCAACCTTGATCCGAATACTGATCGAAAATGCAGGCGCATCCAAAGGCTCTCTGATCTTAGAAAGGGATAGTAAATTATTGATTGTTGCTAAATGTGTAGACAAACACTGCTATTTGCCAAATATTCCAGTTTCTCAAAGCCAAGATCTTCCCATCACAGCCATTAACTACGTCTGGCGTACCAGAGAAACCTTGGTAATTAACGATATTGCTGTAGAAAATATCTTTGCAGCAGATCCCTACATTATTCAGCACCAACCTAAATCTGTATTGTGTACTCCCATTGTTAACAAAGGTCAAGCGATCGGCATTCTGTACTTAGAAAACAGTCTCGCCACAGGTGCATTTACTGCTGACAGATTAGAAGTATTAAAAATCCTATCTTCCCAAGCTGCTATCTCCATTGAAAATGCTCTGCTCTATCAAACTCTAGAAGATAAAGTAGAAGAACGTACTGCCGAACTTGCTCAAGCTAATCAAGCAATTTCTGCCCTCAACCAGCGCCTCAAAAATGAGAATGTTCGGATGAGTGCAGAACTCGATCTCCTCAAACAAATGCAGCAGTTAATTCTACCAAAGCCAGCGGAATTAGCAGCAATTACAGAGTTAGATATTGCAGGATTTATGGAAGCAGCCGATGAAGTTGGTGGCGATTACTACGACGTACTTTTTAATGATGGGGTGGTAACGCTCTGCATTGGTGATGTCACCGGACACGGACTAGAAAGTGGTATTTTGATGGTGATGACTCAAACGGCTGTTCGGACTCTCAAGGAAGTTAAAGAACTTGACCCCGTGCGCTTTTTAGATACCCTGAACCGCACTATTTATAAAAATATTCAGCGGATGAACTCGGACAAAAACCTGACGCTAGCTCTCCTCAATTACGCAGACAGCCAAATTAGTATTAGCGGTCAACATGAGGAAACTCTCGTAGTCCGAAAAGGTGGTAAGATTGAACGCATTGACATGATGGATTTAGGATTTCCCATAGGCTTAGATGAGGATATTTCAGATTGGATCGGTCATCTTTTAGTAGATTTAGAGCCGGGGGATGGTGTCGTGCTTTACACTGATGGCATCCCCGAAGCTAGAAATATCCACAAACAATTCTACGGCATGGAAAGACTCTGTGCTGTGGTTTCTCAAAACTGGCATTTGAGCGCCGAACAAATCAAGCAATCTGCGATCGATGATTTGCGAAAATTCATTGGAGCGCAAAAGGTATTTGATGACATTACTTTGCTAGTATTGAAGCAACAGGGAAATATTGTGCATAATTTATGATTGACGGTCATCGGCCAGGTTTATCATATCGCTGTTTCATTTAGTATTGAAGCATCGAAGCAAAATCCGGATTTAGAGATTTTCCACTGTAAGTTATAGTCATAAACAGCGATCGAGCGAAAAAAAATCCGTTTTCTGGGAAAGCAAAGCATTGTAGATTTCCAGCTTGGAGATTGCGTGAACAAAGAAATGGCAATCATGTTTTCGGATTTGCGTTCGTTTACAACGATGGCGGAGCAAATGACTCCTCAAGAAAACTTCAATTTCATCAATACATACTTACAGCAAATTAGTCCCGAAATTCGCAAGCACAACGGTTTTATTGTCAAGTATATGGGAGATGGACTGATGGCAGTTTTTCCCGACGGCGTTGATGATGCTATTCAGGCGGGAATTATGAAGGTTGAACAGTTGAAAAAATTAAATCAAAGCCGTAAAATAAATGGGGAGATACCGCTGAATATTGGCATTGGTATCCATGTCGGTGATACGATGGTTGCAATTATTGGAGATGCCAATCGGATGCAAGCTGATGCGCTGTTCGATCGTGTCAATCTCACGGCTCGCCTGGAAAGTTTAACTAAGTATTATGGGGTATCTTTATTAATTTCAGAAGCTGTGGTAAAACGTTTGAGTCAACCCGAAAAATATCATATTCGATTTTTGGATCGGGCAATTGTCAAAGGTAGACAAGAAGCCATTACTGTTTGTGAGGTGTTAGATGTTGAAGTAGAACCTGTGCGATCGCTCAAGATTCAAACTTTGCCTATTTTTGACGAAGGTCTAGAACAATATTGTCAGGTAAATTTTGCTAATGCCCAAGATTGTTTTGAACATATAGTAGAGCTAAATCCTGCTGACAAACCCAGGCAAATTTACCTAAGACGCATCCAAGAATTGTTAAAAAATAGTCTTCCCGCTAACTGGAATGGCGTCTGGAAATTTACCCAGAAGTGACATTGACATATTAACAGGAGGCAGAAAAATAATGACATTTGGAAGTTTACAAACTATGATTCAAGTCTTTGGAGAATTCATCGACCAGTTTCCACCGGAACACGACTCCCTAGAACTTACATTTACGCCAAGTTCTCGCCCGATCAAGCAGCGCTGGCGCAACAATAGGGTATCGGCTCATTTTGTTGCCGATTATTTGTCCAGCTTTCTCCCGGTGGACGAGCAGGATGCTAGCAGCGAGAAACGGATTAAACAAAGTAAGGGAGCTGTGAGCTACATTGCCAATGAACTATTAGAAAATGCCATCAAGTTTACTGATGATAATTGCAATCATAAGGTAAGGTTTGGGATACACTTTATAGGAGAATCTGATGTGACTGCCGTAATTTTTGCCACTAACTACGTGCAGCAACCAGCGGCGAATAAATTGCAGGAATTCATTGCAGAACTGTTTAATTCCGACTCTGATGAACTATATTTACAGCAGCTTGAAAAGAATGCTGAATCTGAAAGTGAAACATCGGGACTGGGATTGCTGACGATGATTAATGACTATTCAGCTAAGATTGGTTGGAAATTTGAGAGGATGTCTGATGGTTCCAATATGCTAGCTATTACGACAATCGTTCAAATTAGCGTTTAGTTTCATTTTTTTCAAGATTGACGAATTCACAAATGGATACAAGCCCCCGACACTGCTCAGTGGTTAACCCCAAATTTTAGACCGAAGTTGAACCTCCTCAATTGATCTGTGGAGTCAATCTCAAATCGAAAAATGGAAAATCGACTGGCTCTTTTGTCCGACAATAATTCACTCAGGAAACGACAAAACAATGGATATTCACGAAATCAAAGGTCAAGACTACTGTATTCAATACGATCCAAAATCGGTGACAGTCTGTTTCCAAGGCGAACTCAGCTTAGATGGAGCGCCAGATTATAAGCCAATCGTCGATCTATTAGATGAGGTAGCTAATCCTGAACCGCCTACTATTACCTTGAACCTAACAAAATTGGATTTTGTTAATAGTTCTGGTATTAATATGCTGTCTAAGTTTGTGATTAGTGTACGGAAAAAGAAAACGATTCAACTTTTGGTAGTGGGTTCACAAGATGTTCCTTGGCAACAGAAATCTCTCAAGAATCTAGAAAAGCTATTGCCAACTTTGAAGTTACAATTGGAGTAGGTGATGTTTCAGTTGACAGTTGACAGTTGACAGTTGACAGTTGACAGTTAACAGTTAACAGTTAACAGTTAACAGTTGACGGTTGACAGTTGACAGTTGACAGTTGACAGTTGACAAAAGAAGGAAGAGGATTGGAGTAATGAATAGTCTGATTTTAATTTCTCCCGGGATTGGGGCTTTCAACCAATTATTTCGGGTAATGAATAGTCTGATTTTAATTTCTCCCGGGGTGCAGGCTTTCAACCAATTCTTTCTGGTAATTTTTAAGCACAATTATTTATACAAGCGGGACGCCCGTGCCACAATTTATCATAAATTTGGATGCTTATCAACTGTTTAAGTTTGTTGTACTGGCAGTTCAATGATAAACTCGGTTCCCTTCCCCGGTTCGGACTCGCACCTGAGCGTTCCTCGGTGATTTTCTACTAGGATTTTGTAGACAATAGATAATCCTAAACCAGTACCTTTACCGATCGCCTTGGTGGTAAAAAACTGCTCGAACATTCGTTTTTTTACCTCTGCTGTCATTCCCGATCCCGTGTCAGAAATCCTGACTCTGACGCGATCTAGCCCAGCGAGTTCTGTGCGTATCGAAATTTTTAGGGCTGGATCGGGCCGATTTTTTGCTGCCTCGTCCAAAGCATCGATCGCGTTACTAATTAGATTCATAAATACTTGATTTAGTTGTCCGGCATAACACTCTACACCAGGCAATTTTTCATAATTTTTAACTATTTGAATCTCGCGACGGTCTTTTTTAGCATTGAGACGGTTACGCAAAATTAGGATGGTGCTGTCAATACTGTCGTGCAAATCGCACAGGTTCATGTTAGTGTTATCTGTTCGCGAAAAGCTGCCCATGGATTTGACTATTTCGCGAATGCGATCGGAACCCATGTGCATGGAAGACATAACTTTAGGTAAGTCTTCAACTAGAAATTCGAGATCGATGTCTTGGATTTGATTTTTTATTTCGGAACAGGGGTTGGGATAGTGTTCTTGATATAGACGCAGCAGGTTCAGTAAATCTTGGGTATAAATTTCGGCATGGCTCAAGTTGCCGTAAATAAAACTAACTGGGTTATTAATTTCGTGGACGATACTTGCCATTAGGGCTCCCAGGGAAGACATTTTTTCGCTGTGGAGGAGTTGAGCTTGAGTTTGCTTGAGTTCGCGAAGTGCGCGATCGATTTGGGCTGCTTGAGCTTCGGCTTTGGAGGTGGCTGCACAGCTTTCTTGATAGAGTTCAACCTGTTTGAGGTCGATTTCAAATTGTTCGATTTCGCTTTCTTGCTGGTACTGACTCACGACGGCATCGAAAGCTGTTAACAATTCGCCACCGGCAGCTTCGATAATGTACTGTAGATGGGGATTCTCCTGCCTGAGTTCGGTGTCGGGAACTTGCACTAATGCTTTTATGCGATCGATATATTCGCGCAGTTGCTTGTCTAGATACAGCGGCGCCTCAAAATACATCGCTTTGACGGTGGGTGAAGGGGGACTCGCCAAGTTGATGCTGCTGTCAGTATGAATTAAATCGTGGTGAGATTTTTCCATAAGCTCGATCGCCTCTAACAAATTCCCGCGCAGTTTGGCTCTTTCTGCCGCATTCCCAGAGCTAACTAACCTCATGCAAAAAAATGCCGATCGCTGGGAAAGCATTCGCTGGCGGCCGCTGATGTTAATTACCGCTGCACTAACTTTTCTGGCTGTCGTAATTTCTTCCAGATTAAAGTAGTTTCTCAGTGCCGCCATTCGTAATACTCCAGAATCAACTAAATGTTTGTAGTTCGTGCTGACACAAGATTGTATAACCATAAAAAAAATGTACAATACACTAAGCAATATATGCTCTTTTTACTATTAAAGTAGTATACTTTAATACAATTATTTTTTATTGGTTGCTTGTAGCAAAATAAAGAAGGAAAAATAAGGAAAAATAACAAGAATAAGCAATCAACTGCATTGGGAAAAAGCTATTCAGAGCGTCCTAACCCTCGAAGGTGCCCTATCATATCTTTTAGCATTTTGCTTATTGTAAAGGTTTTCTTAATTATCCAAAAATTTACCGATCAACTTTGCCATGATTTGAGCTTGAGTTTGCGGCAACCCGTGAGTCGCATTAGGGATAATTGCTAACTCAGCTCTCGGTATCTCGTTGGCGTAGGTTTGACAGTGCCATAGAGGAATTGTTTCGTCTCTATCTGCTGCTATGACTAAGGTAGGAATTTGCAATTTGTGAATTTCTTTTTCTACTGTGTCAACGGCGTCTTCTGGCCGCATCCGGCTCATTAAAAATGACCTTGCTACTGGTTGATACATTAGCTCCCTGCGCCACCCGGAAATTTCTTGCAATTTCTCACTTTTCCCCGCTAATCTAGCAAAAGGTTTTGCTAGCTGCAAGGCCCAATCAACGGCGGGCGTTTGCCACAGCAAGGGTCGCAAAGCATCGTACTGACCGCAAAAACTGTCGTCCCGGATTCCCGCAGGTGCTGCTAACACTAAACTGCTGACAGATTTGGGATATTTTAGGGCGTATGCAGATGCTACCCAGCCGCCAAAAGAATGCCCGATGATGCCGCATGGTTCGATGTTTAGTTGTTGTAAAACTTGCCGCACAAAAGCAACTTCTACAGCTACGTCGTATTGGATTTGTGGTTTGCTGGATTCTCCAAAACCTAACATATCTAAACTGATGCACCGAAATTGAGATTGCAATAATTCAATTAAGGGTAGCCAGCAAGTTTTTTCTCCGAAAAAACCGTGCAGCAGCAATAAGCATGGGCCAGTGCCAATGTCGAGGTAGGTGGCTGTTTGGCTGTGGTTATTGACAAATGTAGTTAATGTGTGCTTGTGTGCTACTGCTGCTTGAGACTGCATGGGCGATCGACTCCTGACAATTTGATGGAAGAGGGAAGAGGGAAGAGGGAAGAGGGAAGAGGGGAGAGGGAAGAGGGAAGAGGGCTTTTGTTATTGACGGAGAAGGAAGAATATATACACAGTAAGCTTTTTGGCGATCGACATTTTACTTTTAATGAGGTGGATTTACTTCTTTAAAGCAATACTCGTAAACAATTGTAACAAAACAGCAGTCCATAGGTTAAACTTCATTACAGAGTACAGAATTAGAAATAGAGCGTGATAGTCTCTATTATTATTTCAAAAATACTGCAAACTCGAAGCAGGAGAAAACTTTGAACTCTACTTTAAAACGTTACCCGGCTTGCTCCCTGCGCGAAGATGTCAGTGAGTACGTAGCACACTTACAACTTCACATGACTTTACAAGCTCGAAACTTGCTCCCTACCATTACCACTGCTAAGGACAGTCGCGAACAACTGTTGCAGCAGACTCAGGCTCATTTTGAGAAGCGTGTTTCTCGGCAATCTCTTTAAATAATTTTTTGGTTTCCCAATTGTACGATCGCCCGCGATCGATCTTTCCCCAAGTTTAATCATCTCAGAAACCCGGTATCTTCAAAAATACCGGGTTTCTTGTTGGCTAATGTTACTAAATCTGGGTTGAAACTTCTCGTCGAGAGGAGTCGGCGGTTGAAACCGCGACTGCACAAGCGAAGTCGGCCTCCGCCGACTGAAGAATAGAGGGGTATTATTTCCAGATGGGGTATTAGGCATCACGACCGAATTTGAGTAATATGCGTTGAGTATTCTTTAGTTTTATGTTTATGCGAATTCGGATTATTGCATTTTTGAGTTTGGCGGCGGTGGCTGGTGGGGAATTGGCGGCGCGGGCGATCGATCTGACTGTCGCGCAGGGTGAGATGGAGGTTAGAGAAGGAACCGCAGAGGTTGACAGGCGAGACGCCTATTCCACAAGGGCGCAGAGGGAGGAGGATGAGGTGAGTGCAACTGTACCGGATTTGCCAACATCTGATGAGATTGCTGTTGCTCCAGAAGTTCGATCGCCCTCACTCAAGTCCGATCGCCATAAAGATTTTACATCTCTGTTAGCAACTGCGGGGACGATCGCCACCAAAGTCGAAATCCCGGAAGCAGTCAACGGCAACGCGCAACAGCTAGGCGGTACTCTACCAATCAGTCAAGGGAGAAATGTTGAGGGCATTTACGTTGCAGAGGTGAAAATTCGCTTTGTTAATTCCCGAGGCGAAGCTGTTGATAAAAAAGGAAATCCGATTAAGGGGAGAACTTCGGAAGATTTTATCCGAGGCGAGCTCAAACTTAAGGCGGGGGATAATTACAGCCAGCAAGTTGTGCGATCGGATTTGCAGCAGTTGCAGCAGTTGGGATTGTTTGACAAGGTGACGGTTTCTACTGAAGAAGTTGGGACGGATATTAATGTAATTTACAATGTCCAAGAGCGATCGGCTCGTTCTGTTGGGGCGAGTGTCACTTTGAGTGATGATGTTGGTGTGGCTGTTCCTCTTTCCTATGTCGATCGCACTTTCGGGACAAACGGGCAGCGGTTGTCGGTGGAAATTCAGCCCAGTCTCCGAGGTATCGAGTACGACGTGCAGTTTGTCAGTCCTTACGTTGCCGCCGATGACCGTTTGGGATACAGTGTGAGAGCTTTTGGCGATCGCAGAATTTCGGAAATTTTCAACAAAGATATTAATTTGCCCAACGGCGATCGAGTTCGAGAAATTCGGATGGGCGGAAATCTCGCTGTTACGCGACCTTTGGGCGATTGGCGGGGAACTTTGGGACTGAATTATACCAATATCAGCACGCGCGATCGCAATTTAAATCTTGCTCGCCGGGACGTACTCGGCAATCCTCTCACATTCAGCGGTGCGGGTGTTGACGAATTGTATACTGTTTCTTTTGGCGCTACGCTCGATCGGCGAAACAATCCATTCAACCCAACCAGCGGCTCAATTCTCAGCCTCAGTACAGAACAGTCGATACCTCTGGGACGCGGCAACATTGCGAGCAACCGACTGCTAGCCAATTATATACAATATGTACCAGTAACTTTGCTGGGCATCAGCGAGTCGGAAGCTTTGCCAGAAATGTTGGCTTTTAACGTGCAAGGGGGGACGGTAATTGGAGATTTGCCACCGACGGAAGCGTTTCGCCTGGGTGGCCGCAATTCTGTGCGGGGTTACGACGGCGGGGAAATTGGCAGCGGGCGGAGTTATTTTTTGGCTTCCGGCGAGTATCGGTTTCCGGTTGGTAGGGATGTGGGTGGCGTGATATTTGTTGATTTTGCGTCGGATTTGGGAACGGGTGACAGCGTGTTGGGAAAACCGGCGGTAGTCAGGGATAAACCGGGGACTGGGGCTGGTGTTGGTTTGGGTGTCAGAGTGCGATCGTCCTTGGGATTAATTCGCTTGGATATGGGTGTCAGCGATGACGGGGACATCAAATTTGTACTCGGTACAAAACAGCGATTTTAAATAGTTGATAGTTGTAGGGGCGGTGGATGGTGCGGGCCCGCCCTCTTCGTTGACAGTTGACGATAAAGGTACAAAGGTACGTAGTTGCGCTTCAGCGCTCTTTCCTGATATTTATGAAGAGCGCTGAAGCGCAACTACGTACCTAATTTGTTTTAGGCAATTGAAAATTGCTATATTTAGGCTCGTAACTGCTTAACGCTTTGGTTTCTTGATATCCATCAGTTTCGGTTTCACCGCCGGAGTGCGCGGGTAAAACTTAAACTTATTGAGCGCCGCACTTGCCGATTTTGCCACACCGCTATCTGTATCTCGCAAAGCTCTTTGCAAGAGCGGAATCACTTTTTCAGACTTAATCATTGCTAGTGCTTCTACAGCAGCTTCGCGCACTTCCGGGTTGAAATCTTGAGCTAATTTACCCAAGGTTTCTATGGCTCGCTGACCGTCGGTTCTCAAAGCATTAGCCGCACCCATTTTACCTAAAGCAGACGCTGCAAATTTGCGAGTTTCTGTGTCCTGACTTTGAACGCATCCCATCAACTGCGCCACCGATGAGTAGTTTGGTGTTTGTCTGGGAGATTCAAGCGTTTGTCTGATTTCGAGTTGTTCTAAATCAATTGATTGTGGTTCGGAAAATCCTGTGTAATTTAACTCTTGTTCAACTTCTGGTTGATTGAACTCTGGTTGATTGAACTCTGGTTGATTGAATTGATTATATGGGTCTTCTTGCCAAACTTCCTGTTGTGGTAAATCCGATGTAAATTCTGTTGGATTTAACTGACTGAACTGTTGCTCCGGGATTTCTTGTTGTTGTACATTACTCTCGTATTGCTCTTGCAAAGACCTGATAGTAGCTAGCATCTGAGCTTCGCGAGCTTGAAACTGCTCCTGAGCGGCTTGCAACTGACTCTCGTATTGCTGTTGCAAAGCCCCCGTCGTTGATTGTATGTCAAATTCGCTGTTCCCATATTGCGAGGCAGCTTGTCTCAATTGAATTTCGTGTTGTTTTTGCAGGTTTTGAAAATGTTCATCCATCTGAGCTTGATAACTGTCATGCAATTCGTCAGAAAGTGTGAGTATATGACGTTCGTGTTCGGCTTGCAAAGATTGTATGTTTTCCTGAAGCTTAGCATTGTAAGCGGCTTCTAATTCCTGGGTGACTTGTCGGATCTGCTGCTCGTGGGAGCCTCCAACTTGTTGGAGCCGATCGCGTTCTGCTAAAACTTGTTGGAGTCGATTTTCGTATTGAGTCGCAACTTGTTGAATCTGATTTTCGTATTGAGCTGTAACTTGTCTGAGTAAATTTTCGTGTTCAACAGTAGCCTTTCTCAACCGATCTTCTCCTTCTTGGTGTGGAGATTCGGTAGTTTGTTGCATTCGAGATATCTGAGCTAGTTCTATATCCTGAGCTATTCTGCGAGTTTGCAGCAAGTGTTCTTGCTTTTGCTTGTGCAACCGCTTTTCCACTAACCAGTAAGCAACTGCTATCCCCGCCAAAAAACCTACGATTGCTCCTATGATTTCCACAACTGAGCTCCTCCGGACAAAATAGTGATGCTGGACTTTTTACAATTTAACCATACACCCGGGAAGTCCCGCGCTCTACCTGTACAATCCGTGAGCGTCGGGATCGAAGGCGAGCGAGTTGACGATTACAGCCGAGTCGCATAACGCGCAGCGTTTGAGGTTTGAGGCTGGATGAGAAAACAAGCCAACTTATTGACAACCGCAAAATCCTTGTGTTAATCTTTTATCAGAAACACCGATAGCCGATAAATGCTGAAAGCTTACAAGTTCCGAATCTATCCAAGCGCCCACCAGCAACAGTATTTTGCTGGTGCTTTTGGTTGTTGTCGATGGTTTTGGAACTATAGTTTGAATAAGAGCCAAGTAACCTACAAGGAAACTGGTAAGGGATTGAGCAGATTGGCTATCCAAGGTATGCTACCAGCGCTCAAGAAGGAATACCCTTGGTTGAAAGATGGGGCATACTCACAAAGCTTGCAAGTAGTAGCACTGAATCTATCAACTGCTTACAAAAACTTCTTTGAGAAACGTGGTGGGTTTCCTAGCTTCAAATCCAAGCACAACAGGCAATCTGTCACCTATCCCCAGAATGTGAAAATTCTGGAGGACACTATAAAATTTCCGATTATTGGTGAAGTCAAAGCCAAGATTCATCGCCAGTATGATGGCACGATCAAAACTGTAACGGTATCCCAAAACCGAGATGGTTCGTATTTTGCATCGGTACTTGTTGA
>NZ_JAAFKG010000060.1 GCF_013299185.1 Microcoleus sp. bin48.metabat.b7b8b9.023 | reverse complement strand
CCATGTCTTAAAGCAGGATTTATAGAACTATTAAATATCATGAATAAATTTCGTGGATATACAACATTAGACTCTGGATAAAGTTGGTATGCCATTGTTTTACTTTGTCCAGAGTGATGAAAGAGCGTTAATTGGCACTCAAGCATATTTTTTGGGCGAACAGTCCAAGCCAATTCACGATCGCAATTGGAGCAATCAATCTTTTGAACAACTGGCAAAATCGGTGACTGGAACAGAAATCGATTACACTGTTCGCGTTCCCGCCTACAGCATGGATGCTTACACCAGTCGCACGATGGGCAATTAGTAATATTAAGCAGCAGGCTTGACTATTTTGAATAACGGGAGCATCTCTGTTTTGATTTTATAGTGCTGTCCCCGCTCGCGATCTATCCAACACTCGCGAGCGGGGACGCTCGCACTGTAAAGAAATTGTTTTTTTGCAAAAGTGAGATGCTCTCTGAATAACAGGCTTTCTGGCCTGTTCCACAAGCAGATTAATTTTTGTGGAACAGGCCAGAAAGCCTGTTTTTAATTTTTGAATAACGCTATTTTGAGAGGAATTTCTACTTCTTCAACTCGCCACGCTGCATAGGCAAGCGCTTCATATATATCTGCTTCTTCCAGGTAGGGATAAGCCTGCAAAATGCCTGACGGTGAGTGTGCCGATGCCATCAGTCCGACTATTGTTCCAACAGTGACTCGCAAGCCGCGAATGCAGGGTTTTCCTCCCATTACTTCTGGATTCAGAGTGATTCTACTTAGTTGTTTCATAATTTTAAATTACCAGGCTTTCTGGGAAACAAGAAGATTAATTTTGGGTGAAACAGGCTATAAAGTTATTGGTGTCAACTTAACCCAGAAAACTTTTGTATCTTTCGTTTATAGACTAGGCCAGATCCCCCTAAATCCCCCTTAGGTCGGGGGACTTTGAGAAGACTTTTAAAAAGGGGAGTAGGGGTTGACGCAAGAGAAGATTCTTGTCCCTTAAGCCTGAAAGCTGTTGTATCTCTCGTTTATAGACTAGGCTAGATCCCCCTAAATCCCCCTTAGGTCGGGGGACTTTGAGAAGACTTTTAAAAAGGGGAGTAGAGGTTGACGCAAGAGAAGACTCTTGTCCCCCCCTTGTTAAGGGGGGTTAGGGGGGATCTGGCCTTTAATCGCCAAACAGCAGCCTCTGAGTACCTTTGAATTTAAGTTGACACCAATGGCCAGAAAGCCTGTTCCTAAATGCAACTACAAACTGTTACCTACCAGCGCGGGGAGAGGGTCTTTTTTGCGAAACTGCAAATGGTTATTTACGCAGTCGATCGCAATTGTGTCACCTTCAACAAACGCATTTTCCAGAATTTTGTTAGCTAGCGGGTTTTCCAACTCCCGCTGGATGGCGCGTTTCAGGGGACGAGCACCGTAAACTGGGTCGTAACCGACATCTGTGATATGGTTTTTCGCAGCATCGGACAGTTCCAAAGTGATTTTCTGTTCCGCCAACAACCGCTCGATCCGCTTGACTTGAATGGTGACGATTTGCCGCAGTTCCGTCTTGCTCAACGTGTGGAACAAAATGATCTCGTCCACCCGATTGAGAAATTCTGGCCGGAAGTGCGATCGCAAAGCAGTCATCACCCGTTTCAACATTTGCTCGTACTCTTCGTCTGTCTCCCGTTCTTGAGTCAAGGATTTTTCATTTTCAGACTTGTTTTCAGACTTACTTTCAATCTTAATTTCCGTCTTACCTTCACTGTCAATATCAACTCGCTGGGCAGACACCTCGACAGTACCATCATCAGCAACTTTATAATCAGTCTTGGGAATTGATACCTCCTTCGGTTCCTGCTTCCTAGCAGCAGGTTTTTTGGTAGTTTTCCCCTTCTTAGCAAACACTTCTAAAATGTGGTCGCTACCGATATTGCTAGTCATTACAATGACGGTATTTCTAAAGTCAACCACTCGACCTTGAGAATCGGTAATTCTGCCGTCATCCAACACTTGCAGCAAAATGTTAAATACATCCGGGTGCGCTTTTTCCACTTCGTCAAACAGCACTACCGAATAAGGATGTCTCCGCACTGCTTCGGAAAGTTGTCCGCCTTCGTCATAGCCGACGTATCCGGGGGGAGCTCCGACTAACCGGGAGACGCTGTGCTTCTCCATATATTCCGACATATCGATGCGGACGATCGCATCGTCGCTATCAAACAAAAACTCGGCCAACGCCCGCGCTAACTCAGTTTTTCCGACGCCTGTGGGGCCCATGAACAAGAAAGAGCCGATCGGTCTACCGGGATCTTTCATCCCCGCCCGCGCCCGCCGAATCGCCGCAGCAACCGCCGTTACAGCCTCTTCTTGACCGATAACTTTCTTGTGCAAATGGCTTTCCAATTGCAGCAATTTTTGGCGCTCCGATTCTAACAACCGATTGACCGGAATTCCCGTCCATTTCGCCACAATTTCTGCAATATCGCCCTCAGTAACTTTTTCCCGCAGCAGCGAAGAACCTTGAGCTTGCTGTTTCAAAAGTTCGGCTTCCTTGGCTTCGCGATCGCGCACCGCAGTCTCCAATTTACCGTACTTCAACTGCGCCGCTTTATTCAAATCGTAAGCTCTTTCTGCCTGTTCGATTTGAACTCGCAGTTGGTCTTCTTCGGCTTTCAATTTATTGATTGCATCCAACAACTGCTTTTCGCCCAACCACTGCGAAGATAGTTTTTCTTGCTTGGCTTTTAAAATGTCAATCTCAGCTTTGATGCGTTCGATGCGGGGGCTGATGGTGGCGGTGGGAGAACCTTTTCCCTCACCTTCGATCGACAATTTTTCCATTTCCAACTGCATCACCCGGCGGTCGATCCCTTCCAATTCCACGGGTTTGGAGGTAATCTCCATTTTCAAATGGGCGGCTGCTTCGTCTACAAGGTCGATCGCCTTGTCCGGCAAAAAGCGATCGGAAATATAGCGAAAAGACAGAGTAGCAGCAGCAACCAGCGCCGAATCGGTAATTTTCACCCCGTGGTGGCGTTCGTAACGGTCTTTCAATCCGCGCAAAATTGAAACAGTATCTTCCACAGTCGGTTCCCCGACAAATACTTGTTGAAAGCGGCGTTCCAGTGCCGGATCTTTTTCAATATTTTTGCGGAATTCATCGAGAGTTGTAGCGCCGATACAGCGCAATTCACCTCGGGCTAACATTGGTTTCAACAAATTTCCCGCATCCATTCCCGAACCGGAACTACCGCCGCCGCCAGTGCCAACAACCGTGTGCAATTCATCAATAAATAGGACAATTTGCCCGTCGGAATCGATAACTTCTCGCAATACCGATCGCAACCGTTCTTCAAATTCGCCCCGGAATTTTGCCCCAGCAATTAAACTGCCCATATCGAGGCTGAATAGTTGGCGATTTTTCAAAGATTCCGGTACATCGCCGTTGACAATGCGCTGGGCCAAACCTTCGGCGATCGCAGTTTTTCCGACTCCGGGATCGCCAATTAACACCGGATTGTTTTTTTGACGGCGGGAAAGAACTTGCACGACGCGGCGAATTTCCTCGTCGCGGCCGATTACTGGGTCGAGTTTGCCTGCTTTTGCAGCTTCTGTCAAATCGCGCCCGTATTTGCTGAGGGCGTCGGAGTTGGCGTCAGAATTTTGGTTTTGACTTTGGCTTTGGTTTTGGCTTTGTTTTTGATCTTTGACTTTGGTAGTAGCGCGAATTGATTTGATTGCTTCTTCGAGTTTCGCGCGATCGATCGTACCGGGCGCCGGTTTGCGATCGTATCCGGGGCGGCCCGGCGGCCCGTCGCCCCTAGTCAGCAATCGCCTACCAACTCGTTCATCTTCTAGCAAGCCTATTAATAAATGTTCAACGGCGATAAAATTATCTTGCCAAGCCTGTCTGGCAGACTCAGCAGCATCTAACATCACTTCTAAGCCGCGGCCGAGGTATAGTTGGTCAGCGTTGGCAACTCTCGGCTGTCGTTTGGCAAAAGCATCTAACTGCTGCGCCAAGCGGGCGACATCGACTCCAGCCTTGCTGAGAATGCTGTTTGCTAGGGCTTGCTGTTCTAGAATGGCGATCGCTAAATGTTCAACCTCTAGCTGCTGATTGGCAAAGCGGCGGGCTACATCCTGGGATTTGACTATGGCTTCCCAGGCTTCATCTGTAAATTTGCTAGGGTCTGTTGGCTGCACGTTCGTTCCTCGCAATCAAGGGGATTCCTGTTGTTATCCGTTCATACATGGTCTCACAACTATCTTAATCTTGAAACACGATTGTGAATCTATGAGTGCGGTTAACGAGCGCGGAAGTTGCAACACAATTGACTGCTTGTACAAGCTTACAGCCCGCAATCCACCGCAAAAATTTGTGTAGTACGACCGGATCGGGCGATCGAACTTATGAAAATATACAGGTTATCCATTACCTATAATACTGTACGGACACAGCGCTGCCACCTCATAATTATGTCTTCGTTCGTAGTGAGGACTTTAGTCCGCATCAATTTTTGCGGACTAAAGTCCTCACTACCAACCTTTTTATTGAATTGATAAAAATTAGACTTTATTGACATTTATGTTATTTCCTACTTACCAATTTTTAGTATTTTTCCTAATTATTTTTAGCGCCATCCTCTCCTTAAAGCCCAAGGTTGACTTGTATAAAATTGTCTTGCTAATTTCCAGATTATGTCTTCGTTCGTAGTGAGGACTTTAGTCCGCAGAAATTGATGCGGACTAAAGTCCTCACTACAAACCTCTTTATTGATGTACTAAAATTTTTACTTTATTGACATCTATGCTATTTCCTACTTACCAATTTTTAGTATTTTTCCTAATTATTTTTAGCGCCATCCTCTCCTTAAAGCCCAAGGTTGACTTGTATAAAATTGTCTTGCTAATTTCCAGTTTATTATTTTATTCTTTTTGGAGCTTAGACTTTCTCGGACTCCTGATGTTAAGTACAGTCTACAATTATATCATTCTCCGAGCAGTCGATCGCAGCAAACAGCCAAAACTTGCCTTTATCTTCGGCATAGTTGTCAACATTGTCAATCTCGGCATTTTCAAATATTGCAACTTCTTTGTAACCTCATTATTTGAGATACTAAACCAGCTCAAAATTCCCGCCAATTTTCAAATATTACAAATAATCGCCCCCGTTGGCATATCATTCTACACATTTAGAATAATTTCTCATTTAATCGACTGCTACCAACAAAAAATTCCCTGTCCTAAATTTATAGACTACGCCACCTACATTACCTACTTTCCCCAAATTGCCTCCGGCCCAATCTCCCGCCCTCACGAATTTTATACGCAGCTAAATTCACCAAATAAATATGACTATAAAATCGAAGAAGTTATCGTTTTGATTTTGTCGGGACTCTTTAAAAAATATACTTTGGCGAGCTTTTTGTTTAATTTCACTCAACTACCCTTCAAAGTCCCCCAGCAGTACAGCAGCATAGATTTAATCCTGGCGGCAATTTCCTATTCTTGTTTGATTTACGTAGATTTCAGCGGCTACTCAGATTTAGCTAACGGTATCTCTTGCTTGCTGGGTTTCAAACCGATCGCCAATTTCAATATGCCATACCGATCGCTCAGCTTGCAAGAATTTTGGAAAAGGTGGCACATCAGTCTTTCCGAGTGGTTGAGGGATTACCTTTACTTTCCCTTAGGTGGCAATAAATACGGCAAATTGCGGAAGTACGTAAATTTACTGATAACAATGGCGATCGGCGGATTTTGGCACGGCGCAGGATTAAACTTTATTTTCTGGGGAGCCATTCACGGTTTAGGACTGATTGTCAACCATCTATGTAAAGATATTCCCCAAGCTATCCATCTCAAATTAGACTATGCCTTTCCAAGATTTGCCAAATTTTGCAGTTGGTTGTTAACCTTTACCTTTGTTACCTGTAGCTGGGTATTTTTCGGCACACCCAACTGGGAAACTGCAATGAGGTTTTTTCAAGGAATCTTTCGTTTTTCCGCTGCAACTGTTCAATTCAACTTTTGGCAATTGTATCTAGTAATTGCAGTCATTGGCGCAATCAACCTCTGGGGCGACATCATTTCCCAAGTATTGCAAACACTATTGTCATTAAAAAACCTATTCTTTCGGGTTGTCTTAGTTTCCCTGCTCGTGTATGCTATCTTAATGTTAGGCCCAAGTACGGTTCCGCCTTTTATTTACTTTAACTTCTAACAAACAAGTATAGCCTTTCGAGTTCTCACTCATGGGAATAGGGAATAGGGAATAGGGAATAGGGCATACCTGGCTTTTTTGAGAACTGCTATATATAAAGCACAAAAAAGACTTTTTTTATCTTATTACGTTCTTTCTCCTTCCTTTATGATGACAAATAACAAATAACAAATAACTTCTTATGAAAGACCGAGAAATTTTGTTAATAGTTACCTCTGTAATTCTCACCTTAATATTTTCCAACTTATCCTTATTTCTGAAAAGCTTTTCTTCAACTCCTTTAGCCAGTACCGAAATCAAACAAGCAGCGCGACAGATCGAAATAGACGGTTTCAGGAAATCCGAACAAGATTTTTGGAGCAAAATCAAAGATATTAACTTCGATAGCATTTCCAAGAACCCCGACAAAACTCCGGTCAAAACCGCAACAAAATCGGCAGTCATCCTCCCAAAGCCTGCCAAGAAACCCACTCCATCCAAACCAAAACTAACCGTAGCTTATCGCAAATTTTTATTTATTGGAGATTCCGTAATGTTCGATTTAGGAACTCAACTCCAGTACACTCTTAAAGAAAAATACAATATCTCAAATACCAAAATCGACTACAAAGTATCGAGCGGATTAAATCGGATAGATTATTATGACTGGTACGCTAGAACCAGTCAAATCATCCAGGATTACGGGCCAGACGTAGTAATAATTTTGTTCGGAGGCAATGACACTCAAGATATCACCGATAACCAAGGAAAATATCGGGCTATTTTAACCCCAGAATGGCAAAAAGCTTATCAAGCAAGAGTAGATAAATATGCCAAATTACTTGGCTCTTCCACAGTAAAAAAAGTGTATTGGGTTGGTCAATCGATATCTAACAAATCTTCGTATCTCAAAGCTTTTCCCATCATGAACGACATCTATAAAAATGCCAGCAAGTCTTCATCAAAAATAGAATTTATTTCTACTTGGGATGCTTTTGCTGAAGCAGGGAATTTTGTCCCCGTAGTTGCTGACAAATCCGGCAAGCGAGGTTATGTAAAAATTAATGATGGCGTGCACTTTACATCCCACGGAGCTCAAATTATCAGCGACTTAATTGTTGACAAAATGGCGAAGGACAAAATTTTAAAACTCCCGAAAAAGAAACCAGCATCCTAGGTTGATTCGAGTCAAAAAAAATAGCCTGCAAATTAGACATTTTATCGGATTTGTGTAAAATTATATACCTAGTCGCCGACAGATATTTGCGTTGCTCAACTCGGTTGCTATAGAAAATATCGGTTTTATAGCGATCCTAAATCATTTGTGTAATTCTTGTAGGGGCTCTTACCCCTCGTGAAGAACCGGATAGATAGGGGGTAGGCACGGGGGCGCTACCCCTACAAATTTATCTGAATCATTTAGGATTGCTATATTAACTAACCATACCGTTCGGGACTAATATTGACAAAAAGCAGCAGTAGATGTAGAGTTGCATTCAGCATCGGACAACGACGTTAAGATCTAGCAATTGTCATGGCGACAAATTATGACAAGCAATCTCTGGAAACTCGATCGCACTAGCATCCCTGAGTCAATGGAGTGCAGCGACACAGCGCTCATCTTCAGTCTCACCAAATATACTCAACCTTGGGAAAGAATAAACACCGTTGAAGGCATCTTGCAACAATGCGGAATCGCTCCTTTTGCTGAAGTTCTGGACGTACCCAAAAGCGGAATATTAGGGCAAGATATACCAGAATCCGCTAGAAAACCGCATCCAAATTTGCTGTTTCGGGCTTTGGCAATTCAAGCATTGGGCAAGGTGCGAGAGGGTATTATATCAAGTGAGGAACCTGTATCAAGTGATTTTAGCGAAAATAAGCTAGCGGTGTTGGAACAGGAAGCGCTAGGGGGATCGACTCCTTTAATTCGGTGGTGTGCTGCTGTTAGCATTCAGTCAATTTTGTTGGATGAATGGCAAGCGCAAGGCAAGGAATCTGCTGGCCATGTCACAATTAATGCAGCAGAAATTGAGCAGCGGGTTGTAGAAGAGCAAATTAAACTGTTAGCCAGCAATAAATTTGCTTTGAACGACAACAGCAGAATGGACAGCGGTAAGGAATACGAGAATTGTCTCGATTTTTGGGTATACGGCCCTAGCTGGCTGCTGCTGGGTGTGTTAATGGATTGCGAGGAATATCTGTTTTGGGTCGATCGCGTATTTCCTGCGATCGCAATTACGGATAATGGCTACAAATTTCATGCCGAAAAGGATGCAGCCATCACAAACTTTTTGGATGTGGCGAAAAATAATTTTAAGGAATGGGAATTCTCCCAAATAGTTGCCAAAGTTTTTGAGTTCCTGCACCACCCAGAGGCGGCGATCAAAAATCGAGCGGCAATTATTTTAGAACCTTACCAAGATCGGCTAGACCGAAAATCGGCGCAAATTATGACAGCGCTGCTATATAAATTTCATGTAGAACATCAGTCTTTAGAATCTCTGACCATTCCCGAAATTGAGGAGTGCAAAGCCTCACTATATCTAGGTAAAAAGGAAATTGACGGCGTGTATTCTGATGCTGTGTCGCTGTGCGGCGATGATGTCGCAATGGCAAATTTCTTGTCAGAGAAACAGAGGGAATACCAAAATACTGTAGACGAGCATATTAACAATTTGAGCAAGTTAGTTAAGTCGATTCTAGATTGTCAGAGCTTGTTAGATGCGAATAGGGAACTTTTGTATTTGACAGTAGAGCGGCTGCAAGAATGGGATCAGACCCTTGGCAATAAACTGGCTGGGCACCGCAACAAACTCCAAAACGTGAGTGTTGACAAAAGCACATCCGAGCAGTGCATAAACCTCGACAACGATTTGAATTTAATCAGAGATTCTTTGCAGTCTACTTTGTATGAAGTCACATCAAAAATTAACAGCAAAATTAGAGATTTAGAACTTTCGGCGTCCAAAAATAACAAGACTGCAACACAGATGTTTAAGTGGACGTGGCTATTGTTAGGAGTGTGGTTTTCAATAGGGCTAGTTTTGTATTTATCCGATGCAGTGATTAACTCGATATTGACCGTCAACTACTACCAAAGTGAATTTCTAGTCTATTGGACTATGTTCTTTATTGTGATGGTGGTATTTTTGTTAGTATTAGCTATATTCTTTGCGACGCTCGCTGCCTTAGACAAGCGCCGAGAATCTAAATTAATTCCTAAATTTGATAGTTTAAGCCAAATAGGGAACAGTTTTTCTATTTTGTGGCAAAAGAGTTACTTGCAGCAATTTGTACCGTCAGTGCGATCGAATTAAAAGTGTGGAAAACCCCTTAGCATTCTGTCAGTAGCAGAGCAGTTTTATTGTCGTCAGACAAAAGAGGTACGTAGTTGCGCTTCAGCGCTCTTGGGTACGTAGTTGCGCTTCAGCGCTCCGAGGTACGTAGTTGCGCTTCAGCGCTCCGAGGTACGTAGTTGCGCTTCAGCGCTCTTCCCTAATAGGATATGATAAAGAGCACTATTTGTGCAACGACAAATTATGTACGTAGTTGCGCTGTCTTCGCTCTTCCCTAATCTTATAAAGAGCGCTGAAGCGCAACAACATACCTTTGCCGGGACGTTGCTCTTAGCATCGTCCTACTACGACTAAGATGCTGCTTCCGCAGTTAGTTTCTGACTGCTGCTACCTTGATTTTTCAGTTGAATTAATTCAACTTTATATCCATCTGGATCTTGGACAAAAGCAATGACTGTTGAACCGTGCTTCATCGGGCCCGGTTCGCGAATAACTTTGCCGCCGCGGGCTTTAATTGCTTCGCAAGTACCGTAAATGTCGTCAACGCCGATCGCAATATGACCGTAAGCATCACCCAAATTGTACTCTGCGACGCCCCAATTGTAGGTTAATTCCAAAACTGTAGTGTCGGATTCGTCGCCGTAGCCCACAAAAGCCAGAGTAAATTTACCGTCTGGATAGTCCTTTTGTCGCAGCAATCTCATCCCCAGAACCTCAGTGTAAAATGTGAGGGACTCTTCCAGGTTTCCGACTCGGAGCATCGTGTGTAGTAGTTGCATTTAGCTCACTCCAAATTTTTTAAGCTTTTTTAATTTTACCGAGATCTTGGTGGAAAAAACCGCGACGGGAAAATTTACTTGATTTTAGGCTCGATACGCTTGGGTTAAAACTGTTTATGCCCCGGAGATCCCCCTAAATCCCCCTTAAGAAGGGGGACTTTGACAATTCTCTTATTCCCCCCGGAGATCCCCTAAATCCTCCTTAAGAAGGGGGACTTTGACAATTCTCTTGTCCCCCCCTTTTTTAAGGGGGGCTAGGGGGGATCTGCCTTAACTGAAGCAGATTGCGTTTTAGCTTGATTTTTACTCAACAAAAACCACCACAATTCTAAACCAATTAAGCTCAATCCGCCTGCTGTTATGCCAATTTTTAAACTTAGCGGTTGTTCTATTTTCAGAAATTTAGCAGTTGATTTTGCCGGATGATTTGATATTTGATTGGCTCGAACTCCCGATGCAAGTCCGAGCACAATTCCTAAACCTGCGAGACTTCCTAAAACTTGACGCTGGCTAAACATTTATCAAATTCCTCCTAAATTATGCAATAACTTTGACTTTAAAATTCCGCAACCGCAAAGCATTAGTCACTACCGAAAGCGAACTAAAAGCCATTGCTGCACCAGCGATAATCGGATTGAGCAACCAGCCAAAAATCGGGTATAAAATGCCCGCTGCGATCGGGATGCCTGCGATGTTGTAAATAAAGGCAAAAAACAGATTTTCGCGGATGTTCCGCATGGTGGCGCGGGAAAGTTGAATTGCTGTAACTATGCCTTGCAAATCGCCGGAAATTAAGGTAATGTCGCTGGCTGCGATCGCCACATCAGTGCCGGTACCGATCGCAATTCCCACATCCGAAGCGGCCAAAGCAGGAGCATCGTTAATCCCGTCTCCCACCATCGCCACAATTTTGCCTTCTCCTTGCAGCGCTTGGATTTGAGCAGCTTTTTGGTGGGGTCTAACTTCGGCAAAAATCCGAGTAATTCCTACCGATTGGGCGATCGACTCCGCAGTCGCGCGGTTATCCCCAGTCAGCATCGCCACCTCTAAACCGAGTTTTTGCAGCGCTTTTACCGCCCGCGCCGACGACGGTTTCAGAGCATCGGCAATGGCCATAATTGCCTCAATTTTGCCCTCTACAGCCATCCAAACCACCGTTTTGCTCGCAGCTTCAAAAGCTCGCGCGCGCAGCTCCAGATATTCAGTATCGCAGCCTAGTTCCTGCATCCACCTGAAGCTTCCCAGGGCGATCGACTTTCCCCCCGAAACCCCTCGCACGCCGCTCCCCGCCACAGCCTCAAAATCCTGAATATCTGTCAGCTTCACCTCTTGAGATTGAGCGTATCTAACCACAGCTTCCCCTACAGGATGCTCCGAATTTCGCTCTACAGACGCCGCCAATTGCAGCAACTTTAACTCATTGCTCTGGGCGGTTCCTTTAATTGTCACAAAATCAGTAACAGTCGGCTTCCCTTCCGTAAGCGTTCCAGTTTTATCTAACACGATAATTTGAATTTTGTGAGCCAATTCTAAACTATCGGCTCCTTTAATTAAAATCCCATTTTCTGCACCTTTACCCGTGCCAACCATCACAGCAGTGGGAGTCGCCAAACCCAAAGCGCAGGGACAGGCAATAATCAACACTTCCACCATTGTCACCGTCGCCAAAGTGAAGTTACCCATCGCGTTAAACCAAATAATAAAAGTAGCTAAAGCGATGGCAATTACTACAGGAACAAACCAACCAGTTACTTGGTCTGCTAACTTTTGAATCGGTGCTTTTGAAGCTTGGGCATCCTGCACCATCTTAACAATTTGAGCTAAAAATGTATCTTTGCCAACTCTGGTAGCGCGAAACCGAAAGCTGCCTGTTTTGTTAATTGTCGCTCCAATAACTTCATCGCCAAGTTGCTTTTTGACAGGCAAACTTTCCCCCGTAACCATTGCTTCATCTACCGTCGAAGCACCTTCAATTACCTCTCCATCTACGGGGATTTGCTCGCCCGGACGCACCTGCACAATGTCGCCAATTGCCACTTCGGCGATGGGTACTTCTAACTCTTCCCCCTTGCGAATAATTCGAGCAGTTTTTGCTTGCAAACCCATGAGTTTGCGAATTGCTTCCGAAGTCTCTCCCTTCGCTCTATTTTCGAGGTTTTTCCCCAACAAAATTAACGCGATCACGCTGGCCGCAACTTCGTAATAAACGCTAGGAGTCAAACCTTGGGCGGTAAATAAACCGGGCAAAAATGTCACAAATACCGAATAAAAGTAAGCAGCACTTGTCCCCAAAGCAATCAGGGTATCCATTGTGGCGACGCGCCGTTTTAACGATTTCCAAGCCCCCACATAAAACGATTTACCGCACCAAAACTGTACTGGTGATGTCAGCACTAATTGCAGCCAAAAATTGTGCAGCCATGCGGGAATGAATGGCAGGTGCCAGCCTGTCATGGTTGGAATGCCACCCAAAACCAGTATAATGCTGATGCTGCCTGCGATCCAGAGTTTTCGCTGCAAGTTTTGAGATGCGGATTTGCGATCGGCTTTTTCTGCATCATCCTCTGCCATTTCTTGCAGCGGTAAAGCTTCGTATCCCGCCGCATCAACAGCTTCTTGAATAATTGTTAAGTTGGTTTCCTTCGAGTCATATTGGATGGTTGCTTGTTCCATCCCAAAATTGACGCTGCACCCAATTACGCCGGGGACAGATTTAATTGCTTGTTCGATAGAGGAAGCACAAGCAGCACAACTCATGCCCCGCAATTTAAGTGTGAGATTGTCCATAAATGCCCTCCTAAATTAGACAATTACTTCCCGGCTTCAAATGGCCAGAAAAAAAAAGGATACAAGCCCCGGAATTCTGTCGTGGACAGTCAAAAGAATTTGACTATTGTCCAATCTCCTAGATTCATCTGTGGAGTAATATTATGTCCTGTAAATTACCATAATAAAAACGGTTTGTAGTGAGGACTTCAGTCCTCATAATTCAGAGGACTGAAGTCCTCACTACAAACAAATCTTATCATGGTCGTTCTCTGCGGACATGATATAAATCTAAAATCTAAAATCTAAAATCAACTTGCTGGATAGCCAGCAGATGCGATCGCTTTTCTAACATCACTTTCCGGCTTAGCCGTTTGAATCGCGACCATTTTTGTCTTGAGATCCGCCTCAACAGCAGCGGCTGAGTCAATAGCTTGGACTGCTTTTGTGATTGTATTCACACAAGCCGAACAAGCCATTTTGGGGACTTTTAGCTCTAAAGTCATAATTGCAACCTCAGCAGAAACTACTCTGCTTCATAGATGAATTAACTCCATTATAAAGTCTCCAGCTAGCAGGAGAGTCAAGGGTAAATCCCAAATTAATTATTAAGTTTTACTGAAACTCATGCTTTATCTAATTGATGGCACGGCAAGATTTTTTTACAACTTAGACTCAAGAATTTCATGCTAATTTCATTTATATGTGAGAGACTGAATAAACGTGGCAGTTTTAAGGATATAAAATCTATGAAACCAATTTCATTAAAAACAGGCTTGGCAGTGCTAATCTTGACCGCCACAGCCACCGCAACCAGCGGAATTCTAGCAGCTTGTTCAAAATCTCCTACCAGCCCAACTCAAGCCCCAAATGTTACCGCAACAACCCAAGCGAACAACAAGCAAGACGCGGCACAAAGTGGCGGCATGGGTGGTATGAATCATGGCATGAATCACAATATGTCAATGGATTTAGGCCCGGCTGATGCCGACTACGATTTGCGATTTATTGATGGCATGACAGTACACCATCAAGGTGCTGTAAACATGGCGAAAGAGGTGCTCAACAAGTCGAAGCGCCCGGAAATGAAAAAACTAGCTAATAACATTATTGCCGCTCAAAACCGCGAAATCAATCAAATGAAAGAGTGGCGAAAAACTTGGTATGCCAAAGCCGACAGTACGCCAATGGCTTATCACGCTCAAATGAATCATATGATGCCAATGACTCCCGAACAAATGCAAGCCATGATGATGAGCATGGATTTAGGAGCGGCTGATGCTGAATTTGACCTCCGATTTCTGAATGCGATGATTCCCCATCACGAAGGAGCTTTAGTGATGGCCCAAGATGCGTTGCAGAAGTCGAAACGGCCGGAAATGAAGAAATTATCTCAAGAGATTCTGACTTCGCAAAAGCAAGAGATTGAAGAAATGAAACAGTGGCGCCAAGCTTGGTACAAAAAGTAGTGATGGGGCGGATAAATTAATTGCAATATCTGTAGATACTGTCTTGATTTTTCAGGGTAGCTAGAGTATAATTGGAGTCGCACGGGTTTGGGGTTTTAAAAATCCAAAAAGCCTTCATCCCCAATTATTTGAGCGCTACTCCTTGACAGTTCCAGACAGTATCTACAATCCGATCGCAATTCTATGAAACGAGCAGTATTTCTCGACCGCGATGGCGTTCTCAATATCGAAGCTGGCTACATTCACAAACTAGAAGATTTGCATTTAATTCCCGGCATAGCTGAAGCTGTACGTCGTTTAAATGACCGACAAATATTTTGCTGTTTGGTTTCCAATCAATCGGGGCCGGCGAGGGGTTATTATCCTGTGGCCCACGTTGAAGCTTTGCACAAACGCCTGTGTTTGTTATTAGAAACCGCAGCGGGAGCCCGGTTAGATGCTCTTTATTATTGTCCTTATTTGAGCGCAGCGGAAGGCGGAACAAATCCAGAATTTACCCGGTATACGACTTGGCGAAAACCGAATACGGGGATGTTGGTAGCGGCGGCTTGGGAACACGATTTGGATTTGGCGAATAGTTTTATGGTGGGGGATAAAGCGACGGATGTTGATATGGCTCACAATGCCGGTTGTACGGGTATTTTGGTGCAGACTGGTTACGGGGAAAGCGTGTTGAGTGGGGAGTATCAGCACCATACTAAACCTGATTTTATTGCTGCAAATTTAGCTGCGGGGGTTGAGTGGATTTTGCAACATTTTGATGATTAATATGATGATTAATATCATCTCCGGTGGATTACGATTGACAGTTGACAGTAGACAGTTGACAGTAGAAAGCTAAGCGTCAGGTGCGTCAGCGGGGATGGAATGAGCAACCCGCAGCCAAAACCTTCAGCCCTCTAACGCACTCTATAATTTGTATGAATTCAATCTAAGATTCATGAAATATAGCGGTTATCGAAAAAGTGAGGTATGCCCTATGCCCTATGCCCTATGCCCTATGTCCTATGCCCTATGCCTTATTTACCTCATCTTTTTGAGAAAGGCTATAAGTCTAGGGCATTTTGCAGGAAAGAGCTACGTAAGGAAGGGCGACTGTAAAGGTAGTACCAACCCCGATTTTGCTTTCGCAGGCGATCGCACCTCCTTGCAAATCCACAGCTTTTTTAACAATCGTCAATCCCAAACCGTTACCTTTAATCTTTCCACTATTCTTGCAACGGTAAAACATTTCAAATATTTTCCCTACTTCGGTTTCTGGGATGCCCATACCTTCGTCTCGGATGCGAATAATTAGTAAAGGAGAGTTAATATTTTTAAATGGGGAATTGGCAAACAAAGACTGAGTAGACAAGCAGAAAATAGCTTCTTTGTCTCCCTCGCCTGGTTGACGGCATTCCAATTCTAAGGTTATTTGCCCGCCGTCGGGAGAATATTTTATGGCGTTGACGATTAAGTTAGAAATAATGCCGTGCAGCAATTGTTGATCTAACATCGCGCTGGTAACGGCAGACGGGCTGAATCTTAGTTTGTGTTTGGCTTCATTTCCTAGCTGCAATTGATCCAGCAAATCTTGACAAAATTCGAGTAAATTTATCGGTAATGGATTGCATTTGAGTCTCCCTGCTTCTGCTCGGCCCATGAACAGCATATCCTCGATTAGCTGGTTCATCTTTTGGGTAGCTGAGTGCACTAGGCGCAGGGTTTTGACTTGAGATTCGTCACTGCTGCGAGTGCGATCGAGCTCTAGGAGCTCGGCAGAGATTAAAATCGTGTTCAGCGGGTTGCGCAATTCGTGGGCAGCCATTGATATATACTGGTTTTGGCGGTGCGCTTTTTCTTCCACCGACTCTCTGGCTGCTTCCGAAGCTTTGAGAGCTGCTCGCATTTTGGTTTCGATTTCGTGCCTGTGGAGGGCAATCTCGATCGCCACCCGCAAATCATTTTGTTGAAATGGTTTGATAATGTAACCGAATGGGTCTGTAATTTTCGCTCTCTGCATCGTTTTATCGTCGGCATAAGCTGTTAAAAATACTGTCGGTATATCTATCTTATTTCTGATTTTTTCGGCGGCTGTCACGCCGTCCATCTCACCTTTAAGCACGATATCCATCAGCACTAAATCTGGCGGACTTTCGTCTACTTTTTCTAGAGCTTCTTCTCCTGAAGCAACAATAGCTGTTACTGCATAACCCAGCTTTTTTAATCTGCCTGCTATGTCCTGGGCGACAATTATTTCGTCTTCTACTACCAAAATTTTTATAGGATTCATCTTTTTTTATTAAATGCGACGCCGATAATTTAACTCAAGGAAAGTAATATGGTAACAAGTTCCGCACTCAGTGTCAATAACCAGATTTCCTTCTAATTGCTGAGTTAACATCCGCACTAATCGCAATCCTAATGTTTCGCTACTTTCCACATCAAAGTCCGCCGGAAATCCGCTGCCGTTGTCTTGAATACTTAAATGAAATTCAGGAAATTTACTTCCATTAAAATTAATAGTAATTTCTCCCGATGAACTTTGATTGAAAGCATACTTTAAGGAGTTTGAAACCAGTTCATTGATAATTAAACCGCAAGGAATTGCTGTTTCTATATTTAAATGTATGGGATCGACATTGAGATTGAATTTGATAGAATTTTTACCACAACCAAAAGATTGATACAAATTAGCAATCAAGTTTTCAACGTAAGGGGGGAGGTGGATTCGATCGATATTTTCCGATTGATAAAGTTGCTCGTGAATCAGAGCCATTGAATGGATGCGGGTTTGGCTTTCTTCAAATAAAGCAAGCGTCGGTTCGTCTTCAATGTATTGAGCTTGAAGTTGCAGCAGGCTGGAAACTACCTGCATATTATTTTTGACTCGGTGGTGAATTTCTTTGAGCAATACTTCTTTTTCGCGGAGTGCCGCTTGGATGCGGGCCTCGGTCAATTTGCGATCGCTAATATCTTCGCAAATACCCGCCAGCCGATAAATTTTGCCCGCTTCGTCATAAATGGGAAAAGCTCGATCGCACACCCAGCGAATTGTGCCGTCTGGCAACAAAATCCGATATTCGATACTGGTGGACTCGCCCTGCAACACTCGCGGAATTCCCTCTTGTAGCAAATGTATATCCTCTGGATGCACCCACTCCATCCATTTTATCGGCTCGGCATACAATTCTTCGCGGCTGCGCCCCCAGATTTGCTCGTAAGCTGGGCTCAGATACAATAAATCGGTAAAGTCAGCAGCAACTAGCCAGAAGGAATCTTGGATATTTTCGGCAAGCTGGCGGAAGCGTTCTTCACTTTCACGGATCGCTTTTTCTGCCTGTTTGCGATCGCTAATATCTTCTGCAATCCCAACAATGCGGTAAATTTCACCACCTTGATTTCTAATCGGAAAAGCCCGATCGCGAATCCAGCGAATTTCGCCGTCCGGCCTGACAATGCGATATTCAATCTCGTCTTCAGCTAGAACTTGTTTAGTGAATGTAGCAATCACCCGAGCGCGATCTTCTGGATGCAGTGACTCTGCAAAAAAGCGCCCGGAAGCATACAAATCAGCACTGCTTCTCCCCCAAATTTTTTCGTAACCCGGACTGACATAAATAAATTCTTGGGGCTGAACGCCTACCATCCAAAACACGCTTTCAATATTTTCTGCTAGCTGTCGGAACCTTTCTTCGCTTTCCTTCAGTGCTGCTTCAGCTTGTTTGCGATCGCTAATATCTTCTATGACTGCTACATTATAAATTGCTCCGCTCAACGGTTCTTGCACGAGCGAAACAGTGATATTTACCCAAATTAAAGAAGCGTCTCGACGCACCAAGCGTTTTTCCATGTTGAAACAGTCAATTTCCCTGGCAAACAATCTGTGATTTTTTGCTAAGTCTGGATCTAGATCTTCACAGTAACTGACATCCATCCAAGTTCCGCACAGCAACTCTTCCGCAGTATATCCCAAAATATTACAGAACTTTTGGTTGACTCGCAAATAGCGGCCATTTTTATCGCAGTGAGTAATGCCGACTGCTGCTTGTTCGACGGTTGCGCGAAAACGTTCTTCACTATCTCTAAGGGCAGCTTCTGCTTTTTTGCGATCGCTAATATCGCGCTGCACGCCAAAATACCCGACAATTCTGCCCTGGGAATCGTCAATGCAAATATAATCGCCTTCGACCCACATTAGCTCACCATCAAACTTGCGATTGTCAGTTTCGATGTGAATTCTGCCAGCATCAAAAAATTGCCTGATAATTTCTCTGTCACCAGCCAAGTTGTGGAACAAGAAAGAGTTAAGCGTCACGCCAATAAACTCTTCCCTAGTAGCTCCGTATTGAGCGATCAAAGCATCATTTGCCTTCGTTACCCGCCCGTTAGAAAATACGTAATCCAAAACTTTTTCTTTGTCAGAGGTATCGCGCCAGTACACGGGTTCGTCCAGCATCACAAAGAAAAAACCATCTAAAGATTGCGAAAAAAACAATTCTAGCTGTTGCTGGCTTTCCCGCAAAAATTCTTCGGTACGCCAGCGATTGATAATTTCTTCCCGCAAGTGTTGGTTAGCTATTCTTAAATCTTCAGTACGCTTGTGATATTTTATTTCTAGCTCATTTTTCAGGCGTTGCAGCACGAATTCTGACTGTTTGTTTTCTGTAATATCTTGAGTAACTACCATGCCTGCAAAAATTTCTGCCTGGTCGTTTTTGACTGGAGAAACTGTTGTTGAATAAAATCGATCGCGATATTTATATTCAAAATTATTCTCTTCTCCTGCTAAAGCTGCGCGATATTTGGTCTCAAAAAATTCCAAATCTTCTGGCGGCGATATTTCCGACAAGGTTTTGCCTTCCACCAGTTCTTTGGACAAACCAACTACTGCCAAACCTTGACCGTCAACCAAAATATAGCGCAGATCGGGATCGAACAAAAATACCGATCCATTCGGATAATGCTTGATGAGAGTTCGGTACATTTCCTGGCTTTTTTCAAGAGATGCGATTAACTCAATTCGATCTAGGGCGACTCGCTTGTGTTCAGTAATATCTATAACAATACCGAGAGTTTGTTTCGGCGAACCGTCAGAGTTTCTCAAGAAAACAATATCTCTGCCCATAAACCAGCGCCATTCACCCCGAGCATTTCTCAGCCTGTACTCGCACTCAAATATTTCGCCGTCCTTAAGTGTTGATATTTTTGCTTGGATTTCCGGGATTTTCAGCAAATCATCGGGGTGCATAATTGTGGCAAAAAGTGCGTCTCCTAACTGTTGAACTTGTTCGGAGGAATAGCCGAGAATTTGGTTAACTTGGTTGTTGGTATAAATATTTCGATTTTCAGTAATATCGTAAATGTAAGCAAGACCTGGAAGTGCTTCGGTTATACTGTGAATAAACTTTTGATTTTCTCGGAGAGCGGCTTCTGCCTCAATTCGCTCGGTGATATCTTGGGCAACTCCGACTATTTGTTTTGGCCTGCCGTCAGGAGTGCGAGAAAAAATTGCGTGCCGATCGTGAAACCACCGCAATTCGCCGCTAGGTTGGACAATTCGGTACTCTGTTTCCAGAATTTCTCCATCTTTAGCTAGGGCTATTTCTGTTTCGACGTGAACTATAAGTTTCTCTATATCTTCAGCATAAACTAGCAAAGAAAAGGCATCGTTTCCCATTTCCTGAACTTGTGCCGCCGTGCGACCATAAAACTCGCCGATGTAGCGATTTCCATAGAGATTGCGGTTTTCTATGAGGTCGTAAATGTATAAAACACCGGGGGTAGTATCAGCTACCCTTTGCATAAATTCTTGATTTTGTCGCAAAGAATCTTCTGTTTGAGTTAACTCAACGATATCTCTTTTCAGTTGTGCTTCTAATTTGCGCCGCAATTCTATTTCTTCCTGCAAATTTTCTTCGAGTTGCCGAATTTTTGCTTTTTGCTCTGCTACTAGCGCTTCGCAGGTTGTGAGGGCGCGATCGATCTCTGTGGGCTCACTACACATAGTAAGTTATTAATTGGCAGTTGCGGACTAGAGTTGTGTCTAGCCTAACATTAGAAGGCTCCAGTCTTGACTGCAAACTAGCACGATTTCACACAAAATTTACAAATATATTAAGTTTTACCCAGAAAAGGCTATTTTATTTAAAAAATATCATGTCCGGTCGATTACCACAAGCAAAACGGTTCGTAGTGCGGACTTGAGTCCGCAGCTTAAGAGCGGACTCAAGTCCCCACTACAAACTGTTTGTAAAATTGACTGCCGCCAGACAAAAGATTTATTAACTTCTGCCTTGTTACCAGAAATAATTGGTTGAAAGCCTCTGGGTTTGGCGTAGAAATTAAAAGAAGACGATTCATTACTCCCATCCTCGGACTTCCAGGTAGAGGTTGCCCTCAAGCGGTCAACTGTCAACTGTCAACTGTCAACTGTCAACTGTTGAAACATAGCTGCCTTCATTTAGGAGCTCCGGCGGTCAAAACTTCATGACTGTCAATTGTCACCAAAACATCATCTTCAATTCTCACACCTATACCGCGCCATTTTTCAGGAACCTCCGGCTGTCCTTCAACGGGTTTAATATAAGGAGAAATATAAATCCCCGGTTCGACCGTCAGAACTTGTCCTGCTTGCAAAAGTTGCGGATTTTCGCCGTACTGATAAACACCGACATCGTGCACGTCCAATCCCAGCCAGTGACCAGTGCGGTGCATATAAAACGGCTTGTATTTCT
Organism: Microcoleus sp. bin48.metabat.b7b8b9.023; assembly: GCF_013299185.1. Taxonomy (GTDB): domain Bacteria; phylum Cyanobacteriota; class Cyanobacteriia; order Cyanobacteriales; family Microcoleaceae; genus Microcoleus. Next base: position 26,092 of record NZ_JAAFKG010000060.1, on the reverse strand, counting down.
CTTCTTTAATTATCTCTTCAATGTCGCCGACCAAAAGTTTTAAATCCATTAAACCTTCCACCAAAACGCGCACTGCGGTTTCGTGAATTTTGCTGTAAGGATTTCCGGGATATACTTGACTAATTGCCTGGGTTTGTGCTTGCAAAACTAAGTCGTAAATAGTCTGTTGTTCGGTGGTGAATTTGCCGCTGACGGGAAAGGTGCGAGTAATGTCGGCATTGTAGTAGCCGCAAGCACAACCGGCATCTATTAACAGCAAATCGTTTTCCTGCATTTGGCGGTTGTTTTCGATGTAGTGGAGGACGCAGGAATTGTAACCGGATGCAACAATTGAAGGGTAGGCGGGAGTGGCGCCGTTCCTGCCGAAAATATGTTCGATTTCTGCTTGAATTTCGTATTCGTACCTGCCTGGTTTGGCAAATTCTCGGGCGCGGTTGTGGGCGGTAACGGAGATATTAGCGGCTTTTCGCATTAAGGCTAATTCTGTTTCGCTTTTTACCAGCCGCATCGGGTGTAATATGATGTTGGAATCTTCGATCGCAGTGGGGCCTGTACCGCGTTTCGGGTAGGTTGCCATCAAGCTTTGCCAGTGCTTGAGGACTGTTTGGTCGAAATTGCGATCGCGCCCGAAGTGATAATATATGCGATCGGCTTTTTCTAAATATTTGGGTAGTTTTTCGGCAAGTTCGGCGATGGGAAACGCTTCATCGGCGCCGTACAACTCCTTAGCGCCTTCAACTCCAGCGCGATAACCGTGCCAAGTTTCTTTTTCCAAGTCTTTTGGCTGAACAAACAAAACAAATTTGTGTTCTTCGTGGTGCGGGGCCAAAACTGCTACCGCCGCAGCTTCGTTGAAACCGGTTAAATAGAAAAAATCGCTATCTTGTCGGTAGGCGTATTCAACATCGTTGTGCATGACGGCTGCGGGCGCGCTGCGAAATATTGCTGTCCCGCTGCCAATTTTTGCCATTAACTGTTCGCGTCTTTGCCGGTATTCGCTGGGGTTGGTCATTCGATTTTAGATTTTAGATTTGGGATCTTGGATTGCGGCCTAAGTATCGAGAGGGAGCAAAGCGTGCAAGCATTTATAGTGCTGTCCCCGCTCGCGAGCGGGGACAGCACTACAACAACAAATGCTTTTTGCAAAACTGAGTCTTCTATCTCGATCGACATTTTATATCGTGTCCGGTCGGTTGACCGCGATAATATCCGTTCGTTCGTAGTGCGGACTTCAGTCCGCAGCATATTGCGGACTGAAGTCCGCACTACGAACAGTTTTTTTGTTATAGTAATCGACCGGACATGATATTAGACTTATTCGATCGCCAATTTACAACTATAGTCAACCATCCGTGACAAAGATGAGTTGCGATCGACTAAAGTCCACCTGGGATCGAACTTTGACCAATTTTCACCATCTTGGCTAACTCGGACAGTTCTAAACTGTCGCAGCCGACAATCAACTTCCATCTGCGCCTGCATTTTTTCGTTACTAAACTGCTGAGTTCCTAAAACAGTTCTCACAGCATAAGAGGGAGCACCGGGAAAATTTGATTTACTTAATTTTACGCTGCTGGGGTCAATGCAAATATCTACAAAACATCTTAATTTTTCGGCGCGGGCGCTCAAAGTATTGAGGGGAATAAAAATTAAAGTCGCTATTAAAACTATTGACAAGTTCTTAGTTGTATGCTTGTAAAATCTAGTTTTCATCTGCGTTAATTTGCGTTCATCTTTGGTTATTCTATCAAAAATTAACTCGGCGGTTGAAACCGCTTCTACACAGACAAAACCCGACGGGAGCGGGTTGAATTTCTTCAATTAACTCGGCGGTTGAAACCGCTTCTACACAGACAAAACCCGCCTGCGCGGGTTGAATTTCTTCAATTAACTCGGTTGAAACCGCTTCTACACAGACAAAACCCGACGGGAGCGGGTTGAATTTCTTCAATTAACTCGGCGGTTGAAACCGCTTCTACACAGACAAAACCCGACGGGAGCGGGTTGAATTTCTTCAATTAACTCGGCGGTTGAAACCGCTTCTACACAGACAAAACCCGACGGGAGCGGGTTGAATTTCTTCAATTAACTCGGCGGTTGAAACCGCTTCTACACAGACAAAACCCGACGGGAGCGGGTTGAATTTCTTCAATTAACTCGGCGGTTGAAACCGCTTCTACACAGACAAAACCCGACGGGAGCGGGTTGAATTTCTTCAATTAACTCGGCGGTTGAAACCGCTTCTACACAGACAAAACCCGACGGGAGCGGGTTGAATTTCTTCAATTAACTCGGCGGTTGAAACCGCTTCTACACAGACAAAACCCGACGGGAGCGGGTTGAATTTCTTCAATTAACTCGGCGGTTGAAACCGCTTCTACACAGACAAAACCCGCCTGCGCGGGTTGAATTTCTTCAATTAACTCGGCGGTTGAAACCGCTTCTACACAGACAAAACCCGCCGGGAGCGGGTTGAATTTCTTCAATTAACTCGGCGGACTTTGTTTGTTTGGCGTGCGAATTCTATTCGCCCTGAGTTTTTAAAGCTGAGGAACGTATTGTTCTTTTTCAGGAACAAAAGTGTATTCAGAGACGATTAGGCGCAACTCTTCGCCGTCGATAGTTTCTTTTTCGATTAACAAATCGACTAGCCGATCGACTACGGTACGATTGTCGCGAATAATTCGGCGGGCTTCGTCGTAACAACGATCGACAATTTCCCGCACTTGTCCGTCAATCCGAGAGGCAATTTCTTCGGAATATTCCGATCGCGCCGTGTAGTCCCGGCCGAGGAAAATCTCGCTTTGTTGAGCTTCTAGGGCGATCGGGCCCAAGGTAGACATCCCGTAGCGAGTAACCATTTGGCGGGCCATACCGCTGACTTGCTGCAAGTCGTTGCCGGCACCAGTGGTAACTTCAGCGTCGCCGAAAACTACTTCTTCGGCTGCGCGGCCGCCCAAAGCACCGCTAATCCGGGCTAGGATTTGGGATCTTGAAATCAAACCTTGGTCTTCGCTGGGCATGAACCAGGTTAAACCGCGGGCTTGTCCGCGAGGAACTAAGGTAACTTTTTGTACGGGATCGTGGGCTTGAATGACTGTACCGACGATCGCGTGGCCGATTTCGTGGTATGCAATCAAGCGTTTGCTCTTGCTGTCTACCAACGGTGTGCCTTCCATACCTGCGACGACGCGATCGACTGCATCGTCAATTTCCAGCATCGTAATCGCATCTTTGCGGCGTCTTGCTGTCAAAATAGCAGCTTCGTTGAGCAAGTTAGCCAAATCAGCACCGGTAAAGCCAGGAGTGCGGCGGGCGATCGCATCCAAAGAAATCTCCTCAGACAGCTTCTTGTTGCGCGCGTGAACTTCTAAAATTTCCAACCTGCCTTTGATATCCGGTGTATCAACGCTAACTTGGCGGTCAAAACGTCCCGGACGTAGCAACGCCGAGTCGAGCACGTCAGGGCGGTTCGTAGCAGCAATGATGATGATGCCAGTATTGCCCTCAAAACCGTCCATTTCGGTCAGCAACTGGTTCAGGGTTTGTTCCCGTTCATCGTTACCGCCACCGATACCGGCGCCGCGCTGGCGGCCCACTGCATCGATTTCATCGATAAAAATTATACAAGGAGCATTTTCTTTAGCTTTCTTGAACAAGTCGCGGACGCGGGATGCGCCAACACCGACAAACATTTCCACAAATTCCGAACCGGAGATGCTGAAGAAAGGGACGGCGGCTTCACCTGCGATCGCTTTTGCCAGCATGGTTTTGCCTGTTCCGGGAGGGCCTACTAGCAGTACGCCTTTGGGAATCTTGGCGCCGACTGCGGTGAAGCGTTCGGGTTTTTTGAGGAAAGTCACGACTTCGGCAAGTTCTTCTTTGGCTTCTTCTACGCCTGCTACGTCGTCGAACAGTACGCCTGTTTTAGCTTCCATTTGAAAGCGTGCTTTGGATTTGCCAAAATTCATGGCTTGGCCTGGGCCCCCCGGCACGTTGCCGCCGCGGCGGAACAGGAAGAACAGCCCTCCTACTAATAAGAGAGGAAATACTAGATTGCCTAACACTCCCCAGATGGCGCCGTCGTTGCGGAGGGGGTGAGTGTCGAAGCTAATTTTGGAGTCTCTGAGTCTAGAAACGAGTTCCGGAGCATTTGACGGCAAGTCTACCCGCCACCGCTGCTCGTGATTGTCCAGTTCGGGATCGACGGCTAGGATGATCGCAGTGCGGCCTCCGTCGTATAAATCAACACTGGTGACTCGATCGGCGTTTAAGTAATCTAAGAATCTACCGTAGCTCAGGCGCGTGCTGGCGGTGTTCTTGCTCATTTCTGCTGGGGACGCGGCGAAGGCTCCCTGCCACAGGAAAAAGCCGATGACTAGGGCGGGTAAAGTCCAAAGTAGTATAGTTTGCCAAGAAATTTTCATAAATGCGGGTGCCTTGAATTGGGGATAGATCGGGGAAGCTGGCGGTCTCGGATTAGTGTGACAAAAGTTTACACTCAGAATCTTAACTAAATTTAACTTAACAATGCACGATCGAGCAAGATGTCGGCGATCGTGGCGATCGAGAAAAAGTTAGGTTAGTTACGGTAACGGCGATCGTCCCGAATATAATGTTTGGTGCTGATTTCAATACCAATCTAGGTAGAGTTAGAAGAAGCGCCTCAAAACCCACTGTCTTTAAGCGCGGCAGTGTCCAGGGATAAGGCATGATAATGGTGAGGCTCAGTGAGGTAACACATTTCAATGACAACTAGACAGCTTGTTCCTAATTCGGCTATGCTGACGCAGCAGACTAAGATCGCTTCTCACAAATCGATTATTAGTGCTGATTTGGGTCGTACAGCAACTAAAGCTTGCGTGAGTCGCAACCCAAATGGTGTTGTTTTCATCCCTGCCAACGTGGCTACTATGCCCGTGGAAAAGGTGCGGGGCGGCAGCTTTGAGTCAAAAGCAACAGACCCTCTGTTGGATATGTGGCTGGAGCACCAGGGCAAGGGGTACGCCATCGGCCAACTGGCCGCTGACTTTGGCGCTAATCTCGGTGGGGCTGACCAGTCGAAAGTAGTAGATGCTTTGGTTAAGGTCTTTTCCTGTGCTGGATATTTCCAGATGAAGGGCGAAATGGCAGTAGTGCTGGGTTTGCCTTTTTATTCGCAGGATCAGTTTGAGAAAGAAAAGGAAGAGATTATCAGCCAACTGCGCTCTCCCCACGTTGTCGTATACCGCGGCGAGCGTTTGGAAATTGACATTCGCCACGTTTGGGTGATGCCGGAAGGATTCGGCAGCCTGATTTGGTGCGAAGCTCAAGACAACAAGGAGTTTACGCCGGAGTTGCCGGAACTGTCGGTAGCTGTGGTCGATATCGGACACCAAACTACGGATTTGTTAATGGTCGATCGTTTCCGGTTCGCCCGAGCCGCTTCTAAGAGCGATTCCTTCGCCATGAACAAATTCTACGAACAAGTTGCCTCAAAAATTCCGGGGGCAGACCCTCAATCCCTGTCTTTATTGGAAGGGGTAAATAAACCCGAAGGGCAGCGTTTCTACCGTCCTAGAGGAGCGACTAAGCCGACTAATTTAGATCCGATTATTAAGGATTTACGGGAGGCTTTCGCTAACGAACTGTCCGAACGTTTGGTACAGTGGTTGCCGGAACGGGTGACGGACGTAGTTCTGACTGGCGGTGGCGGCGAATTTTTCTGGGAGGTACTCCAACCTTTGCTGAAAGACGCCAATCTTAAGGCTCACTTGGCTCAGCCTTCTCGGAAAGCTAATGCTTTGGGACAGTTTATTTATGCTGAGGCTCAGCTAGCCACGATAAAGTAACGCATTAAGGCTTGAACCCTATGGCACTGTGGGCAAAAAATAAGGCGAATTTCTCGGTGGCGTTTACGGAAGATGCTGCCGATCAAACTTTGCTGGCGGCTATTGAAAAAGAGTTGGCTTTTACGAAGTATCAGACTTTCAGCAATCTCTGCAAGCAAGCTTTGTGGCAGTTTTTGTCTGTATCTGAGTCTGCTAGCTCTACAGATAGCTCTGAGCGGTTGGAACAGCGTATTGCTGAACTTGCGGTCAGATTTGCTGAGTTTGAGCGCAATGTTTCTGCTGAGGAATTAAGCCGTTTGGAAGGACTGGAACATCACCTGAGTCAATTGGGCGCGCAGTTGGATCAGTTGCAGGGGAGTGTTGACAGTAAGTTTGCTCAAGTTTCTTTTGCCCAAGTTTCAAAAGTAGTAGAGCCCGATCCGATCGAGTCTGAGTCTGTAGCGAACGATTTAGTTTCTGATGCTGAGGTTGCTCCTCGTCGGGAGTCCGATCCTTTATTGGAGCGTTTAAGTTCTTTGTTACCGCAAGATTTCTAGAATGAGGTAGAGCAAGGCTAAAAAGCCTTGAGATGTGATGTTAGTGGCCCGCTGTTGGCAGCAGGTACTGAATAAATAAACAAAGCGATCGCTCTTTTGAAAAAAAGGGCGATCGCTTTGTTATTGGTGATTGGTTATTAGTTATTGGTGATTGGTTATTAGTTATTGGTGATTGGTTATTAGTTATTGGTGATTGGTTATTAGTTATTGGTGATTGGTTATTAGTTATTGGTGATTGGTGATTGGTTATATCATGTTCGGTCGATTACTATAACAAAAAACTGTTCGTAGTGCGGACTTCAGTCCGCAATATGCTGCGGACTGAAGTCCGCACTACGAACGGATCTTATCGCGGTCAATCGACCGGACACGATATTATTGGTTATTAGTCATTAGTTATTAGTTATTGGTTATTAGTTATTGGTTATTAGTGCGAGATTCCCCGCGATCGAACGTTATTAGTAATTGGTCAGTTAGTAGGGGCGGTGCCAAGAGTGTCCGCCCTCTTAATGCCCAGTTGTCAGTTGTCAGTTATTAGTTGTCAGTTGTCAGCCAACAATGCCCTATGCCCTATGCCCTATGCCCTATGCCCTATGCCCAATTCCCAATTCCCAATTCCCAATTCCCTCGAAATTATTCAATCAATCCTAATTTTTGCAAGCGCGAACGAATGGCAACAGGTTGTCGCTGAAATTTCTGAGCTAATTCACTAACTTCTTGGCAGTTTGCATATTCTTTCTGCAAATTCTCGTCTTCCTCCCGACTCCACTTTACGTAAGCCCTGGGATATTTCTGGCGAATTTTCTCATTCTGGGTTTTAGATCGATCGGCATTTTTGGGATCGGCATTCAAACCAGAACCCAAGTTTTGGTTGATTTCCCCGGCGCGGCTAGTTACAGCCTCCTGCACCCGGGTGGGAATCACAGCAATTTCTTGAGCAAGCTGAGCCAAAGCATTATCTACTTGTTGCTGAAGTTCTGTTAGCTGTCGCTGCTGCAAATTTCCCCATTGCGGCAGTTCGTTGATAAACTCCTGCAAGTCCAGAATGATTGTTGTCAAAGTTTCTACTTGTTGCAACTCAGGCCGTTGTTTGAATTGGCGGCTGGTGATTTCGATCTCGCTTTGAATCATTTTAATAGTTTTTTCTAAAATTATGATCCGCTGGCGCAGGTTCTCAATTGCTGAAATTATAGAGTGGGAATTTTCTGCCTGGCCAACATTGAGATTTTCGCGAGATGTTTGGGCAAGAGCTGTATCTAAAGAACTTACAGCAAGTTGTAATTGCTCGATCGCCCGATCGCTCGTAGCTGCTTGTTGGTTTACGCGATCGAACACTGCCGCGGTACTTGTTTTAACTTGCCCGCGAAACTTCTGGCGGTTCACAAAATTCAACACCAGCGAAATTACTACAGGAACTTCGACATAAATGCTCTGCTGCAAAACCAAACTAGCAGCCAATCCTACAGCCGAGGCAGCAAGAAAGATTAATTCAGCAGTTTCTAACAAATTGCTCGATTTGGGATTTTGAATTTTGGTTGATGAATTAGATGATGACATAAGTTAATTAGGAATTAGTAATTAGTAATTAGGAATTGGGCAAACAGGGCATTGGGCAAACAGGGCATTGGGCATTGGTAGTTGGGAGGCTGTACATCACGGAATTTAAAATTACTATGGGTTTTTAATTTATGCGAATCTAATTAAATATATTATAATTGCAAAATTAGTCGAGCTAAAGTGAAATAAATTAAGACTCCGAGGACATCAACTGCGGTGGTAATAAAAGGAGCAGACATTAAAGCGGGGTCTAAACCCAAAGAACGAAAGAGAAATGGCAGAGCTGAACCGGCAATAGAAGCTAAAATTGCGATCGCCAGCAAACTCACCCCCACCGCGATTGCCACGGCTAAATTCCCTTGCAGAGTGTAAGCCCAGCCCGTCGCTACCGTCCCCAATATAGCGCCTAGGAGCGCTCCCGCCATCCCCTCACGCACAATTACTTGAAAGGGGCCCATTGCTGTAATTTCATCAGTATTCAAACCGCGAATTACCACAGTTGAGGACTGGGCTCCGACATTGCCTCCAGTGCCAGTCAGCAGCGGAATAAAGGCTGCTAGGGCGACTACTTGGTGCAAAATATCTTCTTGAGCTCTAATAATTGCTCCGGTGACAGTATTGGTCAACAGCAGAACAAACAGCCAGACGACCCTTTTGCGGGCGACGGTGATTAAATCGGTCTGAAAATAATTGTCGCCGCCGGACTGGACGCCACCCAAGGTATAAATATCTTTGGCTGCTTCTTGTTCTAAAATGTCGATCGCGTCGTCAACTGTAATGATCCCCACCAAACGCTGTTCGCGGTCTACAACGGGCACAGCTAAAAAATCGTAACGCTGGATCAGCCTAGCTACTTCTTCTCGATCCGTTCCCGTTTGCACAGAAACTACCTCGCGGGTCATAATTTCGCCGACAGTTTTGTCGAGGGGAGAAGTGACTAAATCCCGCAAGGATAAAATGCCACTCAACCGTCGTGCCGCATCAGTGACGTAAAGAGAATAAATGGTTTCGGTAGTTTTAGCTAAAGAGCGAATTCTGTCTAAAGCTTGAGCAACGGTAAAGCTTTCTTTGAGAGAAATGTATTCTGGGGTCATAATCCGGCCGGCGCTACTGGCTTCGTAACCCAAGAGTTGGGCCGTCGCTTCGCGTTCCGTTGGGCTCAATTCACCTAAGAGGCGGCGGACTAAGATGGCCGGCAGTTCGTCAAATAGTTTAGCTCGATCGTCCGGGGACATTTTGTCTACAATATCGATGACTTCTTGGCGTTTGAATTTTTCGCAGAGGGACTGCTGAACGCTGGAGTCGAGATATTCGTAAACTGCGATCGCCTCGTCTTTAGAAAGCAACCGGAAAGCTATTACTTGCATGGTTTCCGGCAGGCCTTCGATAGCTTCAGCGATGTCTGCTTCCTGCACCGGCTGCAAAATCGCTTTTGCTCCTTGAAAGTCTCCTTGTTCCAACAAAGCCTTTAACTGCGATCGAACTAATTCCCGGAGTTCTTTTCGCGCGTAGGTGGGTAGAGAAGACGATTGATAATTGTTTTCTGTCACTGATGACCCTCCTCATGCAATTTTAGATTTTAGATTTTAGATTTTAGATTTTAGATTTGGGATTTGGGATTAAAGGATTGGGAATGACTTACTAAGTCAGCAGATTTGAACTTGACCTACAGTTGCATTTTTGTGGTAACTGGTATCAACCTGTGCTGCACGCCTTCCTGAATCCAGTTTATAGCCTATTGACACCACTGGTTGCAGTTATTACGATTTACACGGGCAGCGCCAGCAACGGAATTTTTTGGCAGATGCGGCACCACCAAAACCAAGCTGTATTCTCGAAACCGAGTTTCTTGGTAGGATGTTTTCGCTCTAGTGCAACGCCAGTGTGAGTTCGGGAAAGTGCGATCGATTACCGATTACCAATTACCAATTAAGCTGTGTTGCATCTAGATTGCCTATGGTATTAGAGAGGGAGAAGAGGAGAGGGGCCGATGGGGATCGGGGGAGAGAATTTTTGATCGGGACTCGAAATATACAATTTAAATGCACAACAGCTTACCAATTACCGATTACCAATTACTAATTACTAATTCCCAATTACTAATTACCTTTGAGAATGGGTATACTCTCAACCCTTCGGCTTCGCTCATAACAAGCTGTCAACTGAAAACTGTCAACTGTCAACTGTCAACTGTCAACTGTCAACTGTCAACTCAAACCAATAACTGGTATTTTTCTTGTGCCAAACGGTAAAGCGGGCGCCACACCAAACGGTTAGTCAATACAACCAACAGCGACATCACAGAAGTAGCCGCTAACAGTAAAGGAAAATTACCCGATGCCGTTGCTTCAGAAATCGTCTCTCCCAAACCGCTCGTTCTAATTATTTCACCTTTAAACTGCACGTATTCGCTGACAATACTTGCATTCCAAGCTCCGCCAACCGCCGTAATAATTCCTGTGATTAAATAAGGGAATATTCCCGGCAAAATTAAAGTTTTCCAGCGCCCAATTAGGGAAAGTTTGTAAACTTGCGCGGCTTCAAACAACTCCGAAGGTATGGCTTGAGCGCCCGCAATTACGTTAAACAGCAAATACCACATTGTACCCAACATCATCAGCGCTACAGAACCAATTTGCAACCCGCCTCCAGCGTGAATTAGAGCTAGTAGCAATACGGGAAATAAAGCCGTTGCTGGTACAGAAGCGGCTATTTGCACTAAGGGCTGCAAAATCTGAGCTAAACGCGGATTTCGACCGATCGCCACTCCGACAGGTACAGTCCACAACAGCGATAAAAATAGCGCGCAAATGACTCGCAAAGCCGTAAAAAATGCACCTCCTACGACTTTTTGCCAATCAGATACACTCAGGAACCTCAGCAGCAGCACGGCTTCCCAGGTTCCCCAAAGGACGATCGCAGCAAACCCGCTGACAAACAGCCAATTGATCCAATTGCCGAGGCGGCTTTGGCGGCGAGGGCTTGTTGGTAAATGAGCAGGTGCAAAACCTCTTGCCAAAGCGCGATCGAAACTGTCACCTACGGGCGATATGCGCGACTTCAACACCCGCAGCGTCGCCGATCGCCTTAAAAAATCCAACACCTTGGACTGCGGTACATTGGTCGCTTCTACGGCTTGATATTTAAACTTTTCCACCCAAGCAATCAAAGGCTGCCAAATGAAAAAATCTATGGCTACAATCACACCAATTAATACTGCTAAACCCCAGCCGATCGCCCCAAAATTGCCTTCATTGGCTGCCTTCCCCAAATAGGAACCGAGTCCGGGCAGATGAAAGTTTTTAGCACCCAAGGTAAAAGATTCGATCGCAATCAAAAAGAACCAGCCACCAGCCACTGACATGACGCTGTTCCACACCAGCCCGATCGCGCCAGCGGGCAATTCTAACGTCCAAAATTGCTGCCAAGCATTCAGCCGATAAACTTGAGCAGCTTCTTTCAGTTCTTGCGGAATTCCGGAAAGCGACTGATAGAAACTAAAGGTCATATTCCAAGTCATTCCAGTAAATATTAAGATAATCGATGCGAGTTCTACGCCGATTCTTTGACCGGGAAATAACGTAACTAGCGCTAAAACTACTCCGGGCAAGAAGGATAAAACCGGAATTGATTGCAAAATATCTAGTAAGGGAATTAAAATTTTTGCTGCGAGAGGAAAGCGGTAAGCTGAATAAGCATAAACTAAGGTAAATAGCAAGGATAAAAGATAAGCCGCTGTCATGCGTAAAAGAGTCTGGGCTGTATAGGCTGGCAAGACATTTAGCGTAGTCTCTATTTTAAAGTTTGGGTTGTAGTCACTGTTGAATTGAGAAGCTGTTTGGACTATTACTAAAATTAGAGAGAAGATTGCTAGAATCAGCAAGCCGTCTTGCCAAGTCCAAGTCGATCTTTCTAATGTTTTATTGGCTGGTGTTAGGGGTCTTGTCATAATAATTAGTTATTGGGCATTGGGCAAACAGGGAATTGGGAAGAAGGCCAAACAGGGAATTGGGCATTGAGCATGGGGCATTGGCCAAACAGGGCATTGGGAAGAAGGCCAAACAGGGAATTGGGAATTGGGCAAACAGGGCATTGGCCAAACAGGGCATTGGGAATTGGTAACTAATGTCAACAGTCAACAGTCAACAGTTAACAGTTAACTCTCAAATAACCAATAACTACTCATCTTTTTCTTCCGATTCTAGGAATATTTCACCCCCTGGTTCGTCGTAGCTGTATAATTCTGCATAGCGACCCCAGTCAATAGCAGTTTTCAATTGCCTCATTGCTTCTTGGGGGCTAAAGTGGGCTTCGAGAATGTCCAAAATCAATTCTTCAGAAATGCGGTGATTGCGCTTGGCCTGAAGCATTCGAGAAACTTGCTGTACGAGGCGAATATTGGTGAGAATTTGGGTGCGAACAATTTGTTTGCGCTGGTCAATTCCGCCGGCTATGAATTGAATGCCAACTGGTGTTAATAGAAGGTCGCCTTCTTGAATTACTAGGAATTCCATTAATTTGGCGGCTTCGACGATCGGCAAAATGTCGTCTACCTCTAACATTAATTCTTGACCGAGGCGGTAGAGGTCTTTCTCTTTGCGATCTTCGAGGAGTTCTAACAAACCTGCGATCGCACCTGTGCGGACTTGCGGCAGAGATTGGTATTTAGGGCTGGGGGCGGGTTGAGGCTGAGATACAGCAGTAGCGGTACTTTGAGTTGGTGCAGCCACTGTTTCGCAGCTTAACTCTGGATTCGTCAGAATTTTGTACACTTGGTCTACGAGGGCTTGGAATGCTGCTGTTTTGCGATCGCGGTAATGCGGCAAAGTCACGGTTAGTTCAGCGCGAATTCGTCCGGGATTGCGGCCGAGGACTACAATGCGATCGGCTAAAATTACCGCTTCCTCAATCCCGTGAGTTACGATTAATACAGCTTGAGTCGGAATCTTTTTTTCTAGCCACAAATCTAATAACTCAAACCGCAAGTTTTCTGCTGTCAACACATCTAAAGCTGAAAACGGTTCATCCATGCACAGCAATTCCGGTTCTACCGCCAAAGCCCTAGCAAATCCCACTCGCTGCCGCATTCCGCCGGACAGTTCTTTCGGATAAGCATTTTCAAATCCATCCAAACCGATAATATCAATCATTCGCAAGGCTTTTTGGCGGCGCGGTTCTGGCAATTCTCCTTTAGCTTTTAAGCCTAATTCTACATTTTCTAGTACCGTCAGCCAGGGATAAAGGGCAAAGTTTTGAAAGACAATTGCTATCCCAGGATTTAAGCCGACTAACGGACGATTGTGATAGAGAACTTGACCATCGCTGGGGGGGATTAATCCGGCAATCATCCGCATTAATGTAGATTTGCCAGAACCGGAAGGGCCGAGCAAAGCTACTATTTCGCCCGATCGCAGTTCTAAATTTATTGGCTCTAAAATAGATATTTTTTGACCGTTGGGCTGCTGGTAAGCTTTGCTAACACCTTTTAAGGTAATGAGGCACTCTGTTGCTATTTTAACTACCACAACTAAACTCCCTCGCTTGTTATTTAACTTTAGTTATTAGTTATTAGTCATTAGTCATCAGTCAGCAGTCATAAGTCATCATTCATCAGTGCTGTCCCCGATCGCGAACAGTAATCATCAGTCATCAGAAGTGCGAGCTTAAGAACTCGCGAACATTAGTCATTACCCAAAAATTTTCACAAACTCACAACTGATATTTGTCGGCAGACACGAGTTTGCGTCCGTTGGTCTTAAAATAGATTCTTGGGTTTCCATACGTATACCTCATTAACTCATTTTTAGCAAGACCTGCTGGCGGGAATGCTTCATTCAGTTGACAGTTGACAGTTGACAGTTGACAGTTGACAGCACTTGACAAAGGAAGGAAGAGGATTGGAGTAATGAATCCTCTTCTTTTAATTTATCGCGATCGGGCTTGGGGCTTTAAACCAATGCTTTCTGGTAAAATCTGCCAGATATCAATTAAAGCTGAAATCAGGAGCGATCGCCAAAACCTGGTCGAGCTGAAAAAACTTAATTTTTAGATTAATTTTCAAATTTCTTGCTACAATTACTGATTTCATATAAATTATTTTTCATTAGACGAGCCGCAAGCCGGATACGTTCAACAGTTGACAGTTGACAGTTGACAGTTGACCATGGGAGAGCGACCTCTACCTAGAAGGAAGAGGATTGGAGTAATGAATAGTCTGATTTTAATTTCTCCCGCTCCGGGAGAGGCTTTCAACCAATTCTTTCTGGTAATGCCCTGTCCCTACGGGTGCTCGATTATATCTAATGAAAGAGGTAAACGATATTTTATCTATTTGCCAATTCGTGCTAAAATGCTGCCTAACTGAACGGCAATTACTCCGAGTATGGCACTGCCAGCCCAGTAAAAAGTGGCCAAGCTGTAAAACCGATCGCGCAACAAGACAGTTGTCTCTAAACCGTAAGTCGAAAAAGTAGTATAAGCCCCCAAAAATCCTGTTGCTATCATTAACCGCACCTCTGACGGAACCGCCGGCACCCGTTCAAAAATCAGGGTGATAAAAAATCCCATAGCCAAGCAACCGGTGATGTTGATAAAAAAAGTTCCGTAGGGAAATGCGGTACCGAAACGGTTGGCAAACCACAAGGTGATATAATACCGACTCAATGCGCCGGCAATGGCACCGAAACTAATTGCGATCGGGTGGCGGAGATTGGGGTCTTGCAGCATCAAAGGATTTTAGATTTTAGATTGAGCGGACTCATCTAAAATATTGTATGATTAAAATGGCGATCGCCAGAGCAATCGCCATTTAAAAAATTATAGAGAGTATGTATGCAAATTGTGCTGGCTGCCGTAGATGATGACTTAGTTAGAGCGTGGGAAAGCACTTGCGGCAATATCGATAATGTCAAAATACATCACGGCTCAATCTTTAGTGTGAAATGCGATGCGATTGTGAGTCCAGCGAATAGTTTTGGCTTTATGGACGGCGGTTTAGATTTAGCTATTTTGGAATATTTTGGTGGTCACGTTCAAGAACGCTTACAAAAACTAATTCAGAGTCGCCATCACGGCGAACTATTGGTAGGATTAGCCGAAGTTGTCGATACCGATCATGACGAAATTCCCTATTTAATCGCTGCCCCAACCATGCGCGTACCGACAATTTTAACAGACACAGTCAATGTTTATCTAGCAACTAGGGCTATTTTAACTCTCGTAAAATTTGGCACGGTTCCAGACGGAACGCCGGTCAAACATATCATTGAAACGATCGCGATTCCCGGCATGGGTACGGGCACAGGTAAAGTGCCACCCGATATCTGCGCGCATCAGATGCAAGTCGCGCTTCAAGATATCCTCCTATCTCAATATCAATTTCCTAAATCTTGGCTGGATGCTCAAAAATCTCACCACTTGTTATATGCTGGCGGTGCCGGACAGTGGCCGCTGGAAAATTGAAAAGCCCAAATCTCAAATTTCTAGATTTAGCAAGCGGATTTCTTGGTAGTCTGTATTTTGAGGTGGAGCGATTTATCAGAAATTAAAGGGGTGCATCTGGTTTTTGAATAGGGCTATAGCATGACCGCATATAAATTATTAGTTATAATCTCATATTGACGGAGGTCATGCGAAAGCCCCTACACACATACGTGCAAAACCCAGATGCACTCAACTAAAAACTAAAGTACGCTAAACCGTACCTGCAAATTGGCGGTATTCTACACGCGAGCTCAACTTGGGTAGATAGAATGTAGGAGAACAGATCGAAATACTCAAAACCAAAATTTATCTGTGATGCCACCAAATACTGCACTAGAAAGCGGGTTATTGGTAGGCGGTGGCGAAATGCCATGCAAACAACTATTGAATGTCGATCGAGATTATTGCTTAATTTAGTGATTTCAGGGAGAGTCCCGAAATGAATCAAATTAAAACTGCTGCTTTGTTAGGTTTGTTAAGTGCGCTGTTAATTACCGTTAGCTATTGGGTAATCGGCGGTTCGGGAGGTGCAATTATCGGCATTGGTTTGGCCGCCGCCATGAACTTAGGTTCGTGGTTTTACTCGGATAAAATCGCTTTGGCGGCCTACGGGGCTGTGCCGGTAACTGCCAGCCAAGCGCCGGGACTTTATACAATGGTGGAAAGACTGGCGCAGCGGGCTAATTTACCGATGCCAGGAGTTTATATTATTCCTACTCAGTCTGCTAACGCTTTTGCTACCGGGCGCGATCCCGAACACGCGGCGGTTGCAGTCACTGAAGGGATTATGAATATCCTGTCAGAGGACGAACTCGAAGGAGTTATCGCCCACGAACTTACTCACATTAACAACCGCGATACGCTGACGCAAGCGGTGGCGGCTACGGTGGCGGGGGCGATTTCGTGGTTGGCGCAAATGGCGAGTTACAGTATGTGGTTTGGGGGTAGGGACGATCGCAACAGCCCGAATCCTGTGGGGTTGCTGCTGACAATTATCCTCGCACCGGTGGCTGCTTCCGTCATTCAGCTAGCCATTTCGCGCACGCGGGAGTTTTCGGCGGATGCGGGGGCTGCCCGGTTAACGGGCAATCCAAGGGCTTTGGCGAGGGCTTTGCAGCGGTTGGAAAGTGGGGCGCGCCAAATGCCCTTAGATGGTAATCCAGCTTTTGCACCGCTGTTGATTGTGAATTCGTCTGCTGGTGATTGGTTTAGAAGTTTGTTTTCGACTCATCCAACTACCGAATCGCGGATTGAAAATTTGATGAAGCTGGAACAAGAATTGCCTGGTTCTTATTAAGTGTTAGGATTAATTCTGGCGCTACAGATCGATCGAACGTTTTAACAGCCAGCATGAGTTCTGGTGCTAGGTTCAACAGTTGACAGTTGACAGTTGACAGTTGACAGTTTGAAAGCTAACTCTACCGTTAAGTCCGAGGAATCGAATAATGAATAGTCTGATTTTAATTGATCCCGATCCGGCGGGCGGGCTTTCAACCAATTCTTTCAGGTAAAAAGTCTTAAAGGCCAGAATTAATTCTGGCGCCACACATACAAATTCTGCGTTTGCGGAATACAAAAGGAGACATCGCAATGACTGAACCAAATTTGACTGAAGTAGAAGTAACAGTTGTAGAGGCTACTCCCGAAACGACGGCGATTGTTAAAAAAGAGATGCCGGATGCTACGCCGGAGGCGATCGCAGAAACAGCCGCTTTGTTTGAAGCAATTAAAAAACGCGCCGCCGCCGAAGTCCAAGCAGCGGGCGATCTCACCCGCGAAGCTTATTTGAAAGCCCTCCAGAAGGCTTCAAGTGCGATCGAACAAAATAAGTCGATCGCCAAAGAGAGAATGACTGAGGCTGTCAGCCTACTCAAAAAGGAATCCGAGAAAAATTGGCTGGTGGTGGATGCGATTAAAACGCGAGCCCAAGCCCAGGTGCAAGATGCCGGCGAAGTCAGTCGCGAAGCTTATTTGAAGGCGGTTCGACAAGCGCGAGAAGCGGTGGAACAAAATAAATTAGTCGAACGCGATCGCATCGAACAAGCTGTCGAGCACATTAACAAGGAAACTGAAAAGAATTGGCACGTCGTTGTGGGAGAAATTGAGTCGATTGGTGCTCGATTGAAAGAGACTGCCAAGTCTGCTTGGAACTCGCTAACGGCGTTTTTTGACAAGTCCGATCGCGGCAATTCCGAGAAGTAATATCAAGCATCGAAAGTTAATGTAACAAAGGTATGTAGTTGGGCTTCAGCCCTCTTTAGACGTATATATAAAGAGAGCTCGCATCCCAACTACGTGCCTATTTCTATTTGGATTCAATCGGCAGTAAGATTAAACTGAATTCGAGGGCGGTAAATAAAAGTTTTCTACCCAGCCGCACTGTTGCTAAACGCAACCCGATGAGGCCGAAAAGTGCGATCGCGATCGCGCCCGCGCGCAAGAGTGGCGATCGAAACGATCGAACGGTTATCGATTTTACGCTATAACATTGGTGAAACAAGGTTAATTTGAGGGAGTAAATCATGAAAAGTACGATCGCACCAGCATTTATTCTCGCCGGTGTCATGTTAATTGGCGGTTTGTCTGCTTGTGCGCCACCTAACCCGCCGGAAGCCTCGGAATCTAATCCAGCTAAGGAAGATACCGTAAGTTTAGAGAAACCAAAGGCGGATGCTGTTTCCTCCGATGCTACTAAGCCCGATGCGACTGCGGCGAATCCAGTCACTTCATCGGAAACCAAGGCGGATGCTACTACTTCTAAAGATGCTAAATCTGACGCAGATACTGCTGCTTCCAAAGATGCTAAATCTGACGCAGATACTGCTGCTTCCAAAGATGCTAAATCTGACGCAGATACTGCTACTTCCAAAGATGCTAAATCTGACACGGTGGCTGCAAATCCAACAGATTCCCAGAAACCGAAGCTTTCTAATGCCGAAAGAGCACAGAAGCGCAAGGAAGTTAGTAAACAACTCGCAAAGGTACTCACTGTTGAGCAATACAAAGAGTTGAATGCTAAGCTGAAGTCTGGCAAAAAAATGCGTAAAGCTTTGACTGAAATTAATCTGACTGCCGAACAGAAGCCAAAAGTTAAGGCGATTATCAAGGATCTTTATCCTCGCGCCGCCCAAAACCTTCAAAAATCATCGGAAACTAAGCCGCAGTAATGTCGTGAAAGCACGTTTTGTGCGATCGCAATTATAAGGTTTTTGGGTTTTTGTAGGGTGCGTCAGCAAGCTAATTTTTTTGCATTGCTGGTTGTTTTGTCTGACGCACCCTGTCCTTTGTGAACAACACGATTGACAACGCCACAGCCTCAATTCATTTGATTTGGATGCGGACTAAAGTCCTCACTACGAACCTGATGCGGACTAAAGTCCTCACTACGAACCTGATGCGGACTAAAGTCCTCACTACGAACCTGATGCGGACTAAAGTCCTCACTACGAACCTGATGCGGACTAAAGTCCTCACTACGAACCTGATGCGGACTAAAGTCCTCACTACGAACCTGATGCGGACTAAAGTCCTCACTACGAACCTGATGCGGACTAAAGTCCTCACTACGAACCTGATGCGGACTAAAGTCCTCACTACGAACCTTTTTTGTTCAATAATCAGCGGACGATCGCCTTTTCACGCCTCTAGTTTGATTATCATCAGTATCTCGCCCTTTTTTCTGTCTGCCTTTTTTAATCTGCTGGCTCATTTCCACAAACAAATCCTTACGCAAATAAGGATAATCGCTCACCCACACATCGCGGCTGGGAATGTAAATATCCGAAACTTTGGCAATTCTGCCCAAATCTTCTTGATTCGACATGATTAACATTAAAGCAGCTTGACCGGGGACAATTCCTTGATGACTTTTCAGCAATGGAGCTCGAAGCGTAGTAGTAAATCCGGTTTTGTCGCCAACTTCTAAATTAATTCGCGGTTCTAGGTTGTCAACAATTACAAGTTGTCCTTTTTGATTGACTGTTTCTTCTTGACTTGTGACTTCATCGGTGATATAAATATCCAATACTCGCCCTTGCCAAAAGCCGCAGTATTTATATTTACGACATTCTGCATTCCGCAAACTCGCCCAGAAAATCGGCCCCCACAGCCAGTACAAACCAGCAATCAATCCGACAATTAAAACTAGAGGCCCGACATCGGAACCGGCAAAATTATAAACTACTAGCAACAAAACTACAGCTACCGCAGAAATTAACATTCGCCTTAAAAAATCGGGCGGTTTCCCCCAAATATGTTTGTATTGTGCTCCGGTAGCCACGGGGGGAATTAGTTCTTGAAAAGTTTCGCGAGTTAAGGGAATTAGCATAATAAGAAGGAAGAAGGAAGAGTGAAGAAGGAAGAAGGAAAAGGCAATATAGAAAAGGAAAAAGTAAGAGGGGAGAATCTAATTAACCTTAGGTGCGTCAAGGAAAGTTATTAGTCTGTTGTTAAAACATTCAGCCCTGACGCACCCTACAATAACTTAAGAACGAAGAAGCTAATTAAACTTAGGTTTGTCAGGGAAAGTTATTAGTCTGTTGTTAAAACATTCAGCCCTGACGCACCCTACAATAACTATCAACTGTCAGCTATCAACCATCAACGTTTGTCAACTGACAACTGACAACTGTCAACTGACTACAAGATTTTTTCCAATCCGTAAACGAGCGATCGCAATTCCAGCACTTTTCGCACCGATAACAAAACTCCCGGCATATAACAAGCCCGATCGCTCGTATCGTGTCGTAAAGTATAAACTTGGCCTGCACCGCCAAAAATTACCTCTTGATGAGCAATTAAACCGGGCAAACGGATGCTGTGAATCCGAATCCCTTCATCGGCTACAGAACCGCGAGCTCCAGCTATTTTTTCGGTTTCCTCAACTTCTGGCACATTGAAAGTTTTTCCCAATTCTGCTAGCATTTGAGCAGTTTGAATCGCCGTGCCGCTGGGAGCGTCGGCTTTTTGATTGTGGTGCAGCTCGATAATTTCTACGTGTTCAAAATACTGAGATGCGGTGACGGCTGCTTGTTGTAGCAAAACCATGCCGATCGAGAAATTGGGTATAATCAAACAGCCGATGCTGGCTTTGTCAGCGAATTCACCTAACTTATCAATTTGCTTGCTGCTCAATCCTGTAGTCCCAACTACTGGCCGTATACCATAAGCTATAGCCGATCGCACATTTTCATAAACAGACGAAGGGTGCGTAAAATCTACCATCACGCCTAATTGCTTTTCCTGAGATGCTAATACCAGCATTCCTTGCAAGTCGTCTGTTACCGGAACTTCTAACGGGCCGCATCCGGCTAATTCCCCCGCATCGGCGTTGAGGCACTCAGGAGAACGGTCTACAGCCCCAAATAAAGTCATGTCATCAGCATTTGCGATCGCCTTAATTACTTCGCGGCCCATCTTGCCGCCAGCACCGTTAACAATCACCGGAATCGGAAGTTGATTCGCCATAATCTCAAAAATATCCTGAAACTTCGATCGACTAAATTTTAACGCTTGTGGGAATTTGGGGAAACAGGGGAATAAAAAACAGGACTTGTCGGCAAATCTTCAACAACCCGGTTTCCCCTCCCGAAATACTTGACAAAATCGAGTGATTAACTTAAATAAACTCGGTTTCGGCACAATTTCTGAAAAAATTACACTCAATCTCATAATAAGCTCAATTCTGTGGAACAGACTTGTGCGAAGCGAATTTGCACCCATATATTTTTTCTGTGACTCCCAAATTCTCTCGAAATCTTCGTTCTGTACTGTCTGTCGCCACTGGCCTCGATCTGAGTTCTCCAGGCCGCCGGGTCAGAATTTTGCCTGCAATGCTGGCGGGTGCTACTGTAACGCTGCTGAATCTGGGAGTTCAACGGTTGGGATGGCTGCAAAGCTGGGAATTGGGCAGTTTTGACTCGTTAGTACGCTTGCAGTCCGATGCGGGCCCCGATCCGAGGCTGCTGATCGTGGGAATTTCCGAGGCCGATATTCAAGCTTTGGGGAGATTTCCGGTTTCCGACGGTGCGATCGCCCAAACCTTGACAAAATTGCAAAAGTACCAGCCAAAAGTCATCGGTTTGGACTTGTACCGAGATTTGCCACAACCACCGGGAAACGAAGAATTGCTGGCCCAACTGAAAGCACCGAATGTAGTGGCGATCGCCAAAATGAGCGATGCAGAAAGTCCGGGAGTCCCGGCGCCCCAAGGAATACCGCGCGATCGAATCGGTTTTAACGACTTCGTGCTCGACGCTGACGGCGTGGTGCGCCGCCATTTACTCTCAGTCTCGCAAGCAAACAAGACTACTGTTTCGTCGTTTTCTCTGCAACTGGCTTTGCTGTATCTCAAAAACAGCGTGCAGCCGACAGATAGCCCTGTCCATCCCCACCAAATCAACTGGGGCAAAGCAGAATTTGTGCCTTTAAAATCTGACAGCGGCGGCTATGCAAATCTTGATGCCAGAGGCTACCAAATTCTGCTCAAATACCGTTCTGCCAATAATGTAGCGCGACAAGTCAGTATCTCGCAGGTATTGAAGGGGGAAATTGACCCAACCTGGATCAAGGACAAAATTGTGCTGATCGGAACGACTGCACCTAGTACCAGAGACGTGTTTCTGACGCCCTACAGTCCGGTTCAAAAACAAACTCCGAAAATGCCGGGGGTGATCCTGCACGCCCAAATGCTCAGCCAAATATTGAGTGCCGTTTTGGAGGGGCGATCGCTGTTTTGGATCTGGCCGCAATGGGCAGAAATTTTGTGGAACGCTTCTTGGGCTGTGCTTGGCGGGGTTGTGGCTTGGCGGATTCAGCACCCGGCGAGGGCAGCATTGGTTGGGGGTGCGCTGTTGATGGGGCTGTTGGGAATTAGTTTTGCGATTTTTATTGGGGGTGGGTGGGTGCCGCTGGTGTCGCCCGGTTTGGGTTTGGTAGTGACTGGTGTCTGCATCAGCGCTTACAGGAAGCTTTACGATGCTTTTCACGACTGTCTGACGGGTTTGCCGAACCGGGATTTGTTTGTGGAATGTTTGGGGCGGGCGATCGCCCACAATAAAGGCCACCACAGCTATCTGTTTGCAGTGCTGTTTATTGATTTAGACCGATTTAAGGTAATTAATGATTCTCTAGGTCATTTGGTAGGGGACGAACTGTTGATCGCCGTGGTGCGGAGGCTGAGGGCAAGTATTGCTCGCGCGGATACTGTGGCGCGGGTGGGGGGTGACGATTTTGCGATTTTGGCGAGGAATGTCGATCTCGGGAGTGCGATCGATTTGACCGATCGCATTCACCAAGCTTTAATTGTGCCTTTTGAAGTGAGAGGGCAGGAGGTGTTTGTCACGGCGAGTATCGGAATTGCAGTGGGAGGCGAACCCGCTGCTACCACCCGGGAACAGCCGGAACACTTGCTGCGAGACGCCCACACGGCGATGTACCGGGCGAAGGCTTTGGGAACGGGAAGGTATCAGGTGTTTAATGCTTCGATGCACGATTTGGCCTTGGAGAGGTTGCGGTTGGAAACAGATTTGCGGATGGCCCTAAAGCGTCGGGAGTTTTTGCTGCACTACCAGCCTTTTGTGTGTTTGGCTAGCGGGAAGATTATTGGGTTTGAGGCTTTGGTGCGGTGGCAGCACCCCCAGCGGGGATTGATTTCGCCGCTCAAGTTTATTCCGGTGGCTGAGGAAACGGGGGCAATTGTGCAGCTTGGTGAGTGGGTACTGGAGGAAGCTTGCCGGCAGTTGCGGCTGTGGGAGGAAATGTTTAATTTCGATCGCCCTTTGATTATGAGTGTAAATTTATCTGGGAAGCAGTTTGCTCAGCCGGATTTGGTCGATCGCATTCAGGCTATTTTGGCAGAAACGGGTTTGAGTGCCGAGAGTTTGAAGTTGGAGATTACAGAGAGTGTAGTGATGGATGATGTCGAATCGGCGATCGAAGTTTTGAAGCAAATGAAAGCGTTAAATGTCAAATTGGGAATTGATGATTTTGGCACTGGTTATTCGTCGCTAAGTTATTTGAGTCGGTTTCCGACGGATACTTTGAAGGTTGATAAGTCATTTGTCGGGCTGATGGAATTGGGCGAGGGGGAAAATGTGGCGATCGTCCGAACAATAGTCACCCTAGCCCACGCTTTGGGGATGGATGTGATTGCTGAGGGTGTGGAGACGGCGGCGCAATTAGCTAAGTTAAGGGCGATCGGCTGCGAATACGGTCAAGGTTATTTTTTTGCTAAGCCATTACCGAGCGAAGAAGCTACTGCTTTGATGGCTTTGCGGCCGCAGTGGTAGTTGTTAGTTATTCTTGTTCCTGCTTCATATACAATAATCCTCATATCGTCGTTTAGCAGAGCTTTATGCCAGAAGTTGCACGATTTTACGGAATAATTATCAAAATCTTCTTTGGAGATCGTCCACCTCCTCATTTTCACGCAGTTTACGGTGAGTACAATGCTTTAATTGGGATTGAATCTCTAGAGATTATTGAAGGAGATTTACCGAATCTGGCTCAAAAGCTGGTAATAGAATGGGCTACGTTGTACCAGAAAGAACTGCTGGATATGTGGAATAGCCAAGAATTTAGTAAACTGCCACCATTAAAATAACTGTGATTGTTTTATGAAACCTGAGCGCATTGTTTCTGCTAAAGTTATTGACGATCGCACCTTGATAGTTAAGTTTACCAATCAGGAAATCAAGAAGTATGACATCTCTAAGTTATTAGACAATCCGATGTTTTTGAGCTTGCACAATCCTGGGTTTTTCAAGAATTTTAAAATTGAACCTGGTGGTTATGCACTGGTTTGGAATGAAGATATCGACCTCAGTGAATATGAACTGTGGCAGAATGGAGTCGGTTGCACGGATGAGGAAATCGATCGACACATTGAATCTATTCGTCTTGTTGCTGGTTGAGTAATAACGATCGACGTGCTGAGCGATCGCACTTTTTGACTTATTCCAAAAGGGATCTCGCTTATCTGCGCTTACAAGCAAGGCGATCGCGCTATAGTTGGCTAAAGTTCGTGATGTTGAGCCGGAGAAGGCAGAGGAATCTGCGCCATGAGCTGATAATCTCAACGATGCTATAATAGACAGAAGTTACGCATGACCTCAATTAGTATGTTTTTATAGGTAAATGAGATGAACGCTAAAGAATTACTCATTAAGGAAGTAGAGAATATTCCCGAATCTATATTAGAAGAAGTTTGGAATTTCCTGCAATTCCTCAAATTAAAATACAATAAAGATAAGTTAGAAGCAAGCTTGCTCAGTGAATCTTCTTTGGAAAAAGACTGGCTAAAGTTAGAAGAGGATGAAGCATGGCAGAATTTGTAAAAGGTGATGTAGTAGTTGTTCCATTCCCATTTTCCGATTTAACACAAGCCAAGCGCCGACCGGCTTTGGTTATCGCAACTTTGGCAGGAGACGATCTAATTCTTTGTCAAATTACTAGCCAGAGAATTGCCGATCGCTAAGATTGTTAAAATTATTCAGCAGTAATTCTCTATTGTTAAGCTTTCCCTCTGCTCAAAATGCTGTTTGACTAGATTGTGTTGTGCGATCGACCTTTCCATACCAAAAAGGCGATCGCCCTTTTTGATTTATTCCAAAGGGGATCTCCCTAATCTGCGCTTACAAGCAAGGCGATCGCGCCATCTTCCCGCAGCCAAAAATGTTAAATAACAAAATTGGATAATTTTTGTTATTATGGGAAGAGTAGTTGACTCAAATAGGTGACTCAACATCATGAATATATCCTTAACTCCTGAACTAGAGAAATTTGTTCAATCAACAATCAAAAACGGTAGGTACTCATCTGCTTCTGAAGTGATTCTGGCTGCGTTACGATTGCTAAAAGAACGGGAAATTTTAGTTGTTTTGAATCCGGTTTCGTCAGATGGGAACCAGAAACCCAGCTATGATTTCTCTGATTTGGTGGGGCGATTAACCTGGCAGGGAGATGCAGTAACAATGCAGAGGAATCTACGCGATGAGTGGTAATCGCTATGTGTTGGATACGAATGCGATCGTAGCTTTGCTTCAAGGGAATATTCAACTGGTTGAATTGCTTAAAGATGCTGATTGGATCGGAGTTTCAGTTATTAGCAAAATAGAGTTTCTGGTATTTCCTGGGCTGACTCAAGACGATCGTCAGATTTTTGAGCAGTTTCTGCAACGAGTGGAGGTTCTTGGTTTAGGGGCGATGGATGCTATTTTGATTGATAAAATAATTGAAATTCGCCAGCAACATCGCTTGAAACTTCCAGATGCGGTTATTGCAGCAATGGCAATCCAAAATTCAGCAACTTTGGTGACAGCCGATCGAGAGTTTGGAAAGGTAACAAGTTTAACGGTAATTAATTGGTAGAGATCGCCCTTGGTTGAGAAAAAGTTGTAAAGGGCGATCGCACTTTTTGACTCCTTCCAAAAGGGGCGATCGCCCTAGTTGTCAAGTAGGCATGATTTAAGATAAACTAATTCTGAAACTATTCCCTAAATATCGCCCCTTCCCCCAAAATTTAAATGCACATCTTGTCCCCCCCTTCTTAAGGGGGGCTAGGCAGGGTGGATTAATTGTCGAGAGGTTAAATCAAGGCTATGAAGGCTATTGACTGACATCATGCGAGGCATTTAACAGGTTTATCTGAACTAGATAAATCAAAAAGTAACTCACTCAAATCTTCAA
>NZ_JAAFKG010000006.1:97155-164859 GCF_013299185.1 Microcoleus sp. bin48.metabat.b7b8b9.023 | reverse complement strand
GAACAGATTTAATTGCTTCAATTAAATTCATGGTTAATTCATTTCAGAAGGGATAGTCTACCCGGACAGGGCAGACTTGATTACCTGTTCTATCATACATTCCCCCCTGACAATTAATCCACCCTGCCTAGCCCCCCTTAAGAAGGGGTGGACAGGAATCTTCTCAAAGTCCCCGACTATCAGGGGGATTTAGGCTGGCGATTAATCAATGTATTTAAAATCGTATTAAGGGGACAGGAATGTTCTCAAAGTCCCCCTTCTTAAGGGGGATTTAGGGGGATCTAGGCTCTGCTAGAAACGAGAAATACAAAGATTTTTAACCTTAAATTGACACTCCTTAGACTCTTGAATTCTCCTGTTATTGCAATCCCTACAAGGGGTGGACAGGAATCTTCTCAAAGTCCCCCGACTATCAGGGGGATTTAGGCTGGCGATTAATCAATGTATTTGAAATCGTATTGAGGGGACATGAATGTTCTCAAAGTCCCCCTTCTTAAGGGGGATTTAGGGGGATCTAGGCTCTGCTAGAAACGAGAAATACAAAGATTTTTAACCTTAAATTGACACTCCTTAGACTCTTGAATTCTCCTGTTATTGCAATCCCTACAAGGGGTGGACAGGAATCTTCTCAAAGTCCCCCGACTATCAGGGGGATTTAGGCTGGCGATTAATCAATGTATTTAAAATCGTATTGAGGGGACAGGAATCTTCTCAAAGTCCCCCTTCTTAAGGGGGATTTAGGGGGATCTAGTCTCCGCTAGAAACGAGAGATACAAAGATTTTCAACCTTAACTTGAAACTCCTTGGACTCTTGGAGTGTCATGTTATTGCAATATTTTACTTCGACAATTCGATGTTGAGTTCGTTGACAACGCGCCGTTTCAAGGGAAGAGATTTTTCTCTAGGAAGCAAGTCGAATACTTTCCGAAAGGCATCATCTACCTTTTCAAAAGGTATTTGTCCTTTTTCGTTAAAAACTACTTTTCCCGATTGGTCGAGGATGACAGTTTGAGGTACGAAACCTTCGTAATAATGACCGGGTTCGGTTATTTTTGGTGAAGGTTCCGAAGGTAAAGAGTCAATGCTGACGGGGATAAAATCGACTTCGCGGCCGTAAAATTCCTGGAGGTTTGAGACGACGATCGCGTATTGCTTGGAGTCGCTACTGTCGTCAGTGTAAAAAACTAACAATGCGGGTTTTTTGCGGTTGAAAGAATCTGTGAGCTTGACTTTAGGAGGAACTAGAGAACCGTTACCCGCGTACAGGGCAAAGATAGTGCCGTCGAAGCGATCGTCCGTGAGAGTTGCGTAGGCTGGCGGCTGACCGGTGAGCAGTATCAAGCTAAGTGCGATCGCCACAGTAAAAATACTGACCGACAAGATTCGCCGCAGCGAGCTGATGCCAGAAGCAACAGTAACAATTAATTTTTTGGATTGGGAAAATATCATAGGTTGTTGGCACTTTCTGTAAGCTGGCTTCACTAGATGCAAAAACTTTTCTAATTGTATCAGCAACTGTATGCAAATGTTGCTGATTAGGTTAAGGTGGTTTTTGATTGAGGAGCTTAATTCTCTTTTAGTTGCAATCTACAGTAGGATGCAACTGACAGAATGCACCTCTCCCAATCAGCCTCTCAGCGACAACAGCCTGTACCCGATCCACCAGAAAATTTATGTGCTGTGGAATTGTAACAGGAACTCGTTCCTGAAAATGGTGGAAGATCTTAGATTAAACAAAGAACTGACAACAGAGAACTGACAACTTATGATAGCTTTACTTGACGTACTCCTGGCCCAGACGCCCGCCGTTCCTAGCAACGTGCAGCATCAGATTAATATCTTGCAGGCGATCGTTTTAGGTATGGTGCAAGGATTAACAGAATTTTTGCCCATCAGCAGCAGCGCTCATTTGAAGGTAGTCCCAGTAGCCCTGGGATGGGGCGATCCCGGCGTTGCTTATGTTGGTGTAATTCAGTTGGGCAGCATTGTGGCAGTGCTGTGGTATTTTTGGAAAGACTTGACAAATATAGCTTTTGGTGCGTTTAAAGCTATTACCAGCTCAGACTACGAATCCCAAGAGTTTCGGATGGCCCTGGGAATTGGTTTGGGAACTATACCGATTATCTTTTTTGGGCTGCTAATCAAGATATTTGTTAAAGATTTTGACAAGTCACCGCTGCGGAGTTTGGGGGCGATCGCAATTGCGTCTATTGTCATGTCGCTGCTATTAGCGATCGCCGAAAAAACTGGCAAGCGCGAACGGGATTACGAAAAATTAGATATCAAAGATGGTATTTTAATGGGATTAGCTCAAGCAATGGCAATAATTCCTGGTGTTTCGCGATCGGGTTCCACCCTAACAGCAGGATTGTTCCTCGGATTGCAAAGAGCCGCCGCAGCCCGGTTTTCTTTCCTGTTAGGAATTCCGGCAATTACTCTGGTTGGTTTAGTGGAATTGAAAAGTGCTTTGGGTGAAGGTGCCGGCGATGCTGGAGTTGTAGCTTTGATAGTCGGAACAATTTCAGCTTTTATTTTTTCCTATATTTCGATCGCCTGGCTGATGAAGTTCCTGCAAACTCAGAATACGTGGGTGTTTGTCTGGTACAGGCTGGCCTTTGGCGTAGCGATTTTAACTGCTCTGGCAGGTGGCGTATTGCAAAATCCACAAGGATAAAATAAATTTTGTAGGAGTGGCAAAAGTCGCTCCTACTCTACCTGCTAGCCGCCAAAAATCACACCATTTAATTATGACTGCATATCACGAATCCATCATCGATCAGTTCACCCGTCAAGCTGTGCCATTTTCTAACTTGTACGGCCACACAAATCAAGAATCTCTCGATTTATTGATGAAGATGGCAAGCGTATCTGAGAATGATACAGTTCTAGATGTGGCTTGCGGCCCCGGTATTGTGGCCTGTGCTTTTGCGGCAGTTTCCCATCGCGTTACTGGCATCGATTTAACACCGGCAATGCTAGAACAAGCCCAGATTTTGGCCGATCAAAAAAACTTGACTAATCTCTCGTGGGTGCAAGGCGATATCGAAACGCTACCGTTTCCCGATGAGAGTTTTTCGATTGTGCTGAGTCGTTACGCTTTCCATCACTTCTTGCAGCCGGATGTTGTGCTGTCGGAGATGGTTCGGGTGTGTCGCGCGGGCGATCGCATTTTGATTGCTGATGTGGCAATGCCGCCGGAAAAAGTCGATGCTTACAACTATATTGAGAAGCTGCGCGATCCATCTCATACTCGCGCCTTGACTCTGGAAGAATTGCCCAAATTAGTCGCGGATGCGAATCTGCAAAATGTCAAATTAGCATTTTATAAAGTAGAATTGGAACTAGAACAGCAGTTAGCTGCTTCTTTCCCCAACCCCGGCGATGACGATAAGCTGCGACAACTTTTTAGAGAAGATATTGGTGTTGACAGTCTGGGGATTGGCGTACATTTGAGAGGCGATGCAATTCATTATGCGGTTCCCATCGCTGCGATCGTTGGCGAGAAAGCAAAGTAATATAGCAATCCTAAATGATTCAAATAAATTTGTAGGGGTAGTGCCAGGAGTGCCTACCCCATTGATTTTCTAGATACAAGGTGCGTCGCCAGTAATAACTCTCGCTGCTTTCTTTTGATTTTCTCTTCCACGTACCCTACAACTAAATTATCAGCTAGTAGCTAATCTAGTAGCTAATTGCGATCGCCCCCAACTCCCAAAACCGCTGTAAGTGCGATCGCATCTGAAAAACTCATATTTCGTCTAATCCATACATCACAAAGCTTATAGACGAACTAACGCAAGTTAGAGCTAGCTTTTGTATTCTCTGATACAGACTTATCAAGTATTAATCATTACACAAGAGACTGTATGTAAATTATGACCAAAAGCAATTTGGTCACCAGCCGCTGGGTGCATCTACACCAATCGGTTTAAAGTCTAAAATCTAAAATCTAAAATTCGATGACCAACTCTAATGGACAACTCAAGCCTACTCTAGGATTGGTAGGCATCACCATTAACGCGATGGCGCTGATCGCACCGGGCGCTTTTCTGTGGACGACATACCAACTGCAAGCCCCGCCGGATTCCGCTAAAAATATGTGGGCGGCGATCGCCCTTGCTACCTGTATTGCCCTACTAACGGCCAGTTGTTATGCAACGCTTTCTAAAGCTTATCCCGAAGCAGGTGCGGGCAGTTCTTACTACTACGCCGAAGCAGCAATCTTAGCCAAAGAAGAACACAAACACTTTCGTTTGGCGCGTTTAGCCAAGTTTGTCACCGGGTGGGCCGCACATTTGTACTACTGGGTTTACCCCGGAATTATGATTAGCTTTATGGGAACGCTTGTCGTTTACATCGGGCAGTTATTTAACCCTGATTTTGCAACGGATTGGTTCACCAAAGCCTTAATTTGTTTTATCTTTACTGGCCTGGTGGGCGGTATTGCTCTCATGGGCGTTACTGGTTCTACACTGATCAATATCATCATCAACATTGTGCAAATTAGCTCTCTCACCTTCCTGGGATTGTTGATGATTGTTTACCGATTGGGTCATCCGAATGTCAATTACGAACACGCAAATGCCTTGAGCGTTGTGATGCCGCACGATTTATCCGGATTGATTTATCAGGCGACGATCGCAATCCTTTTACTTGTTGGATTTGAATCAGCAACAGCGATGGCGGGTGAGGCAATTAATCCTCAGCGCGATATTCCTCGCGGTGTAATTCTATCTTTATTTATCCAGGCTTGTATCTGCTATTTCTTTGAGTATTTCGCGGCTAATTTTTTCATCGGCGACCAATACACTGCAACCGTTGATGGTAAAACTGTAACGGGTTTTGCCGCAGCATTATCGTCGGGTGCGCCGATCGGCGATATCGCCAAAATTTTAGGAGATTCACTGCTGTTTGGCAACGGATTTTTGCTGCAAATTACGATCGCCAGCACAGTCGTCATGGCATTGATCGGGACAGCGCTATCGTCGCTATCAACGGGTGTTCGGATCAGTTACGCCATGGGGAGCGATCGCGAATTGCCGGCCGTATTCGGCTTTTTACACGGGCGCTACAACACGCCTCACATCGGTATTTACTTTCTAACTGGGCTCTCGGCTTTGATTGGTTCCTATGCAGTCCAGAGTGTCGATAACGTGACGATTGTCACCTTAGTTTCCAACATCGGCACGTTTATGCTGTACGGAATTACCTGCGGAGTGACGCTGATTGCAACTCTCGACCATTTGCTAGATGAAGAAACAAATCCAATCAAAACAATTGTGATTCCCTTTTTGGGTTTGATCGCCAATTTACTGATGGTTTGTGGCATTTTCTACTACGGTTTGACTGGATCTGGTAGCGCTCAAACAAATTCTTTGACTGCGATCGGTATTTCTTTGGCCTTCTTTGTCGGAGGATTTGCTTACCTAATTGGAGACAGCTTAATTAAAGGTAAACCACTGTTTTTGCCATCGGATATCAATCATCCACTGCGCGATAACGTCCCTTCCTCTAAATCTCGGTAGGCAACTAAATCCTCCTCAGAAACTCGATAGGGAGAGGGGGAGAGGGGGAGAAAGAATTTCTTTTATTCATAATAGTTTTCTACCTGAAGCGCTGCGCTGAGAGGAGTCGAAGCATCGAAGGGCTTTCTTCGTTCTTCCTTATTGCTTCTTCCCTCTTCCCTCTTCGTTCTTCCTTATTGCTTCTTCCTTGTTCCCTCTTCCTTTTTCCCTCTTCCCTCTTCCGTCTTCCCTCTTCCTTCTTCCTTCTTCCTTCTTCCCTCTACTTACTTAAAATCTATGCAATTAGTTCTTGCGATTATCCAGCCTGCTAAATTGGATGCCGTCAAAGAAGCCTTAGTCAAACTCGGCATTCAGGGAATGACTGTCACCGGTGCGAAAGGATTTGGGCGACAAAAAGGAAGACCCCTAGCTTTTTTGGGGTTGCTAGATATGGAAGGCAAACCTTTTACAGTTGACTTTCTGCCCAAAGTCAGAATTGAAATTGTTGTAAATGACGATCAAGTCGATGCAGTTGTTGATACGATTGTGGCAGCAGCAAAAACAGGAACTGTTGGAGATGGTAAATTGTTTGTCATTCCGGTAACTCGAACAGTTCGTATTCGCACTGGCGAAGAAAACGAAGATGCTTTGACAATCGAAGAACCTGCAACCTTGAGTGATTCCCGTAAAAAATAATGATTCAATCTTTGTTGCTTTTTGTAGTAGCTGGAATTTGCGAAATTGGCGGTGGCTATTTATTTTGGCTGTGGTTGCGCGAAGGCAAAAGCCCTTGGTTAGCCGTAATTGGGATGGTTATTTTGGGCGTTTACGGGGTGGTGCCAACCCTGCAACCGGCTACTTTTGGACGGGCGTATGCGGCTTATGGCGGTGTTTTCATTGTGCTGTCGATTCTGTGGGGCTGGATTGTCGATCGCATTGCTCCTGATAAGTACGATTTACTGGGAGGGTGGATTGCTTTGCTGGGCGTTTTGGTAATCATGTACGCACCTCGGCGTTAGGAAATTATTCGGCGGTTGAAACCGCTTATTGTCATACAAAGTCTGGCTCCGCAGACTAAAGAAGAGTCCGCTGGTAACTTCAACCTGCGGACGCTTTTTTGTCAATTTTTGCTGACAATCAGACTTTTTGATGCTTGCTTTTTGAAATAAATAGGTAAAATAGTACTGAAAAATACAGAAAATAATTAAGTTATCAAAACTAAGTGATGTTTAATACAATATTGACCCAACAGCGACAAGTCCTCGGAACCTTTTCTAGCCGTGAAGACGCAGGAAAAGCCCTCGATTATCTGGTGTTTTCAGGCTTTCCACTAGCCCAGATGTTCTTGCTGGGGCAAGGCTTCCAAGAAGGGCAAAATTCTTTAAATCTTCCCTGTGAGTCGTTAGGGGCGATCGCAGGCACTGCAACAGGGCTAAAAAAAGGAATGTTCTTGGGCAATTTGCTGGGAGGTGCCACCGGGCTGGTATTGGGAATGGGAATCCTGGCGCTTCCCGGTGTCGGTCAAATATTGGTGTCTGGGGCGATCGGCTTTACGCTGTTGAGTGGTGGAATTTGCACGGCTGCGGGCGGATTGGCGGGGGCTTTGATTGGATTGGGATTGACTTCAGAGCAAGCGAAAGCTTATCAGCGGCAGATTTCTCAGGGCAGTGTGTTACTAATTGTAGAAGGCAGCGGGCATGAGGTCGATCGCGCTAAATACTTGTTCGCAAAGTCGATCGGCTAAACTTAAAGTTGAATTCTGGCGAACGAGCAGCTATGCAAAAAGTAGCAGTATTTGGCAACGCGGGAGGCGGTAAATCCACTCTCAGCAAGAGATTATCGGACATCACTGGATTGCCGCTTCACATCTTAGACAAGATTCAATATCGATCGGGCGGCGCTGAGGTTCCAAAGGAAGATTTTAAGCGCGCCCATCAAGAAATTTTGCAGACTGACAGATGGGTTATTGACGGTTTTGGTTGCATGGAAACCCTCTGGCTGCGACTTGATGAGGCGGATACCCTGGTTTTTATCGATCTACCCCTATACGTGCATTTCTGGTGGGTGACTAAACGACTGATGTCGGGTTACTTTAAACCGCCCGCAGGCTGGCCAGAAAACACCCCAATATTAAAGAGTTCGCTTACCAGTTACCGCGTGCTTTGGTTGTGTGACAAATTTTTGAACCCAAAATATCGCGAATATATCGATCGGGCGCGAAGTACCAAAAGTGTTTATCACATCACATCGACTGAGCAGATTTCCCAATTTTATACATCAATTGAAAATGAGTTTAACTTTGAAGATGGTGCAGCAGCCTCACAAGCGGACTAAAATTATATCATCGTCGTTAGAAGTATTGTCAGCATTGATGCGCGATCGGGCAACAACCCAAACTCAGGGTAGCAGTGAAAGATTGCCCAGGAAAAATCTAAAGAGATGGCGAGGTTTTTCACCTAAGCGTGTGGATGCTTTGGAATTCCAGTTGCAACTTAGACTTGAATCCATTTGATTAGGTTGGGCGATACTAAATTTGCTATTATTTATGAATAATCCCACAAACTAGGAGATTAAGATGCAAGTCAAAGATATGACAGTTGAGCAACTGCGGGACTTGATTCGACATACCGTTGAACAGTGCTTAGAAGAATATTTGGGCGATCCTGATGCAGGTTTAGAAGTTAAGGAAGAAGTCAAGCTGAAATTGTTAGCGTCAATGAAGCGCAAGCAAGCAGGAGAAAATAGCATCGAACCTGGGGAAGTTTATCAAAAAATCGGCATGAAGGCGATCGCACTTTGGGAAGAAAAGGGCGATCGCACTTCCCTAGCTCCTAAATTGCTATAATGACGATCAGCCAAAAAATCTCAACATAAAGCCTATGTCTACTTATAGCGAGGTACTGAGTCAGGCTCAAAGTCTCACTCCTGACGAGCAACAGCAGCTTTTAGAAGTATTGTCAGCATTAATGCGCGATCGGGCAACAACCCAGACTCAGGGTAGCAGTGAAAGATTGCCAAGGAAAAATCTAAAGAGATGGCGAGGTTTTTTACCTAAGCGTGTGGATGCTTGGGAATTCCAGTTGCAACTTAGAGCAGAATGGGATGATTAATAAATATCTTCTCGATACCAACATCCTGATTTACTACTTCAATGATGGGCCAGAAGTTCAGCCTATATTTGATGAGATTGAAGCTGGAGATGCAGAGGCATTTTACTGTCCCATTAGTTGGGTAGAGTTACTTTGCTACCCGGCATTGACAGAAGAACAAGCGAATGAGATGCGAGAATTTTTGAGGCTTCTTAAGTGCGTATCATTGACAGAATCAGTTTTAGATAGTGCAGCCCAAATTCGTAGAGATTATCGCTTGAAATTAGGTGATGGTGTAATTGCAGCCTGTGCTTTAGTTGAGGGATGTGTTTTGGTGACTCGTAATGCTAAGGATTTTAAGCGTGTTAATGGGTTAACTATATTGAATCCATTTGATTAGGTAAAAGAATGGGCGATCGCGCTTGGGGAAGAAATGGTATTATACCACTTCTTAAAAATCATGCAACATTAGCCAGGGCTAAATTAACCAGGGGTAATAAAACGTAATCTCATCCGTTTAGAGATACTACGACAGCATGGTTTTTGGAAAATGGTATTACATATTGCTAAGTAAGGGGGCCAAATTAATTACATAAAAAGTCTTGACGCTTACAGGGCTTTCACGCGAGATTTTGTGTAATTAATTCTGCACAACTACTTAACACATTTATAAGTACACAGTGGGCAGAAGATGCTGCTAGTAATCCAGATAATAGTTCATTTCAAAGTTCAAATTTAGTCTTTCTCCCCAAGCCTTGGTAAGAGAGTATCTAAACTCACATACTTCGCCCGAAAAACTCATCCAGTTGCTACCTTGAGCAGCAAGTATGTTACTATATGTTGGTGTCCAATCAGTAGTATTACAATACTTCAACTGGTAGTTAACTGATAACCTCGCATCTGAAGGTCTATAGTTTAAAGGATCTATATAAAATCCGCCTATGCGTCTAGCATTGCCCTTGTTTCTTGTAGGATAAGCACCAAAGTCACATTGATCCCCGCCTTCACCCAAATTGCAATGTCCTTGCTTTTGGGAACCTGACAATGCCCAAGGATCTCTAGCAA
This sequence comes from Microcoleus sp. bin48.metabat.b7b8b9.023, assembly GCF_013299185.1. Taxonomy (GTDB): domain Bacteria; phylum Cyanobacteriota; class Cyanobacteriia; order Cyanobacteriales; family Microcoleaceae; genus Microcoleus. Next base: position 155,201 of record NZ_JAAFKG010000006.1, on the reverse strand, counting down.
TAGATACAGGTGCAGTTACTAGAAAACCTAAAAGAAAACAAATTGAAATCAAGAATACTTTTGTACGCATTTTTTTGCTCATCTAAAATTTTAAAAAACTCACGAAACCGAATATAGCACAATGATAAAATTGACGTAATCCGAAATAATGTGCGATCTATTTCTAAGATTTGGATGTAGCACGGTAAAGTCTACTGCCACTAACCTTAGTAAAAAATCATACAATGACCCGCCTTCGCCAATCGCCAACTCGATCGCGCTAGAAAACGTTATATAACGTTATCTAAAAAGTTATAAAAAATAAGTTATAATAACTAAAAATTACCCCAAACGCGATCTATGGAGCTTAAGGAAGTCTTAAGATTTGCCGATGACAAAGTTTTTTCCAAAACAGGGAAGCACTTAGACGACCTGCAAGAAGCTATTTTAAAAGAAGTCCTCCAAGGTCGAAAATATGCAGCAAAAGTAGCGCAAGACCGTGGTTGCAGTGAAGGTTATATTAGAATTGCTGCTTCTGAATTATGGAAGATACTATCAGATGTCTTCGGTGAAGAAGTTAGCAAAGTAAATGTTAGAGCAATACTGGAAAGGGCAAATTTTTATAACTCTCCATCAGCTATTCTGAGTAATAATGTCACGTTTAATAACGTCAATGTTTGTCAAGAAAGGGCGAGAAGTCCAACAGAAACCTCAAACCCCCAACAAACTCCCAAACAACTCCACATAGACTTAGGCGACGCACCCGAAATATTCACCTTTTTCGATCGCACTTCCCAACTCTCCACCCTCGAAAACTGGATAACGGGCGATCATCGCACACGCCTAATCGCACTCCTGGGAATCAGCGGCATCGGGAAAACAACCCTCTCCCTGGCCCTAATTGACCAAATCAAAACCCAATTCGATTGCGTCATCTATCGCAGCCTCCGCTTTTCCCCAACACTCGATGCAACCCTCACCAACCTGCTGCAAATCTTTTCCCAACAATCAGAAATTCCCCAAAACATCGAAACCAAAATTTCCCAAATCCTCGATTACCTGCGAAAATACCGCTGTCTGATTGTCCTCGATGACGTGCAAATGCTTTTTAGCAGCGGACAACTCGCAGGACAATATAAAACTGGATATGAAGATTATCAGTTATTTTTTAAACTAATTGCCGAAGTTTCTCATCAAAGTTGTTTGATATTGAATAGTTGGGAAAAACCTAGAGAAATTGCTCTTTTATCAAAAGAGGATCGTCCCGTGCGATCTTTGGTATTGGGAAGTTTGGGAGAAGCTGCTAAAGAGATTTTGAAATCACAAAAGTTAGCCGATGAGGAAACATGGTCAACTTTGATTGATATTTATCAAGGCAATCCTCTGTGGTTGGAGTTGACTGCAACGCTGATTCGAGAGTTATTTGGGGGGAGAGTTTCGGAGTTTTTGCAGTGCGAAATGCCGATTTTAGATGAAGGGTTGCAATTTCAATTATCTCAACCTTTTGGGCGTTTGACTGCGGCAGAATTGGCAGTGATGGTTCACCTGGCGAATCAATCTGAACCCGTTGCTGTGTCTCAATGTTTCAATAAAATACCGTTTTCGCCGTCTGAAATAGTTAATGCAGTGCGATCTTTGGGAAGTCGGTTTTTATTGGATGCTGTAGAAGAGGAAAAGATAACTTTGTTTAGTTTGAATGCTGTGATGAAACAGTATGTAAAAACTCAGTATTCTTAGTCCCTCTCTGCTGGGACTTCGTTCGTCTAGTTGCGGTTTCAACCGCCTTCTTTATTCGATCGAACAGGGTTATTCGTAGGGGAGGGCGGGTTTATTTAATCTGTCTGCAAGCTTTAAGGCGATCGGCGAACCCGCCCCTACAAGCTATTGAAAATGATGCCAGATATCAATGTAACAAACCCGGAATTAATTTAAGTGCGATCGTACCCATTCCCGAAACTCTCTAATTCTCGCATTCTCTCCCTTCTCTGAGTCTAGGTGCATAAACTGTGCGATTTCTTTGACAGGAAACGAGGCAAATGCCAAACTGGTTTCCGACTCGACATAACCCGTATCAGTTAAAATGTTAATTATTAGTTTTCCTTTCTTCCAAATCCAAACTTCCGGCACTTTAAGTTCCGCATAAACAGCCATTTTATTGATAGATGAGCTAGTCAAATCCATTTCCACAGCTAAGTCTGGCGGCGGGTCATTTTTGAGATCTATTGTTAATTTACCCCGCATTAAAGCTTCATTTTGGATATAAAAACATTCATCAGCTTCGTTGCCAGCTTTTTTCGGTTTTGAACGCCAAGTAGATGATTTTAATCCGATAATTTCAATCCCAATTTCCTCAGAAAGTGCTACAATTAGCCGACCGAGAGTCCAGCTATACCTTTCATGTTCTGGTAAAGGTACCATGAGTTCTAAAGTTCCCTGATAGTAAGTCATGCGCGGTGTCGGACGTTCCGCAAATATTTCTAACAACTGTTCGTAGGTTTCCCAACTGATATCGTGTAAAACCAGGCAAGAACCTGCAATATCTTCTTTAGGATCTGTCAGAGTTTGAAGCATTGAAAATACTCCTGCGAAATCGCCTTGATTTGTTTTGATGCTTAACTTTTTTATCCTTTCAATCCAGCATTTATGCAAACAGCAATCTACCTTTGGGTTGAGGGACAATTCTCCCTAATTGCTGAGCCGTCTCAATCCACTCCTGCATAATCAATTCTACATTTTGGAGTGCTTCTTGATAAGTTTCCCCATCTGCGGTGCATCCAGGCAATTCAGGGACTTCGGCAATAAATGCCTGGTCTTCCTCACTCCAGTAAATAATTACTTCATACTTCATTAATTAGCAGAGTTTAATTTCATCCCAATAGCTGATATCATTTTTTCTTGCCAAGCTGGATCGTCAAGTTTTATAGTAACTTTGCGGGGGCGGGAATGCCGCCGATCCATGTAAGCATAGAAAGCTTCTCGATCGTCTCTATGAGTGAGAATGTGTTGCTTTAGTTCGCGATCGCTCATTGCAGCATAATTAATATTACTCATGGCTCAATACTCCCATCAGGTTGAATTTCCAACTCAATCTCTTCGCTTTGTCCTGCTAAGATAAATAGATTAAGAGTTCGTTCATCTAAACGCACTATGTGAATTGGGTGGAACATCACGTTGGTAAGTAGATGACACAGCCGATATAAACTCCGTAACTGTTCTGCCGTTGGTTCCCTCATACACCGATCGCAATCGACTCCCAGTAGTTGCAAACAGTCATTTTATCCACCAAAATAAAAGGCAGAGCAGGCGAGATGCCTGCCCTACTACATTATAACTCTATTCTACCCCCTCAATCCGGTCTTCCACCTCCTGATACAACTCACGCAACCTGTCCAAATTACTCTCCGAAGTCTCCCAATAACCCCGGCCGTTCACCTCCAGCAACGTGCTCACAATCTTGCGGAAAGAATGAGGATTTAAGTTAAGCAAACGCTTCTGCATTTCCGCATCTTGGATAAATGTACCGTTCACATCCTCATACACCCAATTATCCACGGCGCCCGCAGTCGCACTCCATCCAGTTGTGTTCACCAGACGCTTGGAAATCTCCCGCACGCCTTCATATCCGTGGGATAACATTCCCTCGTACCACTTCGGATTTAGCAGCTTGGTGCGCGAATCTAAACGCACGGTTTCTGATAGCGTCCGTACCTGCGCGTTGGCTGTTGTTGTATCAGCAACGAAGGATGTTGGTTGCTTGCCGTCGGCGCGCAAACTGCCGATTAATTTAGTTGGATCGGAGTCGAAATAGTGCGATACGTCGGTTAGCGAAATCTCCGCAGAATCCAAGTTTTGGAAGGTGACTTCAGCAGTTTTTAAGGATGATTCAAAAATCTGCCTGTCTTGTTCCATTGTTCCGGGATTGTCGGAAGAAAACGCGAAGGATTTACGGGTTAAGTACATTTCCTGCAACTCGGCTTCGCTTTCCCAGGTGCTGTTTTCGATCGCCAAATTGACGTTAGATGAGTAGGAACCGGAAGCGTTGGAAAACACGCGGGTTGCTGCTTGGCGCAGGTTGATGCCCATTTCTTCGGCTTGCTTCAAGGCGTGTTTGCGGACGAAGTTCATTTCTAAGGGTTCGTCGGCTTCTGCTGCCATTTTTACGGCTTTATCTAACAAGTTCATTTGGTTGATGAACAAGTCGCGGAAAACGCCGGAACAGTTAATTACTACGTCGATTCGAGGGCGTCCCAACTCTTCTAAGGACAGCAATTCGAGTTTGTTGACTCGGCCCAAAGCGTCGGGTACGGGCTTGACTCCCACCATCCACATGACTTGGGCGAGGGATTCGCCGTAAGTCTTGATGTTGTCGGTTCCCCACAGCACAACGGCGATGGTTTCTGGGTAATTTCCGCCGTTATCGAGGCGCTGTCTTTCTAATAGCCGATCGACAACAACCTTAGCAGACTTCACCGCACCCGTCGTCGGGATTGACTGCGGATCCAAAGCGTGCATATTCTTGCCAGTCGGCAAAACATCCGGGTTGCGAATCGGATCGCCACCGGGCCCAGGCACAATAAACTCGCCTTCTAGCGCGCGCAACAGTGCGCCTAATTCGTTGTCGGCACAAACTTGCTGCAAGCAGAATTCTAGATACTCAAACAGCGGTTTAATCGGTTCTGGATCGACTTTTTTGTAACCGGCGGCGTGCAAGGAATCAATCCAAGGTGTTTTCTTGCCCATGTTGAAGAAATTTAACTTGGAAACTAGGGAAACTCTGCCCTCCGCATCGGTTTGTTCCTTCACCAAAGCGCTGACAGCATCGCGACAGGCTAAGGTGATATTTTGCAGCAATTCGACATCAGTTAAAATGCCTCGATCGCTATTGGTGTAAATTTCCTCGATATCGCGTCCCAGACTGTTAGCGATAATTCGCGGTAAGCTGATCAGGTTGTCTTCTTCCCGGTCTAAATTGGCAATGTTAACCAAAGTTGCGATCGCCTCTTCCGCAGTCGGCGGCTTCCCGATCACGTGCAAACCGCAAGGTAACAACCGCGATTCAATCTCCATCAACTTGCGGTAAACCAAGCCAACTAAATTGTCCCGTTCCTCCGCAGTCATGCCCGCAGCAACGCCTCTTTCCTGTTCGGGAGGTAGGGCGATATCCTTGTCTAAATTGACCAAACGGCATTTTTCGACGATCGCATCCACGATCGGCACACCCCGGCCCGTATCCTTCAAAGTTTGATAGGAAGCAATCAACTCGCTGAGTTCCTGCAAACCTTTATACAAACCAGCATTTTCAGCCGGAGGAGTCAGATAGCTGATGGTTTCAGCATAACTGCGACGCTTAGCAATTGTTGCTTCGCTGGGATTGTTGGCGGCGTAATAATAAAGGTTAGGAATTTTGCCGATCAAACTGTCGGGATAACAATCGATAGACATTCCCATCTGCTTACCAGGCATGAATTCTAGGGAACCGTGAGTGCCAAAGTGCAGCACCGCATCCGCACCCCAAATGCGCTCTAAATAAGTGTAGTAAGCAGCAAAACCGTGGTGGGGACTAGCAGAACGAGAGAATAACAACCGCATCGGATCGCCTTCATATCCAAAGGTAGGTTGCACTCCGATAAATACGTTGCCGAAATGTTTCCCGAAAATCAGCAAGTTTTGTCCGTCGCTGTTCAAATGTCCCGGAGGCGGGCCCCAGTTTTCTTGCAAACGTTCCGAATAAGGAGTGAATTCTTCGTATTCAGCTACGGACATCCGGTAAGCAATATTCAATTCCGGACTTTGGTATTGCGCTGTTGCGTCGTGGATGACTTCTTGCATCAGCTTTTCGGCGGAATCCGGCAGTTCTGGCAAGTCGTAACCGTTACCTTTTAGGGCTTTCAATACTTCGTAAATTGAGCCGAAAACGTCGAGGTAAGCGGCTGTGCCGACGTTGCCTTTGTCGGGTGGAAAACTGAAGACTGTGATCGCAACTTTCTTGTCTAATTTCGGTTTGCGCCGCAGCATTGCCCACTTCATGGAACGCTGGGCGATCGCCTCGATTCTATCTTGCAGCGCGATCGCCTTTCCAGTTGCGCCATCTCTACCCGACAAAATAATCGGTTCGATCGCACCATCCAACTCAGGAATCGCAACCTGCAAAGCAACTTGAATCGGGTGCAAGCCCAAATCGCTATTTTCCCACTCTTCCGTCGTTTGGAAAACCAGCGGCAAAGCCACCATATAAGGGCAGTTGAGCTTTTTCAAAGTCTCGATCGCCTTTGGGTGATCCTGTTTCGCCGGGCCGCCCACCAACGCAAAACCAGTCAGAGAAACCACCGCATCTACGATCGGCAGCGGTGCCACACCTTTGGGCCCAACTTCCAAGAAAAAGCTTTCAACCGGTTTCGAGAAGTCCAAACCGCCTGCAAAAATCGGTAACACCCGCGCCCCCATTGCCTCCAATTCCTGCACAATTGCTACGTAGTGCGCGTCATCTCCAGTAACTAAGTGAGTGCGCTGCAACACTAAACCGATGCAAAGTGCGAGGGGATCTTTGAGGTCTGCGGAAATATCTTTGCGGGCATTATACCAGGCGAGATATCCTTTGACATCCTCAAACATCGACGGTGCTAAAGGATGCCAAATCCCCATGTCCGGGTAAACAACTGGCTCTTGAAAACTTAACTGTTCCTGGCCTTTGAATACATATTTATGTGACAGCATCAGCAAGAAGTTTTCCAAGTTTTCTTGGGAACCGCCCAGCCAATACTGGAAACTTAGCATGAAGTTGCGGGCATCTTGAGCTTTGTCGATCGGCAAATATTTCAGGACTTTCGGCAAAGTTTGCAGCAGTTTCAGCATTCCGTCTTGGAAGGAACTCCCGGACTTTTCCTTCCGTTTTTTCATGAATTCGCCGATCGCGCTTTTGCTTTGTCCCAACTGCGCCATCGAGAAACTGCCCATTTTATTGAGTCGCATCACCCCCGGCATCGACGGGAAAACTACCGCGACATCCAAGCTGTCGCGCAGCGGTTCCACAGCCGCTACCACTTTTTCGGCCAAATCTTCGATAAAAATTAGAGAAGCAATAAATACATTGGCATCAGCTACATCCCGCTTAAAGGCCTCGTAATTTTCCGGGCTGCGAAGTTCTTCGATCAGATAGCCGCTGATTTCTATTGCCAGATTCGGATTTTTGTTATTTATCGCTCGAACCGCTGCGGAGAGGGCGCTTTGATACTGCGGTTCTAGTACGACATAGACCACCTTCATGAGCGATCGCCCCTGCAAGTTTTCCGGCACGACGTGGCGAATGGTGGGCTTGACGTGAGTGAACATCCGGTTAGGCTCCTTATAAGATGCTGTTTTCGGCAATCGGGAATTTTTTTGTCCCCTAAGCATTTTTACCAGAAAACGCTTGCCATTAGGTGATTTGAGCCTGTATATGACACAATTCGACAAATTTATTGCAATTTTTAGTTACATTATTTTACAAATTCGTTGAGCAACTGCTCCAAATTATCTTTACAAATATTTACTTGACATTAGTCTCTTAATATGTTTTATGGCTAAAATAGGAATTAAGAAACAAAAAATCAACAAATCTTTGAGAAAAACGCTCCTGAGAAAAGTTCCTAAGTTTGTAGAAGTAATCCAACAGGCGATCGAGCAATTAATTAATCCCATAAAGTCATAAGTTCCGAATTTATCACCGTTCTTTCGGATGAGTGCGCTATTAGAAAACTTCATATTTTGCCGGGAACTTAAAACGGTTGCAGAAACTCTGTATTGTATAAGTTCGCGATCGGCGATCGAACTCAGGTGAAATTAATTGCTGTTGATTGTCAAGCTCATCAAAACCCTAGGGGGACAATATGGCTAACTACGCAATTTTCGACGAAAAATACTACCTCGCCCAATATCCTTGGGTCAAACCGGCGATTGATGCCGGAGTAATCGCATCCGGCAGAGAACACTTTGAAAAATTTGGTAGAGCTGCTGGCCTAACTAAAGTATCGCGTTATTTTGACGAAGCTACTTACCTTGCAGGCAACCCAGATCTCGCACCCTTTGTCAAAACTGTCAACCCAAACGCACCTTTTGCAACAGGACTCGATCACTTTATTCAGTTCGGTTACGATGAAGGACAGCGCCGCGCTAAAGTATCGCCTGAATACAACGAAGATTTTTATTTAGCAAATAACCCAGAATTGCGATCGTTTATCGGGGCTAATGCACCTTTCAAATCAGGATACCAGCATTTCATTCAATTCGGTGCCAAAGAAGGTCGGTTTGGGACTTCATTTTTTGAACCGGAATACTTAAAGAAAAACCCCGACATTGTGCCGTTTGTCAACTCTGGAAACTTGAAAACTGGTCGGGAACACTACTTTAATTTCGGGAAAAACGAGCCAAGCCGCGATGCAACTTTTGTAGGCAGCCGCAGCAACGATGTTCTCACTGGGATTGGCGTGGGGAATACCGAACTTGTGGGAGTAGAAGTAGGTATCGCTCCCAACGGTAATCGCCAGTATGAAAGCTTTGGAACTAATGAATTCGATGTCCTAATTGGCAGCCCGGGAGTTGATACATTCGTCCTCGGAGTTCCTGCATCAGCCGGGAATCCCTCCGCGGTACCGCTGTATTTGGGTAACGGTCAAGCTACTATTAGGAACTTCAACGCAGTAGACGATTTGATTCAACTGCAAGGAAATTCTTTAAACGACGGTTACAGCCTGACTCCTGTTGGCGGCAATTTGTCAATCCAGCGTTTTGGAGATGTGCTGGGCGTGATTGAAGGAGGAGCAGGTTTGAATTTGGGATTCCAACAATCTAATGGTAACGGTACTTTTGCGATCGGTTAGTCATTAGTCAAGAGTGCGAGCTTAAGAGCTCGCGAACAGCAGTCATTGGTCATTAGTTGATACTGATGATTGATGACTTATTTATTGGTTGTGGGCTAATGTGCCATAAAAAAGTACGATCCTCTTCGAGGGCTTCGCTAACGTACTTGAGATCCTTAAAGGAGCAACGATGAATTACGATATTTTTGACGAAAAATACTACTTATCGCAATATCCGTGGCTGAAACCAGCCATTGATGCGGGAATCATCAAATCTGGCAGAGAACACTTTGAAAAATTCGGTCAAGCCGGTGGCCTTACCAAAATATCGCGGTACTTTGACGAAGATACCTATTTAGCTCAAAATCAAGATATTGCACCCTTTGTTCGCACCGCCAACAACCCAAATCGGCCTTTTGCGACCGGATTAGACCACTTCATTCAGTTTGGTTACGAAGAAGGCCGCACGCGAGTATCACCTGAGTACGACGAAGTTTTTTATTTAAAGCGCCACTCCGATATAATTCCCTTTGTCCAAAACGGAACTTTGAAATCCGGCTTTGAGCACTTCATCAAATTCGGAAACAAAGAAGGTAGGTACGGGACAAGTTTCTTAGAACCACGTTACTTATCAGATAACCCAGATGTGGCCGCAGTTGTCGCGACTGGAACATTGAAAACTGGTCGAGAACATTATCTAAAATTTGGGCAATTTGAGTCAAATCGACTCGGATTTTTTACTGGAACAAATGGTAATGATATCGTCACGGGATTTACAGCGGGGAAAAATCAAATCACTGGGCTGCAAGTAGCTTTCGCCGGCCCAAATCCAACTATGGGCATCAATAAGAATAAGTATGATTCTTTGAAGTTAGATGAGGTACTGAGAGTACCTTTTATGACCACTAATGAATTCGATACATTAATTGGTACTGCGGGTACTGATTACTTCGTCCTCGGAGATGCCGCTCCCAACAACCGACTTAGTTTTATTAGCCGGGTCAGTTTCTATGAGGGTACTGGTGAGGCTAGGATTGTCAACTTTGAAAAAGGCAAAGATGTTCTTCAGTTGGTGGAAAGCTTGGATCAACTTACCATAACTCCATCAGGGGCAGACTTGTTAATTCAAAAATCTGGAGATACACTTGCCAGGATTCAGGGCGGCTCGAATCTAACTTTGCAATCTATTCCAATGATAAATCCGTTTAATCCTCCAGTCGGTATCACTTTACTTGGCTAGAAATCATAGATATTCAGTTATATTTGACTGTTATTACAATCACCCGATCGAGTATTGTGTCAGTTCCCGATTGTTGATAAAGTGGATAAAAAGCTTGTTAAAGTTTCAGCAGGGAGAAAACATGAGTAACTATGACATTTTTGACGAACAATACTACCTGTCGCAATATCCGTGGTTGAAACCAGCTATTGATGCAGGAATCATCAAATCTGGAAGAGAACACTTTGAAAAATTTGGTCAAGCTGGTGGCCTCATCGCAGTATCGCGTTACTTTGACGAACAAACCTATCTAGCTCAAAATCAAGATCTTGTTCCCTCAATCCGCAACTCAAGCAATCCAAACGCGCCTTTTGCTTCTGGTTTAGACCACTTTATCCAGTTTGGTTACGAACAAGGCCGCACGCGAGTATCGCCTGACTATGACGAAGCATTTTATTTAAAACGATACCCCGTACTTGTGCCCTTGGTACAAAACGGAACTTTTAAATCTGGTTTAGAGCACTTCATCAAATTCGGAGCCAAAGAAGGTCTCTATGCGAACACATTTTCTGAATCAGAATACTTGCTGGAACGCCCCGCTGTAGCAACAGCAGTCAAGGCGGGAGTGTTCAAAACAGGCGCAGAACACTACCGAAAATTCGGGCAATTTGAGCCGGCTCTTCCCTTTGTCGATGTGAATTTTTTCGGAACTTCCGGAAATGATACCGTTCAGGGTTTCGGGGTGGAAAATGTTAACATATTTGGAATTCAATATGTTTTAGACGCTAACGGCAATCGGCAGTTTCAAAGTTACGGGAGCGATGAATTTGATACTCTCATTGGCGGTAGCGGTCGCGATAACTTCGTGTTGGCCGTTACCGTCCCAGGTATAGGGGGTAGCAGACCGACGCCTGTCAGCCGGCAGTTCTACCAGGGGCCAGGTTTTGCTAAAATTCAAAACTTTACCCAAGGTCAGGATACGCTCCTGCTGGGCTCTACATCATTCGATAAATACATTGTGTTTCCCATCAACAATAATCGAGATTTAGCAATCCAAACAAACGGCTTGCCATTCTTTACACCAATTGGAGGCGACCAACTTAGTTATGGTGATACTATCGCTGTAATTGAAGGCGGTGGAAATCTCAGTTTGAAGCCATTGTTTATACCAAATAAAATTGGCACTTTTGTCGGCTAGAAATCCAGAAGCGATTAATTAGTAGGTGTTGCGTTTGTTTGCTGCGATCGCTGATGTACAAAAATGGCGATCGCACTTTTTATGGCAATCAAAACCATTAGATGCGATGTAATATAAATTAACCTGACAGCAGAATAAAGGGAGATATTATAATAACAGCATCGTTTAAATTAGACGATTTCAAATTAAATTATTTAAGAAAAACATGGCAAACTACGACATCTTTGACGAAAAATACTACCTCGCCCAATATCCGTGGCTGAAACCAGCGATTGACGCAGGAACCATCAAATCTGGGAGAGAACATTTTGAAAAATTCGGTCAAGCCGCCGGCTTAACCAAAGTATCGCGGTATTTTGACGAGGCTACTTACCTTGCCGGCAACCCAGACATCGCTGCCTTAGTCCGCACTCCCAGCAACCCAAACGCACCTTTTGCGACCGGACTAGACCACTTTATCAAATTTGGTTACGAAGAAGGTCGATCGCGCGTATCGCCTGAGTATAACGAAGCATTTTATCTGGCAAATAACCGAAACTTGCAGCCGTTTATTCAGAATGGAACTTTTAAAAGTGGCTACCAGCACTTCATTCAATTCGGTATCAAAGATAGTGCAACTGGAATTTCATTTTTAGAAACGGGATACTTTCAAACTCAGCCCACCATTCAACAATTTGCCCAAGTCAAATACGGTCAATCGATCGCAACTTCATTTTTAGAAGTAGGATACTTGCAAAACAACCTCGACGTTCTACCTGTCGTCCAATCGGGAGATTTGAAAAGTGGTCGGGAACATTACTTCAATTTTGGGAAAGATGAACCCAGTCGATCTGCGACTTTTGTCGGAACTTCTGGGAATGACATCATCACCAGTTTTGGGGTGGGGAAAGTTGAATTAATTGGAGTTGAAGTAGCCTTGTATCCGAGCAACGGCAGAGTCAACAATGTAGGGGCTGAAAGTACGGGAAGCGATGAATTCGATACTCTCATTGGCGGTAGCGGCAGCGATACATTTATGCTGAGTAATGCTTACTTGAGCTTTCCGCGGTTGTCTTCAGTCACGCAACCGCTCTACATCGGGCCGGGCTTTGCTACAATTCGGAACTTTACCAAAGGTCAGGATAGCATTCAGCTAGTAAATACTTTGTCGTCATCTTTTGCCGATCAATACTTGATATCACCAATCAACAACAATCGAGATTTAGCTATCCAAAGGAAAGCTTCACCCTTCGCTGTTCCCGGAACTGCTCCGCTTGATATGCTCGCGGTTATTGAAGGTGGCGGAGATCTCAGTTTGAATGTATTACCAGCATTACCATCATCTAACGTTTTTACATTGTTAATTGGGTAGAAATCTCGAAGTTATTTGGGATTTGCCCGATCGCTGCTGGGGAGTGCGATAATTAATTGTACCCTCCAGAAACCTGGTTTATTTGTTGATAAACCCGGCTTCTAAGTTTTTAATAGATATTTTGCAAAAGTCAAGTTCAACCCCCTTAATCCCTCCTTATTAAGGGAGGAAACAAGAATAAATTTGCCGCTTCTGCTTACTAAGAGGAGTATGGTGGTTTTATTGTCAGGATAGGAAATATAAAATTACCAAAAGCCAAGGTACGTAGTTGCGATCTTTGCGCTCTTTCCTAATCTTATAAAGAGCGCTTAAGCGCAACTACGTACCTAATCTGACGACAATAGTTCTAATTGCGATCGCGCGCCAGCTTCAAAACCTCAACGACATCTTGGTGATTTTCCGAGGATGCCCAAATGAACGCAGTCCAAGTATTATTATCCTTGGCTTTGAGATCGGAACCTCGATCGAGCAAAACCTGCACAACATCAGCGCGCCCGCTACCCGCCGCACTCATCAAAGCCGTCAAACCATCAATAGTTTTAGCATTCACATCCGCCCCCGCATCCAGCAAAAGCTGTACAATCTCGGTATCTCCGGCAGCAGCAGCACTCATTAACGGCGTCCAACCGTCATTATCCTGACTCTTAGCATCCGCACCTGCTGCGAGCAGTTTTTTGACAATATCAGCATTGCCAGCCTCAGCCGCAGCCGTCAAAGCCGTCCCGCCTTCCTCATCTTTGGCGTTGATATCTGCACGTTGTTCGATCGCACATTCTACAGCCGCCACATCACCCGTCTTGACGGCATCCATTAAATCTGTCATAGAATTCTCCCTTGTATCCTTTTAAATCTTAAGTGCTATGACAGTCGATATTTTAATCCTCTCCAACGGGCCCGGAGAATTAGCAACTTGGGTGCGTCCCGCCGTGCAAGCATTGCGCCAGCAATTGGCAAACAAAGGCACAGAAGCGCGCATCTCGGTGGTGCTGTCCCCCTGTCCGCACGCCACGGGGAAAGAAGCAGAAATCGCATTGAGCTATCCAGAAGTGGACAGAGTGCAAGCACCGGAGCATTTTTTTCGATTTTTATTATCGGGCAAAACTGCCGAAAATTGGGATTGGTACAAAACGGGAGTTGTTTTGTTTTTAGGCGGCGACCAATTTTTTACGGTTGTTATTGGCAAAAGGCTAAAATATCGCACGGTTATTTATGCGGAATGGGACGCGCGGTGGTATCGCTGGATTGATAGGTTTGCAGCGATGAAACCGGAAGTTTTGGCTAAAGTTCCGCAAAAATATGCTGATAAATTTGCAGTTGTGGGAGATTTGATCGCGGAAGTAGGCGATCGCAAATTGGAGACAAAAGACGGCGTACAACCCCGACGGGAAATAGAGTTAATTGGATTGTTACCGGGTTCTAAGGCGGCAAAATTAGCTTTAGGTGTACCGTTGTGTTTGGCGATCGCGCAATCGATCCATCGAGTCCGCCCTGAAACGCGCTTTGTAATTCCGGTTGCTCCGAGCTTAGATGTGCAAACTCTAGCACGTTTTGCGGACGCTGAACAAAATCCCTGCTTGCATTTATTTGCCAACGCTAGCGCCGAACTTCATTTAACAGAATCGCCGTTTTTGCAGACAGCAACTGGCTTAAAAATAGAACTTTGGACGCAAACTCCTGCCTACGATTTGCTATCACAATGCAGCCTGTGTTTGACTACTGTGGGGGCGAATACTGCGGAATTGGGTTCCTTAGCTGTACCGATGATTGTGTTGATTCCGACGCAGCAGTTGGATGCGATGAAAGCTTGGGATGGTTTGCCGGGATTGTTGGCAAATTTGCCGTTAGTCGGTTCTGTTTTTGCGACGGCGATTAATTGGCTAATCTTGCAATTGGGGAAGGGAAAGCTTTATGCTTGGCCGAATATCTGGGCGGGCGAGGAGATTGTGCCGGAGTTGATCGGGCGGCTGGAGGCGGATGTTGTAGCCCATTTGGCGATCGACTATTTGAGCCATCCTGATAAATTAGCACGAATGGGCGATCGGCTCCGCAGTGTGCGCGGCGAGTCTGGGGCGGCGCGGAAAATCGCTGATTTGGTTTGTGCAGAAGTCGATTTGTGCGATCGTTGAATTGAGCGTGGAGTGCGATCGCGTCCCGCCCCGCAAGCTACGATCGTGTTGGGGTAGGAAAACGGCATTGCCGTCTCCTCCGTTTCCTAGGAGTGTTTACCGTTTGCCTATTTCTCGCAGCAATTCATCTGCCCAAACTCTATCTTCTTCCTTGAAGCGGGGTACAGGTTCGGGATCGTAATCCAATGTTAAATCAAATCTAGCGCGATCGTAAATTCCCATTAACAAACTCTGTAAATTCAACTCTGGTTCTACATCTCCTGACTGCAAAGGAATGCTAAACACGGGAATTTCATCTCTAATATTAAAAGCATATAACTGCGCTTGCGGCCGCTGATATGATTTGGCGATCGAGATTCGGTAATCTGTCTGCGGGATTTCGCTAGCAAACGGTAGATATTTGCCGCTTCTGAGCAAATCTATCTCTACCAAATTCGTGAGAGTTGCTAAAACTTTTTGCCGCTTGTTAAGATAAGCAGTTCTTCCTTCACCGGCACGTTTGTTAGCGGGAGACAAAATTTCAATGACTGTCACTACTCGGCCCGTTGTTACCTCTCTAATTTCTAAATAACCTTCCCTGCATTCTTCAGGAATTGGCAGCGTTACTGTTACAAATTCGGAGCGGGGCGCTAAAGTCATCACTGGCGATCGTGTCTGGGTTGTTGTCCTTGTGGCGACTACAGACACATCGGGAATCGCGATATCAACAGAGTCTTCCCCACCACTCATATAAGTGCGTTTTTCGATCGCCACTCGATATTGCTGACTGAGATTTTGCTCTATGTCATCGGCGATAGCAACTATCAAACGGTGGTGTACTTCGGGCCAAAATTCGGGATTTTCTAAATAAGGGTTCATCCCTGGAAATGGAGAAGGCATTTGAGTACCTCAATGGCGATCGATTTAATTCAATTATATATTATCGAGACTGCCATAAAACCCACAGTCCGCAGATGTGGCTGGGATTTTTTTATCACTCTAGCTATCCCCCCTGCATACTGTTATTTGGAGGTGGCAAATCTATTTTCCAAGTATGGTCTGATGAATCCCATATGAGATGCCATCGCGATCGAGATCGTGATGTTATTCGCTTTTCTCCATCTTGATAAACCAATAATGCTGTTACTTCCGCTGATTCCGGCGTCTGTTGAATTATCTTAACGTCTAGTACCTCTTGTTGTTTTTTCAAGCAAAATTCATGATATTCACGAAATCCACCAGGACTCTTTTCTTCCTGAAAAGCTTTAGTTAACAACTCCCACGTTGTTTTAGTGGTATCGCCATTACGAGTTTGTGTATAATAATATTTGATAAACTCTTCCGGTGAAGGGCGTTCAGACTCACTAATTTGATTAATTCCAGGTTCGATTTTTGGTAAATATTCAGCTCTTTTAATTGCATCCAATTCAGCAGAAACTCGACTCCTCTCAGCTTCCGCTTTTCTTTGTTTTTCATATTCAGCTTTTTGTGCCTCCCATTTAGATTTAGCATATATTGCCATCGGGTAAAGATCTGGATGGTTATTCCAGTATTTATTGTACGGAATCTTACGTGATTTGTATGCAATATAATAGGCTTCTTGCCAGCGTTTAGAATTATAGGCTGTTTTGAAATCGTCGAAAGCATCTTGCTCTTTATACCATTCGGATTGCCATTGGGAAATCGAGGATTGGGCATCGGATGCTTGGGTTCCACTTACTGACTGAGCAAGCTTAATTGCTCGACCTTTGTCGCCACCTTTGGCGATAGCTTGGGCTTTCGCGAGGACAAATTGAGTGGGTAGGAAAGATTGAGTGGGTGGAGTGGGTGGTGTGCTAATCGATGGTTGAACAATCAGTTGAGGCTGTGGGCGAGTTGAGTTGAAATAGAAAAGTCCTCCAGCAGTAATGAGTATCGACGAAAGAAAGGCTCCAGCCAGTCGCAGTTTGTTTGAGGATGAAGAACGAACATTTTCCTTGGTTTGTGAACTTTTTTTCTGTTGCTTAACCTCATCTCGTTTCTGTAACTTTGCTGGTTGACTTTCCAATTTCTCTTTTTGTTGTTTAGCTCGCTCCTTCAGTCTTTTTGCTTCCTGTTGTTGCAATCTTTCCACTTCCTGCCGTTGTCGCAGGTTTTCTGTTTGTTGCCTTTGCTGCTCTAACTGTTGTTGCTTATACTCAGCAGTTCTACGCTCAATAATGGGTTGTTTGATTCGCCTCACATTCTCATCCCTCAACCCCAAGTCAGCTTGAAATTTGTCCAATTCCTCACAAACGGGTTGACTCAACGGAAACCCAGCCTGAATTGCCCTGGTTAATGCCTGCTGATACCGTTGTAGCTTCTGCCCATAGGCTGCCGTCACTTCTTCCTCAATCTGAGTCACATCCTGCTTACGCAGTCCCAAAGACTCATGTAAGTCCTTCAACTCATTGAGAGTTTCCTCCGTGAGAGGATATTGATGTTCAACGGCTGCAACAAACGTTGATCCATAGGTTTCTAAATGTTTCAAGCGTTCTCGAAATGGTTGTAAAACCTGAACTTCAATCTCTTGTGTTTCTTCAAGCGTTAGCCCCAACCGCACTTGCAGAACATTGAGTGAAGTACGTCCGACTGGAGAGATTTCACCCCGACTCGAATAGCGCTCTACATTTCTACGGTACTTTAGCTTCGGATCGGTAATGTGCGCTTTCGCAAAGACGACTTCATAACCTTTATCCTTCAGCACAATAATTTGGGGATTCATCTTTGGTGCAGTCTCTTGCACCTTCTTGGTGGCATAATCATGCAATTCCCGCACCGAAACCTTGCCATGATTATCTCGATCCGCCGCTCCGGTTTCAATCCCTTCGACTAAAAAGCGTGTGTAGATCGAGAGTTCTGAGCCTTGCTGCTCAAACGAGTATTCCGTCGAACTGGAAGAAGTCAAGACAACGCGCCCTGCTGCACCGAGTTGTCCCCGCACATCCACTGATCCATCGTCTTTGGGGTTTAATTGGGGGTCAAAGGCTCCGCTAAAGCAACAGTCCAAAATCATGACTTGCCGCCGCGATAGGCTTTTGCCCATAATTTCGTGCACAAAGCTGGCAGGAAGTGCTGTCGATTGTTTCAGTTCTCCTTTCGGTGTTTTACTGGTTAAACGAGTGGCAAAGTGCAGTTTGCCGCTATCGTCTTTGATGCCATGTCCCGAAAAGAATAGCAGGATGAGATCGTCTTTTGCCCGATCGCGGTACAGCGTCTCGATCGCTTCCTCCATCTGCCTCTTGTCAGGGTCAATCAGCGGGATTACCTCAGTAAAATCCCCCATTTCCGGGTTCAGTAGAATCCGCTGCATGGCAGCTACATCTTTGGGCGCACAGACTAACGGCTTCAACTGATCCGGGTGTTCGTAATTCCCAACCCCAATCAGCAATGCAAACTTCGCCATATTTGCCTTCCTATGGTTCTATAAACTTCTCCGCTGCTTCGATCGCTAGTGCTAATTCTTCTTGACTGCTGGCTTTCACCTGAATGCAAACTTCGCTATATTTGCAGTCCTATTGTTCTATAAACTTCTCGGCTGCTTCGATCGCTAGTGCTAATTCTTCCTGACTGCCGACATTCACCTTCAGCTTTCTGCCATTGGCTTCCACTTCCAGTTCAATGCGCTTAGACCCAATACGATCATAGAGAAATCTCAGTACCTTTTGGATATTCTCTATATTTACTTGAGCCGTTAGCACACCCACCAAAATTCCGCCTACTGACTTGTTTCCTTCCGGTGGATTCGGATCTAGTACCCGATCGATGCTTTCAATTTCGTCTAAGTCTCTCATTTGAGCCCGCAGGTTTTGAGCTTGCCCTTCTAGTTCTTCACTGTCGAGATCCGGGTCATTAAAAGCAATCGTCAATTTAATAAAGGAGTTTTCAGGCATATCGCTTAGATTAGTTGTAGATTAATTTTCAATTTTAGCGAGTCTGAATGAGTTGTGTAATTCTTGTACAGGGAAACCCACGCCCGGTTGCCCCCGATGCTTCGGGGTAGGCACGGGGACACTACCCCTACTGTTTTTGAACAAATCATTAAGGCTTACTATATTATTTAGATGATAACAAAAAATTTTCTGAATGTGCTGCGGGTTCTCCTGAGTTTGTAGTGAGAAGCAAACCGCATATCCTTGACGAAAAGAGGATCGCAGAATCGCGAAGAGTTGTGCCTAATACCGTATCCACCACAAACCCAGCAGAGCCGTCCTGCCTACAGGGGCGATCGCCAGAAAGTTAACGGAATACCCACAAATGCTCCTTATGAGACTTTGACCAACTTCATAAAATAGTGCTACACATAGTAAGTGTCTTTTACCAGTAAAGGTTTATTTGCTAGATAGTATTTGTAGCAACACTTTATGAAGTTGGTATTACAACGCTGGAATCGATCGCAAAAATCGATCGCACGATTTTCTCGTTTCTGTCTGCACTCAACTCATTGACAAATACCTCGCAGCCAATGCAGAAACAGCCGAAATTGTCAAGCTCAAATCTAAAATTGAAAATCTCGACTCCGATGATGGGAATTGGTTTCTGTCTTTGTTGCTTCAGAAAATTAGCGATAAATTGGATGCTAGCCAAAAGTTGATAATAGTCATCGATACTCTAGATGCGATCGCCCTTACGAGTCAACCTCCCTGCACAAATCTGTTCTATCTGCCGAGATATTTGGGCGATCGCACTTATTTTATCCTCGCCCGCCGCCCGTTTGTCAAAGAAAAATCCGGTTTGTTAATTGAAGCGCCCTCTCAACTCCTAGATTTAAGGGATTATCCCCAACAAAATCGGGAAGATGTGCTTAACTACATCCAGCAATACCTCTCCACTGCACCGGAATTGGCCCAACAACTCGCAACTCACAGCGAAAACAATTTCATGTATCTGAGTCAGATGTTACCCGCCATTGCCCAAGATTCACAGCCCGATGCTAATCTGGGAGAAACGTCCTCACTTTTCTCTCTCCTTCCTGCCGGTTTAGCAGCGTATTATCAAAACCACTACCAGCAGATGAGAGGTGATGGTTTCTCGCCAGTTGAGTTGGCTGTGGTGTCTGTTTTGGCCAAATCGCGATCGGGTTTGTCTGTAAGTGCGATCGCCCAAATAATTGATGAGGATGAATACGACGTTGAGAAAGCCTTAGAAAATTGGTGTGAGTTCTTAAATCCCCAGCAAATCGCCGGAGAAATTTGCTATAGCTTTTATCATAGCAGCTTCTGCGATTGGCTCAGCAAACAGTCAAGTTGAGCGTGGGAACGATACAGTGAGGATTAAGTCAAGCAAAGGGCGATTTACTATTTGAGCAATCCTGATAAATTAGCACGGATTGGCGATCGGCTGTGCAGCATTCGCGGTGAACGGATTAAATTAGGTACGTTGTTGGGCTTTAGCCCTCTTTATATATATGTCTAAAGAGGGCTAAAGCCCAACAACGTACCTTGTAACGCAAGCCGGTCTTTGAGCGAGGCTTTCTGTAGTTTCAGATTTCCGATCGCGACAATAAAACCACCCTAGCCCCTAAAGTCAATATCTTTGATATCAACCTAGCCCCGATCGTTCTTGGCAATTACCCAAATAGCGTGAACAACCCCGGGAATAAATCCCAAAAATGTCAGAACCAGGTTGATCCAAAAATCTCCCCCAATCCCGACAGTCAAAAATACGCCCAGCGGGGGAAGAAAAATTGCAGCGACTATGCGGATTAAACTGCCCATGTGAGTTACTCCAAACGACTTTTTTCTTTCAATTTAACTTCACTGACCGACAGAGCCTTTCCCGAAAAATTTGGGCGGTGCTGCGATCGTGTAAACTTCGGTTTCCTCGGCGATTACTTTTCGTAAGTGGCCGGGAACTTGCATCAGTCCCAACAGTGTAATCCCGTCTAACATCCGGAACCCGCCAATTGTTTGTTCGGCGAGTAATTTGTCGGTAACTTCGGGTTCTGGCCGCGTGTTTATTTCCTGGCTGGAAGCTACCGCAAAACCCCAAGGAGCTCCGTAGGTAGAAATAAAGCTGGTGCAGGATTGAACGTTGGGGAAAACCGATTTCAGGGTATTGACAATGCGGGCGTGCATTTTCATTTCTGCTGGAGAAACTGGGCCTGCTTGTACTACGAAATACCCGTTAGGTGACAGTATCTTGCGGACTTTCTCAAAATACTCCTTGGTAAATAACTGGAAAGATGGGCCTTCTTCAATGGGATCGGATAAGTCAGAAATTACAATATCCCAATCGCTGTCTGTGTTGTCTAAATAGTCCAAAGCGTCGCCGATTACTACTTCGGAACGGGGGTCATCAAAGGCATTTTGGTGCATTTCTGGCAAGTGCTCGCGGCAAGCTTCTACTACTTCGCCGTCAATATCGACCATCACGACTTTTTCAACACTTTTCCAGCGCAACACTTCTCTAATTGTAGCTCCTTCGCCACCGCCGAGAACCAGCACTTTTTTGGGCGAACCGTGAGCAATCATGGCTGGGTGTACGAGGGGTTCGTGGTACAGAAACTCGTCGCCCGTACAAGATTGCCATTTGCCGTCCAAAACTAAGCCTTTGCCGTAGGTGCCGGTTTGAACTACGTACATTTCCTGATAGGCTGTTTTTTTGTAAGCGAGCACGCCTATGACGCCGTGAACGTAAATATCCCAAGGGGTAATGTACTCGCTCATCCAAAAGTCTGCACGGACTTCGCTACCTGACATTCAATACTCTCCCAATGTGAACTGCTGTGTCGATTTTCTCGCAAGTATTAATTCCTACCATAAAATGGCGCTGGTATGTAAGTGCGATCGACACATGGGAGTTATAGCCTTTCCATCTCCCATATTAGGTACTCATGGGCATTGGGCAAACAGGGCATTGGGCAAACAGGGCATTGGGCAAACAGGGCATTGGGCAAACAGGGCATTGGGATACCTCAACTTGCATATCCACAATCTCACCGCGACGCACCTGACAAACTCTCTGCGGTGTAAATAATCATCAGTTTCAGTCTTTCCCAACACTTCTTCGATCGCAAAACTCGATCGCAATGCTATTCATATCATTTATAACAAATCGTGCTACAAAACAATTGTTGGGCTTGCTCTACCAGATGGGTAAGGTGCGTCGCTATCAGATTGGCAATTGAATGCCAGTAATTTATCGCAAGCGACACATCCTACACTTTTATCGCAAAACTTTATAAAACTGGTGTTAATACTTGTACCCCACCCAGGTTGGCTGCAAAGTTGTTGGTCACAGGTTATTTGTTGCAGGGCAATTATTCACTTTGCAAGTCGCTGCTAGAAGTTGGCGATCGGCCTTTATATTGAATATATTGGTCAATATTGGCGATCGCACTACCTTACATTAAGCGATCGCCAATAAGTATCATTTAGTAATGAATAAGCAGGAGCTTACCTAAGTATATGCTGAAAAATCTTCTGATGTTTGACCTCAAGTTTTGGAAAAAAGTGAGCCGGAAACTAAAAAGCTTTATGCTTGGCATTGCGACAGTCACCCTGTGTACAGTGATATTAGCTAGTTGCACGAAAGCAGAAGCCCCTTTGCGAGTCGGTGCCAATGTTTGGCCTGGCTATGAAACTCTGTACTTGGCTCGCAGTTTAGGGTACTATGACAATACTCCTATTCGATTAGTAGATTACCCTTCAGGTACAGAAGAGGTACGAGCCTATCGAAATGGAGAAATTGAAGCAGCGGGCATATCCATCGACCAAGCTTTGGTTTTGGCAGCAACCAATCCCGACGTAAAAATTGTAGTTGTAATGGATTTTTCTAATGGTGGAGATGTGATTCTCGGCAAACCCGAAATTCCAAGTTTGCAAGGCTTAAAAAGCCGACCAGTAGGCGTCGAATCTACTGCACTAGGAGCATTCATAATTACCCGTGCCTTAGAACAAAAAGGTATGTCACCTAAAGATATCAAAATTGTCTCTTTAGGAGTATCCGAACATGAACGAGCCTTTAAAGATGGAAAGGTAGATGCTGTTGTTACCTTTGGATCTGCTCGGACAAAGCTGCTAGCAGTAGGCGCAAAACAACTGTTTGATAGTTCGCAAATCCCCGGTGAAATTGTCGATGTTCTGATAGTACGCGACGATGTAATTAACAAGCAGCCCAAGGCTTTGCAGGCTTTAGTTGACGGTCGGTTTCGTGCCCTAGATTACTTGACAAAAAATCCCAAGGATGCTGCTATTCGCATCGCTCCCCGCACAGGAGTGACTCCAGAACAATTCTTAGAATCTTTAAAAGGGCTGAGCAGTCCAAACCTCGAAGAAAACCAAAAGTTACTAGGGAAAACAGATCCGTCATTGCTGAATGGCGTCAAGCGATTGTCTCAAGTGATGCTAGAAAATAAATTGCTGCCAAAAGCTGTAAATCCTGCTCTTTTGTTGGACGATAAATTGGTTAAAAAAGTCAAATATTGATCGATCATAATTATAGTTAGTCGCAAACAAATGTGAGTTTTAAGTAACTATTGGCTTGGATGTTTTTGGTTAAAATTAGCAACAATAATCTAGGGGTTAAAATTTATATCATTTCTAACTATGAAACGATTTCCTTTTTCTCTGCGTTTATCAATTCCGTTGATCCTGTTGATTTTCGGTAGTTTGCTGGGTTTATTTTCTTTTCAACGAGAGGTAGCTCAGTCGTATCGGCGGCAAGAAGAAGAAGGAATTAACGGTTTAAAGTTTTCTGCAAATCAACTCTCAGGAATGCTGGAATATTTGTACCGCAGAGGAGATGTTGAGCAAGTGGAAATCGCAATTAGCAAGTTGGGGAGCGAGCGAAATATCCGCTTAGCGTTGCTTTGTGATGAAAATAACCGAGTAATTTTGGCAACCCGTTACGAATTGCGGAATCACCCGATCGGCGAAATCTCGTTACCTAACTATTTGCCAGAAGAATTTTTCAAAGTTCGGGAAAAGATGTCAGGAGAAGTCAAGCTTGCTCCAAATAAAGAGAGTATCTGGGCAATTTATCCGGTTTTGTTGGGTGCCCAGCCGGGAGAAGTTCGCCCTTCGAGAGTCGGCATTCTTTTGGTAGAGTATGATATTTTGTTATTCAAGCAGCAAGCTTATGCAGATGCTTTGCGGCGATCGGCTGAAACGAGTATTGGGTTAGCTGTATTTTGCATAATTGTCTGGTTGTTTTTCGATCGAACCTTGACAGGGCGGGCTGCGAGGCTGGTAGCAGCGAGCAATAGCCTCAGCCAAGGAAAATTGGACGAGCGCGCACAACTGGGAGGATCTGATGAACTTGCTCAGATTGCGGCGGCTTTTAACCAAATGGGCGATCGCATTCAGTCTGATACGGAGGTGCTCCAAGACAGCGAGAAACGTTTCAGAAGCTTGGTTTCCAATCTCCCTGGTGCGGTTTATCGATGGGTATTCGATGCCGACTGGACGATGGAGTTTATCAGTGATGCGATCGCAGATATTTCGGGCTACTCCGCCACCGATTTTATTGACAATCGAGTGCGAAGTTTTAACAGTATCATCCATGCTGAAGATGCAGCAATGGTACAGAAGATTATCGATAAAAGAATCTTAACCAAACGGGATTATATCATCGAGTACCGCATTATTAGAGCGGATAAGACTGTGAGATGGGTGTCAGACAAAGGTCAAGGCATATTTAATGAAAACGGCGATCTTCTCTGGCTTGACGGAGTAATCTTTGACATCACCAAGCGCAAGCACGCTGAGGCAGAAATGCGTCAAATTTTAGAACTTAAGGATAAACTTGCGGCCACTGCTACTGCTCAATCTAAACAACTCAAACAAACTCTGCAAGATTTACAGAAAACCCAGGCTCAACTAATTCAAACAGAAAAAATGTCTTCCCTCGGTCAAATGATCGCTGGTGTAGCCCACGAGATTAATAACCCTGTTAATTTCATTCACGCCAATCTTTCTCACGTTAGTACCTACAGTCACAACCTATTAAGTTTAATCAATTTGTACCAGCAGGAATATCCGAATCCTAAGGCGGAAATTGCAGATTTGATTGAAGATAGCGATCTGGATTTTATCGGCGAGGATCTGCCGAAAATCTTGTCTTCAATGAAAGTGGGTACTAATCGCATTCGTGAAATTGTACTAAGTTTGCGAAACTTCTCTCGCTTGGATGAATCTGACCTCAAACCAGTTAATATTCATGAAGGACTTGATAGCACGCTTTTGATTTTACAGAGTGCTGTCAAAGCTAAACCGAATTATCAGGAAATTGAAATTCTCAAAAAATATGGAGATTTGCCACTCGTTGAATGTTATGCTGGACAGATAAATCAAGTATTTATGAATATTTTAACTAATTCCATATATGCGTTGCAAAATCCAGAAAATCACGATTCAAAAAAACATCAATCTCACTTTAAAAGTCAGATTATAATTAGTACATACATTTACAAAAGCGATTGGATTAAAATTAGTATTAAGGATAATGGGCCGGGAATAGATGACGCAGTTAAAACCAAAATTTTTGACCCTTTCTTTACGACAAAACCAGTGGGTACAGGTACAGGTTTGGGGCTATCAATTAGCTATCAAATTGTGGTGGACAAACACGGTGGGAGGTTGGAGTGCATATCGACAGTGGGAGAAGGGACTGAATTTGCGATCGAGATTCCGATCGCCAAATCCCGCAGTTAATATCAGCTATTTTTACTTGACTAATTTACAAATATCGGCTATTGACTCCTTGGTGTTGAATACTCGCTGGTTTTTAACACTCGCGAGCTCTTAAGCTCGCACTTGGTATAATTCGGTAATTACCGGATTTGAGATGAAAACCCCTAGCGGGTTTCAGGCGATTATTGAGACGGCGAAAGGCATTGCACTGTCTTAATCTGTATTTCCTGCGATCGAAAACTGTGATATCGATCGAGCTAAACTGAGGGCTGACATCTGTTTCAATAAATCTGTCTATTTCTACCTAAATCTACTCACTTACCCACAATTTGAAAACTGGTGACAATAGATGTATAATTCAATTGCGCTTGATTCAGGCGAGTTGCTTCCGGTAATAGATGCTACCAGCTTTTGAACCGCAAGCTTTTCGGTGATTGCCCAAGGGGTAAGAATAGTTGACAAAAATATACCTAAATCTTACTAAATTTGCCCATTAAGTGTGCACTTGATGGTTAAATGAGCAAGTGAACCCCTTCGGAAGCAGCCGAACTTAAAGAAATCGTTCACAAATTTTAATCAGCTATGTACGCCATCAAGCGAGAACTAAAACTTAATCATAAAGAACGTACCTTGATGGCAAGACATTCTGGTTATGCTAGATTTTGCTATAACTACGCCCTATCTCTTTACCAAGGAGTTAAAGAGTTCCAAGGCCCTAGTAGTAAAAAAGTAGCGGCAATTGAACGAGTTTTTACCAACCATGTCAAGAAATTACCCGAATATCAGTGGACTACCACTCTGTCTTCCAGAGTTTATAAAACGACATTCCGGCATTTCGGTGAAGCACTATCCCGATGTTTTAAAGGATTAGGAAAATTCCCCAGGTTCAAAAGGAAAAAAGATGGCGACTCTTTTACGGTGGATACTGCTGACTGGAGTCATACAATTTTGCTCAAACCGCAAAAGTCAATTAAAATTCCCACCTTAGGAACTTTTAGACTGAAAGAAGCTATCCCGTTTCCTTGTATGGCGCAGACATTTACCGTCTCCCGAACCGCCGATAAATGGTATGTTTCCTTCGCTATCAAAGCCCAAAAGATTCCACCTTTGTTTCACCCAGTTGTTGAAACGGTAGGTATTGACTTGGGTGTGTCAACTTTTGCTACTCTTTCCGATGGCAATTATTACGAATCTCCCCGTCCGCTCACCAAAGCGAAAACCAAGCTGAGTAAAACACAGTGGAGAAATCGCAACAAGCAATTGGGTAATAGAAAATTGGGTGTAAAAGCATCCAATAATGCCCACAAGCATTATCGTAGAATCGCCAAAATTCATGGGAAGACTGCTAATCAACGTCGAGACTTCTTGCAGAAAACTACAACAGAAATTAGCCAAAAATATGCCCACATTCGCATCGAAGATTTGAACGTAAGTGGGATGATAGCCAACCATAAATTAGCGGCTGCTATCTCAGATTGCGGTTTCTTTGAATTTCGGCGCGAGCTGGAATATAAGTCGGCCATGTACGGTACGATAGTTGAA
This sequence comes from Microcoleus sp. bin48.metabat.b7b8b9.023, assembly GCF_013299185.1. Lineage (GTDB taxonomy): Bacteria > Cyanobacteriota > Cyanobacteriia > Cyanobacteriales > Microcoleaceae > Microcoleus. Next base: position 128,321 of record NZ_JAAFKG010000006.1, on the reverse strand, counting down.
TTGGTTGACCGTTGGTATCCGTCATCAAAAACTTGTTCAAATTGTGGTAATATTCAGTCAATGCCGCTGAAAGAACGAGTTTTTTATTGTCAAAATTGTAGTGCAATTATTAATCGTGACTTAAATGCCGCGATTAACTTGGCTCATTATTCATTCTCTGGTAAGGCCAGTTCGGTCTGAAGTTAAGCCTGTGGACAAGAAGGAGCCGACTCCCTTGGTAGAAGCAGGAAGTGAACATCAAATCCGCTATGAGTAGATTTGAGTAGGTTTCATAGAACGGATAATAAAAACTCCCTTTGACTGCCGCTCCTCCTAGTATGATGTGCAACCCTATGTCTACTGTCACTTTTGGTTTATCAACCCCCTCCGCGGCAGAGGCCGGGGCATCCTACGGTAGCAGCAAAACGCCGCAACGCCCCACTTCGCCGGCAGAGTGGATCGAGGTTTTGGTGGACTCTCCTTTCAGGGGCGCGGGGGACTCGCCGGGGGAGGAAAACAAGTTATTTACCTATCGCTTACCTGCGGAATTGAACGTGCAGCCGGGGGATATTTTGAGTGTACCATTTGGCAGCCAACAGGTAGGGGCGATCGCGATTCGGTTCGTTTCTCAACTGCCGGCAGACTTAGATCCGGCGCGGGTGAAAGATGTCGAAGATGTTGTGAGTACGGGCTTTTTTCCGCCTACTTATTGGGAATTGCTCGAACGAGTATCTGCTTATTATTGTACAACATTAATTCAAGTAATTAGAGCTTCGCTGCCACCCGGTTTATTAAGCCGTTCCGTGCGCCGGATTCGGTTAATTAAAGATGCTGTTTCTCCCAATGCCGAAACATTTTTGAATCCCGCCGCAAGTCAAATCTTGCAATTGCTGCAAGCTCAGAAAAAGGGCGATTACACTTGGCAATACCTTCAGCGCCAAGTCAAGGGAAGTTATCGGGGATTGAAAGATTTATTGCAACGCGGTTGGGTAGAAAGTTATTTAGAACCGCCCAATCCTCCGAAACCACAACTCAAGCCGGCGGTGACTTTAATTCCCAGCGCCTTTGTCACCGATTTAACTAAGCGCCAACAAGAAGTCTTGGAAGTTTTGCGGCGCGGCGGCGGTGAAATGTGGATGAATGATTTGCTGAGAATTTGCAGCGCGGGTGCTTCGGTTGTCAAAAAATTGGAACAGAAAGGTAGCGTTGTTATCGATCAAAGGGAAGTTCTCAGGGGCGATCGCGGAATTGCTCAATTACCCGATGCACCAAAAAATTTAACTCGTTTTCAAGCTGAAGCTTTAGGGTTTATTAACAGTTTTTCGGGATTCCGTCAAGTGCTGTTGCACGGCGTTACCGGTTCTGGTAAGACTGAAGTGTATTTGCAGGCGATCGCCCCAATCTTAGCCAGTGGCAAATCTGCCCTCGTCCTCGTCCCGGAAATCGGGTTGACACCGCAACTGACAGACAGATTCCGCGCCCGCTTCGGCGAGCAAATTTGCGTGTACCACAGCGCCCTATCCGACGGCGAACGTTACGATACATGGCGTCAGATGCTGACTGGAACGCCACAAATTGTCATCGGCACGCGATCGGCTATTTTCGCACCATTACCGCACCTCGGCTTAATTATCCTCGACGAAGAACACGACAGCAGCTTCAAACAAGACCAACCAGCGCCCTGTTACCACGCCCGCACCGTCGCGAAATGGCGCGCCGAATTAGAAAATTGTCCGTTAATTTTAGGTTCCGCAACGCCAGCTTTAGAGACGTTGGTGGGGACGCGCCTGGATTATGACTCGTTACCAACTATCCATTATTTATCATTACCAACGCGCATTTATTCCCGCCCGATGCCGCCCGTAGAAGTAGTCGATATGCGCCAAGAATTGCGGCAAGGGAACCGCTCAATTTTCAGCACTTCTTTGCAAAATGCCCTGGAACAATTGCAAGCAAGACAACAGCAAGGCATCCTGTTTATTCACCGCAGAGGACACAGTACGTTTGTGTCTTGTCGGAGTTGCGGCTATGTGATGGAATGCCCGAATTGCGATGTTTCTCTATCTTATCACCACATCGGCGAAGGCACAGCAGAAATCCTGCGCTGTCACTACTGCAACCATACGGAAAGACACCCTCAAAATTGCCCAGAATGCAGTTCTCCTTACTTCAAAAACTTCGGTAGCGGCACTCAGCGAGTGGAACAGGAATTAACGAGATTGTTTCCAGAATTGCGGGCGATTAGGTTTGATAGCGATACGACGAGAAATAAGGGCGATCACCGCCGATTGTTAACTCAATTTGCCAATGGCGAAGCTGATATTTTACTTGGCACGCAAATGCTGACTAAAGGATTAGATTTAGCTGGAGTTACATTGGTGGGAGTTGTGTCTGCTGATGGGTTGCTTAACTTATCCGATTATCGGGCCAGCGAACGGGCTTTTCAAACTTTAACTCAAGTTGCGGGCCGTGCGGGTAGAGGTGACGATCCGGGGCGGGTAATTATTCAAACTTATACTCCCGAACATCGAGTAATTCAAGCAGTGAAGCGGCACGAATATGCGACTTTTGTGGAGACGGAATTAGCAGAAAGGGCGGCGCTGAATTATCCACCTTCGGGGCGGTTGATATTGTTGCGGTTGAGTAGTGTGGATGCGGCGGAGGTTGCGGTGACTGCGGTACAATTGGCGTCTGCTTGTCAGGATTACATTCAGCGATTGTCTGTACCGGGATGTGAGATGTTGGGGCCTGCACCGGCGGCGATTATGCGGGTAGCGAACCGCTATCGGTGGCAGATTTTGCTGAAGTTACCTTTGGATGAGTCGCTGGATTTGTCGGATTTGGTCGGGTTGCGCGATCGCGCGCCGCGTAGTGTTAGTCTGACTATTGATGTCGATCCGTTGAATTTTGGTTAATTGGGGATGGAAAAGCGAGAATCCCCAATAAGACGGCGGTTGAAACCGCGTCTACACAAACGAAGTCCGCCTCCGCGGACTGAAGAAAACAACGTAATTTTAACGGTAGAATCGTAGGGTGTGTCAGCTTCGACAATTTTATCAATAATCGACAATCTCCTAGCTGACACACCTTACAATCTACAAGCTACAAGCTACAATATTATCATTAACTTAAAATCCAAAATTCTCTATGGCTTACAGTAACTTTTCCCTCGCTGATGCCATCAAACAATTTGGCTTAACCCTAAAAGACAAAAATGATTTATTTGCCGATATACCCGAAGTACCATACAGCGAATATCTAGATTTCACCCTCAAGTACAACCTGCGAATAGCCAGCGAAATCAATACAGAAAAAGCGCGATCGGAAATGATTATCACCCCAATTTTACTGGAATTGAGGAGAATGCTAGATGATAAAATCAGTTTGTTTTCCGGCAAAGAGTTTAACGTAGACTTAGAAAAAGGACTCAACGGTGCTTGCGATTTTTTAATTAGCCTCTCCGAGTCGCAGATTGTGATTATGACTCCTGTACTAGCGATTGTTGAGGCAAAAAAAGAAGATTTAATCGGTGGTTTAGGACAGTGTGCGGCCGAGATGTATGCAGCGCAATTGTTTAATGAAAAAGAAGGCAACCGAGTCCCAGTAATTTACGGCCTTGTGACTTCTGGCACTGTTTGGAGATTTTTAAAACTGGAAGGTAATGCTTTAGATATTGATGTTGTGGAGTATTATATTAAAGATGTGGGAAAAATTTTAGGAATTTTCTCAAGTTTGCTCAAAGTAAACCTGTAGGGTGCGTCAGATAACACCTATGGCAAATAATACCAAATTCGGGTTTCCTACCTCCTTTATTGTCATTGCGAACGAAGTGAAGCAATCGCAAGGTTCTGGCAAGGACGGAGAATTTATAAAGGGAATTCCTAACCCGGATTTAGTATAAGGACTAAAGTCCTCACTACAAACTACTTAAAAATCTGGGTTTAGCCACTCTCTCTCGATTTTTTCTAAGTCTTTCGCGGCTCCCAATTGTTGAAAGATTTGATGGGCTGTGTTGTAATATTGTTGGGCAAGTTCTGGGTTGTTGCGCTGACGTTCAAGTCGTGCTAAATCGTAGTTAGTTTCAGCAATATGCCAAGTCATTCCTAGTTCTTGTATTTTCGCTAAAGCTTCTTGTAACAGCGTTTCTGCTGCATCTAGGTTGCCTCTACCGAGTTCATTTTCTCCAAGACAACCGATCGAAGCTGCTATAGCGGAGCGATCGCCCAATTCTGTCATAATTTCCAAACATTGCCCATACAATCTTTCTGCTTCATCCCAATTACCGCGATTTCGTTCGATATCTCCCAATCCTCCCCAACTATATGCAATACCGGAGCGATCGCCCAATTCTGTCTTTAATTCCAAAGATTGTCGATACAATCTCTCTGCTTCATCCCAATTGCCACGATTGCGCTGGATATCTCCCAATACTCCCCAACTATAGGCCATACCAGAGCGATCGTCATATTCGCTAAAAATCTCCAAAGCTTTTCGATAATAACGCTCCGCTTCAGTCAGATTCCACATTTCTTTTGCCACCCATCCTAACTGCTGGTAGGTGCTTGCTTGAGAGTAGATATCTCCGATTGCTTGTTCAATTTCTAAACATTGCTGATAAAAAACCGTCGCCTGCTGCCAATCTCGCAAATCCTGACAGACATTACCCAAATCATACAAAGTATTAGCTTCCCCCCGACGGTTTCCCAGTTTTTGGGCGATTTCCAGAGATGCTTGATAGGCACTCATTGCCGCCAAAAATTGTCTCTCTTGCTCGTAAGCTTTACCCAATTCATTGTAAACTTCTGCTTGCAGGGACACATTTCCACTTTCCTTTGTCAACTTCAAAGCTGGTTCTAAATACTCCCTCGCTTTGACGGGATTTCCTTGACTGAGATAAGCAACTCCTAATTGATGTAAAATATTGCTGCAAGCACTAGGATTTTTTTCCGTTCCAGAATGACTCGGACTGTAGTCCATCAATAAAGACTCTAAAAGTTCAATTCGCTCTTGCTTTTCAGGGGTTTTTAAAGTCCTAAAACTCCTTTCCGAATCGATCGTTCTAGCAACGGCATCATCTCTAGTAGATTGAGTAGTTTTAAACAGAAACACGCCAGATTTCCACGCCCAAAAATCCGGTGCAAACTTCGCCAAACGAGTAATCGCATAGTCCGGCAAAACAAACAGGATCGGATAGGGAACGCTGGTTTTATAAGCATCTCGCACAAAATTGAGGTCTTGCAACACTGGAGGATATTCGCCAAATTTGCCGATCGACTTTTCCAATCCCCGCACAATTAAAACTAATTCTTTATTGGCTTCTCGCTTGATTGTCGGTAAAATTTTGACAATTTCGTCTCGCAGAAAGCGCAAATCCTCACCAAAACTCAAAACTTCAAATTGATTTTCTTCAGAAATGGGATGATTTTTCAAACTTTCAATTAAAAAGTCAGCCTCAGCATTAAAATTAACTTCTACAAACCCAATTGTCAAATTCTGTGAAAAATCAATGAACGTCAAAAGTTGAGTAAATGCCTGCTGATTTACTGCAATAAATTGAGCGAGTTGTGAATTGCGATCGTTATGGATTAACATGGGATTGGCTGGCATCTCGGAGGGCTTTTTGGAATTCTTCATTTTGCTTCACCACCGGATTCGGATAGTTCCATCGATTCTTGCCGTTGTATTCCAAAACCGAAAGATTGAATAACATCAATTCACTGAGTTCATCTTTATTAATATTTTTTGTCAAACAAACTTGAGCTAAAACTGGATAATGATTTTGCGGGATAATTCGCTCAAAATTAAATTGTTCTTGTTTGACTGCATAGGTGACATCTTCAGCCATGATTTTAGCATTGCCGCGACCGCTGGCGGTGATGGTAGCCGTCCGCATCATCTGCATGAGTTGGCGAACGTGACCCCCGCTGGCCTTGGCTAATTCTAGTAATTGTTCGCGAGACTCAAATATTTGGTCAACTTCAACTCGGCGTTCAATTAAACTAGCCATAGCATTTAAGTTAACTTCGTTGTAGTTTAAGTCACAGCTATCTCGATCGAATTCATAAATATTGACCATCGGGACAATGTGAGGACAGTCAAAATTTTTGAGAGCATTTTGAGATGAGTAAAGAACTGAAAGGGGAACTGTGTAAATCAGCGTACAATTCAGTTCTTGAAGTTGAGCGGCATAGTCAAAAAATAAATGGTTTGCCACATTGGGAGGAACGCGGTCTAAATTATCAAATATAATTAAAAATCCTTTATAGTTCGGAAACTTCTTCCGCAGTTTTTTGACAGCATCATTTAAGATTAAATTGATATCTGCTTTTAATCGAGAAATGTCTTTTTCTAAAGTTTGGCGAATGGTTTTCTTTTGCCTATCAGAGCCTTTGATTTGTGCCAGTAACTTAACCAACAACTTCGCTAAAAATGGAGCTTCTGGCCCCAAGGTTGCTTCCGCTTCGACACTTACGGAACTTTCAACCGTTCGTTCTGTTTCTTCGGTAACATCCTTAAACCAAGCCTCAAAATTCTCCATCAGCCGACTATCTAATTTCAGTTTCAGCCGCCGCATTTCAAACTCAATTCGCTTTATGACGATTAAATAGAAATCGGTATAACTGACATCATTAATATCTGTCTCTTCATTTACCTCCAGATAAATGACGCGATAATCGATTTCCCACTGCTTTTGAATTCGCTTCAATTCGGTACTTTTGCCGCAGCCCCGATGTCCTGTAAACAGGATTGTGGTAAACTGCTCTGGTTCTTGAAAGTTTAAAATATTACTGACACCTGCGATCGCTTCGGTTTTGCGAACTGCGGATAAATCGACATAATAGCGATCGAGGTCATCGCCTTCTAAGGATTCGAGAGGATTGCAGACTTGATAAGCTTTTTTGAGGGTAGTGGCGCGGTTGACAGGATGAGTAGTCATAGGTTTTTAATGTAGTAGATTTGTTGCGGGCAACCTGAACAATTTATCAAATTTATATTGTTTATGTAATTTTATTTTAGCAAAATAACTAGATGAGCGGTTGCTATAAATAAGTAGGGACACCGCACCATGCCCATTGGTATCAACTTAAGCTTAAACCCAGTCACAGATTGCTGTTTAACCATTAAATCTCGATCCCCCCTAACCCCCCTTAAGAAGGGGGGGACAAGATTCTTCTCAAAGTCCCCCTTCTTAAGGGGGATTTAGGGGGATCGAGACTATGATAAAAACGAGATTTATCAAAGGTTGTAGTCTTAAATTGACACTCCTTGGGATCTTGGAGTGTCCTACCAACTAAGGCAAATCCGTGCTTCCCATCAGATAAAGGTCGCACTCCCGGGCCACACCGCGTCCTTCATTAATCGCCCAAACCACCAAACTTTGACCCCGGCGACAGTCACCGGCTGCGAAAACTCCGGGAATGCTGGTTGCATACTTTTCGTGCTCGGCTTTCACATTGCTGCGCGCGTCGCGTTCCAATCCCATCGCATCCAGCAACGGCTGTTCCGGGCCCAGGAAGCCCATCGCTAGCAAGACAAGCTGGGCCGGCAACACTTTTTCAGTGCCCGGAATGTGTTTGGGAATAAACTGCCCTTTTTCATTTTTCGCCCACTCCACTTCAACGGTGTGCACGGCTTTGACGTTGCCGTTTTCGTCGCCCTCGAACTTAGTGGCGGTGGTGAGATAGCCGCGGGGGTCGTCGCCGAATTTGGCCGCTGCTTCTTCTTGGCCGTAATCCAAGCGGTAGACTTTCGGCCATTCCGGCCAAGGATTGTTGGCGGCGCGTTCCGAGGGCGGTTTGGGCAGGATTTCAAGCTGTACGAGGCTGTTGCAGCCGTGGCGGATGGAGGTGCCCACGCAGTCGGTGCCGGTGTCGCCACCGCCGATAATCACGACATCTTTGCCGGCGGCTGATATGAAGTTATCGTTGGTGGTTTTGTCTAAAACTGCTTTGGTGTTGGCGGTGAGGAAGTCCATTGCGAAGTGGATGCCTTTTAATTCCCGCCCTTCAATTCCCAAGTCGCGGGGTTTGGTGGCGCCGGTACAGAGGACAACGGAGTCGTATTCTTTTAGCAGTTGTTCTGCTGGTAAGTCTTTGCCGACTTCGGTGTTGCAGACAAAGGTTACGCCTTCGTCTTCGAGGACTTTCAGGCGGCGCATCACGACTTGTTCTTTGTCTAGCTTCATGTTGGGGATGCCGTACATTAACAGGCCTCCCGGTCGATCGGCTCTTTCGTATACAGTTACCAAATGACCGGCTTTGTTCAATTGCGCCGCAGCCGACAAACCAGCGGGCCCGGAACCGATAACAGCGATTTTTTTGCCGGTGCGTTTAGCTGGTGGTTCGGCGGTAATCCAGCCTTCATCCCAGCCTTTATCGATAATCGACGCTTCGATATTTTTAATCGTGACAGGCGGGTTGTTGATGCCGAGCACGCAAGCGCCTTCGCAGGGTGCGGGGCAGACTCTGCCGGTGAATTCGGGGAAGTTGTTGGTTTTGTGCAGTCTGTCTAGGGCTTCTTTCCACAGTCCCCGATATACTAAGTCGTTCCATTCGGGGATGAGGTTGTTGATCGGGCAGCCGCTTGCCATGCCGCTGATGATGGTGCCCGTGTGGCAAAATGGGATACCGCAGTCCATGCAGCGCGCGCCTTGGCTGCGGAGTTTGTCTTCCTCCATCGGGAGGTGGAACTCGTCCCAGTTGTGGACTCTCTCGGCTGGTGAGAGCTCGGAGGGCAATTCGCGCAAGAATTCGATAAAGCCTGTTGGTTTTCCCATAGTGGTGTTTTTGTTAGAATTTACTATTCTGATAATTTGTCAAAGCTGAGGCCTGTAGGCTGTTGAAATAACTATTGTCATATAAATTGCGGGCGATCGCACTTCAGATAGATCGATTCGTAGCTGAAATCTTCTATGTCGCCCTGGCCGCACATCATCTGGCCCAAAAACGCTGTTTGTTCTTTAGCCGGCTTGCCCTAGACGAGAGTTTGACTCTGAGGCGGTTTCAACCGTCGAGTCCGATTTTTTGGAGATATGGCACCATTCTCAACAACAGCCGTTTTGCCTGTTCCACAAAGAATTAATTTGATTGTGGGCTGTCCCGCCCGCTATTCAATAGCTTATTGAGAATAGTGCCATATCTCAAATATTGCTGATACTCCCACATCTGGCAACTTTTCAGCGCAGTCCTCAGGAAGAAGGACTAAAGTCCTGACTACGAACCTTTTTGATATGGTTTGTAGTGAGGACTTTAGTCCGCATAAATCAGAGGACTAAAGTCCTCACTACGAACCTTTTTTGTGACGGGTGATTTACTAGAAATGATATCAATGCTTTGTGCAATCAATTGGGGATAACAAAACTGCGCGAACTTACGGCGGCTGCAAAAATAAAAAAAATTACTCCCATCCCCAACAACCCAACAGCTAAACTGAAGAGAAATATCAACCCATCTGACGGTTCGTAGGTATTCTCGTCAATTTGGTGACCGACGATAAAGTATTTTCTAGTTGAGATTAACACGGTTGCTAAACCCACCAGAGAGAAGACTAAACCCAACTTCCAACCCGTGCCGTGACGGTGCTGTATGGGGATTTGCACGACGCGAAACCGCACGATCAGGACGCCAAAACCCATGAGGGCGATCGCACTTCGCATCCACGAGAGAAAGGTGCGTTCGTTTGCAGAGCGATCGATCGCCTTTGACAGATTTTCCTGCTTGAGTTTTTCCTCGTCTACTGTCATCGGTTTGAAGGAAATATCTGGGGCGATCGCACTTTTAGATATAGCGGATCTAGCTCTCATATGAGGTACGTTGTTGGGCTTTAGCCCTCTTAGTCTAAGCGGTTATACGATCTGCCAGTTATACCTCATCTTTTTGAGAAAGGCTATATATTTTTGGATATATTTAGGAAACATTCGGATTATTCTGGACTCATGAAACTAGCTGCGGTACCGGGAACTGAGAAGATAAAATAAATTACTCCCATACCCAAAAGTACGATCGCCAAACTAAACAGCAGCACCCACCTGTCCGTAGGCTCGTAAGTATCGTAATCGATATCGTGGCGGACAGCAAAGTAGTGCTTAGTGGAAATTAACACTGTCAGTAAACCCACCACAGAAAACAGCAAACCCAACTTCCAGCCGTTACCGGGAGTCGGCAAAAGAGGCGGGTGGAAGGCGCGCAGGCGGACGATGACGACGCCAAAACCCATCAGGGCGATCGCTGTTCGCATCCACGCTAAATAAGTGCGCTCGTTTGCTAAATGATCGCGCACCCGCGAGGGATTGTGTCGCTTGGTTTTTTGCGTATCTGCTTTTGGCGATTTAAATCGTGACAGCATAGATCGAACTCTTAATTTTGGCTGGAAACCTGGAGCAATATTTGTTTTTTTTAGCTTCTTTTCCGGTTGTATCGGAATGATTTAACCACAGAGAACACAGAGAACACAGAGAGGGAAGATAGAGATTAATACAGGACGATGGAATCGGATTCTATCTCAGGAGGAACTTGTAGGCGCTAAAGCAGAGATTTTATGTTAGCATTTTAAGTCTATTTATGTCAGGTGCAGCCATAAATTTTTATTAAAATTATCATAAATATTTATTACCCAAACCTCGTATATTACCTGTCTTGATAGAAAGGAAATTACAAAGATTTTATTGATATTTATCGAGACAGAAAGAGCGGCAGTAGCCGATAAGTAAGCTGTACTGCATTTAAATTGTATAGCGGTTCTCAAAAAAGTGAGGTATGCCCTATGCCCTATGCCCACTGAGGCCTATGCCCACTGAGGCCTATGCCCTATGCCCTATGCCCATGAGTACCTCATCTTTTTGGGAAAGGCATAGATGCAGTAAAACTTATTTCCCCTCGACTAGCAACTCCTCAAAATCTGCGGCCGGCACGGGAGGGCTGAACAAATATCCTTGCATAGCATCGCACTCGTAGCGCCAGAGAAAATCTCTTTCTGCTTCCGTTTCAACTCCTTCGGCAATTACTTCAAGACAGAGACTGTGCGCCATTTCAATAATCGCTTTCACAATCGCTGCATTTGTGCAACCATCGGTAATGTTACTGATAAAACAGCGGTCAATTTTTAAAACATCGAAGGGGTATTGTGTCAGATAGCTTAAGGAAGAATAGCCTGTTCCGAAGTCGTCAATAGAGATAGAAATTCCCAAATCTTTTAATTGTTGCAAAGTGGCGATCGCACTTTCGGCATCCTGCACCATCATACTTTCGGTGAGTTCTAATTCCAAACTGCTCGGTGCTAAACCAATTTCTGCTAAAATTTCGGCAACTCTGCTGCTGAGTTCCGGTTGGTTAAATTGGCGCGGGGATAGATTTACCGCTACTTGCTGCAACGAAAAACCAGCATTTTGCCAAAGTTGCATTTGCCTGCAAGCTGTTTGCAAAACCCACTCGCCTAATTGTACAATGAAACCAGTTGCTTCAGCATCTGGAATAAATTCGGCGGGCGAAATCAGCCCTTTTTCTGGATGCAGCCAGCGCACTAAAGCTTCGGCGCTCATAATTTGACCAGTCTGAACATTGATCTGTGGCTGATAGTAAACTTGGAATTCTTCTCTTTCCAGGGCGCCGCACAGATTTGTTTTTATCTGCTCTAATTGATCTGCGGCTTCTTGCAGCAATTCGTTGCTTTGCGATCGCAAATTACTCTGCTGTTTGGCCAAAGCTGCTTGTTTTTTCAAGCGGCTCGATACGGCGCCCACAAGTTCAGCTTTCGTAAAAGGCTTAGTCAGGTAATCATCAGCTCCCAATTCCATGCCTTGGCGCATTTCAGAACGCTCGGCTTTACCAGTCAGAAACACAAAAGGTACTGTAGCAGTAACAGGATGCGATCGCAATGCCGCCAGCACCCCGTAGCCGTCAAGTTGCGGCATCATTACATCGCAAAGAATCACGTCAGGAAGATTTGACACCGCCGCATTTAAGCCTAGGGCTCCATTTTCTGCACCCGTCACGTCGAAACCTTCAGCTTTGAGGAGTTTGAGAATATTCTCGCGAATTACTCTATCGTCCTCAATCACTAGAATCTTGTTCATATGTCATTCCCTGAAAGCGATATAATTGACCCTGTAGTTGAACCCGATCGGTGTGAGAATAGCTGAGAGCGCACAGCTCGATCGACTTCACAGCGGAATATTTTCCGACAAAAATAGCAGACGCCCCTGAAAAACGTTAATTTTCCAAGGACAACTAGATTAATGTTTCTCTGCTTACTTAGCGCCGTCCGTATTATTACGAGGTTAGTTAATAAATCTCTAAACTTAATTGTAGGCGATCGACAGTTAGCAGCACCCTGAATAACTGCTAAACTGATTGTGCCACTAGAGCGATCGTCTGCAAACAATCTCAACCTATTTATAACAGTTGCCAAAAACAATGCAACTGCCCGCAAGTTTAAAACCCTTGCTGAGTAAGTCTTTCCTCATTGTTTAGTGTAAAACCTCAAATCAAACATCAAAAATGGTATTACCAAGTGGATTTCCTGAGCCCGCAAATATTGGCGTCATAGAAGTTAAGCAATATCCTCAGTACCGCGCTGTCACCTACACCCACGCGGGCGATTTGCGACAAGCAACTGGAATTGCTTTCAATCCCTTATTTCAACACATCAGCAACAACCAAATTGCGATGACAACGCCAGTAGAAGCGCGCTACACTGCAACTTCCGAGCAAATCGATGCAATTCCTGTTGCACAAGTTTCATTCTTGTATCCCGCACCAAATATCGCCCCCAGCAGCGTTAACTCTGCTGTGGAAGTCACCGATACTTCACCGATGACTGTTGTCAGTATCGGCGTGGGCGGCGCCTACACTTGGGAAAGCTACGAAAATAACCTCTCCCAACTCAAAGACTGGCTTCAACAACATCCCGAATACGAAATAGTCGGGCCGCCGCGCCGCTTTTTTTACAATTCGCCCATGACAGCGGAATCACTGAAAATCAGTGAAGTGCAAATTCCGATTGAACTTTCTAATAAATAAAGTCAGGAGTCATTAGTCATTAGTCATTAATCATTAGTTATTAGTTATTTGTAAGGGGCTACCAATTACCAATTACCAATTACCAATGCCCCATGCCCCATGCCCCATGCCCCATGCCCCATGCCCCATGCCCATCCAATCAAACGCCGCTGATGTGAACAACCAATTCTCGAATGTGGCCCCGCTGGCGGTGTTCCCAAAGGTAGATACCCTGCCAAGTTCCTAACAATAATCTACCGCGTGCGATCGGGATTTGTTCGGAAGTATGAGTCAGTGCAGTGCGAATGTGCGCCGGCATATCATCTGGGCCTTCCGCATCGTGAATGTAGGTTGCGCCCTCCGGTACCAGTTTAGCTAAAAAATTAGCCAAATCCGTCAGTACATCCGGGTCAGCATTTTCTTGAATTACCAAGCTAGCAGAAGTGTGGCGCAAAAATAAGCTACAAAGTCCCGTTTTAATACCTGAATTTGCTACGACATCTTCTATCTTAAGACTGATATTGTACAGAGACTTGCCTGTAGTTTTAATTTTGAGTATTTCCTGGTGATGAAGCATATCATATCCGGTAAAACAACGATTATAAGGTTCGATCGTTCGGACTTCAGTCCTCAAAAAAGAGAGGACTCAAGTCCGAACGATCGAACCATCTAATATTTTAAACATTCAATGAGACTGTTTGCAAAACTCTTCAGTCGGCGGAGGCCGACATTGTTTGTATAGGCGCGATTTCAATCGCCGTCATTCGATTTGAGATTTGGGATGTGGGATTTTAGATTTTGGATGAGATTGTTTGCAAAACTCTTCAATCACCGTCATCCTAATCGCTCTCTTTAAAATAATCTACCACAGCTTGGGCGATCGCCTCAGTACCGTGCTTATCCAACTTATCCGACAAACGGGGCGGGTGCAGCGGCTTGTGCAAAAACCCCCAATCCCCCTCAAAAAACTCCGCCGCCGTCACAATTTGATGCGCCGCATACTTTTCTAGCCACTCCAACAACACAGCAGCTTCGGCAAAACCATCTCTCATGATAGAAACAACAGGTATTTCCATCCGCAAAGCTTCGGAAAAAGTGCTGTATCCCGGTTTAGAAACCATGCGGCCGCAGACAGGCATCATATCGACCGGGCGCGGTAAAATTGGGAAAGATTGTGCAAACTGCTGATGTTTGACTCTAATCAAATTCGGCAAATCGGGAGCTCCCGCATCAAAAGTAATAAATTGCCAATCGCTAAATTGCTGTAAATTGTGATAAGGAATTGCCTCTAAACCCAGTCCGCCAAAAGTCAGCAACACAGTTTTTTCCGTCGGTGATTCAATTCCAAATACTTCCCGAATTTGATCGTTACTGTAGCGAGGATTGCCGCCAGTCAAGCCGACATCTTCAATATTAGGAAAAGCGGGCATCGGTTCGTGCAAAGGAAGACGAAAAAGCCGATCGCACTTTCCGAAGCATTCACCAATCCAATCCGCCATTTCGTCAAACTCTCCGCCCCAATCTCGATAGATAAAATCCCACCCAAAATTGCTCATCATCCAGCAAGGAACCCCAGCCGCTGCGGCCATTCGCGTTGCTAAAGGAGGAATATCTGCCAGCACCAAACCCACGCGATTTTGCTTAAGAAAATTCACTTCGCCTGCAATTAGCGAATTTTGCTTTTCCCGAATTTCCCGCAATTTTTCTAGAGTCGCCTCTTTATCCATATGCAAGCTATCAGCCTGCACAACTCCGACATCAAAAGCGCGGGGACGGAGGATAAAATCACCAGGAAAATAAGATTCTAGCAGCCAGCGAGGTGCGGTTGTGGTGATAATTAGTAAAATATCTGGATTTAATTCTTGGATTTTTGCAGCTACGGAGGAAACTCGGACAGCGTGGCCGAATCCATGATTGGTGATGGCAATATATAATGTTGGTCGAGACATTGGTAATAGGGAATTGGGAATTGCGAATTGGGCATCGGGCATTGGGAATTGGGCCTAAAAGCATCGGGCATCGGGAAGAAGGCCTGCGTAGGGCATTGGTTGCGGGTTATTTGTTATCAGTTATTGCTAGACAAATGACAAATGACTAATAACAAATAACAAATAACAAATAACAAATAACTACTGACTCATTACTCGATCGATAATTTCGCGTGCCATGTCTTGTAAGGATACCACTCGATCGGCAAAACCAGAATTAACCACACTTCCCGGCATCCCCCAGACAACGCTGCTAGCCTCATCTTGAACGATAATCCTACCCCCAGCTTCCCGGATATTCTGACAGCCCAGCAGCCCATCGTGCCCCATTCCAGTCAGCACCACACCTAAAACACCAGCACCGTAAATCTTAGCAGTCGATCGAAACAGCACATCAACCGCAGGGCGACAAGAATTTTCCCGCGCCTCTTGATGCGTGCGAATACGCACCCCAAAACCCTGTTTTTCCAAAACCAGATGGTAATCACCGGGCGCTATCCAAGCAACTCCTGGCTCAACAATACCTCCCGTCACAGCCTCCTCCACTCTAATTTTGCACTTTTCGGTCAGGCGATCGGCTAAACGCTTCGTAAAAACCGGCGGCATATGCTGCACAATCACAATTGGTACAGGAAAATTAGCCGGCAAATCCTGCAAAATCGTTTCCAAAGCATTTGGCCCGCCCGTCGAAACCCCAATCGCTACAATTTCGATTTTAGATTTAAAATTTACCGCTGAATTCGACGAAATCAAACCCGATTTAACTGGCAATGGTGTGGGATTATTGTGAGTCTTAGGTACTTGAATATTCCCCACTTTTGGCATCTTGCCACCATTGCAAAAAACCTTAATTTTCGGAATCAATTGCTCGCGGATGTGTTCTAGCGCCGCTTCCTTGCTCTTCATATTATGAGGCTTAGTCACGTAATCCGTAGCACCCAGCGCCAGAGCATTTAAAGTAGCAACAGCGCCCAACTCTGTGAGCGCGCTAAACATAATTACAGGAATATTTTTGTCAAGTTTTCGGATTGCCGCCAGCGTCTCCAAACCATCCATTTCCGGCATTTCCACATCCAGCACAATCAAATCTGGATTCACCTGAGAAATCTTGGCTAACGCAATTCTACCGTTAGGGGCAGTCCCCACAACTTCCAGCGCTGCATCGCCGTCGAGTACGTTACTTAATAATCGGCGCACCACTACAGAATCATCAACAATTAAAACCTTGATCTGGGACATTTTCTATTAAACTCGAAATAACAGATCGAGCAGTAAGCGAGCTTGAAAAAACAGAATTAAATCGCCTTCTACGCCAAGATCGATAATTTTAAAATGAGACATAAACAGTAGAATTGTTGAGCGCATATTAAAATTCATAGCGCTAAATATTTCCTCTGCTGAACCTTCTATATAGTGGGGAACTACATAACCGAGATTGTATTTTAAGGTATTACTAAAAGTGCCGACAATACCGCTAATAGCTAAATTGCCAATTTCCCCCAAAATGTCAGCCTTATCTTGCTTGAATTCCTCGCTGGTTACATCGCCGCCGCCGTTGAGAGCTAAAACAAGAGCATCAGCAGCCTCGCAGGAAAACAACATCTGAGCCGAACCTGATAAATTGCCGTTAAAATCAAGCTGCGCTACAGCTATTAGGTTTTTTCCCAAGGTTTCAATTAGGTTTTTTTGCAAAAATATCGGGGACAGCGCTTGAGATGAAGGCATTTCACATTCTACCTCACACGCAATCATTTCGCTCATCTGAGAAACTGCTGTGCCGATGGCTTTGTTGACAACATCCTGTAATTTTGTGTGTTTTCCGGTTTCGAGCTTGGCTAGGTTGAAATTCCGCAGTTGACTGTGAGAATTAATTGGATCGGCGTTATTTGGATAAGCCGCAGTTGCGACGGTGTGCCGCAATTCTAAATCATTGTTAGTTTTTTTGAGAGTTGCGAATATTCCTGCCAGCGACAAATACTGAATCATATTCCTTGCTAAGTCGTCGCTGAGAATTATCGTGGGTATTTCTAATAATTGCAAGAATTGGATAATTGCTAAATAATTGTATTCTATGGCTGCAAAATTTAGGATTACAGCTTTGGGATGGTGGCACTCAGCAATATCTAAACAATTGTATAAATCTGTAGTTGTGGCAAATACATATTCGTCTGCTTTTAACGTTTCGCGCAATGTCTGATTTTCTGAATCCGAAAAGCCTCCAATCAGAATTAATGAAATTGGTTTTGAGTAGGTTTTCATTTTAGGGAATTGAGAATTGGGAATTGGGAATTGGGAATTGGGAATTGGGAATTGGGAATTGGGAATTAATTATTTAGGGAGCGCATTGCCCACCTTAACTCACCCATTACTCATTACTCATTACCCATTATCAATTCCCCATTATCTATTATCCAAATCAATACTTAAACTGATTGACAAGTCCTTGCAATTGAGCGGCCGTTTTCGATAATTCGATCGCAGAATTTTGAGTATTGCTAGCACTGGTGGCGGTACTTCCCGCTGCATCGGCGACGCTGGTAATATTGCGGGCAATTTCCGAGGAACCGATCGCAACTTGGTTGACATTGCGCGCAATTTCGGTAGTTGTAGCCGTTTGTTCCTCCACTGCACTGGCGATCGTCGTTTGGAAATCGCTGATTTGGTTGATAATAGAAGTAATTTGGGCGATCGCCTGCACGGAACTTTTAGTATCAGCTTGAATAGCCTCCACCTTCTTGCTGATATCCTCAGTCGCCGCCGCCGTTTGTTTCGCCAACTCCTTCACCTCATTCGCCACCACCGCAAAACCCTTGCCCGCTTCTCCAGCCCGAGCCGCCTCGATTGTAGCATTCAGAGCCAGCAAATTAGTCTGTTGGGCGATCGAAGTAATCACCTTGACAACATTACCAATCTCTGCACTACTTACGCCGAGTTTAGTAATAGTTTGATTCGTAGTTTCCGCCATCCTCACCGCCGAATTAGCAACCGTCGCAGCTTCCGAAGCATTCTTAGCAATTTCCTTAATACTCACATTCATCTCCTCGATGCCGGTAGCCACCGATTGAGTATTGCTATTAACTAAATCCGCCGCCGCAGATACCGTCCCTGCTTGAGCCGAAGTTTCTTCAGCCGCCGCCCCCATATTTTGGCTTTCGCTAATCAATTCCTCCGAAGCACTGCTAACTGCGATCGCCACTTGAGAAATTTGCTGCACCTGAGCGTTCAAATTAGCCGCCATCAGATTAACATTATCCGTCAAATCTTTCCAAGTCCCGCTGATATCAGGAACTGTCGCCTGCCCTCCCAACTGTCCTGCAACTACCTGTTTCGCCAGCCCCGTTACTTCATCTGCAAAAGTATTAAGCTGGTCAACCATAGTATTCAACGTATTTTTCAGTTCCAGAACTTCTCCTTGAACTTCCACAGTAATTTGCTTCGACAAATCTCCCTTAGCCACAGCAGTAGAAACTTCCGCAATACTCCGAACTTGCTCCGTAAGATTAGCCGCCATAATATTCACATTACCAGCCAAACTCAGCCAAGTACCCGACAAACCATCAACAGTTGCTTGACCTCCCAATTTGCCCTCAACGCCAACTTCCCTAGCAACTCGCGTAACTTCTAAAGCAAACTCATTAAGCTGAACAGTCATTTCATTAATCGTATTCTTCAGATCCAGAATTTCCCCTTCAGCTTCTACAGTAATTTTTTTAGACAAATCTCCATGAGCTACCGCCGTAGTAACTTCCGCAATATTGCGTACTTGATTGGTAAGATTGCTCGCCATTAGATTAACATTTTGCGTTAAATCTTTCCAGACACCAGCTACTCCGTGAACTTGTGCTTGACCCCCAAGTTTCCCCTCAGTTCCCACCTCTTTGGCTACCCGCGTCACCTCTTTGGCAAAATCATTGAGACTGTCAACCATTTGATTGAGAGTATCTTTCAGTTGCGAAATTTCCCCTTCCGCTTCAACGGTAATTTTTTCGTTCAAATCGCCGACGCTAATTGCCGTTGCAACCTTAGTAATATTTCGTACTTGATGAGTCAGATTTGCCGCCATCAAGTTAACACTTGCCGTCAGTTCTTGCCAAATACCCGATAGCCCTTCTACCTCTGCTTGGGTTCCCAATTTGCCCTCGCTACCAACTTCGCGGGCGACGCGAGTTACTTCTAAAGCAAAACTATTTAATTGGTCTACCATTTTGTTGAGAGTAGTCCCAATGCGGCGGAACAATCCTTTGATTGGTTTGCCTTCAAACTCTAAGCTAAATTTTTCGGACAAATCGCCTTTAGCTACAGCGTGCAGCACTCGCGCTATGTCTATTGTCGGCGCAATTAAGCTGTTTAGCGTTGCATTCACCGCGTCAATACTGCTAACCCAAGAACCTTTAAATTCTTTAATTTCTCTTGATTTTGGTACTTTGCCTTCTTCGGCAACTGCTTGGCTGACTCGCTCTATTTCGTCAGCAAATTTTTCATTGACACTCACCATTTCATTGAAAACTTTGGCAATTTCACCCAAGCCGTTGTCGGCGGGTAAACGAACGCTAAAGTCGCCATCTCTGACTGCTGCCAGAGCGATAATCAGTTGCTGTTGGTACTGGTTGCTGAAACTCTCTGCTGTCCCTGCAATTGTTGTCGCTACCAAATTACTGGCATCCGAGTCAATTTCGGGAGATTCTGAGGCTGTTGATTGATTTTGTGTATCCATGTTTTAGGTAAGTAGAAGGAAGAAGGAAGAAGGAAGAAGGAAGAAAGAAAGAAAGAAAGAAAGAAAGAAGTAGGTTTTAGTTCAATACGGTTTACTTAAGATGGTCATTGCGAGGAACGAAGCAATCTCCGTATCTATTTTTCATAGGGTTTTACCCCCAGGGCGGTATACCAGTAAACGGTATTGGGTTTTAGTTATCGTCGCGAGAGAATTCTGAAAACATACACAGCAAGCTTTTTAGCGCTCCCTATTTTACGTTTAATTAGGTGGATTTACTTAGTTTTATAGAATTTATCAGGGAGGGCGATTCATGCTCGGGATAGCTTCGCACGCGCGTACTTTTACGTCACGCATTCTCGGCACTGGTAGCCCGAAACCCTCTCTATGCTTACAGTCAGGGACACAAAACATCCGGCTTGCATGAGGAATATTTGCGGTATTTAAGATGCCGCGGCGATCGCCTTCAGCAGCATTTGAAACGAACCCACATCGAAAAACAGCAAAATGTCTCCTTGAATTTGCAGTTCTTCAATACTAAAGTGAGCTGGAGCCAACAGCACGCTCCCGGTATCGAGAGACTTTTCTTTTAACAGTAAATCCTCAATTTCTTCCTCTGCATAATAGGGAACCTCATAGTCTAACGGTTGGTCTAGAACGTTGCCAATTGAGCCCATGACACCGTTAATGATCATATTCCCCACCTCACTGAGGGTACTAATTTTGAGAGAATCAAGGTCAGGACTTCCTTTTTCTTCACCAGTGAGAACAGAAACTAAATTCACTGCACTTTCGGTAGGAAAAAGTAGCTGGGCGCTGCCACTAAATGAGCCGTTAAAGCCTAGCTGCACCGTGGAAAGAGGCTCTATCCCGAAGCGTTTTTTTAATTCGCTTCGCAGCTCATTCGCGGATACAAGGTCAATATCTGGAATCTGCAACTGGATCGGAAATTGAATCATTTCATTCAACATTCCAGCGGCACTTCCCACGCCAATATTGATTAGCTCCTTCAAAGCATCTATTTCATCTGCTGTTAGCTCCACTCTGATATCTCCTATTTGCTATCCAGAGCTTTTTGGATTGCAGCCTGAATCTCGGGAGCTTTTGGGGGCTTTTTCAGCATCATAAATGCTCCCAATTCTTCGCACTTCTGCCTAGCGCTGTCTTGAATATCTGCTGAAAGTACGATGACTGGAATTTTAGAGCCTTTTTCGCCCAGGGCTTTTAGCAAGGCGAAACCGTCCATTTCTGGCATTAACAAATCTGTCATCATGCAGTCTGGCGACTTGGATGCAGCCATATCTAAGCCTTCTTGTCCGTTGGCTGCTTCTATCACTTGATGTCCGGCTTCTTCAACAGCTTTGCGAATCATCCGCCGAGAGAATGCTGCGTCATCTACAATTAAAACTAAACCCATTTTGGCGCGCTCCTTAACTTTAATTATTGGGCATCGGGCATCGGGCATCGGGCATCGGGCTTGCAGTCAACCGTCAACCGTCAACTGACAACCGTCAACTGACAACCGTCAACAATCACCTGACGGTAATACCGGAATTGATATTATGCAGTACATCTGTTGAGATTTTCTGAACAATCTAAGAGGTAAGTTTTCATCTTACCTTTGCCTTTAACATCAATCATTCCTCTTTCTGCAAACAAATGTTTTTTGGACAACTGCTTGTAAGTGTCTTCTGTCACTTGAATGCAGCCGGGAAAACTATATTGTTCCATGCGGCTTGCCGTGTTTACCGTGTCGCCCCAAAGGTCGTAACTAAACTTTTTAGTTCCGATGACCCCTGCAACCACAGGCCCGGAGTGAATGCCAATTCGCAGGCTGTGAAATTCTTTTGTTTGTGTGTTTAGCCGCGTCATAGCTTGCTGCATGGCTAGGGCCATTTGCACGATCGCGTCAGCATGATCGTCCCGGAGGATGGGCAATCCAGATGCTACCATATAGCCATCCCCAATAGTCTTAATTTTTTCTAACCCGTATTCCTGAGTTAGCTGGTCAAATTCTGAGAAAATAGAATTGAGTTTGACAATTAATTCAATAGGAGGCATTTCTGAGGCAAGCTTGGTAAAGCCTACCATATCAGCAAATAAGACGCTGACATTGGGGAAGTGATCGGCAATTACCAAGTCTGGGGTTGATTCCTCTTGGAGCCGGAGTGCGATCGACTCTGGTAAAATATTCAGTAATAATTTTTGAGTTTTCTCTTGGCTTTCCATCAACTGCCGGTAAAGTTGAGACTGTTGAATCAAGCGCCGCACTCGCTGAATCAGCACTGGCCAGTGAATCGGCTTCGTCACATAATCTGTTGCTCCTACTTCAAAAGCTTGATTGACAGATTTTTTGTCATCTAGTGCTGTAATCATCAGCACCGGAATTTTTTGCGTTTGGGGATTAGCCTGGAGTTGAGCGCAGCAAGTAAAACCGTCCATTACAGGCATCATCGCATCCAATAGGACAATATCTGGGAGAGTTTCTTGACAAATGTCCAAACATTCTTGTCCGTTTGATGCCTCAATTACCCGGTAGCCTTCTTTTTCCATAATCCGGCGGGTAAATAGCTGCTGGGTTGCTTCGTCATCGACGATCAGAATTTGAGGCGTCGTTTGCGAGTTTATTCTAAAGTCAGCACTAATCATAATTATTGTGAAAATAGCATCCAGTTCTCACTCAGAAGCAGATTGAATTTCTGCGTTGAAATGGATGAGTTTACTGTAGATCGATCGCACTCTGATTATTTTTAACAACTTTATAATCTCCTACTCAATAGAGTATTGAGCATTTAACTCAGCAACTGAACGGATGATTTGTAACTTTTTATACTGGTAATTTGTTACAGTATCTGAAAAGTTAGCAATTGAGCCGTCACGTTGCTATTGAGATCGTGTTGAGAATTCTATCAGATTATAGCGGTTTTCACAAAGATGAGGTACGTTGTTGGGCTTCAGCCCTCTTGATTTCAGCGGTTATGTAAGCTGTCAGCCATACCTCATCTTTTTGAGAAAGGCTATATGTCAGAAATTTTAAATTTTCGCAATTGGCTAAATGGCCTAAATGTTGAAGATTTTGCGGAAAACGGGCGATCGATCGTCCCGCGCCACCGACACATCATATCGGGTTGCTTTTGTCAATCATTTTTGCTTTTTACGCTCACACTCCTGGAGACAAGTGGCACTTTAAAAAAGGTACGTTGTTGCGCTTGAGCGCTCAAGCGCAACAACGTACCTAAAAAACCTTTAAGTATTGTGATACTTGCGTCCACGATTGACTCATTGAGATGCTACAAATAAATCCGTTGCCGAACTTCCTTCTGCTATAGCCTTTCTCAAAAAAGTGAGGTATGACTGACAGCTTGTATAACCATTAAACTAAGAGGGCTCGCATCCCAACAACATACCTCATCTTTCTGAAAACCGCTATATATCAATCAACTAGATGGCAAAGCCGCTTTTACCCGCTGATATTCGGCTGCAATTTTGCACATCAGAACCTCGCTACCTGAGAGAGTTTTCTTCCGGGCCATCTCTTCGAGCTGCGCGCACAATTGAAACAAAGGCATGGCTCCGACTGTCGTACAAGCACCTCTAAGAGCGTGAGCCGAGGCTTTAATTGCGGGAGCATTCAATTGATTGACAGCATCGGCGAGTTCCTGCAATTTTGGCGGTGCAACTTCCAAAAATTTCTCTACTAGCTCGATCCAAAATTCTTCAGCTTCTTCTCCCAATAACTCCGTCAATTCTTCAAAAGTTTGACTGTCAAGAGGCGGCAATTCTATTTCCGATTGTGCTGTTTCCGGTAGAAAATTTTGCGGTGCTGCTGGCTGTAAAGTTGGGGAGTTTTCTGCCTCTAAGTTGGGATATGTCACAGCAGGTAAAGTCGGAAATTTAATGTTATTAGTACCCGCTACAATTTCCCCAGAATTAGGAGGAAGATTTGCGACTCCCGATTGACTTCCAGCTTCAATTTGTGAAATCAAAACACCTGCGCGGGCGATTAAATGCTTTAACTCTTCCAACGCAGTTTCATCAACTGCGGGTGCAACATTTTTGATTTCGTTTCCAGGCTGAGCTTGGGAAGTAGAGTCTGTCGGCTGAGTCTGCCAATTGTTAAGCTCTGAATAGGATTTGGATCGCCCGGTTTGTCGATCGTACTGCGCGATCGCCTGAACTATGGCCTGGACTCGCACCGGCTTACTGATATAATCATTCATGCCAGCATCTAAACAAAGTTCGCGATCGCCCTGCATCGCATTAGCCGTCATCGCCACAATCCAAGGAGAAGTCGATTTTGGATTGGGAGATGGCTCGTCTGTTGCAGAAAATCCAGATTCTGGAGCAGAATTTTCTAATATTAAATTTCCCGAAAATCGCTGGCGGATCAGGCGAGTAGTTTCCAAACCGTCCATTTCTGGCATCTGCATATCCATAAACACAATATCGTATTCCGAACGCTCCAAAGCATCCAAAGCTGCTTGTCCGCTGCTGGCAAAATCTGCACTGTAACCTAACTTCTGCAACATCTGCCCTGCTACCATTTGATTGAGTTCTACATCGTCTACCAACAGCATTTTCAAAGGCAGTGTTTCGGCTAATTGTGAATTAAATTGAGGCTGCGAAAAACACGGTTGAATTGTGCTGCATTCCCCGCCCAAGATGCGAAGCAAAACTTCATGGAGCTGTGCTTGCTTAATTGGTTTGTATACAAAAGCTGCGAATTCAACTCGCCCTTGAACTTCGCGGCGAGATGGCCTCCCCCCAGAACTCAAAATCATTAAAGGTAAATTTTTACCTTGAGGAAATTCTCGAATTTTTTCAGCTAAAGTAATGCCGTCCATTTCTGGCATATGAAAGTCTAGAATCGCTATGTCAAACATAGTTTCATATTGCAGCACTTTCAGCGCTTGCGCGCCAGATTTTGCTGCGCGGACAACCATTCCCCAAGACATAGCTTGCAGGGTAAGAATTTTGCGGTTTGTGGGATTGTCGTCAACTAGCAGCAGTCGCAAACCTGCTAGTTGAGGCTGGGGTACATTCAGGTTTAATATTTCTTCATTAGCCGGTGCTGGCTGAGCTTTGATGCTAAAAGAAAATTTAGAACCTTTGCCGATTTCGCTTTCTACCCACATAGTGCCGCCCATGATTTCGCTGAGGCGTTTGCTGATGGCTAAGCCCAAGCCAGTACCGCCATATTTGCGAGTTGTGGAACTGTCAACT
Source organism: Microcoleus sp. bin48.metabat.b7b8b9.023 (assembly GCF_013299185.1). Taxonomy (GTDB): domain Bacteria; phylum Cyanobacteriota; class Cyanobacteriia; order Cyanobacteriales; family Microcoleaceae; genus Microcoleus. The sequence goes on along the minus strand of NZ_JAAFKG010000006.1, from coordinate 103,425 downwards.
TGACTGAAGGCTCTAAATAGTATGTTTTTGCGATCGGGCGAAATTCCGATGCCTGTATCCCTCACAATAAATTGAATTTCGTAGTTACTAATTTCTGATGGTTCTAGAGATTTAGAATCGGCAGCATCCGAATCTGATACAGAAGAATTTAAAGCAGGTTTTTGACTGGATTCTTCGCTATCGAGCCTAATGTTTACCTGAGAAATTGAGTTAGTTTGCGTAACTTCTACAGCAGTATCAGCAATGGGTTTTGCTGTTACTTTAACTACCACTTCACCTGCTTCGGTAAATTTGGTAGCATTGCCGAGCAAATTTATCAATATTTGGCGAAGTCTGGTGACATCTCCGTACAGGAAGGCGGGAACACTGGCATCCAATTCGCAAGCTAAGTCTAGCTGTTTTTCCGCAGCTTTCATCGCGACTAAATCTAAAGCTTCTTCGACACAGTTTCTGAGATTAAACGGTTCTTGTTCTAAATCCAGCTTGCCTGCTTCTATCTTAGAAAAGTCGAGAATGTCGTTAATAATTGCCAGCAAAGAATCGCCGCTGGTACGAATTGTATTCACAAAATTGCGCTGGTTTGGCGAAAGTTGCGTATCTAGCAACAGCTCAGTCATGCCGATGACTCCGTTCATCGGCGTGCGGATTTCGTGGCTCATCATTGCCAAAAATTCACTTTTGGCTCGGTTGGCAGCTTCGGCGTCAGTTGTGGCGCGTTTAAGTTCTTCTTCTATTACTAATCGGTGTTTAATTTCTTGCTGATAGGTTTGGATGCGCTGCGTTACTTCGGAAACATCTTGAACCGCGATTAAAGCATAAAAACCTTCTCCTTTGATGGCTGGTATGGGAGTGACGTTTGTGTTGTGAATTCTCGGTTTGCCGTTGGGTAAATTTGATGAAATCAGGGACTGGTGTAGTTGCGGAGAAAATACGGTAGGCAAGCCATTGTTAAATACTTGTTTTAAGCGAGTTTGATATTTAGGTTCTTCGAGTTGGGGAAAGTGAGTTTTTAGGTTAGTTCCGATTATTTCTTTTTTGAGCAGCTTTGTCCACTGCTCTAGTGTCCGGTTCCAAAACAGCACGGTAAAATCGCGAGCGATCACGCACAATCCGATGGGAACGCGATCGAGGACGTTGAATCTTTGTTGCGCTTGTTCTATTTGTTCTAGCATTTTCTGTAGGTGGAAAAGTGACGAAATTTATGTATACTTCAGAAGTTATCAAAAAAAAGCTTGGGAGGTAACAATCCAGAAAAATTATATTCATTTATTCTGCCAGCTTCTATCCGATCGCTGGCTAAATAAACCCGGTTTATACGATAAATAAGAGGTTTGGGGACAGGCATTTAGGAAGAAACGGGGTTTGAGCGCGCTAAGAGTGTGTAAGTCGTGCATTTTCCTTGGCAGTTGGTGCGGTAAACCCTGATACAGATTTTTTGTTGCCAGAGTTCAAAAACACGACTGCGGGGCTGCGATGTTAATAATTTTTGCTAATTCGTATAGATATAGTATACTTGTGAGGTCAAGTTGGCAATGATTTAGCTACGATCGCACGATCGCGAATAAAGCTGATCCCGCCCAATAACGGCTACCGTGCCACGTACACTCACGAGGGTCGAACTCAAAATTTTAGACAATAGTTCAAGCTCCCAGATCGATCTAGAGGAGTCCATCTAAAATCTAAAATCTAAAATCCACTGACTGGGGCGCACTACAGTTTTTAACTATTCGATAATTTATTTTAAGGGTGCATTTGGTTTTTGAAGAGGGCGAAGCATGACCGCATATAAGTTATTAGTTATCATCTCATATTGACTGCGGTCATGCTTCGCCCCTACGGATATATTTGCCAAAACCAGATGCACCCTATTTTAATCCAGCGTCAAACCGATGAACAAGGAACTGGCTCGATGGAAATTGATGAAGATGTAAAGGAATTTCTGATTGAAGGCTACGAATACCTAAACCAAATTGAGGAGGATTTAGTAGCTTTAGAAAAAAATGATGCCGATAGAGAGGTGATGAATCGGATTTACCGCGGTTTGCACACGATTAAAGGCAATAGCGGTTTTTTGGGGGTGGAAAAACTGGAGTCTGTGGCGCACGCAGGAGAAAATTTGCTCAGCCTCTTGCGCGATCGCACTTTGACGATGACTCCCGATATTACTAGCGCTTTGCTGGAGACAATCGACGCGGTACGATCGCACATGGAAGCCCTGGAAAAGACGGGAGAAGAAAGCCCTATCGCCCACACCGCATTGCTCGATCGACTTTTGCAACTCCAAGAATCCGGCGGTACTGCATCTGAATTGTCACCGAGTGCGATCGCCCAATCCAACTCAGTAACTCCAGAAGTTGCGATCGAGGAACCGGAAAAGTCAGAGTTGACACGAGAACATTTGTATGCAGATGCTTTATTGTCGATCGAGCAATTGCTAATTCCCTCTGCTACCAATACTACCAGCCAACAGGTAAATGCTGCGGATACCGAGGGTGACAAATTCAAAATTTCCGATACTGCAATCCGAGTAGATGTCGGCTTGCTGGACAAACTAATGAACTTAGTAGGCGAACTCGTTTTGTGCCGCAACCAAATCTTAGAATTTGCCAATACCCAAACAGCAAACACCCAAAATGACGATACATTAAAATCAGTATCCAGCCGCTTAAACTTAGTTACTTCCGAACTGCAAGAAGGAGTAATGAAGACCAGAATGCAGCCAATTCGCACTATCTGGAACAAATTCCCCCGGGTAGTGCGCGACACAGCATTCGCCTTGGGCAAACAAGTACAGTTAGAAATGGAAGGCGAAGAAACAGAATTAGACAAAACCTTAATTGAGGCGATCGCCAATCCGCTAACTCACTTAGTCCGTAACTGCCTCGATCACGGCATTGAAACATCAGAAGTGCGAGTCGCCAAAGGCAAGCCCGCCTTCGGTAAACTGCTACTGCGAGCCTATCACGAAAGCGGTCAGGTAAACATAGAAATCTCCGATGACGGCGGGGGAATCGATCCAGATCGGATTAAAAGTAAGGCAGTGCAAAAAGGAATGTTTTCTGCTATTGATGCAGCTAAACTGAGCGATCGCGAAGCCCTAAATTTAATTTTCATGCCCAGTTTCTCAACCGCCGAAAAAATCACCAATATCTCCGGTAGGGGAGTGGGGATGGACGTTGTGCAAACACATATAGAAAAAATTAGCGGCACGATCGACGTTCAAAGTCAAGTCGGTAAAGGCACAACTTTTAAGTTAAAAATTCCTTTAACTCTGGCGATTATTCCGACATTAATTATTACTACCGGAGGCGATCGCTACGCAATTCCTCAAGTCAATTTGCTAGAACTGATGCGCTTGGAAGGAGAACAAATAAAAAAAATCGAAATGTTTCACGGAACCCCAGTATATAGGTTGCGGGGGCGACTGCTGCCGCTGATTTATTTGAACCGGGAATTGCAGTTAGAAACAGGAATTGTAGAAAACAGCAAAAAATCGCAATTCGACAGAGATGAGGCTTTGAATATTGTAGTAGTGCAAGCGACAGACAAACCTTTTGGGTTGGTGGTAGATGCCATCAACGACACGCAAGAAATTGTGGTTAAGCCTTTAGGAAAACAACTAAAATCTCTAGCTTGTTTTGCCGGAGCAACTATTATGGGCGACGGTAAAGTTGCTTTGATTTTGGATGTGCACGGGATTGCTCAGAAAACCCACATGACGGAGGCTCAGGAAAAGGCGATTTTAGCTGACGAAAACAGCCGCCGGGAATCTTCAGAACCTCCACAACAGTTGCTAGTATTTCAGGGCCCAGACTTTCGGCGGATGGCGATTCACCTATCGCGAGTTTGTCGCTTAGAAGAGTTTCCCCGCCATCTTTTGGAGCGAGTCGGGAAGCAGAATGTGGTGCAGTACCGCAACCAAATTATGCCGGTGATTTATTTGACGGCGGTGTTTGGTAGCGGCAGTGAGTCGGCTGATTGGGGGCCCAACGGTCTGGACGGGCGATCGCGCGCAGCAGATGATAAACTGCCGTTAGTCGTAGTGTCGATCGGCTCAGAACACCAAGTCGGTCTGGTAGTCGATCGCATCCTGGATATTGTAGAACAGGCGATCGACATTAAAGGTGCAGCTACTCAAGCAGGAATTTCATATTGTGCTGTAATTCAGGGTCAAGTTACCGAAATCCTCGATGTTGATGCAGTAATTAACAACAATTTATTCGGAGTCGAGCAGATGTTAGCAAGCACCAGCTCGGGCTATTAAAGGAATAATTAAACAATGCCTGAAGAAACTCTACTTTGTACGTTTTTCGTTGACAGCTTATTTTTTGGCATAGAGGTTGAGAAAGTTCAAGAAATCATCCGCTATCAGGAGATGACGCGAGTGCCACTAGCGCCCGCAGTAGTCGGCGGATTGATAAACTTGAGGGGACAAATTGTCACGGCGATTGATTTGCGGAGGCGGTTGGATTTGTGCGATCGGCCTGTGGAACAATTGCCTTTAAATGTGATAGTGAGAACTGGCGATGAAACAGTCAGTTGGTTAGTTGACGATATTGGAGATGTCCTAGAAGTATCTCAAGCTGATTTTGAAACTCCTCCAGATACTTTTACCAGCAAAATACGCCCGCTAATTCGAGGAGCGTACAAGCTACAAGGGCAGTTGTTACTATTTTTAGATGTTGATAAAGTTGTAGATTTTAGCAGTCAGTAGTCAGCAGTCATTAGTCATTAGTCATTAGTCATTAGTCATTAGTCATTAGTTAGTAGTCATTAGTTATTAGTCTCTGCTCGCGAACCTTAGTCATTAGTGCGAGCTTAAGTTCTCGCTAACAGTAGTCATTAGCCAGGGATACACGAATAACTGTTTTTCCCTCTTCCTTCTGTTAACTATCAACTATCAACTATCAACTATCAACTGTCAACTGCCAACTGTCAACTGCCAACTGTCAACTCTTCCTTCTTCCTTCAATTACCATGCCGATAACTATTGCAGATTTTGATTACATCCGAAAACTTGTATACGATCGCACAGGCGTATTCCTATCCGAAGAGAAAATGTACCTCGTTGAATCGCGCTTAGGGATGGTAGCTAAAGAAGCCGGAGCAAACTCCATCAGCGGATTAGTTGCAGAGTTAAAACAAATCAAACAACAACGTTTTAACCAACTTTACGAATCGACAGTCGAAGCAATGATGACCAACGAGACATTTTTTTTCCGAGATATCAACCCCTTCGAGATATTAAAAACATCAGTATTGCCAGAATTGTTAAAACAGATCCAGGGCGAGCGCACTTTGAATATTTGGTGTGCTGCTTGTTCCAGCGGTCAAGAACCCTACAGTATTGCGATGCTGCTGCGCGAATACTTTCCGCAGTTAGCGAGAAATCAAGTACAAATACTTGGTAGCGACATTTCTACAGCCATGCTGAAGCGAGCAAATTCTGGATGCTACGCGCAGCACGAAGTAGTACGGGGTTTGCCAACAGCATTGTTACACAAATACTTCCAGCAGTGTGGCAAGGAATGGCAGATTAAAGAAGACCTCCGCAAGGCGATCGAATTTCGCCAGATTAACTTGACAGAACCCTTTGGATCGATGCCTCAAATGGACATTATTTTTCTGCGAAACGTCTTAATATATTTTGATGTTCAGACCAAACAATCGATTTTAGCAAGAGTGCGGCGGGTGTTGCGTCCCAAGGGCTACTTATTCCTAGGGGGAGGAGAAACAACTGTAAATCTTGACCCTGCTTTTGAGCTGGTGCAATTTGAAAAAGGTATATGTTATCGATTGAGATGATGTTCAGTATATCGACTCTAATAAAATAGGTTCGTAGTGAGGACTTCAGTCCTCTCTTGATTAATAGACAAGATTGCAAAAGTCTTTTTAATCAAAATTTAGGACTAAAGTCCTCACTACGAACCTAATTATTTTTACAATTTAAGTCTAATCTTTAGGAATTAAGAAGGACTAAAGTCCTCACTACGAACCTAATTATTTTTACAATTTAAGTCTAATCTTTAGGAATTAAGAAGGACTAAAGTCCTCACTACGAACCTAATTGTTTTTACAATTTAAGTCTAATCTTTAGGAATTAAGAAGGACTAAAGTCCTCACTACGAACCTAATTATTTTTACAATTTAAGTCTAATCTTTAGGAATTAAGAAGGACTAAAGTCCTCACTACGAACCTAATTATTTTTACAATTTAAGTCTAATCTTTAGGAATTAAGAAGGACTAAAGTCCTCACTACGAACCTAATT
>NZ_JAAFKG010000006.1:0-97145 GCF_013299185.1 Microcoleus sp. bin48.metabat.b7b8b9.023 | reverse complement strand
TTTTTACAATTTAAGTCTAATCTTTAGGAATTAAGAAGGACTAAAGTCCTCACTACGAACCTAATTGTTTTTACAATTTAAGTCTAATCTTTAGGAATTAAGAAGGACTAAAGTCCTCACTACGAACCTAATTGTTTTTACAATTTAAGTCTAATCTTTAGGAATTAAGAAGGACTAAAGTCTTCACTACGAATCTAATTATAGGTTCGTAGTGAGGACTTCAGTCCTCTCTTTTGACCGCGCCCTCAGACCAAACAGGTAATTGATTAATCTTTTCCAGCGTGATATCTACATACTTTTGACCGTTCCCCGCCACATTTTCCCCAAAATATCCATCATCGCCGTCGTGCTTGTGAGGGCCGCTGACAGCTTCTGCATGGCGGCCTTGCGAACGCGCTTGATTGAAAGGTGAAGTCGCGTACCAGTACCAGCGAGTGGGAAAAACGATGCCACCAATATCCTCAATTGTATCGCGAGTGCCACGAAAATGAAAAATCCGATCGGCTTCTGCAAAACCATTTTCTCCCGAAAACACGCCCCCAACCGAAACAACTGTAATTTCTGCATTCAGCCATTCTTTAAGATAACGAGTAGCACCTAAAGCAACTTGTGCGCCCCCGCTAGTGCCAATTAAAATAACTTGCAAAGGTTTTTGAGGATTAGCTGCAATCGGAGATTTAGCATTCATGCGATCGATAATTGCATTAGCAATTCCCTGATTGTATGCAAAACCGTAGCGATAATCTAGAGAAATTGCAAACCTCCAGAGATTGCGAATTTTGATGAATATGTCTCCCGCAATCGGCCCGATTTTTTCCTGTTCTGCAAACCGCCAAAAAGGAGCTAGCAACCGCTCTCCTCCCAAACTTTTGTTAGAAGCTGAATAAGGAAAAATATCGCCCACTGCTACGCACTGCGGGTGATTTTTAACTAAACGCTTGAGAAAAAACTCTTCTCCCGGTGTTAATTCGTTCCCCGAAAAATCGCCAACTCCCGGTAAAAAGATGATATAACAATTGATCGGCGAAGACTTGCGCGCTTCTAGATTCCCGTTGTTTGAGGGCAATATCCCCGGCGGATTTTTCTTGATACCCAAAGTTTCGGCACTTTGACCCAGCCACCAGATCACAGTTCCGATCGGCGAAAGAATGCCCCAAATTATCAGGATTACACCTGCAATGCTCAACAAATTTAAACTTCCCCCGCGCAGCCACGCAAGTATCTGCAAAATGAATCTTAGCATTTAATAAAATCTGGTAGAATGCCTGTTATACCAATTTAATGGGTCGTTGCACATATTCCGATCGCGCTTGGGCCAAGGTACGTAGTTGCGCTTCAGCGCTCTTTCCTAAGGGTGCATCTCAGTTTTGTATTTGTAGTGCTGTCCCCGATCGCACTGTATAAAGCACGCGAGATCTTAAGCTCGCACTGTATAAAAACATCCTTATTGTGAAAATGAGATGCTCCCTTTCCTAATATGATAAAGAGCGCTGAAGCGCAACTACGTACCTAATTTGTCTGGCGACAATAAAATTGCCCTGCTTCTTCGGTGATTCTGCTGTATTAGAGCTTATTTTATCCAACTTGTCAACTATCTAGAGGAGCAGGGATTAAAGGTGAAGGGAGAAGATTCAATTACAGGTTTGCGGGCAACGCTTTGGAACGCACTTTCTTTGAACGGCAATTTTTATGAAAAAACTCCCTACACTGGCAAAACTAAGCGGATAGCTTTAACAATTGTAATTTTAGCAGCGGTGTCTCGTGTCTTGGGCAATGCTGTTATTTTGTTAATCAATCGAACTGAACTATCTGTGTTATTCTTAGCACTTTGGATAGATGGTTTGGCAGTCGTGGGTGGTTATTATTTTTGGAGTTTCACTATCTCGAAAATCGGGGACTGGCTGAAACCGGGTCACGTAACTTATGGGGAGTTGCTGGTGCCGATCGGATTTGCCTACGCCCCCCAAGTGCTGAATTTTTTAACGTTGATTCCGTTGCTGGGAGAAGGCATTGAGCGGATATTAGCTGTGTGGAGTTTGCTGGCTGTAATTGTGGCGGTTCGCCAAGGTTTGGATATTCAAACTCGCTGGGCGGCGTTAATTTGTCTGGTGGGTTGGCCGTTGATTCAAATTGCGATCGGCTTTGTGAAAGTTATTGAACAGTTGCTTGCACAATGGCTTTAAACAGTTGACAGTTGACAGTTGACAGTTGACAGTTGACAGTTCGAGAGCTACGTCTACCCTTAAGTCCGAGGATTGGAGTAATTAATAGTCTGATTTTAATTTCTCTCTCAAAGGGTTGGGGCTTTTAACCAATTCTTTCCGGTAAAATCAGGAAAGTGTTATAAGTTAAAAGGCAAAATTCTTGCAAAAAATTCTGAGTCTCAAGCCCTCCTAATTTATTGGGCAAGTAGGCGACTAATAGCAATTTAAAAACGCTGTCGATTTGGCCGATCGCGATCGCCCGCCCGGAGCAGTCCCTCGATCTGTTAAAATAAAATTACTTACTTTAGGGTGCAATACTTTGGCTCAAGGCGGGTGATTTGAAACAAAAGCATTCCCCGATTGCCCCCCGAGGCACTTTCGCTTGCCAATTTGAGAAAATGCTTGACACAGTGGCAGCCGCCAAGTAAAGTGAGATCCAACATTATTAGCCTTAATTTGCATTGCCACTTGTAGCTCGTATTGTAGAGCGTACTGCGAGACGGCAACCACACCCCTGCTATTCGGCTCTCCCCACTGTCCGCCCCTAATTACTAGCGATACATTGTTAAAGAAGGAAATACACAAAAATTTACATATATAATTTGTGTAGTATTTCAAATCGCTCCTCACCAGCAGCGATACAGCCCTCGCCAAGACAGTAGGAAGGAAAAAATATGTTTGAACGCTTTACAGAACAAGCCATTAAAGCAATAATGCTAGCCCAAGAGGAAGCGCGGCGCCTCGGTCACAATTTTGTAGGCACCGAGCAAATCCTTCTCGGACTCGTCGGCGAAGGCACTGGCATCGCTGCAAAAGTATTACTGGATATGGGCCTCAACTTGAAAGAGGCGCGCAATGAAATCGAAAATATCATCGGTAGAGGTTCCGGGTTTCTCCCGCCAGAAATTCCGTTTACACCCCGCGTCAAGCGCATTTTTGAGACGGCGCTGAATGAAGCGCGGCAGTTAGGCCACAATTACATCGGCACCGAGCACATTCTGCTGGGCTTGATTCAAGACGATGAAGGTGTGGCGGCGAAGGTGCTGCAAAACCTGGGAATCGATCGCCAGAGAGTCCGCACGCAAGTCATTCGTGCCGTGGGAGAAGTCGCGGCAATCCCCGGAGGCCGAGGAGATAGCGGTGGCGATCGCAAAATCCCAACTTTAGAAGAATTCGGCACTAACTTAACTAAGTTAGCAGCCGCCGGCAAACTCGATCCAGTCGTGGGTCGCGAAAATGAAATCGAGCGCGTGATCCAAGTGTTGGGGCGCCGCACGAAGAACAATCCAGTGTTAGTAGGCGAACCCGGAGTCGGCAAAACAGCCCTCGCCGAAGGCCTCGCCCAGCGGATTGTTAACAGAAACGTCCCGGAAATTTTAGAAGACAAACAAGTAATCAGCCTCGATATGGGTTCGCTGATTGCTGGTACAAAATTCCGAGGCGAATTTGAGGAACGGCTGACGAAAATCATGGCGGAAATTCGCGCGGCCGGCAATATCATTCTGGTAATCGATGAGATTCATACCTTAGTTGGTGCAGGCGCAATCCAAGGTAGCATGGATGCTTCCAATATGCTCAAACCAGCCCTCGCCCGAGGCGAATTGCAGTGTGTCGGCGCGACTACGTTGGACGAATACCGCAAGCACATCGAGCGCGATGCAGCCCTAGAACGCCGTTTCCAACCGATTAAAGTTGGAGAACCGAGTGTGGCTGAAACAATAGAAATATTGTACGGTTTGCGATCGGCCTACGAACAGCACCACCGACTGACAATTTCCGATGCAGCTTTAGAAGCAGCGGCTACACTGTCTGACAGGTACATTAACGATCGATTTTTGCCAGACAAGGCGATCGACTTAATTGACGAAGCAGGTTCTCGCGTGCACGTGCTGAACTCGCAAACCCCGCCCGAAGTTAAAGAACTCAAAAAACAACTTCCGTCCGTCAGTAAAGAAAAAGATGCTGCTGTGCGCGAACAAGACTTCGACAAAGCTGGTAAATTGCGCGATCGCGAATTAGAAATCGAAGCCCAAATCGCCGAAGCTACGATCAACAAAAGCCAAGTCAGAATCTCTCCCATCGTCACCGAAGAAGACATCGCCCACATCGTGGCAAATTGGACGGGAGTACCGGTTAGCAAGCTGACAGAATCGGAATCGGAATTGCTGCTGCACATGGAAGACACGCTGCACCAGCGCTTGATCGGTCAAGAAGAAGCTGTCAGCGCAGTTTCTCGGGCGATCCGCCGCGCGCGGGTTGGCTTGAAAAATCCCAATCGCCCGATCGCCAGTTTCATCTTTTCCGGCCCCACAGGCGTCGGCAAAACCGAACTGACAAAAGCCTTAGCAACATATTTCTTCGGTTCCGAAGAAGCGATGATTCGGTTAGATATGTCCGAGTTTATGGAACGCCACACTGTTTCTAAACTCATCGGTTCGCCTCCCGGTTACGTTGGCTACGACGAAGGCGGCCAACTAACAGAAGCAGTGCGGCGCCGTCCTTATACGGTAGTCTTGTTCGACGAAATCGAAAAAGCTCACCCGGATGTCTTCAACATGATGTTGCAAATCTTGGAAGACGGTCGTTTAACTGATGCCAAAGGTCGCACAGTAGACTTCAAGAATACGCTGCTGATCATGACATCAAACATCGGTTCGCGAGTCATTGAAAAAGGTGGCGGCGGTTTAGGTTTCGAGTTTGCTGAAAGTGCCGCAGACGGTCAGTACAACCGCGTTCGCAGCTTGGTAAACGAAGAATTGAAACAGTTCTTCCGTCCAGAATTTATCAACCGCTTGGATGAGATTATCGTCTTCCGCCAGTTGAACAAGGCAGAAATTAAGCAGATTGCTGACATCTTGTTGCAGGAAATTTTCAATCGCTTAACCGAACAGGGTATCACTTTGTCGGTGACAGACAAGTTCAAGGATTTGTTAGTTAAAGAAGGCTACAATCCCAGCTACGGTGCTCGACCTTTGCGCCGCGCCATCATGCGGTTGTTGGAGGATGTACTGGCTGAGGAAATGCTGTCTGGGAAGCTGAAAGACGGCCAAAGTGCGATCGTAGATGTGGATGAAAACGGTGTGGTTAAGGTGTTGCCCGGTGGCGAATCTGAACCGAGATTGCCGGAATTCGCCTTAAGCCATTAAGTGCGATCGACCAACAGATAAATAACGTCTAATTAAAAACCCGGTTTCTTGGAGGAACCGGGTTTTTAATTTAAAAATACCAGTTCGTAGTGCAGTTTGTAGTGCGGACTTCAGTCCGCAAAATGAAAGCGGACTGAAGTCCGCACTACGAACTAAATCGCATTTTTTGGCATTAATCTTGATTAAATGAACAAACTAGCCGAAACTTTAAAATAATCGCCGAGTGCCTTAGCTTGTGCCTTGCTAATTGCCCGCTTGCCATTGACAACCTCAGAAACTACACCACTCGATCCAATAATGCCAACTAAGTCAGCTTGACGGGTGCCGCTGGCTTCCATGATGTGTTGCAAAATCTCGTGAGGCTCGGATTTGTCGATCGCATAGTTTTGCTCCTCGTAAACTTCAATTAAAGTTACCAATAACTTGTGTAAAGCTTTTTCTTCGGGAGTGCGGTTTTTGGCGAACGTCAGCCTCTGGGCGACTGCTAGGAGGCGATCGTATTCTTCCTCGGTTTCGATCGCCCGTGGAGCAACCTCTGCCAGCAAATGGCTATAATTAGCTCGATCGAAAGTAAGGGTCATTTTTCCATTTGTCCTTGTCGTATCAGGATGTCATAGATTCCTTCTGCTAAATAGGTGGTTAAACCTTGATTCATTGGAGAATTAGTTTTTGTTTGAGCCGATCGTAGTCGATTGCGGGCGATCGCACAAACTTTACCCAGAAGAATGGGTTTAAAACCTCATCCTTCGAGGGGGGAAATAAACCAAAATTATTCACTGTTTCAATCCTCAGACTTCTAGGTAGAGGTCGATCTCAAACTGTCAACTGTCAACTGTCAACTGTCAACTGTTAAATGTCGCCCCTGCTTTTCGTCAGACAAAGACTGCTGTTTTAGCAGTTTCTCCTCATGGTCTACAAGAGCTTTCTCTAACAGGAATGCTGCCAAATTGCTAGTCGATCGCCCTTCTTGCTTTGCCCATTCCTCAAGGCGAGTATAAATTCCGTCTGCTAAATATGTTGATAGGCGTTTGGTCATTAAAGATTCAGTTTTTCTCAATTTTAAGTGTATCGCCGATGATTTCGCACCAAGCTTATTGTGGATTCTGGTTTTGATTAGACGGCGGTGGCTGTTTTTGGATCTTTTCTTGATGTTCTCTAACAGCTTTTTCTAACAGGAATGCTGCTAAGCCGCTAATTGAACGGCGTTCCTCGTTTGCCCAATCTTGAAGTTGATCGTAAATTCCATCTGCGATGGAGGTTGATAGGCGTTTCGTCATTAGAGGTTATTTTTTCTTGTCTAAGTCGATCGTCAGTGTGATGTATTTACAGTATTTTGTCTAATTTACAGCATTGTGCTGTAAATATGCAGCATAATGCGCTATACTCGGAAAAGTCAAAAGCCAGCGCGTGCCCTGAGAAAGTTCGTCGCTGGCTTGTGGCTCTAAAAATCAAAGAGAGCTATTACCATGATAAAACGTTCCAGCGACGAGAGCGAATTTTCTCGCGGCTATCAACAGGCTTTGGAGGAATTCGGCATCACGCAACTCCTATCCTGCATCCGCAGCTACTCTGACGCGGATTTCGACGCGCAGCGGATGCTGTTGCAGGAAAAAGAGGTCAAAAGCTTAGCGGGCCATCTCATCGAACAGTTGGCGGCCAACCTCACAGGCAGCCTCATCGCCAGTTATCTCGACATTCTCCGAAAAGCAGGTGCCCAGATAATTGCCGAATATTCTCCAAATCTGCAAGTAACTGTACAGCCGGAAGATAATCTGCAAGTTACGAAAACGTCCGATCTCTTCAGGCAGGATTATGCTAAACCTTGGGTGATTGTGCGAGTTTTGTCGGATGCTCGAAATCACACGGTTGCGCGTTTCTGCAACCGCCAAGATGCAGATGACCATTTAAGGGCTTTGCGTCGGTTTGTGCGATCGGGAATTTTTGAAATTATGTTCGATCGCCCTTGCGAGCCCGAGTGAGATTAAACATTAACAGCGCTGCTTTATGGTGGGCTTCGGCCCATCTTTTCCTATAATTGTTTGCTGATTCTGGTTAAGTTAGGCTCTTAAATCGCGGCGCTAAAAAAGTAGTTTTTACCTATTGACTTAATGTGGATTTTTAAGGTATATTTGTATCATAATGGAAATATGTGCTTAAATTTGAAAATTGCCACCACTTCCATTATCATATAATACCTTTTTAAGCCGGGGATGTCAAGCTTTTGACCCGAAAAAAAAGGGCGTTTTTTTTACATTTTATAGCAAAAAATTATAGTTTTGGTAGGCCTGCTCTTGGGGCGCAACAAAATTTGATTTGAATAGAGCAACCGCAGATGTCATGCAGATTAACGCAGATTAACGCAGATATGAGGGAGGGACTAAAAGGAAGAAGTCTATTGCGGAAAACTCAATCCCAAGATTGCAATTGTACAACCCAATGCTGCACGAAAGCCGAAATGCGATCGCGCCGTGTCTCAAAAGTAGCAGCAATCCAGATAAACACAATCCCAAAAGCTAAGCCAATTGCCCATTTAATCAGGGGATAGTCAAAAATTAGCACTACCAACTGATAGAAAACGTTGATTAAGAAAATTGCTGTCCCCACAAACAAAAACGCTCGCACTCGCAATGCTAAACCGGCTGCAATCGCCACCAAGCTAAAAAATCCTGCAACTAAACCGTGGTTGTGTTGAGTTAAAAGAGGTATCCCGCAAATCATCGCGGTGGCTAGCATTCGCAGGTTGTGGCGGAGGGTTTTTTGGGCTGGGAGTTGCAAAGCGCGATCGTACTGAGCAACATAAAGGAAAGAAAGCCCTAAAGGAGTAAAGTAGTATTCGGGTTGAGTCAATCCGATTTGTCCAAACCAGCGCAGCAATACCCAGTCAATTATCGCTACACTCACGTAGGTAAAACGGACTTCGCGCTTTTCCCAAGCTAGGAAAACATAGAAGGCGGCAGCTATGAGGAAGCTAATCGGATAAAACTTGGCGGGGCTTTCGACAATCATGATGATTGGAATCACAGAAGCGATTATCTTCCAGGGATTTTTTGACAAACCCCAGCGCTCCCAAGGTAAGATGTAAATGAAATAGGCAAATAGAGAAGCGATCGCAACTTTCCACGGCCCTAGTGGCCCGGAAATGTACTTAACTAAAGGTGTATTGATCCAGTAAAGCCGGATGCCAAAGGCTTCTACCCATCCTAAGTAAATCCAAATTTCTGCCCATTGGCGATCGAGATTGTTTCGCCCTTGCAAGAAGGCGTATTGTACTAATAGAGCGCCAGTGACTAATCCTAAATTTAGCCCGGATTTAATATCGTAGGTTGAAGCTAAAATCAGGAGTAAGCTGCTCAAAGCCCAGTGCAGGTGAGCAAATATTTTTACCTCGGCATTGGTTAAACGTAAATAGCTGCTCAGCCAAGGAGATAAAATCCGATAGATGTATGTTAAAGTTGTGCCGAGAGTTGCTAGCACAATTAAGCCGTCACCAAAAGATCCTCCTCGTGTTTGGGAAAGTTGATATAGTAGGGATTCGTAAGCTGATGCTGATATGCCGATTAATCCCAAATAAACTAAAGGTTTAAATTCTTGCTGCCGCCTACCAATTCCGATCGCAATTAAAGAGGCACCTAACGAGATTAAACCTGTACTGTTGGTAAAGCTGCGCGATCGCAAAATCAAGCCCAACACCCCGTAAAGTAGAGGTATCACGTGAATGCTGGGTAAAATTTGGCGGTAGTCGGGGTTACGCCGCCGCCACCAATCGCCTAACAATTGCGTCAATAAGCCCAAGGCAATATTCGCGACTGCCAAATTAATTAGATTGCGTCCAATAAAGCTCAAACCGAGTGCTGTCACCAACTCCAAACTCCAAGCCAAGGCATAAATTGCCAGCGGTGAAAGTTCGCTCAAACTTCGGAAAACAATTGCAACTACAGTTACCAAAGTAGCAGCCAGCACTTGAGTAGAGGCTGGTAAACTCAAGGTAGTGCGTGAATCGTAGAGTTGCAAGGAATAAAGAGTGATGTTTGTCAACAGCAAGCTGGTGAGTAAGATTGCCCAACCATCCAAAGCTCGATCGTAAATTTCAGCTAAGGTCGAAGGTTCAGGCAACGTGCTAGAATAACGAACTATCGTACTGCGAAGCAACCAGAGACACAAAAGTGCGATCGCCCCAGCAATTGCCCAAGCCCAACCAGACAAAAATCCTAATTGATAAATTACCGCAGCTACGAAGCTCAAGCTAAATCCGACGCCAATTGCAGCGGCTGGTAGTTCAATTAAATAGTAAGTATTGACTAACATCAACAGCGCAGCCAAACCCAAACTGATTAACCTGTATGCCGGAAAGTCAAAAATCAGAAATTGTGCGATTATTAGGGCGATCGAACTTAAGGTACTTGCAAGTTGTTTGTGCGAAGTTTCACTATATGTAGCAACAGCAGTCAAAGCCAAAGGAGTCGCCAGCCACATCAAACCCCACTGAGAGTGCATATTACTGTACAGCAAGATAAAGCTCAATCCTGCCAACACCAATCCCAGATACCAGGAACTTTGGAATAACGCAGGATGCCAGCGAAAGAAAGCAGAACTTTCTCTGGTATTTGCCGATTTCATCCAGACAAAAAATCCCCATTCAGCCACCATCAATATCAATAAAATTCCTGCCCAAACATAGTCTCTCTGGTTTGGCAAAAACAAGTCAATTGCCGAAGTGAAGCCGCACAAACCAGTAATGTGAGTCAGCGAAACCCAAAATGCCGGATTTCCCTTGGTATCAACAGCAGAAACAGGCATCCCCACGAGTGGGGACTTCTCTGGAATTACGTATTTCCAAGCGATCCAACCTAAAGTTACAGTAGAAATTAATAAATTGACCGATCGCCAAAACGGATTGACTGCACTAATAATAGTTAAAACACTGCCCAAACCGAGGGCAAGATTTTCGGCAAAATGGGCAAGTGGAAACTTTCGCGATCGGTAGAGCCACTGCGCCGCACTTACCGTTAAAATTAAATAAGGCAACAGCAAAACACCCCAAAAAGCCCAAGGAGTTTGCCCAGAGTTGGTAAGCTGAGTTAAAAATGCAACAAATTGTGTTTTAATCCCTAAAGGAACCACTCGCCAAACCAGCCAAATGCTTTGAAGTCCCACGGCGAAAAGCATTAGCAAATCCAACTTTTGCCAAAACCGCACTAAGCGGTTATAAAAAAACCAAACAGCCAAGGCGCTAATTGCGATCGCCTGTAGAGGAATTTCGCGAAAACAAACCAGCCACCCCAAACCCAACAAACCCCCTCCGGCTAATTGCCAGTTAAAAAAGTTGCCGGGATTTGGCTCGTTGGATATATTGTTTCTAGTAGTTCCAAATGCAAGGGATTGCGGCCAATCCAGCCACGCTAAAAGTACGCCGCAAATTCCCAAGGCTAAGCCCATTTCATGGATGTTGACATCCTTGACAAATATCGCCCGACCCAGTAAAATTCCCAAGGAATAAGCTACTAAAGCGGCTTTTTTGTAAGTCAAAAAATCTCGGCTGTAACTGAAAGCAGCGGCGGAAGTTTCAGTGTTTCCCCCACGTGTAATAGATTGTACCCGTTGTTGCTGAACTTGATAAACTGTAGCAGCAGTAGTTCCCACCGTACCCAAGTAAACCGCAGCTAGGGCAAACCCTCCAAATCCCCAACCCCAGTGCAAATAACTCAATCCCAAGTGATTTAGGGCGATCGAGGTAGTTACATTTTTCCCCCACAAACTTTGATACTGATCTTTAATAATTCCGCGCGTTATCCAAGTCAAAATAAATGCAGCGACGATGGCGACTGCCCAATCCCAAGGATATTTCCACAATCCAAAGGTGTCCATCGCCCAAAAATTTATCGGCACTAGCAACAGGGTAACTTCTTGCAAAGTTTGAGCAGTCAAGTGTAAATTAGGCTGTTTTTTTGCCCAACTGCCGATCGCCCAAAAAGTTAAAGTATAAGCTAACAAAACTCCATATTGTCCGGCAGCAGGAAATTTTTCCCACTGACTGGCAGCCAAGACTCCTGAGGAGACAACTACCATGAACACTCCTAAAAACAACAGCCACACGACGCTAATTTCGGCGATGAGCGACTGCAAAATTTGAGAGGCAAAAGTTGGGGTTTGAGCGGTTTCTGCGCGCTCGGCAGCCTTTTTTGTGGTTCTGGGTAATGCTTTTTGCGTGGATGTCGCTGGTACTTGTGGTTCGGGAATAGGAGAGTTGGCGCGATCGTCAATTTCAGAAAGGCCCACAGCGGGCTCGGGCAGCGGGCAGACTAAATGCTGGCTGCACAATTGCTCAACCTCAGCGGGCGAAATCAAGCCTAGCCGCAGCCACGCATCCAAACCCGTCAACAACTCAGGATGCGAGGCTAAGATGCTGAATTCTATTTTGCTCGATCGACCTTTAGGAGACGACATCGGCTTAAACTGCTACTAGCTACATTCCAGCTATAGCCTACTTTACAGTCGATCGCACATCTCCACATTCCGCCCTAACAATTGGCACAATGAGTATTTATCACTAGATGAGTGATTGGGCGATCGCAGGAGTTTTATGTATTTTTATTAAGATAGTTGGGGTTAAAAGTGCGATCGTCTGCGAGGGCTTCGCGATCGAGGTGATGACATCACTTCGATCTACCTCGGATTTATTTGGGATTTAACAAACCTCAGTTTTCCTCAGTTTTCCTCAATAGCGATCGATCGCCCTGCTAACAAACCTCATATTTTCCCAGGAATTATCATGATAATTCTTATTACCTAGTCATCAATCATACTTGTTGTCAAAGTCATTACTTATATATTATATATTTTTGTAAAAAAATCGTTTAAGTAGTATCTACCTGTTTATATTGGGTTCACAGAAATCGGTTATCTTCATTTTAGTCAGCGGTGCATTGCTATATATTTTAACCCAAAAAGGTTTGAGTATTCAAACCTTAGAGGGATTTTATTGCAATTTTTGACCGATTAATTTCAGTAGAACACTTATTACGCAACTATCACAGGACGATCGACTGGTAGGGTGCGTCAGGTGAAGTTCTAAAAAGATTATCGAGGATTTCGGGGTAGTGCCCGCTCAGGAAAGGATAGAGTAAGTTACTATTAGAGAAAACTGTTTACCATATTGCTATCTGCTGATGGTGCGATCGATACAATTGTCGATTTTGAGGATGGAAAAGATTTGATTTTCCTCACCAATAGCTTGACTTTTCCACAATTAGATGTCAGTCAAAATAGCGATCGAACTTTGATTAAGCTAGTATCCAACGGGCAAGTTTTAGCTTCCTTAATTGGGGTAAATGCTGGGGCGATAGACACCACTGATTTTCTATTTTAAAAAGGTTCGTAGTGCGGACTTCAGTCCGCTCTATCTTGCCGTAAGGTGCGTCGCTTGCAGAAAATCTCAACCAAAATCGAAAATTCCACAGCGACACACCTTACCCAACTACTAGCTACAAACTGTGCACTAATTTGGCAGAGAGTTCAGCAAAGTTTCCACACTAGCATTGTGGTCTATGAACGAAAACAAATGTTTATATAGGAGTTTGCCATCTGCATCCAAAACAAACTGAGCCGGCAAAGGAGCACCCAAAGCTTGACCGGTTTCATAGGCCCGAAACACTTTTACGGCTGGATCGGAGAGCAGAGGCATTTTCAAGCCTAAATCTCTAGCTACAATTTGGCTTTGGCGATCGTCGGTGCTTGTTACCATCAATAATTCTATATTGCGATCGGCAAACTGTTCCCACTTTTCATTCAAAGCTTTAATGTGAGGAAAACAGAAAGGACAATATTGCTTTTCAGTAAAAATCCGCGTAAAAGCCAGAACTACCGGCTTATCGCCCCGATAGTTCGACAGCCGCACCAATTTGCCATTATTAATATCCGGCAATTCAAAATCTGGTGTCCTCTGTCCCAGCTTCAGAACATTAGTCGCGGGAACAGGCAATAAATTTTGGAAAAACCGCTGATTTAACAAGCCGCTAAAATCAGTAGAAGTCAGCATATTTGCTAATTTGGGAATGGGGAATTGGGCATTGGGCATAGGGCAATGGGCATTGGGCATTGCACCGAAAGTTTCGAGGGCGGACACTCACAGGCGCCGCCCTACAACTCAAAACGATCGAGTTAGACAGCAGCAAAGAATACTTTGGACTTAACTGGATCGGGTGTCATGGTTTTGTCACCGGGCTGCCAGCCTGCGGGACAAACTTCATCGGGGTGAGACTGGACGTGTTGGATAGCTTGCAGAGTGCGGAGAGTTTCGTCTACGTTACGGCCGAAGGCAAGGTTGTTGATAGTAGAGTGTTGGATGATGCCTTCTTTGTCGATGATGAACAGACCTCTGAGGGCAATACCTGCTTCTGGGTCGAGGACGTTGTAGTCGGAACTGATGGTTTTTTTGAGGTCAGCTACTAACGGATAGTTGAGGTCGCCGACACCGCCGGATTTGCGGTCTGTTTGTATCCAAGCGAGGTGAGAGAATTCGCTGTCAACTGAGACGCCGAGGATTTCGGTATCGATTTTCTTGAAGTCCTCATGGCGATCGCTAAATGCTGTAATCTCAGTTGGGCACACAAAGGTGAAGTCCAAGGGGTAGAAGAACAGGACTACATACTTTTTGCCTTTATAGTCTGACAGTTTAACTGTCTTGAATTCCTGATCCACTACGGCTGTTGCTGCGAAATCGGGTGCAGCTTGACCAACCCGGAGGCATTCACTTGTCATAGATTTTGTTTCCTTTTTTACGAACTGTTACAAATATATCATACTCATAACGACTACAAGTATGTTCTCGGCAAGTCTAAAAAATCACGCTCTCAAAATAGAGAGCGTGATTTTTTCTATTAAATCATGGCTCAGGCGGGATTTGAACCTGCGACCTTGGGCTTATGAGTCCCCTGCGCTAACCACTGCGCCACTGAGCCAAACTTACTTCACGATTTACCATCGTAGCACGGTAGGTGGAAATATGTCTCTATTCCCAACAACCGAATTTCTCATACCTTCCGATCTAAGTTATGAGTTTTGGTAATGATTCAAAACCCATAACTTCAGACCAGTCGTTATCGAGAAGCGCTGGAGGTATCGTTAGGCAGAAAAGCCATTGGATTGACAGCACCCTGTCCGGCGGGATGGATTTCAAAGTGCAAGTGCGGCCCGGTACTGAAGCCGGTGCTGCCCATTTCTGAAATCTGTTCGCCGCGCTCGACCTTCTGACCCTTTTGCACCAAAATTCGGCTGTTGTGGGCGTAGATCGTTTCTGATCCGTCTGGATGGGTAATTTCCACCAGATAGCCGTAGCCTCCGTCGTTCCAGTCTGCATAGGTAACCACCCCGCTGTCGGCGGCCATAATTGGCGTGCCGATCGGCCCTGCAATATCAATTCCCTTGTGCATCCGTCCCCAGCGCCAGCCGTAGCCAGAAGTGAGAACGCCCTTAGCCGGCCAAATCAATCCGTTAGCCGACTGCTGTTTGCCGCCGCCGTTAGGGAGATAAGTATCAGCGCCCGAAAGTGGAGGCAGTTCTGGAGAAACCATGCGTCCCAAAGACGGGTTGCTCAGGGGGTCATAACCCTCGGAACCCAAAGGAGCAGTTGCTACCACCGGTCGTTCTTGAGTAGAGGTCGGCGTTAGGTTGATCGGTTGCAGTTCGGCTGCACGAGCGGGATCGAAACGCTCTTGCTGCTGTTTCTGAACTTCCTGAGACCACCCTCTCGACGGCGGTCTGCCGATTTCATTCTGCACCGCTCCAGCGTATTCGGGGGTGTAGAGGTCGGGATTGACGCTTGGGAGTTCTTCAGACGGGTTGGAGGCGAGTTTCGCTTCTGGGCCCTCAGTTGGAGCCAGGGAAACCGCATTTGCCCCGATCGAATTGCGCTCGGCGCGATATTCCTCTCGCAGTCTGACAACTTCTGCTCTCAAACGTTCGGAATAAGGGTTGAGAGCGGTAGCGGTGGGTAGATCCTCGGCATTCGACTCAATTACAGCGTTCGTGGGAGCGGGATTTAAACCCTGGGCGCTAACATTTTGCAAGCCCATCGGCTGCGGGTATGCAACAGCGACGTTGCTAGCAGTTGCACTTGCTGGCTGGGGCAGGGCGCTGGTGTCAACGGCACCTGTAAATGTTGGTTCGCCTTGAAGTTCCAGCTTTCTGTTGTCGCTAATGGTTTGAGAAACTTGAGTTAGCGGAATGCTGTTAATTTTGGGAACCATCGGCGCTGAAATATTGTTCAGACCTTCCAAGTTCCCCAAGGGAGAGACAACCGCCACTTTTGGGGCGGGTGCTGCAACGCCAGCACTGGTTATTTCGGAGGTAGACGAACTGGGGTTCAAAGATGCGGGAACCGAAGTCGCCGACCAGACAGATGTAGAGTTAGAGGCAGAATCAGATGCTGCCGCCTGCACCGCTGGATTATTTGACCGAACGTTGGGAATTTTCAGCCGTTGATTGACATTCAGCAAGTTGGGATTGCCCAGCTTGTTGACGGCGATCAGCTCTTTGGGCGATACCCGGTAATTAGAGGCGATCGCATCTAACGTATCTCCCGGGCGCACGTTGTAGAGCCCCTGGGCTGGTCCTGCGCTACTGCCTGCTGGGGACACTACCACAGCGGAGGGCAAACTAGGTGTTGCGAGAGACTGTTCAATGGACTCCAACGATCGATCGGTCGATGCTGCTTGACCCACCGAGGCATTGGGAATTACAGGTGTGGCCCTGAGGTCAGGAATTGCTGGCGAGGTGGCATATTCGGGGGATGCCACCGTCGGTACAGCAGGTGTAGATGAATTTGCTCCCACCTCAGAGTCCAACAGGGACCGACCTGATGCTGTAGTGCGGTTTTCCTGTTTTTTCAAACTGTCGATCGCCCCGTCTGCGTTCGGGCTGTCGATCGAGCTTT
Organism: Microcoleus sp. bin48.metabat.b7b8b9.023; assembly: GCF_013299185.1. GTDB lineage: Bacteria > Cyanobacteriota > Cyanobacteriia > Cyanobacteriales > Microcoleaceae > Microcoleus. The sequence continues at coordinate 80,865 of NZ_JAAFKG010000006.1, read as the reverse complement.
GTGCCGGTACCGTCGCCATCTCTGGCGTTGCCGTTGGCTGCCCGTACTGGGCTGCACTATCCAACGACTCGGAGCCAGTTAGATTTAATTTTTGTTCTGGATTGACTGTGGCAGTATTGCCAGGGTTCTCTTGTGGCGAGGCTTCTAGAGCCTCCGGAATTCTAAGTTCTTGGCCGGCTTGGAGTGCGGTATCGGGTTTGATGCCGTTGGCAGTTGCTAGTGCCTTCGGTTCAATTTCATAGTCCCGAGACAGATCCCAAAGGGTTTGTCCCTGCTGAACCTTAACCCCTGCCTGTTCGGCTGAGGAGCCGTCAACTTGTCCGGTGGTAGCGGGCCCGTTGGTCGATACAGGCTTTAATTCAACGGTCGATTCTGCTGTCGGTGTGAGTTCAGACGCGCGAGCGCTGTCTCCGTTTCTCGGCAGCAGGATGCCAGAAGCACCTACCGATATTGCCAGCCCGATCGTGGCGAGAGAGCGAACTCTGCCTGTGCTGAGCGTTGTCTGCTTGGACGGTTCCGCAGAACCGTCTCTGTCGATTTCACTAGCCTGAACAGGCTTATTTTTTTGGGGATATGTTCGTTTCAAAAAAACGACCTCCTACTGAGAAGCGCTAACTGTCCTTGGAAACACTCAAGGGATTGCATGATGCTGAATTTAAATCAACAACCAAAAATATTCTGATTGTTGAAAGCGATCGTGCTTAGGCAAGATTACCTTGCTTTTTTAATTTAGACAAGCTCGAACCGTAATAATTTTTAAAATTCTCGGTCAAACCCGCTGCAATTACACCCCACAAGCCTTACACCGCAATAGTTGGAACGAATACATAAAATATCCGTTCCCGCACAGGCTAAGACTCTCACCTATTGTCCGACTCTATGCTAATTTCCGGACAACCTACAACCGTATATTCACTAGATATCAATAGCCTTCAGGCACAATCAGCCGATCCCTGGCGCCTTAAATCGCTGAAATCCTCTGTTTTTGTGGCTACATCCTCGCAGCGACTAATTTGGTATTACTGATAACAATCTGTTTTTGGATGAATAAAATATATTAATCTCCGCTATCTAGATTTTCACCGCTTTGATACAAATTTCTTATATTTAAAACGAGAGTTGGCTGTAGCCGACAGCTATTAAATATCTATATATGTATGTATCTGTCGATCGCGATTTATCCGAGTTCGCCCAACTGTCGTTTAGCCTCAAATAAACCTACAGCGGCGCTGACAGAGAGATTCAAACTCCTGACTCCAGGCTGGCTCATGGGAATAAAAACTGTGGCATCACAGGCATCCAAGACCAATTTAGGAATGCCGACAGTTTCTGAGCCAAACATCAACCAGTCGCTGGGCTGAAATTGGAATTGGGTATAACTGCATCGTCCACCAGTGCTGAATCCGATCGTTCGCCCTCCTCGCTCCTGCTGAAATATCTCAAAAGCAGCTAAGTCTTCGTGACAGTGGAGATTGACATAGGGCCAATAATCTAAGCCGGCCCTTTTCAGGTAGCGATCGCTAATTTCAAACCCCAGCGGGCCGACTAAATGCAATGTAGTGCCTGTGGCAGCGCAAGTGCGGGCGATATTGCCAGTATTCGGGGGAATTTGCGGGTGAATCAAGACAAGTTGGGGCATGAAGCTTTAAACAGTTGACAGTTGACAGTTGACAGTTGACAGTTGACAGTTGACAGTTGACAGTTGACAACCCCCATCGCCCCAAGGATAGCAATGGTTTCAGCGATTAAGCACGTCTTGGCAGTTGCTATCAAAGCAAAAAATACAGCTATTGGCACATTTAGAAATCTACCCAAAGGTAGATACTATTCATAGCTTTTATTTATAACAGGTGCTGGCTGCCATTGATTAAATATTCTGATTTGTTTTGCACTGCTACTGTTCAAGCGACTAACTGACCGCACAAATTGTCTTCCAGCTCCCATTCCTGGTGAGCCATCCCATCAATCCCTTGGAGAATAATACTGCGGGTGTCCAAACCGCGATCGTGAAGTTTCAACCACTGCTGGGCGGTGTTGCCTTCCCGGAGAATCTTTTTGAGCGGCGAGAGAAAGCAACTAAAGCCGCGTTTTTTGGCGATCGGCCAGACTTCCTGGTAAATTTCCTCAATCCAATCTCGCGCCAAAATCTTTCTGCCGTCTTGCCAGTGGGTGAGTTCGGCATCCAAACTTTTCCGGGATGCAGCAATTTCGTTGGCGTCGGTGAGGGCAACTAAGTCTTGATTGCGGGTGGCGGCCGGTAAGGTGCTGAGTGCTAAGGGGTCTAAGCCGGGGTCTTCCATCATCTGCCAAATACGAGCTTCTAGCAAGGCAGTGATGGCCAACAAAGCCAGAGGATTGACTTCAAGATCGCAAATTCTCAATTCGAGGCGGTTGAGACAGTAGGGGCGACGATCGCCATTTGGCCGCACAGCAGACCACAAATGGCGGACGTTTTGCATACTGCCGAGTTCTAGCTGTTCTTCAGTCCACTGGATGTAATGCTTGTGACTTTCAAACAGGGGGACGATCGCGGGAGTTTTGGGAAACAAACCCCACCGGGTAGAATGATAGCCCGTGACTTCGCCGTCGAGGAACGGGGAAGAAGCGCTCAATGCCAGGTATAGCGGTGCTTCGACGCGGGCGAGGCGGATGGCGCGCATCAGCATTTCTGGTTCGGAGATGCCGATGTTGATGTGAATGCTGGCAGTGACGACTTTGGTGCCGTAGGTTTGCTCGATGTAGGTGTGATAGGGGTTGTTGGGATCCGATCGGTAAAATCGATCGCTCCCACCGAGAGACAGGGTACTTCCCGGGAGCAAGGTATAGTCGCCCAACTGTTTGAGATACTCGCGCAGCCGGACTCGCGGCTTGACTAGGGCGCACAGCAGGCGATCGTAGCTGCACAGGGGGGCAGTCGTGTACTCCACATTGCGACTATCAGGCTCCCGCACAAATCCCTCTAGATCGGCGACTATGCGATCGGAGAGACCGACAACCTCACCTTCGGGCGTGCCGGTATACATTTCTACTTCAAAGCCTTTTGATAGCAGCACGTTTGTTCCTCAGCTAAGTTGAGTGCTAATTTCTAGTATCCCAAAAATTGAGCTGTTCGTACTATCTGCCACAAGGCAGAGTTGAAATTTTTGGAGGCTGGGACTGAAACCGGGTATTTGGGCGCCAGCTTTGTTTGAGGGTTTGTGTGTTAGTTGCGGCACCCAAAGCGACAAATACTGGCACCGCCAAGAGTTTCCGAGGCGGTTTTCGGGTGTCAAAGGCTGTTTGTGCGATCGCCTTTGTGTGTGATTGGGCAATGGCGAGCGCGATCGTACTTATCGTAAACAGAACCCACCCTTACCACAGACAGAAGTGAGAAAGCACTGCATTCTTCCCTCTTCGCTGTTCCTTCTTCCCTCTTCTTTCTGTCACAGGTCAACCATCAACTGTCAACTATTTCAAGATAACTTTATTCATCCGAGACTCAAGCAAAATCCGCTTAACCTCAATCCGGTAGTCGTATTTTTTGCACTGTGAGTAGGCGCGAGAGCGACAGGACTTTTAGGAATATTTCTGGCTCTTCCGTTAGCGGGAGTGATAGTTAGCTGGTTTGAAATTGAACAAACGCAAGCGTAAGGCCAATTGATAAAGCCGTCCTATTTTAGAGAAAGTCAGGCTGAACAACCGGTTTTAAACTGCAAACTAGAAGTCCGATGCTCCAAAAACTATCCTGGGCGCAACGCGAAACTAAAAGTAAAGAGAAAAAGCAACCTAGGGTTTACGCGGAGCATACACTTTACTGCGTAGAGTCAATTCATAAATTGCAAGTCAGTAGGAAATCTTGCTTCTTCTGGTTGGGGATCGTAAATGTAATCGCAGTCAAAGCGCATAGCTTGAGAGTGGCGGCTGATCGAAAATCCGCAGTGAGTCACCATTTCTGTAGTAAAAGTAGCCATGACTAACTCGATAAGTTTTGTGTAAGAAATGTTAGGCTGTTGAACGTAATAAGCGCGTCTAGCAAAAAAGATTCTCTCATCTTTCGGTACAATTATGGCATTAATTTTGTGTGCGTGTTGAATTGGCTTGATATAGCTTTCAATAAACTGCGACTGATTTTTTTGAAGTCTGGCTAATCTTTCGTGTTGCAACCAACTCATTTGAAACACAATTTTAATAAATTCAAAACCCAAAATGTAGTTAAAAACATTATTCCGTTCTTCTGTACTCAATACGAAACGCAGTGCAGATTCTAAATATTGGTCTGTTTCCCGGAGCGCTTGTTGAGATGAGTGGATATAAAATTGTTTGATGTAGCTTCTTAAATCAGATTCGTTTAATTCTTTTTTGACTCGGAATCTGATTAAATACTCTTTGACTCGGTGTAGAGTATCTACATCTTCAAACATTTTTGAGACTAAGCCATCGGCTGTGTACTCATCTAAGAATTCGGCTTGAAACTCGGGAGTAGATGCACACAATATGTAGGAGAGGGACAAAACGTAGCGTCGCTGGTTCCAAGGCAAGCTTTCTGCCCACTCCTTAACTTCTACAGGGAGTTTTTCCAGGACGGTATCTGTGTGGGGACGTTGAGAAAGGTCGGCATATTTATATTTTTGTTTAATCATTGCCTGAAACCTTGTATTAGTTAATTGACCGGGTGATATATCGCAGTAAAGTAGAGGCCGGCAGTTACCACTTAGATAATTTTTCTATATACCTCTAAGGATACAGCATTTAGCTGGTAAGGGCGGTGATCTGTCTCACACTTTTGCGGACTTACCATCACAACTATGAACTTTATATATCACATTTTGAGGCCGCGAGTGTCACAGGAAATAATTATTCACGTCACTGGGGTAACGGTGGATTTGGTTGATGATGTAATCAGGGTGATTTATAACTTTTTGTTAATCCGGATTACTGAGGAAAATCATGAACTCGACTACAAGTATTTTACCTAAAAATCTTTGCCCAGACTTAACTTTTGGCGATCGCCTCGTTCAACCAGTGCGACAGTGGTTCTTGGGGCATTGCAGTGGGCGATCCTCTCCGTTGGCGTAGCCCCCGTAGGGGCGGGCTGCGCTAACGACAAATAGCTCGGTTGTTGGGCCAAGTTATACCCACACGGTGTCCTTTTGAGAGAAATATCCAGTTATTCGGACACCATTTTTTCCACATACCCCCGATGTGCAAGCTAAATCCTGTATATGAAGAATTAGTGGGGTTGCGTTTTCGCTCGCTCTCGTTTTTGGCTGATGTATGCGGGGAAGATGTAACTCCGTACTGCTGATTGAGGGGTCTCATACCTCGATCGCCCATCGATCGACCGTAGTGCATCTAGATTGTCTATGATAGTCGATGGGGAGAGGCGGAGAGACATATAACAGCTTCGCTCTTCGGGTAAACAGGGGAAGAGCATTTGAGGCGTTTTAATTAGGCATTGAAATATACAATTTAAATGCTGTAGAGCTTATCAATTATTTATGGGTGCAGCGCTCTGCCAATTGCTCGATCGCCAATCTAGACCACAATCGTTAATATCAGTGGATGCTTTGGATGCTTTTAAATCACAGCGGGCGTCCATCATTAGGGTCAAGTCAACAATAATATCAAACCGTAGCAACAAAAACAACTGATATAACAATAATTTAATAAGTTATTTTGGCTAATGGAAGTGAATATGTTTAACGCAACTGAACTGCTAATTAACGATTTTGTTTGGAGGCTAATTGAAGGCTACGGGCACACCTACGGTGGCTTCAAATCTGACTATGGCGAAATTATTGCTTGGGTAGCCGATATGGCTTTGGAAAATATTGCTAATAGTGATGCTCTTTACCACAATGTGGAACACACTATTTTAGTGACATTGGTGGGACAAGAAATTCTGCGCGGGAAGCACATCCGCGAGGGCGGTGTTTCCTGCGAACATTGGCTGCATTTCCACATTGCTTTGCTGTGTCACGATATCGGGTATGTCAAGGGCGCTTGTCGGCAAGATAGAACAGATTTAGGAGTGTATGCAACGGGAATAGGTGACATGAATTTAACCCTACCTAGGGGGGCGACTGATGCGAGTTTGACCCCTTATCATGTCGATCGGGGAAAGATGTTTGTTGAGGAGCGATTTGGGGGGCACAGACTGATTGATGCCAACCTGGTTAAGCAGAATATTGAGTTAACTCGTTTCCCGGTTCCTCGGGATGAAGACTATCAAGATACTCTGAATTATCCGGGTTTGGTGCGGGCGGCAGATTTAATCGGTCAGTTGAGCGATCCGCGATATTTGCAAAAGGTGACTGCGCTGTTTTATGAATTTGAGGAGACTGGTCAAAATCAGGTGTTGAAGTATCGCAATCCGGCGGATTTGCGGGAGGGGTATCCTAAGTTTTATTGGAATGTGGTTTATCGGTATGTCAAGGATGCGATCGGCTATTTAGAATTGACGCAACAGGGGAAACAAATTGTTGCTAATCTGAATGCAAATGTGTTTCGGGTGGAGCATTCTGAGGCGGGAGTTGAGGAGGTGGCTTCTGTTCGTTAGGCTTGGAGTTGAATTGGGGCGGGCGTTCTGGTTACTGATGCGAGATCGAAAGGGCGATCGTCCTATTTAATGTTGAGCTTGTGAATTGTTCTCGATTGGGCGATCGCAATATAGTAAAATATAGCTATACCCACAGCCGCCAGCAAATTTTAAAATGTTTTGATTGTCATTGCTCGATAGATTGATTCGTTCGATCCTTAAGAAAGAGAGAAAACTAACAATGAGATTCATTAATCCGAAAACCGATTTTGCCTTTAAAAAAATATTCGGTGGCAACCAAAGCAAACCAATCTTAATCAGCTTTCTGAATGCCATGATTTATGATGGCAATCCCACCATCACCGACCTAGAAATTATCGACCCATATTTACCATCCAGAGTTTCTTATCTTAAAGAGTCTTACCTGGATGTCAAAGCAAAACTTGCAGGAGGTACAACTGTAATTATCGAGATGCAAGTTTTAAATGTAGAATCTTTTGCGAAACGGGTGGTTTACAATACTGCGAAAACTTACTCAACTCAACTGGTTCGCGGTGAAGGTTACTTTAAGTTAAAGCCTGTAATTGCTTTGACAATTACGGATTTTGAAATGTTTGACAATGACCGAGAAGTAATTTCTCACTTTGTGTTCAAGGAGAAAGATCGTTTATTTGATTATGTCGATCCAGAGATAGAATTGATCTTTATCGAGTTGCCGAAATTCAACAAACAATTGGATGAGTTAGAAACTTTGACTGACAAGTGGGTTTATTTTATGAAAAATGCTCCCAGTTTGGAAATAGTACCGTCAACAATGGAAACAGTCTCGGAAATACAGCAAGCTTTTGCGATTGCTAATGAAACTAACTTGAATCCAGAGGAGTTGGCAGATTTAGAAGCACGCGAAAGGTATATCCTGGATCAGCAGGGAATCTTGCGAAAGGGAATTGAAGAAGCACTTGCACAAGGAATGCAGCAAGGAATGCAGCAAGGAATGCAGCAAGGAATGCGAGAAAAAGCTTTGGAAATTGCTAGGCAACTTCTTAATGTACTTGACAATCAAACTATCAGTCAAACTACTGGTTTGAGTGTAGAAGATGTCCAAAACTTGCGCGAGGAATAGAAAGGAAGGACTGAAGTCTGAAGGAGTCAACCACAATCAAATTGGTTCGATAGTTCCGACTTCAGTCCCGATGGAACTAGAAAGGACTTCAGTCCTCCTTACTAACCTATAGAGGACTTTGCCATCTGTCTAAAGGAAGATTTTATTAAACGAGTAAATTACGTATTATGCTGTAAAAGTCAGGCAGAGGGAAAAGCTATCTCCGACTCTAACTCCCAATAGCTGACCAATCTTACAGTAAAAAAAAATAAATCTCATGACACCAGTCACTCCCAATCAAACTTCATCTCAATACGAAACTACCCAATCTGAAGAAAAAATTGAGTCTCTGGTAGAAGAAGTTAAGCCAGAAACCGAACTCGATTTAGAATTCCTGTACACCAGAGATATTGAATTCCGCCAAGAAACAATTTATTTCATTGTAGTCGATCGCTTCCACGACGGCGACTCCACAAACAACGAAGGCCCAAACCCAGAACTTTACGATCCTGAAGGCAAAAATTGGGGCAAATATTGGGGCGGCGACTTGCAGGGAGTTATCGACAAACTCGATTACTTAAAAGATATGGGCGTTACTGCGGTATGGTTGACTCCGCTTTTTGAGCAAGTAGAAGCATTATTTGTCGAACAAGCTGCGATTCACGGCTACTGGACTAAAGATTTTAAGCGGCTAAATCCCCGGTTTATTGCCAAAGGTGACAATCCTTCTGTCAACCAAACACAAGAAACTAAAGATACGGTATTTGACAAATTAGTTGACGAGTTGCACCAGCGAAAAATGAAACTGGTACTCGATATTGTCTGCAATCACAGCAACCCGGATTTTAGTGGCAAAAAAGGGGAACTCTACGATGATGGCGTGAAAATAGCTGACTTTAACGACGATAAAGATAACTGGTATCACCACTACGGGGAAGTGACTAATTGGGAAGATGAATGGCAAGTCCAAAACTGCGAACTGTCTGGTTTAGCGACTTTCAACGAAAATAATACTGAATACCGCCGTTATATCAAATCAGCAATTAAACAGTGGCTGGACAGAGGGGTTGATGCTTTGCGGGTTGATACTGTTAAGCATATGCCGATCTGGTTTTGGCAGGAATTTAATGCTGATATTTTAACGCACAGACCTGATGTTTTCATTTTTGGTGAATGGATTTACAGCGACCCGAGAAATGACCTTTCTGTCGAGTTTGCGAATGAGTCGGGGATGACTATTTTGGATTTTGGTCTGTGCGTGGCTATTCGAGAAGCTTTGGGATATTGTGCGGAGGCGGGATTTAAGTTAATTCAGGATGTTCTGGATTTGGATAGCCGCTATTACGGGGCGACGGAGTTGATTACTTTTATTGACAACCACGATATGCCGCGGTTTCAGTCGTTGAATGCCGATCGACAAATGCTGCGGTTGGCGATATCTTTAATGATGACGACTCGCGGCATTCCTTGCCTTTATTACGGTACCGAACAGTACCTGCACGATGATACTGAAGGGGGAAATGACCCTTACAACCGCCCGATGATGGAAAAGTGGGATACTGATTCGCCGATTTACCGCGATGTGCGGTTGCTGTCTGGGTTGCGGCGGCTGAATCCTGCTATTTCGATGGGGAGTCAGTGGCAAAAATATCTAACTGCTGATGTTTATTGTTACGTCCGCCGCTATCGCGATTCTGTGGTGTTTGTGGCGATGAATCGGGGCGAGTCTGTGACTGTTGAAGCGGTTGATACGGAGTTGCCGGATGGAGAGCATACGGAGGTTTTATCGCGCCGCAAGTTTGAAGTTAAAGACGGGATGCTGTATAATTTGGAGTTTGGCGATCGCGAAGTAATGATTTTTAGCCGAGTGGGAGAGCGAGTTAAGGCGAAAACTATTGTGCGGGCCCAGCTTAACAGTGTTAAAAGTCAGCCTGGGGAAAGAATTGTGGTGGTTGGAGATTGTCCTGAGTTGGGGAATTGGGATATTAGTAAGGCTTACCCGCTGGAGTATATCAATACTAATACTTGGTTTGGGGAAATTCCTTTTAATGAAAGTGCGGGGAAGTTGATTTCTTATAAGTATGCGCTGCTGCGGGAAGGTATGTCGCCGCTGCGAGAAAATTTGGTTTGTCGGCGCTGGGTTTTGGCTTCGGAAGGGACTGTGAAATGGCGGGATAAGTGGGCTTCGGGACGGGAGTCTTAGTTGGGATTTTTGATTTTGGTGTGAGAGAGTCAAACAATTTTAGGGTGCTTGTGGGCGCACATTAGCGATGATTAAGGTTCGTAGTGCGGACTTCAGTCCGCAAAAAGCTGCGGACTGAAGTCCGCACTACGAACCGTTTTTGTTATGGTAATCGACCGGACATCATAATAAAACCGGGTTTTAAGAACAGCAGAGTGCAAAAATCCTGCATGAGATTCGGAAACAGCGATAAGGGTCGATCGCTCGATTCCAAGGACTTAAGCTTTTATGCTGTGTTAGTTGAAGCATTTATGTTTAACCTGATGTATATTTCTCCAGAGCAAGACCAAAAAATTCGCTACATCATCCGAGAGTGCGGTCAAGAAGCCCACAAGCTTGCAGCGGAACCTTTTGAAGTTTCCGAGAAAGGCCCAGATGACTACGTGACGAGTATCGATCGCTACTTAGACGGACAACTATCAGCAGCATTTAGCGCTTTGTTTCCTGAAGATGGCAGGATCACGGAGGAAAACACGTCCTCCAGAGCAGCTTACCAGGCAAATTACCGGCGCCTCTGGTGCATCGATCCCCTTGACGGGACGGAGGGATTTATTCAGGGAAAACAGCACTATGCTGTGATGGTGGGGCTGCTGTTGGAGGGGGAACCGGTGGCCGGCTGGATCTACGCCCCGGCTTTTGACCAAATGTATTTTGGCGGTAAAGATTGGGGATTGTTCCAAACTGTGGGAACCTCTTCGCCGCAGCCGATCGCTATGAGCAAACCCCCCGCTCCGACACCGTTAAATTGTAAAATTATTCTCGGCGACAGAGACCAGAAAAACTATGCCGGGGCGATCGCCCAAAGCATCCCGGGAGCAGAATTTTACTCGCTGGGAAGCTTTGGCTTAAAAGTTATGGAAATCATAGAAGGTCGAGCCGGTTTGTACCTGTATTTCAACGGTAGAGTTAAAGTGTGGGATACCGCCGGCCCTCTGGCCCTAGCAAAGGCAGCCGGATTGGTCTGTTGCGACTTGCAAGGTCAACCGCTGAGGTGGACGGCAGATGCGATCGAGCCGGAGTCTCTGGCCCACACGCAGTCGATCGCGATCGGCTGGCCCGATTACATAGAAGCTCTGTTGGGCAAAGTTCAACAGGCAGTGGGACGCTGTTCATCAGTTGACAGTTGACAGTTGACAGTTGACAGTTGACCTCTGACAGTTGACGGCTACCCATAGCCGTCGATAGAAGAGGATTGCAAGCAATGAATCATTTTGTTTGATTTCCGCTTAAACGGGGAGGCTTCAGACCCAATTTTCAAGCGTAAAACTGTTTAGGATTAAAAAATCTGCCAATTTTACACGAACCGCGCCTCTGCGCCCTTATAAAAAAAAGTTCGGCAAGCGGAAAACGAGCGAGTCTTTAGACCGCTTGATGAAAGCGGCACGGGCGGTTTCAACCGCCGTGAATCTTTCTTGATTCTTAACTTTTTTAGCATTTAAAAAGGCTTTTTGCCGTTACACTCTATTGTTGGTATGGATACACAGGTGTAAACCTGGGAAGCAAATGCCTACCATATATTAAAGGTACGCGGGGACTCCACGGAACCAAGGGCTAAGCCCCTTAAACGCTTGAGGAGCTTGCTGAAAGGCAAGGATAGCAGCCCACCATTTTTTGGCCATAGGATTGCGCCCAGGAACCCTAGCAATAGGGATATTAAGAACGAAATTTCTTAAGAATCTCAGTCGCTGAAGCGCTGAGAGTGTCAACATCAATTAAAGGAGTAACGGATTGTTTGTTTTTTCAAACAGCGATCGTTCCCTAGCTGTTGGGTGTCGCCTAATCTAATTTCCCACCTCCGCGAGTTTGCATGAAGACAGAAGCTTTCAGTGAGCTGTTCCCTCTATTTAAGGGTGCTAACCCAGAAACCTTGGGAGGGCTGCTATCCAATGCCGTTAAGCATGAGTATCCCCCAGGCCGAGCTGTGGTGATGGAGGATTCTTGGGGTAACGCGATTTATTTTGTGGTGTCCGGCTGGGTCAAAGTCCGGCGCCTGTCAAACGATCGAGCTGTATCAATGGCTATTTTAGGACGGGGAGCTTTCTTCGGCGAAATGGCCATTCTTGACGAATCTCCCCGATCGAATGACGTACTTGCTCTATCGCCCGTGCGGCTGATCAGCGTTACGGCTCAGCGATTTATCCAAACCCTGTTTAAAGATCCGCAATTGCATCACCGGATGCTGCAACTGATGGTGCGGCGCCTGCGCCAAACCAATCTTCGCTCTCAACTACAGAACCGCCAGCCAGCGGTTAAACTAGCAAATACTTTAGTTGAGCTGGGAGAAAACTACGGTCAGAAAACTGCTGAGGGCAGAGATATCTTCAATATCCCTTATGAAGATTTAGCTGACGTTACAGGTATCGCCCTAGATGAAACCAGCAAAATTATGGAAAAACTAGATAGTAAAGGCTGGATCAAAATCGATCCAGAGCACCAAACTATCCATTTGATCAACCTCAAGCACTTGATGAATTTGGCAAGTCAATGACCGATGTCACTTATGAGGATACCTCGTCCGCTGCCGATCGCGCGATCGGACAACTAACAGCACCGACCATTCACTATTCGGTGGCGATGCCCAATCCTGAATCCCACCTGTTTGAAGTGACTTTGCGCGTGCAGGGTTGGGCGGAACCTGTTCTGGATTTAAAAATGCCTGTCTGGACTCCCGGTTCTTACTTGGTTCGAGAATACGCTCGCCACCTGCAAGATTTTCGATCGCAATCCGGCGATTCCCTGCGGGATAGCTATGCCGCGCGTGCTTTACCTTGGCGCAAGATTAGCAAAAATCACTGGCAAATCGAGACAAATTCAGTGTCAGATGTCACGGTTTGCTACCGGATTTTTGCCAACGAACTGACTGTACGAACCAATCATTTAGACTCGACTCACGGTTATTTTAATCCAGCAGCTCTGTGCTTTTTCTTGCCCGGTTTTGAGCGCCACTGCTATACGGTGACAGTGGTGCCACCGCAGCCCCAATGGCGCACAGTCACAACGTTGCCAACTGTTTCGGGCGATAATCTTACTTTCGCTGCTGCGGATTTTGACACCCTTGTCGATAGTCCTTTTGAGATTGGATTTCACGAGTCCTACGATTTTGAAGTGCTGGGAAAACCCCATCAGCTTGTAGTTTGGGGACAAGGCAATTTAGAACCAGAACGGGCAATTCAAGATATCAAGAAAGTCATTGAGGTAGAAGCAGAAATGTTCGGCGGTTTGCCTTACGACCGCTATGTGTTTTTGTTGCATTTGTCTGGCTCTGGTTTTGGCGGCTTGGAACACAAGGATAGTTGCACTCTTAACTATTCGCGTTTTGGTTTTCGGGCCAAGGAAAAGTACGAACGGTTCATTCAATTGGTGGCTCACGAGTTTTTTCACCTCTGGAATGTCAAGCGCATTCGACCGAAAGCTCTCGAAATATTTGACTACGAGCAAGAGAATTATACTCCTTCTTTATGGTTCTCTGAAGGCACGACCAGTTATTACGATTTGCTAATTCCTTTTCGAGCAGGTCTCTATGGCGTGAAAGGTTATTTCCAAAATCTTGCCAAAGAAATCACTCGCTTGCAGACGACTCCGGGGCGGAAGGTGCAGCCTGCGAGCGAGTCGAGTTGGGATGCTTGGATTAAACTTTATCGGAGGGATGCTAATAGCGATAATTCGCAGATTTCCTATTATTTGAAAGGGGAATTAGTTTCGTTTCTGCTGGATTTGTTGATTCGAGCTAAACACGGCAACGCGCGATCGCTCGACGATGTGATGCGTTTGATGTGGCAGCAGTTTGGCGGTGGTTCTCCTGAAAATGAAGATTTTGACCGGAAGTCGCCAACAGAGGCAAAGCAGGGGCATCTGACATCAAATGGCAAGTTAAATGCTCGCTCGCGGACGGCAGAAATAGGCTTTACTCCAGAAGAGTTGCAAAGTGCGATCGAGTCTGTAGCCGGCATGGATTTGAGTGACTTTTTTGCGCGCTATGTAGACGGTACAGAAGAGTTGCCTTATAACGAATATCTGGAACCTTTCGGGCTGCAAATTTGGGTAGATGAAAGCGAGCAAACGCCTCGGATGGGTTGGACGTTGGGAGCGGAAAACGGGCGGCAAATGGTTAAATTTGTCGAAGCAGAATCTCCGGCACAATTGGCGGGAATTGACGCTGGGGACGAGTTGCTGGCGATCGCAGGTTTTCGAGTAAATGCCGAACAAGTGGCAGAGAGGCTGAAAGACTATCAGCCGGGGGACACGGTAGAAGTGACAGTTTTTCATCAAGACGAACTGCGGACTTGTTCTGTTACTCTCGCCCAGCCGCGCCCCGGCCGTTATTCGATCGTACCAGTCGATCGGCCAAGCACTATTCAGAAACAAAACTTTACTGGATGGCTGGGTGTTCCTCTGTCGAATTTGTGAGATAAATAAAGGGAAGGGGAAGGAGAAGGGGGAACACAAAAAAGGACGATCGAATTACCAATTACCAATTACCAATTCCCCATTCCCCATTACCAATTTTCAATTCCCAATTAGCAATTACCAATTTTAATTATGCAAACCCCACCTCCTCCATCAATTACGCCTCGCCAGATGAACCTGCTGCGAATCGTTTCCTCTATGGCCTGGGCTGATGGCGAACTCGCAACAGAAGAAGTTAATTTAATGCTCGATCGCTTTTGCCGTTTGTTTGCCGCAGATGACGACGCCCAACAAATGCAACAGGAACTGCGGGATTACATCATGCAAAATATTCCCCTTGATGAGTTGATTCACCAACTAGAAACTCAAGAGGAAAAAGAATTAGTCTTGCAACTCGGCTATGAAGTGATTGCATCTAGTTCTCGCACTCCCGACGAACCAAACATTAACTCTGAGGAAGCCGCAGCTTATCAAAAATTAGTGCAGTTGCTGAATCTTCCAGAAGATACTGTCAAGCGTATTGAAGCAGAAGCATCATCGGCGACACCTACTTCGGAGGGAATTATAGAGAAGATAGCTCACAAATTAGAACAGTTCATCAAACGCTAGTTTGGGACTGGCGCGCGGCTGATTCCTGGTTGATTCCTGTATTTCTTGTTACTAAACCTGAAATTTTTAAGAGCAACCGGGAATAAATCCCATGGGTAATTCTTTTTTATTTAATACTTTTGGACTGGGTAATATAGCCCTTCTCAGATAGGTGAGGTACGTTGTTGGGCTTTAGCCCTCTTCGTTTGGGCTTCAGCCCTCTTCGTTTAAGCGGTTATATAAGCAGTCAGTCATACCTCATCTTTCTGATAAATGCTATACAATTTTTCCCAAATAATGGAACCTAACAATTATTGTGCAAGAGTCTTAGAAAGAGTTGTTGATTCTCTCGAATGTGTAATATCAAATCCGGCTGTCCCGGAATGATTGAACCGCAGAGGGCGCAGAGAACACAGAGGGAGAAAATAGAGAGATGAATCATCTGACGATGAAAGAGCAGATTTGATATATAGCCTTTCTCAAAAGGATGAGGTAGGTATAACTGACAGCTTGTATAACCACTTATTAGAATTAAGAGGGCTGAAGCCCAACAACATACCCGATATTTTTAATAACACCAATAACTAATAACCAATAACTAATAACCAATAACTAACAACCAATAACCAATAACTAATGACTAATAACTCTTTAAAATTATTGTTTCTATCAACTTCTGTAGGTCAACTCGGTTCGGGGTTGGGCGGCGGAGTCGAACTTACAGTCTTGAACATTGCTAAAGAATTGCAGCGCCGAGGTCATAAAATAACAGTTGTAGCGCCGGCAGGTTCAGTCTTAGAATCAATTCCAGTCATCGAAATCGCGGGGGATTTGCAAGTAACTGCCCAAACACAAGATTACCACGATCCTATTGTGATGCCGGCCGATTCTGTGCTGGCAAATATGTGGGAATATGCTCGCCAAGTTCAGGATGATTGGGATCTGATTGTTAACTTTGCCTACGATTGGCTGCCGTTTTATTTGACGCCATTTTTTAACACTCCGATCGCACATTTTATCAGTATGGGTTCCATGTCGCGATCGTTCGATCGCATCGCCGGACAAATCGCTGTCAAATTTCCCGGTACGCTGGGAGTTTGCACGCTTACCCAAGCCCAAACCTTTGCCTTTGCTAGCGAGTGCGAATTGGTGGGAAACGGCGGCCTAGATTTATCGCTGTACGAATTTTGCAGCCAACCGGAACCAAAATTAGCTTGGTTGGGCCGCATTGCCCCGGAGAAAGGCTTAGAAGATGCTGTGGCGGCCGCAAAAATTACAGGCATTCCCCTAAAAATTATGGGCAAAATGCAAGATGAAGATTATTGGCACAAAATTTGTACAGATTACCCCGACGCTCCAGTAGAATATTTAGGGTTTCTGACCACAACGAAAATGCAAGAGCAAGTCCGCCAGTGCCGAGCATTGTTGATGACGCCGCGCTGGGTGGAAGCTTTTGGAAATGTGGCGATTGAGGCTTTAGCGTGCGGTGTGCCTGTGATTGCCTACGAGCGCGGGGGGCCGGCGGAAATTGTTCGAGACGGGCTGACGGGCTTTTTAGTGGAACCTGATAGTGTAAATGGCTTGGTAAGTGCGATCGACCGTTTAGACAAAATTGACCGCAGCGCTTGCCGGCGACAAGCAGAGGTAGAATACAATTTAGGAGCCGCGGGCGATCTTTTTGAACGCTGGTTCAAGTCTATTGTAAAATTGAGTCAAATAAACTCTTAATCGACCACAATAAAAGACCACAAAAATAACTATGTCAACTGAACGTTTAGTGCTTTTATCGAGCAGAGAAATCGAAAAAATGCGTCAAGCAGGCCGCTTAGCAGCTCAGCTTCTCCTGCATCTTGAACCAATGATTAAACCGGGTGTCAGCACTCTGGCAATTAATGACGAAGCGGAACGCTGGACTTTAGCCCACGGTGCAAAAAGTGCTCCGTTAGGTTATAAAGGATTTCCCAAATCTCTGTGTGCTAGTGTCAATGAAGTTGTCTGTCACGGCATCCCGAATGCCAAACAAATTCTCAGAAAAGGTGACATTATTAACATTGATGTAACACCTTTGGTTGATGGCTATCATGGCGATACTTCTAAAACTTTTTTTGTTGGGGAACCTTCACCTGTAGCTAAAAGGTTAGTTGAAGTAACTGAGGAATGCCTGAGAAGAGGAATTGCGGAAGTTAAGCCTGGTGCTCGTACCGGTGATATCGGTGCGGCGATTCAAGAATATGCTGAAGCCCAAGGTTTTTCGGTGGTGCGAAATTTTGCGGGACACGGCGTGCACCGCGTTTTTCACACTGAACCGGAAATTTTGCATTACGGTAAGCGGGGGACGGGGAAAAAGCTCAGACAAGGCATGGTTTTTACGATCGAGCCGATGATTAATGAGGGTACTTGGGATGTGGAAATTTTGGCCGATGGTTGGACTGCGATAACTAAGGATGGTAAGCTTTCGGCTCAGTTTGAACACACTCTGGCTGTGACTGATTCTGGGGTGGAAATTCTGACTTTACCGTAGGTATCAAAGGTGGAAATCCACTGCATGGAATTCTGATGCTGTACAAGCAATGTCCGAATTAGGTACGTAGTTGCGCTTTAGCGCTCTTACTATATACGAAAAGAGCGCTAAAGCGCAACTACGTACCTTAAATGCAAAGAGCGCTGAAGCGCAACTACGTACCTTAAATGCAAGGAGCGCTAAAGCGCAACTACGTACCTTAAATGCAAAGAGCGCTGAAGCGCAACTACGTACCTTAATAGATTATTAATAATAATATGAAATGGCTGCAACCGGGAGATTTGCTGCGGGTAATTGCACCTAGCGGCGCGCTGCGAGAATTGACTAATTTTGAACGCGGTTTGGAAATTTGGAAATCCCGCGGCTATCGAGTTGAATTAACACCCGGTTTTGACGATCGCGCTGGCTATTTGGCCGGTTCCGACGCAAACCGCGTCCGACAGTTGGCAGATGCCCTCAGTGACCCGGATTGTCGCGGTATTCTGTGTGTTCGAGGCGGTTTCGGCAGCACTCGACTTTTGGAAAAAGCAAAAGTCGGACAAAAGGAAAACCCGGAACTCCAAAAAAGTGAAAATGCCCGATGCCCAATGCCCGATGCCCAATTCCCAATTAGCAATTCCCATGCGCCGAAATGGTTGATCGGTTTTTCCGATATTACGGCTTTGCTGTGGAATCACGACAAATTGGGGATTTGGGGCGTTCACGGGCCGCTGCTGACAACTTTGGCGGCTGAACCGGATTGGTCGGTCGATCGACTTTTTGACTGCATCGAAGGCCGTCCGTTACAATCTTTGCAAGGTAAAGGATGGGCTGGTGGAAAGGCTTCGGGGCGACTGTTTCCGGCGAATCTGACGGTGGCTACTCATTTGCTCGGAACCCCGTATCAACCGGATTTGACTGGTGCTATTCTCGCATTTGAGGATGTTTCGGAGGCTCCTTACAGGGTCGATCGTATGTTAACTCAGTGGCGGATGGCGGGGGCTTTTGCGGGGGTGCGGGGGATTGCTTTGGGACGGTTTAGTCGCTGCGAGGTGGGCCCGGATAGTCCTAGTTTTACTATAGAAGAGGTTTTGCGCGATCGGCTCTTTGACTTGAATATTCCCATTGTCTCGGATTTGCCGTTTGGGCATGAAGGGGTTAACGCTGCTTTACCGATGGGAATTGAGGCGAGTCTCGATGCTGAATCGGGATTGCTGATTTGTGGGGATACATCGCAACTTTAGATGCGGCATCAACGTCTATAAGTTGGTAGGGTGCGTCAGGGGAAAAATAATTAGTCTGCGATTAAAAAATTCAGCCCTGACGCACCCTACAATAAATCCTAAATAGTCCTGTTGGGTGAGGTTAACACGGTTGACAGAAATTAGATTTAAAATAGAGAGTGTATGCAAATGTCGGCGCAAACAAGGCAAAAAGATTTTAAAATTTTTGAGAGGTTGATATGAAAGCACACAACTGGTTAAATAGTATTGCTGCCACTGTGCTAGTTGCCGGATTGGCACTTACGGCGATTCCTCAGAGTGCTGTTGCCGAATTGATACAAAATAACGATCGCATAGATGGAGTAATCCGCCGCAATTCCCCGATTTACCGCTTCCGAAATATGTGGACGCCCGGTGCTCCGACGGA
This sequence comes from Microcoleus sp. bin48.metabat.b7b8b9.023, assembly GCF_013299185.1. Lineage (GTDB taxonomy): Bacteria > Cyanobacteriota > Cyanobacteriia > Cyanobacteriales > Microcoleaceae > Microcoleus. Next base: position 61,859 of record NZ_JAAFKG010000006.1, on the reverse strand, counting down.
AGAATTGCGCGGTCAAGAATACACTTTCAACGCTCGGGAAGGCGATAACATTCAAGTGTTTTTAGATACGGATAGAAGTCGCGGTTTTACTCCCGTCATGGTACTATTTTACGGAAACAACAAGCAAGTTGCTTTTACCCAAGACCGTTCTTTTAATTATGTGATTCCCCGCAGCGGCGATTACAAGCTTTTGGTGTTGGCGAAAGATGCTGCGAGGGGCGGTAGCTACACGGTGGAAGTTGCGGGAATTGATGGCGGCGACAGACGGGCTAGCAATAGGCGCGATGACAGAAGCGATAGGGGCCGTAACAGCAGCTACGATGGAGAAACGATTTTGCGAGATGATTTTGGCTTAAACCCGATCGACTGTCGCCTCAGACGTACTATGGTAAGAGTAAGATTTGACGATACCGGCAGGGACGGGACTTATTGTGCTGTACCGACTAGGGCTGTTCCGGCGGGCGATTATTATTACAATTCGCGGACTAGAGATTTAGATTCGGCGAGGCTGGATGATGGTAGATTCGATCGGTCTAATGACAATAGCAGGTTCGATCGTCCCGAGCAATGTCGCGTATCTGTAGGCGGAGTGTGTGTGACGAGATAGTTTCGATTTAATTAACCGTAGGGTGCGTCGCCCGATACACAATCTCAACTTAACTTGAAAATGTCACAGCGACGCACCCTACAAATATGCTTGGAAAATCAAGCAATTAAAGTGCTGGAAAATCTAGCCAAAATGATGATTTCTAGAGAGAGATTCCAGTGCTTATGCTTCTAGATGAAAATCTTTGGGGTGCAGCGGCTTGTGCAAGGCAAATATGTTTGTAGGGGCGAAGCATGACCGCAGTGAATATAAGATTATAACTAATAATTTATATGCGGTCATGCTTCGCCCTCTTCAAAAACCAGATGCACCAAATATTTGGTATATTGATAATATAATGATGTGGCAAAAATCATGAGCGTTAAAGAACTTGAAACAGCAATTATGAACTTGTCGGTTAAGGAACTATCGGAACTCACTGTTTGGCTGATAGAGTATCGCCAACAGGTTTGGGATAGGCAAATTGAAGACGATTTGGAGGATGGGCGGTTAGATGCGCTACTTGATGAAGTCGATGCAGAGTATGAAGCGGGATTGGCTCAAGCATTATGAAGCATCTGACTTTACCGCGTTTTTGGCAGTGCTATCACCAGCTACCTCAAGAAATACAAGCTTTAGCCGATAAAAACTACGAATTACTCAAAGTCGATCCCTATCACCCTTCGTTACATTTTAAAAAAGTTGGCAGGCGAAAGCAATTGCAATCGGTGCGAGTAGGCGATAGTTACCGCGCTTTGGGAGTTGAGAAACCTGAAGGTATAGTCTGGTTTTGGATAGGGACTCATGGTGATTACGATGCAATATTAGCTCAGAAATAGAGTCCTAGATCGAGTGTGACGATAGACGTTTAATTAGTCTCCCCAGCGAGTGGAGAGAGTTCAAAAGTTGACAGTTGACAGTTGACAGTTGACAGTTGCACCCCAGAGAGCGACCTCTACCTAGAAGGAAGAGGATTGCAGTAATGAATCGTCTAATTTTAATTTCTCCCTAAAACGAAGAGGCTTGCAACCAATTCTTTCTGGTAAAGTAAATAAAACGTGTGGTTTGCACGTAGCGTTTCCATTCAATTAGTTTGCCCTGCGAGTGAGGATACTTCAAATATAACCCCCATAAATTGGAAGCAGTCTAGATGTCATTTGCCAGCCTCGCAACCAACCTGACTCCGACTCCCCAAAATCGAACTCAGCCAATCCCCCCATCTTTCTCATGGCCGATCGCCGAATTTTCGATCGAAAAGGACGATCGCACAATGGTAAGCTACCAAAGACATTAAAAGATCTAAATTCGAGAAAAGTTAAGATGTCATCATTAAATGAAGTTCCCTTGCTACTGCGGGCAGCCCGCGGCGAAACCCTAGAACGCCCGCCCGTGTGGATGATGCGCCAAGCCGGCCGCTACATGAAAGCCTATCGAGATTTGCGAGAAAAGTATCCATCCTTTCGCGAACGTTCTGAAATTCCCGAAGTTGCAATCGAAGTTTCGCTTCAGCCGTGGCGCGCGTTTCAACCCGACGGCGTAATTTTGTTCTCCGATATCGTCACTCCAATGCCCGGTTTGGGCATCGACATGGACATCGCCGAAGGTAAAGGCCCGATTATCCACGCACCCATCCGCACTCAGCAGCAAATCGACGCCCTGCAACCGCTGAATCCAGAAGAAAGTTTGCCTTTTATCAAAACAATCCTCAAATCCCTGCGCGCGGAAGTCGGCAACAAATCCACCGTGCTCGGTTTTGTCGGCGCGCCCTGGACTTTAGCAGCCTACGCCGTTGAAGGTAAAGGTTCCAAGGATTATGCCGTCATCAAAAACATGGCATTTTCCGATCCAACTTTACTGCATCAGTTGCTCTCAAAATTCGCCGATGCGATCGCAGTTTACGTGCGCTATCAAATCGACTGTGGCGCCCAAGTAGTGCAAATGTTCGACTCCTGGGCCGGCCAACTGTCCCCGCAGGATTACGACACCTTCGCTCTACCATACCAAAAACAAGTATTCGAGCAAGTCAAAAAAACCCATCCTGACACACCGCTAATCCTGTTAGTCACCGGTAGCGCGGGCCTCCTCGAACGAATGACAACATCCGGCGCAGATATCATCAGCGTCGATTGGACGGTTGATATGGCCGACGCCCGCAAGCGTTTGGGCCCCAACATGAACGTTCAGGGAAATCTCGATCCCGGCGTGTTGTTTGGTTCTCAACCGTTTATTCGCGATCGAATTCTTGATACAATTCGCAAAGCGGGCGATCGCGGACACATCCTCAATTTAGGACACGGCGTATTGCCGGGAACTCCCGAAGATAACGTGCGTTTCTTCTTTGAAACCGCCAAACAAGCCGACAAATTGCTCGCAGTTACTGCTTAAATTTGACAGGAATTCAAACCCCAAAAACCCGTAGGGGCGGGTTCACCAACAACCTTAAAAGTTACAAACAAGTGAAATAAACCCGCCCCCAATACTTAAATTTGACAGGAGTTCAAACCCCAAAAACCCGTAGGGACGGGTTCACCAACAACCTTAAAAGTTACAAACAGGCTAAATAAACCCGCCCCCAATACTTAAATTTGACAGGAATTCAAACCCCAAAAACCCGTAGGGGCGGGTTCACCAACAACCTTAAAAGTTACAAACAAGTGAAATAAACCCGCCCCCACCCACCGAAAATCCCCTTTAACTCCTGGTAATAAAACCCGGAGATCCCCCCTAACCCCCCTTAAGAAGGGGGGAACAAGAGCATTCAAAGTCCCCCGACCTAAGGGGGATTTAGGGGGATCAAACCTCAACTATCACCCAAATCTATGGCCTACTAAAGCCTTAATGTTACACCAATAACTCTCCATCTCTCCATCTCTCCCCCTCTCCCCCCCTTCCCCTTCTGCAAATGACAAAAAAAATTTTCATAACGGGTGCAAGTGGCTGTATCGGTCACTACATGGCCGAAACCTTGATTCAACAGACAAACCACGAACTATACCTATTAGTTCGCAACCCCGACAAGCTAAAATTTGACTGGAAAGCGCGATCGGGCATCAATATCATACAAGGCGACATGAAAGATATCGATCGCCATTCCGAACTGCTGCAAACAATAGACGTAGCAATTTTAGCAGCCACAGCTTGGGGAGGAACCCAAGAAGTTTTTGATGTCAACGTTACCAAAACCCTGCGCCTAATCCAACTACTTTCGCCCCAGAATTGCCAACAAGTAATATACTTTTCAACCGCCAGCATTCTCGGTAGAGATAACAACTTGCTCAAAGAAGCAGGCGAACTGGGGACAGATTATGTTCGCTCCAAATACGATTGCATGACGCAATTATCTACGTTAAAAAACGTACCTCCAATTACCGCACTTTACCCAACCTTAGTATTAGGAGGAGACGCCGAAAAACCAGTTTCTCACCTATCATCCGGTTTGCCGCTTGTCGCGAAATGGATTGGTTTGATTCGCTGGCTGAAAGCAGATGGCAGTTTTCACTTCATCCACGGTGCAGACATTGCTACAGTAGTTAATTACTTAGTCGAACATCCGTCCGATTCCGAAGAGCCGCGACATTTTGTACTCGGAAATCCGGCGATTACCGCGAACGAAGTTGTCGAACAAGCTTGCAAGTATTTGCATACAAAAATCTTCTTTCGGATTACTCTGTCACCTTGGCTTGCCGATTTCTTTATTTGGTTGTTCCGAATTCAGATGGCTGCTTGGGATAGATTTTGTATCAGCTACCGCCATTTTACCTATCAAAATCTGGTCAATCCCGAAAGCATCGGATTGCCGAGTTACTGCGGAACTGTTGCTGATATGTTAAGAACTAGCGGGATTCCAGATAAAAATACAAAGTAGTCCGTACACTCCGCACAAATAATCCGACAGGCTAGGAGCAACGTCCCACAAGAAAGATTGTGGGACGTTGCTCCGAGCATCGTCCCTAATTCTTTATCCTATTCAACTTTACTATTTCAAATTCTTTTTTGCCTGATTCGGGCACTTTTGAAGCGATTATCGTCAATCCATGGTGAGATACGATAAGATATCAACATTTGCCAACTATAACAGGGAACTGCAAGCTAAAAATTGCGCCCATTATCTTTGTGTTAGGGGGTGTCGCCCCTTTCTAGATAGTCGATCGCGCGCAAGATCGTAATTTTAGCCTTAACATTAAATATTGAGAGTCGATCGAACTCTCAAACGCCAGCCAGATCGCAAGTCTTTTAGTGATGTGAGGTTTAACATACTATGCGAGTGCTTCTAGTTTACCCCCTGTTCCCAAAAACATTCTGGTCTTATGAGAAAATCCTAGAATTAGTCGATCGCAAAGTGCTGCTTCCACCGCTGGGTTTGGTCACAGTAGCAGCCATTCTACCCCAAGAATGGGAATTCAAGTTAGTCGATCGTAACATCCGACAAATCACCGAAGCAGAATGGGAATGGGCGGAGCTCGTTATTCTGTCAGCAATGATTGTCCAAAAAGAAGACTTGCTAGACATCATCCGCGAAGCCAAGCGGCGCGGTAAATCCGTAGCTTGCGGCGGCCCCTACCCAACTTCCGTACCAGAAGAGCCCCAAGCAGCAGGCATCGATTACCTGATTCTCGACGAAGGCGAAATCACCCTACCGATGTTCGTCGAAGCCATCGCGCGCGGTGAAAAAAGTGGCATTTATCGATCGGACGGCGTCAAACCCGATGTTACCACAACCCCAGTACCCCGCTTTGACTTGCTGGAACTAGACGCCTACGACTCAATGTCGATTCAATTTTCCCGAGGCTGTCCCTTCCAGTGCGAATTCTGCGACATCATCGTCCTCTACGGGCGCAAACCCCGCACCAAAGAACCCCAACAATTAATAGCCGAACTAGACTGTCTCTACAACCTAGGTTGGCGGCGCGGCGTGTTCATGGTAGACGACAACTTTATCGGCAACAAACGCAGTGTCAAACTATTACTAAAAGACTTAGAAGTCTGGCAAATAGAACACAAATTCCCGTTCAACTTCAACACAGAAGCATCCATCGACTTAGCCCAAGACCAAGAATTGATGGACATGATGGTGAAATGTCATTTCAACGCAGTATTCCTAGGAATTGAAACCCCCGACGAAGAAAGCTTGCAAATGACCAAAAAATTCCAAAACACTCGCAACTCCCTGATAGAATCAGTAGAATTAATTGCCAAATCAGGTTTGCGAGTCATGGCCGGATTCATCATCGGATTCGACGGCGAAAAACCCGGTGCAGGGCAACGCATCGTCAACTTCGCCGAAGCAGCAGCAATCCCCAGTACAACCTTTGGAATGCTGCAAGCTTTGCCGCACACTGCACTGTCGCACCGACTAGCAAAAGAAGGCAGATTGCGCGACAAATCCGGCAATTTGAATCAGACTACATTAATGAACTTCATTCCCACGCGGCCGCTAGAAGACATCGCCAGGGAATATGTCCAAGCATTTTCTGACGTGTACGATGCTGAGAAATACTTAGACCGCACCTACCGCCACTTCTTGATGTTAGGTGCACCTACAGCAAATATACCATCAAGAATCCCCAGTTGGATCGACTTGCGAGCGCTGCTAACCGTAGTTTGGCGCCAAGGAGTCAAGCGTTCAACTCGCTGGAAGTTCTGGCATCATTTATTTAGCATTATCAAACGCAATCCTGCCGTTTGGGATCACTATTTAACAGTGTGCGCCCACAACGAGCATTTCCTGGAATACCGCCAAATTGTGCGGGATGAAATCGAAGAACAACTAGCCGAGTTTTTGGCTGACGAAGCTCAACAGGCGCAGCAAAAAGCCCTGATTGCTTCCATTGCTGAAAAACAAGTGCAAGTAGTTTAAGATTAGATAATTAAACCGAATACCCAAATACCGACTTTTTCAATAAATCGAGTATTTGGGTATTCTCTTTTGTTGGTAGGCTTATTGATAAAAAAATCACCTTATTCATCACCAAACCCGCTGAATAGGATAAGCATCAAAAGCTTCATCCCAACTAATCAAAACCAGCGAATGATTCACCGCCTGTGCTACTAAAATGCGATTGCGCCAAGCGCACGCTACGCTAACGAAAGGATCTCGGTGATGCAGTGGAAGAGTTGTGTGAATCTCAGTATTTTCAAATGTAATTGGTAGAATTTGAGCCTTAATGTATTCCAATTCCTTCGGCAGGTCTTCGGTCGATTCAGTTGAAGCTTACCGACATTAATTTTAATGGAGATTTCCTCTCATGCTGGCGATACTAAAATACAAACCTGTTTTAGTATCAATTGCTTTTTTGCTTTATATTATGTCCCGTCGATTACCGTAACAAAAACGGTTCGTAGTGCGGACTTCAGTCCGCAGCCGTATAGCGGACTGAAGTCCGCACTACGAACCTTACTTATTTCAGTCAATCGATCGGACATGATATTACTACCGAGATTGGAATCGCCAAGCAAGTACCACAGAAAGGCATGAGTATCTAAAAGAAATTCCATGTTACCAATAAAAATGGGTTTAAAGCTTCCTCCTTCGACGGGGAAATAAAACAAAATTATTCACTGTTTCAATCCTCGGACTTATAGGATAGGTAGAGGTCGATCTCAAACTGTCAACTGTCAACTGTCAACTGTCAACTGTTGAAATATATTCCTTTAAATCTTCCAGCGGTTGATCGAAATCATCAGACATAACGATTTGACCAGCCCAACTACCATAACCATGAGGTTGTTCAAGTTGTTCTGGAGATGATTCAGTTTGTGCGTGTTTCTCAAGTAAATATTTTGCATAATGCAAAATCTCTTGTTTTAGAGATTCTGGCATCTTGACGACTGTTTGAAAAATCTGTAGATCGATAGTCATGGTTTATATGAAATTTTTACTATGCGATGTTCATTCATTATACTGTAACTTATGATATCATAGAATCCAAAACCTATTGAGTCGAATTATATGACCACAATAACTACAATAACAACAGCCTCCCAACTAGCAGATTACTACATTTGGTTTGCCAATGACGTAGGCTCCTACCTCAGCAACCACAAGCTCCAAAAACTCTTATACTACGCCCAAGCATGGTATTTAGCCTTTGAAGACACACCGCTTTTTGATGAGGATTTTGAAGCCTGGGTGCACGGGCCAACTATCCCGACTTTATTTTACGAATACAAAGAACAATTTGACTGGAAGCCAATTCTGAAAGAAGTCGAAAAACCCGAGTTTCCCGAAGAAGTACAAGAGTTTTTAGACGAGTTGTCAGACGAGTATTTCTTTCTCGATGCTTATGAGTTAGAATTGATGGTGCGCCGTGAAGATCCTTGGATTAAAGCTAGAGGTAGGCTGCCAAAAGATGAACCTTCTCATGCTATTATTACGAAGGAATTAATGCAAGAGTTTTACAAAACCCGTGTCATAGAAGAAAATTAAAAAGGCAGATATACGTCGCCAGCAATCTTTATCTAGCATCAATCGTCTAGATGTCAAAATACCGGAAGGAGTTAGTTTTTCCTTCAGGTATTATCAGGATGACAAAGATAAATTTTCACTAGCTAACCGAGATTCTAGATATCTAGCATCTCTATTGAGAAGGCTACGGGATTTATCGCAATTGAATTCTCAAGAAATCATCAACAATCAGAGTAAAAGCCTGCGCTGTCATGGCATAGCATGGCAAGATACAACGGAGCCTAATGGTTTTGGGATTCCCAATGAAGCTATGCTAGTAAATATTCCTTACCAATTTCAAATATCTGCTAATGAATACGGTAGGGTGCATGGATTTTTTAGTGAAAATATTTTTTATATTGTTTGGCTATATCCAGACCACAATCTTTATAGTTAAAATATCAAAATTTTTAGCATTCAATCCAGATTATATCAGATAAAAAACTTATTTAGCTAACTCGCTGTAGTGTGAATCAAGATTTTTTTGGCATTACTGAATCAAAGTATGATTTTGCTTGTAGGGGTAGTGCCTTTCTTTGGCTACCCCGTCAGCATCTGGAGCAACCAGGCGTGGTTCGATCCCTATGATTTGATACCCCTATTGAGCAACGCCGAGGAAAAAGCGCAAGTTATTAGGAGTTGATAGAAAGGGCGATCGCTCTTTCATTTTAGGCGATCGGTCATCAGAAACCAGAAAGGGCGATCGCACTCCGTACAATCATCGCAGTATTTGGTGTGAGGGGCGAGATCCTTCCCATTCAATAGCACTTATACGATCGGTCAAGATACTGGTAAAAGTGAACAGCTTTGAGGTAAACTAGAATTGCTCGAAGTTTCTGGAGTCTGACATGGAAACAATGAAACTGCGATCGCATATTGGATGTGATGGCATATTGCTTCTCCAAATGCCCGCTGAGTTTAAAGATACTTCTGTTGAAGTGGTAGTAGTTGTACAGACTCTACCATCACAGGAAATTCAACCGAAGTATAACGCTTGGGGACAAGTAACTACTAAAAAATCAATTCAAGCAGCAATTGCGAGAATGCTACAACTACGGCAAGAAATTGCCTTGGAAAAAAGCTCAATCCGTTCCATGATTGAAGAAGGGCGCAGGTTTTAATGCAGTTTGTATTGGATTGTTCTGTAGCAATCAGTTGGTGCTTAGTCGATGAAGATAACGATTATGCCAATGCTATACTCGCGATGATGCCGGATTGCGAAGCATTTGTACCGGGAATTTGGTCGCTAGAAGTTGCGAATATTCTCTTAGTTGCCGAGCGACGCAACCGCATGACGACTGAGCAATCTGAGATGGCTATTGCTTTGTTACAATCGCTGTTAATTCAGGTTGATGAAGCTACGGATAGCAACGCACTCTCTTCAACTCTGGTACTAGGAAGACAAGAAGGTTTAGCTGCTTATGATGCAGCTTATTTAGAGCTAGCACTAAGATTGGAATTGCCGATCGCAACACTTGATACCCGCTTGGCGGAAGCGGCAACTCGCTGCGGTGTGGGGTTGGTAGCTGTTGATTGATAAATGCCAGAGACGGGGCGATGATTATTAGGAGCTCGCTCATCAGAAACAAGAAAGGGCGATCGCTCTTGATGCGTGAAGGGCGATCGCTATCCGTACAAGCATCGCATGAGAATGGTGGAAATGGATAAGATTGTGAGTGGAAAAAGAGGTTGGGTTTCCTTGCGTCAACCCAACCTACTAGCGCTACTTCCTGAAAATCGAGATGGGCAAGGTGATTATCGCTTGCCTATCGATCCCTATCACCATTTTTGAGAGCCAGAGTAGTGGGTGAAAGTGTTTTGTATTATTGGCTGAATATATCAATATTCACAGCGCATGCACCCGCTGGATTGACGCACAAAGGCATACTGTACTTGATCTTGAAATCCCCTTCTGCTCCTTGAGGAACGTTAAAGAAAATGGTTTCACTCCCTAACTTGTTACCCTTTGCAAATCTCTGATCTGTAGTGTCATAAATCTCAATGTCAACATCGCCAAGATTTAAGAGGGTACTTGCCTTAAGGACATAACTCCCTGGAGCAAGAGTCCACGTTACCCAATCATGTTGTCCGGCATACAGGGAGCGAAACAATTTAGCCATTACTTCTCGTGGTTGCAAACCTTCCATACAAAAAACTGCAAAGCAAGCCAGGGAAACTTGACAAACTAATCGCTGGTAGTTCATATTGTGCGCTCCTTGTTCTCCGCTATCCGCCTTAATTTACAATTTAAATGCACGACAGCTTAACAGCTTATCCAATCATTTTCTATAAACCCCAGCTTTGTCTAGCCAAAAAAGCTCAGTTTTGTTGGCAATTTTGTTGGCAATTCAAACTCGCTACGATAAAAATGTTGGAAAATGCCAGAAAATGTTGGAAAATGTTAGGTATAATACGGAAAATCACAACATTCACGATACTCCATGAATCTCAATGAAGTGTTACAAATAGCTGACGAGATGGTATTTGCCAAAACGGGTCAGCACCTCGATAACTTACAAGAGGCAATTCTGCGAGGAACCATGCAAGGTGAGAAATATACCAAAATTGCCGAGGAGATTCACTGTAATGAGAGTTATGTTAGGGATGTTGGCTCAAAGTTATGGCAGATACTTTCAGAAGAGTTGGGAGAAGATGTTAGTAAAACAAATTTTAGATCGGCAATAGAGAGGTTGCAAGTCTCGATAGTTTCACATTTGGAACAGCATCACAACAAAATTGGTAGTTTTAACATCTGTGGAGAAACGTTACATTCACCAGATACACAAAACTCACACCCACCAAATCAGGAAACATCTAACCCAAAACAACCTCAAACCTCACATCAAGATTTAAGCGAAATGCCGGAGTTGGGTGATTTCTTCGATCGCACCCCCCAACTCCAAACCCTCACAACCTGGATTCTACAACAAAACAGCCGCCTCATAGCCCTCACCGGCATCAGTGGAATCGGCAAAACAACCCTAGCAGTACAACTCGTACAACAAATTAAAGAGGAGTTTGAGTACGTTATTTGGTGCAGCATAGACGCATCGCACACCCTAGATGAATTTGAACATAAACTAATACAGTTTTTTTCCCAGTCAGAAAAACTAGATTCCCCAACCAACCAGAAACGCTTACCGGTGATTAAGTATTTACAAAAGCATCGCTGTTTAATAGTCTTGGATGACGTTCACAACCTTTTCTGTAGCGGCGAATTGGCAGGAAAGTATAAACCAGACTACGAAGAATATCGCTCTTTATTCAAACAGATAGAAAAATTATCTCATAAAAGTTGCTTTATGCTAATTGGTTGGGAACAACCGAGAGAAGTGACTCAATTTAAAAACCAAAATACTCCCATTCGTACCTTACAACTGGTAGGTTTAGACATCGCAGCCGGACGGGAAATCCTGAGAGATTGTGGGTTAGAAGAAATTGACAACAGTGAAGCACTCATTCACCGCTATGAAGGCAACCCGCTATGGTTAAAAAGCGTGGCGACTTTGATTCAAGAATTGGGAATCGGCGCGACAGAATTATTACTAGATGATACCATATTGTTACCCGAAGATTTGAAAGATGTTTTACAGCAGCAGTTCGATCGCACTTCCGAACTAGAAAAACAAGTCCTGTCCTTGTTGGCGACAGAAAACCAGCCAGTCAACTTCGCCAAATTGCTACAACATGGACAAATATCATCATCAGATTTGCTAAACGCGCTCCAATCTTTATCGCGGCGCTGTTGGATCGAAAAACAGGCAAGTCTTTACACTCTGTCACCTGTACTGAAGCAGTATATCAAAACTCGACAATGAATAAACGCTTCAAACAACACCGCTTGTCAACTCTTGTTTCCTCAAATTCGGCAACAATGCCAAAACATCCAAATACCACCACCAACGCTGAGGTGTAATCTCCTCAAATTTGCGCTTCTCGGTTAAATCCACAAATTTTGACAACTCCTCATAAAACTCCCTTGCTTGTTCCACTAACCGTCCATCGGCCTTTGCTAATAAACCTTTCTCTTCCTCACTCAGTTGAGATTCAACTTTTGCCAACTCATCTCTAAGTTGCAACATTTCTAAGTGTTCAGCCCCACTCACATCTGGAAATTCAACCATTACACAATAGTTTTTTACCAAAATATTCATAACAAATCCTTAACTAAACCTTGTATTTTAAAAGTGATTTACCGTTGGGTGGGGGCGGGTTTAGGAGATTGTGGGTTTTAGGCAATTATTGTTGGTGAACCCGCCCCTACAAATTTTTGACAGAGGGTAAAATTTCAATTATACCAAATCTGGCTTAAATAACTCCTTTATTTTTTAGTCTGCGGAGGCAGACTTTGTTTGTGTAGAAGCGGTTTCAACCGCCCAATCATCTTATGAGTTAGAATTGATGGTGCGACGCGAAGATCCTTGGATTAATGCTAGAGGTGAGTTACCAAAAGATGAACCTTCTCATGCTATTATTACCAAGGAATCAATGAGAAAATTTTACAAAAGCCGTGTCATCGAAGAAGCATAAAAAAAGACAAGATACAGAAATTCGCATTAAAATGTTGTATAACCTGGAATTATGCCAACTATTTTACGAGTAGGCCCTTACCGACTTTACTTTTACAGCCATGAACCGAATGAACCACCTCATGTTCATATTGACCGAGACAAATCATCGGTTAAATTTTGGCTGGAGCCAGTCAGTTTAGCGAACAACCTTGGTTTTAGCGCTAAAGAACTTCGGAAAATACAGTCGGTAGTACAAGAAAATCAACAAACTTTATTGGAGGCTTGGTATGGGTATTTTGGCGATTCGAGCGGACGAGAGAGTTAAGGAAATTCATTTTACTGAAGAAACAATTAGCGTTGATTTGATGGATGGACGAATCATTACCGTGCCTTTAATTTGGTATCCCAGATTGTTTAATGCAACTCCCGATCAAAGGGCAAAATGGGAAGTATGTGGAGGAGGTTATGGCATTCACTGGGAAGAAATCGATGAAGACCTCAGTACAGAAGGAATGCTGCGAGGGGCACCGGCTCCGAAGCCTTCTGCTTGACAATTTACGATATCAAAAAACGCAGATGATTACAAATCATCTGCGTTAATCTGCGGTTTAATTAAACAAGACTTATGTACTCCGAATAAAGAAACCGGGTTTTTGAGCGAATCTGCAATGCTAACAAAGTATTCTCAGTAAAAACCCGGTTTCTGGACTCTCATGCGTAAGTCCTATTAAACCCTTTTAAACTCAAGCCACAACCTTATCTAAAGGCAGCACTTCAGCCAGTAATTTGTGCAAAGCTTCGCCTTCAACTACTTCAGTTTCTAACAGTTGCTGCGTGATTGTTTCCAGCAATTCCCGATTGGCTTTCAGAATATCCAAAGCGTGCTGATGTGCGGTTTCAACGATTTCTTTGACTTCTTGATCGATCGCCTCCGCAGTTTGAGCACTCACCGCACGGCGAGCATTTCCCATCCCATCGTTGAGGAACATTGCTTGTTGGCCGCGATCGTAAGCTAGAGGCCCCAACACCTTACTCATACCGTAAGTTGTTACCATTCTCTCTGCTAAATCAGTCGCCCTTTGCAAGTCATTGGAAGCGCCGGTAGTGATGCTACCAAATACGACTTCCTCAGCCGATCGCCCTCCAAGTAGTGTAGCAATTTGACCGCGCAATTCCGATTCATCCAACAAGAAACGATCTTCCGTCGGTACTTGCAACGTGTAACCCAATGCAGCCATACCGCGCGGGACGATCGAGATTTTCGACACTTCGCCGCCGCCAGTCATCACAGCGCCAACCATGGCGTGCCCGACTTCGTGATAAGCCACAATCTTTTTCTCTTTTTCGTTGAGCACCCGGCTCTTCTTTTCCAAGCCAGCTACAACGCGCTCAAATGCCTCATAGAAGTCTTCCTGTGCCACAGTGAGGCGCTTGTTACGGGCAGCTAGCAAGGCAGCTTCATTGACCAAATTTGCCAAGTCTGCGCCCGAAAAACCGGGGGTACGAGTGGCGACGGCCTTTAAGTCAATATCCGGGCCCAACTTCACTTTTTGAGAGTGAATGTTCAAAATTGCTTCGCGGCCAGATAAATCCGGGCGATCGACTAAAACTTGGCGATCGAAACGGCCTGGGCGCAACAAAGCAGCATCTAAACTTTCCGGGCGGTTCGTTGCAGCGAGTACAATTACCGTAGTATTACCCGCTGCAAAACCATCCATTTCAGTTAATAGTTGATTGAGAGTTTGTTCGCGTTCGTCATTCCCGCCGAATGCAGCGTTAGTGCTGCGAGATTTGCCGATCGCATCCAATTCATCAATGAAAATAATACAAGGAGCTTGCTTCTTAGCCTGCTCGAATAAATCTCGGACTCTCGCAGAACCAACACCGACAAACAGTTCGACAAACTCCGAACCGGAGATGCTAAAAAACGGCACACCAGCTTCACCAGCCACTGCTTTGGCTAACAGCGTTTTGCCAGTTCCCGGCGGCCCGACTAACAGCACACCCTTCGGAATTCGCGCGCCAATTGCCGTAAATCTGTCTGGAGTTTTCAGGAACTCAACAACCTCAACTAATTCTGTTTTAGCCTCTTCTACTCCAGCGACATCAGCAAACGTAATTTTCGCCGAGTCTCCTTCCACGTAGACCTTAGCCTTGCTTTTGCCGATCGACAGCGCACCCTGCGGCCCGCCACCGCCCCGGTTCATGAAAAATTGAAATATTGCCACAAAAATCAGCGGCGGCACTACCCAGCTTAAAACACTGCCAATCCAGCCATTTTTAGAAGGCGGAGTTGCCGCAAATTCAACGCCTTTTTCTTGCAAAAGTTTAGGCAGTTCCAGGTCAAAAATTGGCGTAGTTGACAAAACTTGTCCTGGTTTGTCGCCTTCGCCTTTGAGTTGGTAGCGAATTTCATTTTGACCTACCGAAGCTCTAACTACATCTTGTTCTTGGACTTGATGGACGAACAAACTGTAAGGCACTTGGGGAATTTGGGGGCCGAACAAATTGGGCAAAAAGATGTTTGCTAGCAGAAACAAGCTTGATAGCAATAACACGATATTGCTGATTTGCCGAAAACGAGGGGGTTGGGGCTGGTCTTTAATTGCCATTGATAACGTTCATCCTTTAATATTAAGCAGTTTAATTCATTTATTTTCTCATCAAATACGCAGGTCGTGTCAATCGGATTTCCTCACTCTGTCGGGTCGGTTAACCGGGTAGCATGGATTTGAGATTTAAAACGAACCGCTTTCGTCGCGAAGGGCGCAAAGGAAGATAAGAATAGAAGAACAGAGCAAGGCGCATCTCATTTTTGCAAATATATTCCTAGGGACTCTAGCATTGTGGCAGTAAATATGTGGTTGTTACTAATAAATTGTCTGCCGGAATGCGAGAACCATTGCAAAATACCAGATGCACTCGCAGAGCGTTATACTTGTGAATGGTTGGTTAATAGTTATTACTTCAACATCCCTTTAAAATTCTCTTCCTCTTTTCTTACTTCGCGCTCTTTGCGTCTTCGCGGTTCGTTATTTCCAAATTTCCCATGTTTCAAACTACTCGCCGCCGCCTTGCTATTTGGTACACTGCCGTTACTGCCGTGTTGTTACTTGTATTCGCCACGGGTTTCTATTTCTACGTTCGCAATACTTTGATCGATCGCATCGACGACACTCTCAATCACGTTGTAGAAATAGTAGAGCGAACTCTCGCGATCGAACCGATAAGTTCTTCGAGTAGGGGTGCTAAAACTAAGTTGCAAGTTAATATTCAAACGAGTTTTCGAGACAGCACGGATGCAGTAGAAGACGACCACATTGATTTAGAATGGTTCAGTCCTACGGGCGAGTTGCTGTGGTCTACTTTGTCGGAACCGCTGAATGTGCCGATTCGCGCTAATCGCACGGGCGAAACGGTTTGGATAATTAATAATAAGTTGCAGGATCAAAACTATTCTCTCAGACAAGTTACGCAGCGTGTGGAAATCGGCCGCCAAGTTTTGGGATATTTGCGAGTCAGCCATCCTTGGTTTGAAGTGACAAAACCGATCCGCCAATTAATTTTTGATTTGATTTTGGGCGCGAGTTTAACTTTAATTTGCGTGGCGGCTATTGGCTGGTTGCTGTCAGGATTGGCGATCGCACCTGTGCGAGAATCTTACAGCCGTCTCAAACAGTTTACCGCCGATGCTTCCCACGAACTCAGAAATCCGATCGCCACTATTCAAACAAATGTCCAAGTAGCCTTGGCCGAACCCGACATCGAACCGCAGCAACACCAACAGCTACAGGTTATCGAACGCCTGACGCGCCGTTTGGGGCGGTTGGTTGACGATTTGCTATTTTTAGCCAGACAAGACAGCGGAATCGTGCAGCAGCAGTGGGTTGATGTTCCTCTCGATGCTTTGTTGATGGAGGTAATTGAAGAACAACTCGCGATCGCCCTTACCCAAAATCTCTCTCTCTGTTTGGAAATAATCGATTCGCCCGACACAGAAAATAACTTTACAGTTTTAGGCGACTGGGATCAACTAGCGCGACTGTTTACCAATATTGTCAGCAACGCCGTACAGTACACGCCCTCTGGCGGGGAAATTGAAGTAGAATTGCAGTTGGCAGCTAAAAACAAAAGAAATTCGTCGCCAATCAATTCTGCACTGCAAATCAAAGTCACAGACACCGGAATGGGGATTTCCCCGGAAGCGCTACCGCATTTGTTCGATCGATTTTACCGCGCAGATCCCGCCCGCACCCACCGCAGCGCCGCCGGTTCCGGTTTAGGATTAGCCATAGCCAAAGCCATTGTCGAAAACCACCGCGGCCAAATCCGGATTGACAGCCAAGTCGATCGGGGAACCGCTGTTACCGTAACCATCCCCGCCCACAAATCAGAAACATCTCGCCCCTAAAACCTCCCCTCTTCCCCTCTTCCTCTGCGCCCTCTGTGGTTAAAAAATCTCCCCCTCAAACCCTGATTAGAAACATCTCGCCCCTAAAACCTCCCTCTTCCCCTCTTCCTCTGCGCCCTCTGCGCCCTCTGCGGTTAAAAAAATCTCCCCCTCAAACCCTGATTATTTGTACCTCGGGCGCATAACCAGCTATTAAAATTCAATTCGGGCATAGACTAACATAAACTTTGTTGGAAATCTCGATCGAACTTGTGAGGAGTTATTTATGTTTCGCCACAATCAACCGTTGAACAAAATCAGCTTGCTAGCAGCCACCTGCGGCGGTTTACTCGTCAGTCTAGCCACACTTTCCCAAGCAGGCGGCCCCCCGCCCCAACAAGGAAAACCCGTTTCCCAACCGAGTCCCGCAGCCACTCCGGGAACAGGAAAGCCCGTTGCCCAACCTAGTCCCGCTGTAAGTCCCAGCCCCAACGGGATGCCCTCAAAACCTGCAACAACAGACGCGCCACCCCGCTTCCCGATGCCCGCTGCGCGAGTGACGCCGACATCCGGTATGGTAGTAATTAAACTGGTGAATACCACCAATGCAGTCATCAATTATCAAGTAGTGGGCCTTACCCCACCGCGCACTTTGGGCGAACAATCGGAAATTGTACTCACAAACATCAAAGTGCCAATCACCCTCACCTACCAACGTCCAGACGGCGGATTGATGCTGGTTCGCCCGCAAGCCACAGCGACGACAGGAATGTTGCAAGTAAATTTCGGCGCGACAACCGACTTGGGCATCGATACAAAATCGATGGAAATTCAAGAAGACGGGCGAGTATTCTTGAATTAAATCAAAAAAAGGTTCGTAGTGAGGACTTCAGTCCTTCTTCATCCCAAAAAAAACTCACAGTCCTCATGACAAACCAGGTTCGTAGTGAGGACTTCAGTCCTTGTTTATCCAAAAGAAAAGAACTCAATTCCTCATGAAAAACTAGGTTCGTAGTGAGGACTTTAGTCCGCATTCATCCATCAGGAAAAAACTCAAATTCCTCATAAAAAACCAGGTTCGTAGTGAGGAATTTAGTCCTTCAGGTTCGTAGTGAGGACTTTAGTCCTTCTTCATCCATCAAGAAAGGACTGAAGTCCTCACTACAAACACGGACTAATCCGAAGAATCATCCTGATTGAAAGGCAAATCCTGATTAACTAAATCAATTTCCTCCTGTTCCCTCTCATTGATTTGACCAATATAAGACTTGAGAATTTGCGCCAAACGGTTGTTATAAAATCGGTGCAAACTATAATTTGGCGTAGCTGGAAAGCCGCGCCTTTTTTTGTGCCTCCCGCCGGCACCCGGATCGAAGGTTTGGATGCCCCGATCGATCGCCCATTCGATCGGTGTATAGTAACAAGCATCGAAGTGCAAGCAGTCAATTTCCTGCAAACTACCCCAATAACGCCCGTAAAGTCGATCGCCCTTATACAGACAAAAAGACATTCCCATCGGCTGTCTCTCATCTTCCTTATCGTAGGCGGCGACAAACAAAACGCGATCGCGATAATTGTGGTGCAACTGTTCAAAAAACCGCTTAGTCAGATACTTGCTACCCCACCAACCAAACTTATCGCAAGTATTCTCATAAAAAGCATACATTTGCCCAAACATCGCTTGGGGAATTTCATCGCCAGTCAAAGTTTTCACCAACAAACCTGCCGTTTCCACAGCCTTGCGTTCGCGCTTGATATTGCGGCGCTGGTTGGCATTAAACGTGCCTAGATAGTTGTCAAAATTTTGATGGCTTTGATTTTGCCAAATATAACTGTGGTGCAGCCAAGCGCTAAAACCGTGACGTTCCATGCGATCGCGCCAGACAGGATCGACATACAGGAAATTGCAACCAGAGATGTTGTGCCGATCGCAAAAATGGTCGATCGCACTTACCATGATACCAGTTAACTCATCCTCATCTTCCCCATCCGCAATCAAAAACCGATAGCCTTCCGTAGGGGTAAACGGAGTCATTCCCATTAATTTGGGATAGTATTCAATACCCAAACGTTGAGCTAAATCAGCCCATTGATTATCGAATACAAATTCGCCGTAACTGTGACTTTTGACATAAAGCGGCGCACAAGCAATCAACTGTTTGTCTCGCCAGACTGTCAAGTGATGTGGTAGCCAACCGTTTTTACCTGTCGCGCTACCGGAAGTTTCGAGATTGTTAAGCCAATCCCATTCGAGAAATGGCGTTTTGAGTGGCATCGCCAAAGCATCCCATGATGCTTGGGGGATGTCTGCTAGTTTGCTAATCCAGGCTACAGAATATTGAGGTTTCGGCTGTTTCAGCATAGGGAGATTTGAGCGTAGAGCGATCGAACTTTATTTAACTTAATACAACTCCCCTATTTATGGGTATTTTGACTCTGTGCTCGATCGCACCGATAATGCAAAAACACCTCACATTCCACCTGTTTTACCGCCAAAAGCTCCAATTTCGGCGCTAAATGCGCTAAAAAACCCTTTCCCTCCACAGGTGTCGGTGCATCCGCGCCGCCCAAAATTAACGGACAAACCGTCAGCCAGAGCTCGTCTATCAAGCCCGCAGCCAGCACAGACGCGACGAGTTTTCCACCTCCCAAAATTGCCAAACGTTTGATTCCGAGGGTTTCTAGCTGTTGAAAAGCATCGTTCCAATCGATTTCGCCATCGATAGTGTTGGCGGTTAAAGTGCGATCGAACAGAGATGTTGCACCACTGTCAAAAACTTGTAGGGGCGGGTTCACCAACAGCTTTAAAGCGTGCAGACAGGCTAAATAAACCCGCCCCCACCCACAAAAAAGCCCCCTGTCTTTTCCAGTTAACAACCAGCGGGGAACCGGTTGCTGGAAAAATCGTAAGTTTGGGTCAAATTGGTGCGATCGGGAACACACAATTTGCACGGGTTGTGGGGGCTTTCCTTGCAGTTTCCTTTGTTCTAGCAAATCGGGGGAAATTACTCTCAGAGTGGTTCCATAGGCGCGCAAAGTGCCGTTTCCGAAGAGAACTGCGTCACTGGCGGCGACTTGTTGTTCGAGGTGGGATTTGTCGTTAGCCGAACCGAATCTGGCGGCGGTGAGGGCGGTATCTGTAATTTTGCCATCGGCACTCATGGCGAGTATTACTGTTGTGTGAGGCATTCGATTTGAGATTTGGGATTTCTGATTTTAGAATACAAAAAACCCAGCGGTTGAAATCGCCGAGTGTTTCTACCTCATTTACCTAATTCCCGAATAAACGATCGATCGCAACTGAAACATTTGGAAAAGCGAGGGGATTAATATTACCGTGAGTCAGAGTTTCTCTGAATTGATAGCCAGCATCGGTAGGATCTCGAAACACGATTAATTCCATAGTTCGCAAATTGACAACCCAATACTCGGCAATCCCGGCGGCGGCGTAAATTTTGTTCTTGATTCCCAAGTCTTTAGTCAGAGTAGAATTTGAGTATTCTATCAGCCAAAAGATATTTTCTGGATAGGGATGATGTTCTCGATAATTTTGTCCCAAACGTTGAATTACAGCGATATCTGGTTCGGGTTCGGAGTTGTTAAGTGGCAAGGTAATGGGCTTACCTTGTCGCACTTTAGCCCGATCGCCTAGCAAGTACATTAGGTACTCTCCAGCCTCATCGCTACAGTAAGCATGAGATTCTCCTTCGGGAGCCATTTCGATTATTTCTCCACCGATTAGTTCAACTTTTCGTCCTTCCAGAATGCCGGCTGCAATGATGCGGTGGTAGTCTGCAACCGTCCATTTTACAGTTGTGACGCTCACGGCGATTACTCCTGTGTTTTTATTGTTATTTTACAGTCGATCGCACATTTCTCCCAAATTCCATACTTTTTATTCCCATGAGGAAAGCGGATTGAAGATTCGATCGCTCTTTTTTAAGGCAAGTAACCCAAGGTAAATAATATGATATTTTCTAATTGTACCAGTATCTCTGGATTGACTTCACCAATTTTATTTCGCAATCTTGTTTTATCCAAAACTCGCAGTTGATGGCACAATGCAACAGAATCTTGAGTCAATCCTCCCTCACCGCCGGGAATTAGAACACAGGAAGGAAGAGAGGCGCGGCGCAGATTTGTGGTGAGAGGAATACTGATGACAGTAGTGGTGTATCTCGAAAGAGTATCGTTTTGAAAAATAATTGTGGGACGCACGCCTGCTTGTTCGGAACCTTGTGTCGGATCGAGGTTGGCAATCCAGATTTCACCTCGTCTGATTGTCATGCCAAATCCTCATGTTTGAGGAGTTCTACATATTCGCTGATTCCGAGTTCTGCAAGTTGTCGGTCTTCTTCGGCAAATTCGCTGTAAAGTGCAGCTAAGTTAGTTTCATCGATCGCAGGAATAGTCACTAATCTGGCACGGAATTTCAGGAAGGCAATAAATTCAAATACTTGTTGGAGTTGTTCTCGATCGAACTTTTCTAATTCTTGTTGGATTAACTCTCTCATGACAGTTGCTTTTATTGTCAAGTTTTCTGTATTATAGCCCGATCGCCCATCCACAAAAAAACCCGATCGCCCCCATCAACCAAAAACCCGATCGCCCCCATCAACCAAAAACCCGATCGCCCATCCACCCAAAAACCCGATCGCCCATCCACCAAAAACCCGATCGCCCATCCACCAAAAACCCGATCGCACATTTCTCTCAAATTCGATCGCCCATCCACAAAAATGCGATCGCCCATCCACAAAAAACCCGGCCGTTGAAACCCAAAAACCCCGGCGGTTGAAACCGCGGCTACACAGACAAAACCCGCCTCCGCGGGTTGAAGATTTCACCCGATGATTTTGCATCTGGGAATACCCTCTTCGTCCGCGGAGGCGGACATCGTTTGTGTAGACGCGGTTTCCAACCGCCGGGATTTCAACCGCCTCCGATTTCAAATGCGATCGCACATTTCTCTCAAATTCGATCGCCCATCCACCCAAAAATGCGATCGCACATCCACCTAAAAACCCGATCGCCCATCCACCCAAAAACCCGATCGCCCATCCACCCAAAAACCATAAACCCCGGCGGTTGAAACCGCGGCTACACAGACAAAACCCGCCTCCGCGGGTTGAAGATTTCACCCGATGATTTTGCATCTGGTGAATACCCTCTTCGTCCGCGGAGGCGGACATCGTTTGTGTAGACGCGGTTTCCAACCGCCGGGTTTTTTCCGAAATACTTCCCTACAACCCACAGATGTGGACAAAAACCTCGCTGTCAACTGTCAACTGTCAACTGTCAACTGTCTACCTCCCTCCAATCGCAGGAAATGCACTCGGCCCGATCGATCGCCCGCTACAACTGTCACTCCATCAGGGGCGATCGCACAACAATTAAATCTATACTCTCCACTGAAACTAGCAACCTCTTTTCCACTAAGCAAATCCCAGACTTTTAGGGTGCGATCATCTGAACCGGAAACTGCTATTTTGCCGTCTGGTGCGATCGCCACTGCACTTACCATGCTAGTATGACCTGTGGAGATTCTCAGTTCAGTGTCGCTTTCTGTATCCCAGATTTTCAGCGTTTGATCCCCTGAAGCGGAAATCGCTCTTTTTCCGTCTGGTGCGATCGCCACTGCATTTACATAGTTAGTATGACCCGTGAGGGTTCTAAGTTCGGTGCCGCTTTCTGTGTCCCAGATTTTCAGCGTTTGATCCCCTGAAGCGGAAATCGCGGTTTTGCCGTCTGGTGCGATCGTCACTGCTAGTACCTGGCTACGACAACTCGTGAAGGTTCTAACTTTTGTACCTGTCTCGGTGTCCCAGATTTTTAGGGTGCGATCGTCTGAAGCGGAAATCGCGGTTTTGCCGTCTGGTGCGATCGCCACTGCATTTACATAGTTAGTATGACCCGTGAGGGTTCTAAGTTCGGTGCCGCTTTCTGTGTCCCAGATTTTCAGGGTTTTATCAAATGAAGCGGAAATCGCGGTTTCGCCGTCTGGTGCGATCGCCACTGCACTTACCACGGTAGTATGATCGGTAAGAGTTCTCAGTTCTCTACCGCTATCTGTGTCCCAGATTTTCAGGGTTTTATCAAATGAAGCCGAAATCGCGGTTTTGCCCTCTGGTTCGATCGCCACTGCACTTACCACGCTAGTATGACCTGTGAGGGTTCTAACTTCGATGCCTGTCTCGGTATCCCAGATTTTCAGGGTGTTATCCCGTGAAGCGGAAATCGCAGTTTTACAGTCTGGTGCGATCGCCACTGCCGTTACCTCGCTAATATGACCAGTAAGAGTTTTCAATTTCCGACCTGTCTGGGTGTCCCAGATTTTCAGGGTGTTATCCCGTGAGGCGGAAATCGCGGTTTTACAGTCTGGTGCGATCGCCACTGCCGTTACCTCACTAATATGACCAGTAAGAGTTTTCAATTTCCGACCTGTCTGGGTGTCCCAGATTTTCAGGGTGTTATCCCGTGAGGCGGAAATCGCGGTTTTACCGTCTGGTGCAATCGCGACTGCTGATAGATAGTCAGTATGACCGATGGTTAAAAGTTCGATGCCAGTGTCTGTGTCCCAGATTTTCAGGGTTTTATCAAATGAAGCCGAAATTGCTGTGAGGCCGTCTGGTGCGATCGCAACTGCTAATACATAGCCATGATGACCGGTGAGAGTTAAAATTTTGCTTCCGGTGTCTGTGTCCCAAATTTTGAGGGTTTTATCATATGAAGCCGAAATCGCTGTTTTGCCATCCGGTGCGATCGCCACTGCTGTTACCCTGTGAGTATGACCAATGAGAGTTTTCAGTTCCCTGCCACTGTCTGTGTCCCAGATTTTCAGGGTTTTATCCCCTGAAGCGGAAATCGCTGTTTTGCCGTCGGGTGCAATCGCGACTGCATTTAACGGGCGAGTATGACCTGTGAGAGTTCGCCTACATCCTTCACCCGGTCGCTCCAAATTAGTCTTCAAAGGCCGCAGCCAAGGACGATCTTTCCACTGCTTAGCCTGTTCCAACATCCTCTGAATTTCAGGCAATTCAAAATCCAGCAACCTCCCCAACAATTGCCCCGCCAACTGCGTTTTATCCCATTCCAAAACGTGCGCCGACTTCCGAATTGCCCCTTGAATCAACCGCAAACTTTCCCCTTGCCCCTCCGACAACAAAACATCAGAAACCCTCGCCAAATCGTAATCCTCAATTAACGCTTGAACCCCCACCGCATCCAACTTCGCCTCAATAAAATCAAAATCCGTCAACAACTGATGCAACCGTTCCCCTTGAACACTCTCCGCCAAATGCCCCGGCAGAGTTTCCAAAGCATAAAGCCGCTTTTTCGGCGACAGTTTCCCCAACCGTTCTTTAAACTTACTCATCCCCGTACAAATCCTCCCACAAATTATCAGAAATCGCCGTTTCAATATCCCGCAGCGACACCCCAGCTTTCTGCACCACATCGATACGATGCAAAAATCTTTGGAAACTCGCGTGATAGATACTGTAATCGGGAGGACTATCACCGCTACGGCGCAGAAACTGTTCCCAATCATCCAGAACTTCCTGCACATCCAAGGCATCTTCCTCGGCAAAATCCGCCAAAATATCGCAGCAAACTGGCTTGCGAGTTTTCGTCAACAAATAAATCACCTTCAACTTCCGGCGGCGCAATTCTTTATCCCTAACCGCCATTTCCATCCGCGCCCAATGCTTGTCATAATATCCTTCCAATTCCCTCGGCAAATCTTGCAAATTCACATCGCTGTACTTGCCGCTATCGATATCATTCAGCACGTAGCGCAGGTACATAAAATTATTCTGGCTTTTTTCCGCCACCGCTGCCACAAACTGTTCGCGCTGCAAATTTTGACGGTTAATCCAACTCTGAATAGACGCGCTGTTCCCCGTGCGTTTGTCAATATAAACCTTGACATCCGCCAAACTTTCTGCACTGTACTGCATCAAATCAAAAACGTCATGATTTGGCAAAGGCAGAGTTTTCGGCTGCTTGGAAACAATAAAATAAACGTTATCGGGCAAAGCATCGGGCAAATACAAAACATTGCTACCGCGCCCCTGCAAACCCAGATCAACTTCATCCAGGGCATCGACGACAATAATCAACTTTTTGCCGCCCAATTTAGCGCTGACTTCCCCCAACAATCGACTCAGAAAGTTGCCATCTCTCGTCGCATTTTCCGGCAGTTGCGGATAATTTAGTTGATAGCGTCGAATTAACTGAGTGCAGGCATTTTCCAGAAATTGTTCGGCGCGGACAATACCTTGAGATTGCGAGTTAAAATGGGCGACACAGCGCCGCTTTAGCAGCAGCACTAACTTCGCCATAATTGAACTTTTCCCGACTCCCGGATCTGCTTCTAAAACAAAATAGCCTTTGCGATTGTTCTGCAAAAATTCGGCAATTGCTGCAAACACAAATCGGCGGCCGGTAAAGTCTTGAGTCCGGTCTTGAATAATCGTTTCGCACTCGTAGGGCAGCGGCAATCGGGGCGTACCAGTATCAACAAATCGTTCCAGCAAATTCTGAATCTGCGCCAAATCGGATCGGATGCCAATTTCTATTGATTCCAACTTCACCATCACTTGACAAATCTGCTGCTGCGTCGCCACGGCCTCCAATTTGTGCAGAATCTCCCCATTTTGCAGCCCCAAATCTCTCAATTCAGTCAAAGCAATTTGGTGGAGATTCAACAGCATCGCCGCAAATTTTTCTCCTCCCTTCGCCGCATCCAGTTTCAGCACTTCGCGGTACGCTTTCGGGAATGTTGCATACAGTTTGTTCGCCACAAATTCCACGATTTCCCCATCGAAGGATTTGCCCTCGCTGGCCGCGAATTCCCGCAGGAAACTTGCCCAATCTTGCGGTGTCAATCCGGTAACGCGATCGAACTCCTCGACATCCGCCGAAAAAATCTGGGTTAACTGCTCTTCGGAAATCTGTAAACCCCTTGACAAATCGGCTGTATCCGTGTTAATATCCAGCCAATATTGGGGAGTTTTCTCAGCTAATTGATCTACAGCCTGTTTTGCGTAAGGCAAATTTTTGGTTTCGGCGATCGCAATTAATTGATCCGACTTCGCAACCTCCCTCAAAATATAGCCGATCGCCTCACCCGCCGCCTTAGTCAAATCGTGATTGTCGAGAATATTGGGATTTTTCCCCAATCGTTCCGTCATCTTATTTCCGAGGTCACTCGCCGCCATATTTCCCGCAACACCACCGGCAATCGCTGCTAAGATCGAAATGCCACCAAGTGCGATCGGGCCACCCATCATCCCCGCTGCTGCTTGTGTTCCCGGATTGGCGATCGCGCTTGAAATAACTTGCCCAACAGCCATCACCGCACTGCATCCAATTACCCGAACTTTAGTATTAGCTAAATCAACTAACGACATAATTTAAATATTTCCCATACTTTGCAATAGTTTAGCGCGGCCAGATAATTAAATACAACGTTAATTAATCCGATTAACAAAGGAGACTTTGAATACTCTTGTCCCCCCCGACTATCAGGGGGGGCTAGGGGGGATCTCCGGGTTTTCAACTGAAGACTGAAACCCTGTGTATCTCTCGTTTGTATCGAAGTCTAGATCCCCCTAAATCCCCCTTAAAAAGGGGGACTTTGAGAATGCTTCCATTCCCCCTTGTAGGGGCAGTGCCCCCGTGAGAGCCCTCTTGGTTGGGTGGATCTCCGGGTTCTCAACCCCCAGCAGCCCCCACTCTCCGATTTGTAAACTTTTTTATCAACCCGATCGCACAGCTTGCATTTAACGGATAATGTTCGTTTATTTATTTTTACCCTCCAGCGATCGCCCTCAAAACAAGTTTACTTTTCTTTACAAACCAACAACCAAAACACGTCGCCGAACACAATAATTTCGTTACAGACTTTAAATGCGTCGCGCGATCGACTAAAGTAAAAAAAATGGCTTTATCCGTTTATTCATCGCAAAGGAAACAAAGCTCATGGTTCAACGCGGTTCAACAGTCCGGATTCTCCGCAAAGAATCTTACTGGTATCAAGAAGTGGGCACCGTTGCTACGGTAGACCAAAGCGGCATTAAATACCCAGTTATCGTTCGCTTTAACACCGTAAATTATGCAGGCGTCAACACCAACAACTTCGCCCAAAGCGAATTAGTCGAAGTCGCTGGCCCCAAAGCAAAAGCATCGACCACAGCCTCCGGTGGCAAGCAAACGACGATCAACGAGAAAACTCGGAAAACCGGCAGCGGAGCAGCCCCCAACCAGCCCAAAACTTCGACCGGCAGCAAGCCCGGTGCGGAAGTTCCCGGCAGCGTCGAAGGTGCACCAAATCAAGGAACAGAACAACGCTAATTGTGCCAGAACTGCCAGAAGTTGAGACTATTTGCCGGGGTTTGAACCAACTTACCCTCGATCGCGAAATATTGGGCGGAGACGTGCTGTTAAATAGCTCGATCGCCCGCTCAATCTCTGCGACCGATTTTTTGACAAAACTCAAAGGAAAGTCGATCGCATCTTGGTACAGGCGCGGCAAATACCTCCTGGCAGAACTATCGCAATCGAGAGTGGGAGAGGGAGAGAGTGGGAGAGGGGGAGAGGGGGAGAGTGGGAGAGTGGGAGAATTCTCACCTCAAACTTTCAGTTCTTCTGTTCAATCTTCTTCCTTCTCCCTTCTGCCCTCAAACGCTGGCTGGTTGGGCGTTCACCTGCGGATGACCGGACAATTGTTGTGGGTAAACCAATCCGAACCTTTGCCCAAACACACGCGAGTTAGGTTATTCCTTGAGGGAAACCAAGAATTGCGGTTTGTAGACCAACGCACCTTCGGTCAAATGTGGTACGTCCCCTCACAAACCGAGGTTTCCAGTACAGTCACCGGCCTGAAACTCCTCGGCCCGGAACCGTTTTCCGACGAATTTACCACAGAATATTTAGCCCAAAAGCTGCACCGACGGGCGCGACCAATTAAAACAGCTTTGCTAGACCAGTCACTGGTAGCGGGTTTGGGAAATATTTACGCAGACGAAACTTTGTTTTTGTCGGGAGTGATGCCGACAACTCTGTGCGCTGATTTGACAAGAGAGCAAATCGATCGCATTCATACAGCTATTATTCAAGTTTTACAGCAGGCGATCGCAAACGGCGGCACCACATTCAGCAATTTTCTCAACGTCCAAGGCGTCAACGGTAACTACGGCGGCGTCGCTTGGGTGTACAATCGCGCCGGTCAACCCTGCCGCACTTGCTCTACAACCATCGAAAAGATAAAATTAGCAGGGCGATCGACTCATTACTGCCCCGCCTGTCAGAAATAACCAATTCCGCAACGGATTTTGTACCAGATTTCACGGATCTACCAAATCTCAGCTTCCGACTCTTCAGTCTGCGGAGGCAGACATCGTTCGTGTAGTCGCGGTTTCAACCGCCGACTCAATCAACCACCAATTCTTTTAACTGGTATTAAAGCCAAATCAGCATTAAAATTTATATACTTTTATAAACTCAATAGAGCAAATTATGGCAATCAAAAAAGGTAGCATAGTCCGCGCAATTCGCGAGAAACTCGAAAACAGTCTAGAAGCCCAAGCCAGCGACCAGCGCTTTTCCTCCTATATATTTGAAACCAAAGGCGAAGTAATGGACGTTCGCGGCGACTACGCCTTCGTTAAATTCGGCAAAGTCCCCACCCCGAATATTTGGCTGCGCCTAGACCAACTCGAAGATTTTAAGTAAACTCCAGTCGCGGAGGTAACTCTTTGGTACGTTGTTGCGCTTCAGCGCTCTTTCATATATAAAAGAGTGCTGGGCGTTGTTGCTGTAAAGGAATAAACAACTCGATGTGAAAAAATCAAACAAGCAGTCAGTCAATATAGCTGAATTTTCATGTTATCCAGTTTCATACACCGATCGAGCAATGCTGCCAAAGAGCGCTAAAGCGCAACAACATACCTAATCTAAAGAGCGCTCAAGCGCAACAACATACCCACTCAAAAGAGCGCTAAAGCGCAACAACATACCTGAGCAAAGGTAACGTAGAGTACATACAGTGCACTCGATCGCAATTAAGCTCATTCTTAAAGTCTCAAAGTTAGCATCTAAAATCGCATGAATTCCCCATCAACCCGCGTCTCAATTATTGGTGCAGGCAAAGTTGGTAGCACCTTAGCCCAACGAATTGCCGAGAAAAATCTAGCAGATGTAGTATTGCTAGATATCGTCGAAGGTTGGCCGCAAGGCGTTGCTTTGGACTTGATGCAAGCCAGGGGAGTCGAACGGCACGATCGCCAAATTGTCGGTACAAATGATTATATAGATACAGCCAACTCAAATATCATCGTCATTGCCGCCGGAATTCCGCGCAAACCCGGTATCAATCGCGAAGATTTAATTAAAATCAATGCTCAAATTGTCACAGAAGCTGCCAAACAGGCGATCGCCCATTCCCCGCAAGCAATCTTAATTGTAGTCACAAATCCCCTAGATATTATGACATATCTAGCCTGGGAAGCTTCCGGTTTGCCAAAACACCGAGTTATGGGGATGGGCGGCATTCTCGACTCCGCCCGCTTTCAAACTTTTATTGCCATGGAATTGGGCGTTTCCATTGCCCAAGTGTGCGCCACAGTCATCGGTTCCCACGGCGATTTGATGGTTCCCTTGCCGCGCTATTCTACAGTCAACGGCATTCCCATCGCTCAACTGATGGATGCAGGGGCGATCGATCGCATCGTACAGCGCACTCGCCACGGTGGCGCCGAAATAGTAGGATTGATGAAGAATTCTAGCGCCTATTTTGCACCCGCATCTTCCGCCTGTTTGATGGTAGAATCAATTTTACTCAATCAGTCGCGACTCTTGCCTTGCTCAGTTTATTTGGACGGTCAATACGGCGTGCAAGATATATTTTTAGGCGCTCCCTGCCGCTTGGGATATCAGGGCATCGAACAGATACTGGAACTCGAACTCAGCGATGCAGAAAGAGCCGCTTTTCATGATTCTGGTAAACTTGTTTTGCAAAGTATTCAGGAAGCCAAAACCATACTGAAGAATGCTGGTTAAGCAAATCAGCAGAAAGTATCCACCTTGTGCACCCGAAAAAAATGTACAGCCTCAATATTTCGGGTGAGACAATTTCATCAATAGGACTTACCAGAAAGAATTGGTTGAAAGCCTCAATCCCGATCGGGAGAAATTAAAATCAGACTATTCATTACTCCAATCCTCTTGCTTCTAGGTAGAGGTCGCTCTCCCATGGTCAACTGTCAACTGTCAACTCTCAACTCTCAACTGTCAACTGTTGAAGCAGTCTCGACTCAAGAAGCCCGGTTGATTGTTCTAACCGCTCTTGCTTTCATCACTTAATTATGTTAAGAAACTGGGTTTCTGTCTCAGCACCGATTTAACCTAAAATCCCTTGACTTTAACCGAAAATGTGATATATATATAGTTAAGTAACATATTTTCATCAAAACAGTTAAAAATCACAACAAAAGCGATCGAAAATAAAAAAGTCTTAGATAGTCGGCTTTGTTTGTTTAATTTAAGCAGAGCCTAAAAAGAAAGCCAACTGCTTGACAAAAAAGTCAGCTTGAATGAGGTGGATTTCAATAAGTTTAATAAATAGAAGCGATATCATAAAATAATTTGAAGGCCCGGAAAATAATCGAAATGATTCCATAGCTCAAAAATCTGGATTAAATCGAATTTAAAACAGATAAGTTGAGAATTCGAGAAAACTAGAAAAAACTCAAGAAAAGCCGATCGCCTAAATTAAAATAAATCTTAATAGAGGTACTCCCAACAGGATATTCGATCGCCAAACTCAGGACAACATCGATCGAGTTTGCGATAATCAGAAAAAGGTGATAATTGCAACCACAGGCGATCGGAAAAAAATGTCAACATTAGTTCAGGACTCTGGGCGCGCTTGCGCCGTGAAACCGGGTTTCTGCTTTTCACTTTCGGAGATTCCCTGATTTAATTACCTTAAGATACCGGGTTGATGAGTAAAATTCTCAATTATTGACAATTTATGCACTAGCACATCACCTATCGCCCGTTTTTACAGTAAATATACCGAGTTAAGCTCCTGGTTCGACCTCCCAATCTAGAAAAAATACGGAAATGCAGCGCGAGTAGCTGCTAAGTGCTAGGAGAAGGAGGAGAATTTGCCCTCTGCCTTCCTTTTAGATTTACAGCAACCGCGCCCGATGCTTAGGACGTTCTCGCATGGCACAAACCCTTGCGTTCGATTGTTTCTTCCTTCTGTTAACTGTTAACTGTTAACTGTCAACTGTCAACTGTCAACTGTCAACTGTCAACTGTCAACTGTTAACTGTCAACTGTCAACTGTCAACTGTCATGGGATGCTATGTACCTCGATACTAAACCGCAAAATAACTAAACAAATAACAATATGTTTCATGAATATTTGTATCAAGAAGTAACCGACTTGCGCCAAAAGCTAGCTCACCTAGAAAGAGAAATGCAGTCTCAAACCTGGTTCAAAAAGCTGCAAGCGCTGATGGGAGTGATTGGCAAAATTCGTCAATCCTTAGACTTAGAAACAATATTTAAAATTACAGCCACCGAAGTTCGGCAACTCCTAAATGCCGATCGAGTCGCCGTCTACCGCTTCATTCCCGAATCTGAGTGGAACGACGGCGAAGTAGTATCAGAAGACGTACTTCCCCAATTCAGCCCATCCCTGGGTGCAAAAGTTCACGATCACTGCTTCGGCGAACAATTTGCAGCCAACTATGCCAAAGGATACGTTCAAGCAGTCAGCGACATCTACAAAGCCCGGTTGAGCCCCTGTCACCTCAGAATCCTCAAGCGATTTCAAATTCGAGCTAACTTAGTCGTACCCCTGCTACAAGGGCAACATTTGTGGGGATTGCTGTGCATTCACTCCTGCGGCCAACCCCGCGATTGGCAAGAAGACGAAATCGAATTTGCCAAACAAGTAGGAGAACATTTAGCAGTTGCAATTTATCAGGCCGAATTGCACTCGCAAACCCAAAGACAATTAGCAGAAATCGAATCGACGCAGCAGAAACTCCGCGACAGCGAGCAAAAATATCACCAAATTCTTGACTCGATCGGCGATATGGTATTGGTCAAAGGCCCAGAATCGAAAATCGTCTGGGCAAATCAAGCATTCCGCAACTATTACGGCATGAGTCAAGAGGAACTCCAAGGCACGATAGACGCACCTTTCTCCAATCCAGACAATACTCTCCAGTACATCAAAGATGACGCTTTCGTATTTGAAACCGGACAGACTCTGCAAATTGCCGAAGAACCGGTGACGCGCTACGACTCAGAAGTGCGACTGTTTAGCACAGTCAAAACACCCATCCGCAACGAAGACGGCCAAATCACAATGACTGTCGGCGTCTCCCGCGACATGACGGAACGCAAAGCAGCAGAAGAAGCCGTCAAAGCCAGCGAAGCCCAATACCGTAGTTTGGTAGAAACCTCCCAAGACATGATTTGGTCGGTGAATGCGGAGGGGCGATACACCTTCGTCAACCCAGCAGTTAGATATATCTACGGTTACGAACCAGCAGAAATGCTCGATCGACCCTTCTCGGACTTTATGACACCAGAACAAAGCCAGAAAGATTTAGCAGTTTTCGCCCGCCTGCTTGCAGGAGAATCAGTTTTTCAGTACGAAACCACCCAAATCGCCAAAGACGGCAGCATCAAACATTTGATGTTCAACGCGATCGCCCTGTACGATGAAACCGGAAACGTCGTGGGCACCACCGGTACAGCCACCGACATTACCGATCGCAAACGGGCAGAAGCAGCATTGCAGCGTGCCAATGCAGAACTAGAAATGAGAGTAGAAGCCCGTACCGCCGAACTGCAACAGACTTTTGCCGCCCTCAGTGTCAGCGAAGGCAAGTTCCGGACGATCGCGGCCACCATCCCCGGAGCTCTGTTTCAATTTTGCAGCCGCGATGGAGTCTGGAGAGTTGACTATATGAGCGATCGCATCGCAGATATAGCCGGCATCACCGCAGCAGAAATGATGGGAAACATCGCCTCTTTCATTTCCTGCGTCCACCCCGAAGACCTCGAAAGCTTGATCGCTTCCATCAACGAAGCCGTTGAAAATACCTACCTGTGGCACTACGAAGGGCGGTTAGTCAAGCCCGATGGCGAGATTCGCTGGTGGCAAGGCGACTCAATTCCCACCCGCAGCGAAACCGGCGAAATCGTATTTTCCGGTGTATTGCTCGACATCAACGATCGCAAAGTTGCCGAAACCGCCATCCGAGAAAGCCAGCGACAGCTACAAGAAGCCCAAAGACTAGCCCACGTCGGCAATTGGGAACTCGATGCGACAACGGGAACCGTCACTTGGTCAGAGGAACTCTTCCGCATCCACGGACTCGAACCAGCGGCCACAGCACCCAGCCGAGAAGAGCAAATCGCTCTGATCCATCCAGAAGATTTAGAATTTTGGCATACAGAAGTACAGCGGGGAGTTGACTTCGGCATCCCCTTTGATTTTGACTTCCGCATTTGCCGTCCCGACGGCACCCTGCGTCACCTCAACGCCCTGGGCCGCTCCGAAACCGATGCCAGTGGCAAGGTACTAAAATTGTTCGGCACGGCGATCGACATTACCGATCGCTTCCTTGCAGAAGAAGCCCTGAGACAAGCAGCAGCCGAGTTGGAAGACAGAGTGAGCGATCGCACTGCCGAACTTTCCCAAGCAGTCACTCAGTTAGAACAAGAAATTGGCGATCGAAAACTTGCAGAAGCAGCGCTGCAAGTTTCCGAACAAAATCTGCGAACCATCTTTAATAATGTCTACGATGCTATCTTCATTCACGATGTAGAAGGAAACATTCTTGATGTCAACAATCGAATGTTAGAAATGTACGGAGTGAGCCAGGAACAAGCAACAAAATTATCAATTATCAACGACTATTCAAGCGGCGACAATCCCATAGAACAAACGGCAGAACTTTGGGCTAGAGTATTAGCTGGCGAAACAGGTCGCATGGAATGGAAAGCGAGGCGTCCCAACGACGGTTCAACTTTTGATGCAGAAATTGCCCTGTCCAAAATCAATCTTAACGGCAATGTTAACATCATTGCCAATGTACGAGATATTAGCGATCGAAAACAGGCAGAATTAGAACTGCAACGCGCTCAAAAATTTATGGAATCAGTCCTCAAAACCATACCCGTAGGAGTAGTTGCCAAGGAGGCCAAAGAGTTGCGATTTGTACTGTGGAACCCCGCAGCCGAAACTTTGCTCGGTTTCAGTGCAGCAGAAGTTATGGGCAAAAATGATTACGACTTTTTCCCCACAGAACAAGCCGATCTTTTCACCGCCAAAGACCGGGAAGTGCTCGACAGCAGGCAGATGGTAGAAATCGCCGAAGAAGATATTCAAACAGGCCAAGGAGAATCGCGGATATTTCATACCAAGAAAACATCCATACTCGATGCTGATGGCACACCGCAATATCTATTAGCTATTACCGAAGATATTACCGATCGCAAACGAGCAGAAATTGCCTTGAGGCGATCGTCAGCCCAACTCAAGCAGCAAGCCGAGCGAGAAAAATTGCTCAACAGTCTCACCGCTCAAATCCGCAATTCCCTGGACTTCGACAGCATTGTTACAGTCGCCGTTAAGGAAATTCGTGCTTTCCTGAAGATCGATCGGTGCAACTTTGCCTGGTATCGCGAAGACGGGGAGGAGCCTTTCTGGGAAATTATTAAAGAATCTCGCCGTACCCAACTTCCCGATTTAAGAGGTCGCTATCTGGCTTGCGACTTAGGCCCTGTGGCCGAACAACTCTTGCATATGGAAATGCTGCGGGTGGATGATGTCGAAACAGTCGCAGATCCTGCTTGGAAACAAACCATTCAAGCGATGGGCTACCAGTCTGTATTAGCCATCCCCATGCAGGCACTTTCCGGGGTAATGAGCGCAATTACCTGCTGCAACAGCAATGTTGTGCGGCCCTGGAGCGATAGCGAAGTCGAATTGTTGCAAGCGATTACAGTTCAATTGGCGATCGCCCTCAACCAAGCCGAACTTTACGCCCAAACTCGCAATAAAGCTCGCGAATTAGAGCAAACCTTGCTGCAATTAACCAGCGCTCAATCGCAGTTAATTCAAAGCGAAAAAATGTCATCTCTCGGTCAACTCGTCGCAGGAGTTGCCCACGAAATTAACAATCCAGTTAACTTTATTTACGGCAATCTCAGCCACGCTAACGAATATACTCAAGACTTGCTGCACCTGATCGAACTTTACCAAAACTACTATCCCGATCCAGTGCCGGAAATTCAACAAGAAGTCGAAGCAATTGAACTCGAATTTCTAATGGATGACTTACCGAAACTGCTTTCCTCAATGAAAGTTGGTGCAGACAGAATTCAGCTCATCGTTGCATCTCTACGCACATTCTCCCGCATGGACGAAGCAGAAATGAAAGCCGTCAACATCCACGACGGTATAGATAGCACTCTGATGATTTTGCAGCACCGGGTCAAAGCAAAACCGAATTCTCCCGAAATAGAGGTGATCAAAGAATACGGTCAATTGCCGTTAGTAGAATGTTATGCCGGACAGCTAAATCAAGTGTTTATGAATATCTTGAGCAATGCTTTAGATGCTTTGGAAGAAAGAGATGCGCGGCTTTCTGTCGAGCAAATGCGGGAAAATCCCAGCTCGATCCGCATCTGGACTGAAATGCCAAAACCCGATCGAATATTAGTTCGGATTGCTGACAACGGCCCGGGCATGACAGAGACTGTCCGCAATCAACTTTTTAACCCATTTTTCACCACTAAACCTGTGGGGAAAGGCACTGGGATGGGCTTGTCAATTAGCTATCAAATTGTTACAGACAGACACAACGGCTCGTTGAAATGCACTTCTGCGCCGGGAGAGGGTGCCCAATTTGCGATCGAGATTCCGCTCAAAGCTAATCGCTAATCCTAGGTACGTTGTTGCGCTTAAGCGCTCTCGATCTATGAAAGAGCGCTTAAGCGCAACAACATACCTAAAAGTTAATTTCTAGGTATCTCATTCCTAACCGCTTCTAACAACCTATCTAAATCTACTCATGAACAGCTTTCACTAGAGTCAGTCCAAGTCTGCGGTGTAACTTCCTCAATGTAAAAAGTAGCGCATCACTGCTTGCTTACTGCTCGGCTTGGGCTCAACAGTAGGCTTGACCACAATTCCCCCGACGCGAGTTTGCGACTTTGAGGTAAAAATATTGAATTGTAGTTAATGATTCATTCGTGCCTGGTGTTTGTTCGGTTGTCACACCAACTAAGCCGGGAGCAACTCGCATGAATCAAGCGCAAATGAATTATACAGCTATTGTCACCAGTTTTCAAATTCTGGGTAAATGAGTAAATTTAGGTAGAAATAGACAGATTTCTTGAAACAGATGTTAACCCGACTTCATATTGCCCAAATTTATCAGCATTTCTGTCACTGCGCCGCTGTCCAAAGGTTTAGAAAACAAATATCCCTGAGCTAATTCGCAGTCGAGTGCCCGAAGCTGGGCTAACTGTTCGGCTGTCTCCACACCTTCGGCGATCGCATTTAATCCCAAATTGTGAGCCAAAGTTACGATCGCCCGCACAATCTGCAAAGGCTGACCCCCACCGTTGCCGTTTTCGAGCGCCCCCAAGCGACTCACAAAAGATCGATCGATCTTCAGCGTATCCAGCGGAAAGCGGTGCAAGTAACTCAAAGACGAATAGCCCGTACCAAAATCGTCGATCGACAATCGAATATTTCTACCTTTTAATTGGGCAAGTACAATATTAGCTTTAGCCACATTTTCTACGATCGCGCTTTCAGTGATTTCCAATTTTAAACAATTCGGAGCGCAGCCAGTTTCTGCCAATATTTCATCTATATGTTCGATTAAATTCGCCATTCCTAACTGCTTAGGAGAAATATTGACACTCATTGTTAATTTTGAAGGATCGACAATTGATAACTCGGAATTGGGAATTGGGCATTGGGCATTGGGCATTGGGCATTGGGCATCGGGCATCGGGCATCGGCCAAACAGGGCATCGGGCATCGGGCATTGCCGAACTTCCTGCTTCCTTGTATTAGTTAAATCCGTTACATCCGTTACATCCGCTACAAAATCCGCTGCCGAACTTCCTTCTTCCATCAACATTTCTTGCCAAACGCGCAATTGTCGGCAAGCTTCGCGCAGCACCCAGGCTCCCAGAGGCACGATCAAGCCTGTTTCTTCAGCTACAGGAATAAAAGTAGACGGCGGCACTAGACCCCGAATCGGGTGCTGCCAGCGCACCAAAGCCTCAAAACCTTCGATCGCACCGCTGGCGAGGGAAAAAATTGGTTGGTAGTGCACAATAAAGTGCGAACATTCATCCTTACTTTTCCCTAATTCCTCCTTACCAAAAATAGCTAACCGCAGGTCTGTTTCTAACTGCAAGAGGGAGATAGTTTGGTCGTGCATCGCCAAATTAAACACCTCGTGGCGGGCTTTACCCAAAGCTTTAGCACGGTACATAGCAATATCAGCATCGCGCAGGAATTCTTCGGGATGGCTGTATAAAGCACTCTGCTGGCCGTTCAACTCGTCACTTTCTACTATTCCTAACTCACCTCGACTGAAAACAATCCCAATGCTAGCGGTGGTAAATACTTCATGCCCTTCGAGGTTAAACGGAATCTTCAGTTCTGTTTGTATCCTGTTAGCTGCTAGGGTGGCGTCGCTGAAGCTCTGAATGCGGTCTAGCAGAATGGTAAATTCGTCTCCCCCCAACCGGGCGACTGTATCGGAAACGCGCACGCAATCCTGAAGTCGCTGCCCTAGGGCAATTAGCAGTTTATCCCCAAGAATGTGTCCTAAAGAATCATTAACTATTTTGAAGCGGTCTAAATCTAGGAACAAAACGGCAAATTTGTAATCTGGGGAATGTTTGGAACGGCGGATCGCTTGTCCTAGCCTGTCGATGAACAAAAGGCGGTTAGGTAAACCCGTCAGCGAATCGTGAAAGGCGCCGTGCAGTAGTTGCTGTTCTACTCGCTTGCGCTCGGTGACATCTCTGATAATAATTTGGGCGGCGGCTGAGCCTTGATAAATAGCGGGGATGCCGGCAACTTCAACGTCTATGATTTGTCCGTCAAGCCGGATCAATTTTTCTTCGGCAAGCTCGATCGGCTGATTTTCTTCCTCGACTTGTCTCATCCGTTCTCTGGCTTTTTCGACATAGTTTGGATGAACCATATTCAATACCGGAAAGCCGATGAGCTCTGCCGGAGAGCTGGCGCCGAGGAGTTTAGCGCCGGCGGCATTGATGTAGGCGATTTTTCCTTGACTGTGAACGGCGATCGCTTCGGGAGATAGTTCTACTAAACGGCGATAGCGTTCTTCACTTTCTTGGAGAGATACTATCAGCTCGCAGCGCTCTTGTTCGGCTCGCTGGCGTTCGACTTCCATTCTGTGAAGTGCCAGAAATTTACCGATGCTTTGAGCCATCAGTTCTATGATTTCTCTGGCCTGCGATTCAAAATTTTCATGTCGGGCTTTTTGCGAACAAAAGCTCAAAGTACCATAAATTTTATCGTTGATAAATATCGGTGTGCCAATGTATGATTCTATGCTCAAATCTTGATAAACTTGATAGTCGCCCGTTTTCAGTATTTCTTTGATGTGAGAACACGCCATGGTTTTTTGGGATTTGATTACTGCTGCACAGTAAGTATCGCTAAGATTTAATTTTAATCCTTTGTTAAAATATTTGATGTTGCTTTTGACGGAGCGAATCAGAAAAGATTGACCTTCAACTTGAGCAATAATACCAATAGAGAGTCCAAAAATTAAACAGCCTGCTGTCAGATAATCATCAACCAGTTCTTGAAAGTTTTGATAGTGATAAGTTGTAATCCGGTGCAAGTGTTTGAGGTTGGCACTGAATGTCGCTAAATCTTGAGACTTTAAAAATAATTCTTCTTCCGAGCGCTGGCGGTCGGTTACATCGGTTTGAACTGCAATAAAGTGAGTTAAGTGTCGCCGAGAGTTGTATACGGGAGCAATAGAAAGTTCGTTCCAAAAAGGTGTTCCATCTTTCCGAAAATTAGGCAAGATAACTTGGCATTCTTTCCCTTCTTGAATGGCAGTTTGCAGCTCTTTTGCGGCAGGGCAATTGGTGTTTTTTCCCTGTAAAAATCGGCAATTTTGACCAATTAATTCCTCTCTGCTATAACCGGTGATCCGCTCAAAACTGGGATTGATATAAATAATTGGATTATCTGCAACTGTGGCGTCGGCGATCGCAATGCCGTTGCTGGTACTCTCGATCGCCCGTTCCATCATTTGCAAGCGCTCTTGCGATCGAATGCGATCGATCGCCGCAGCTAACAGATTGGCGATCGCTTCTACAAAATAAACGTCATCCTGGTTAAAAACCCGCTCTTGCTTGCTGTGCACCCCCAAAATGCCCCAGACAGCCGACTCAGCAGTCTTCCCAGGTTCTGCTTGTCCCCAGTTCTTTTTCGCCTGTCCCCGATTTCCGGGAACGATCGCAGTGACGCCGCTGACAGCCTGGTGGTTGTGCAGCAGTGGCGACTCGCTAAAGCGGGTTTCTACTCGCAAATCTGCGACGATTATCGGTTCACCAACTAGCAATGTGTAACCTGCTTGCGATCGACTAGAAGCGGTAACAGTAGCGTTACCGACAAGTCCGGGCTGCCAGCCAATCCCCGCTCGCAACAGAAAAGCATGGCCAGAAGGCAACAGTTCCAGAAACTGGCAATACTCAACATCTAGGGTTTGGGCAATTAATACCGCAGCTTTTTCCATCAGTGCGGACAAATCTGTTTCTACCAGAGCCTGCTGCCCCAAGTAAGCGACGGCCGCTTGCTGGCGGGCCCGCAAGTGGATTGACGCGAGCAATTCCTGCTCTTTGGCGGTGGCTAGCTTGCGCTCGGTAATGTCGCAAAACACCGACAGTACCGTTTTTTCTGACAGTAATGTCAAATACCGCATGGATACAGTGGCCCAAAACAGGGTACCGTCAGCTTTTTTGAGGCGGACTTCTGTCTCGCGGACGTATCCATTGCGAGCGAGATCCTCCAGTAGTTGCTGGCGTTCTGCGGGATTGTTGTAGAGGATGGAGGCTGGCTGGCGGTCGATCGACACAAATGCTCTCAGACCGAAAGCCTGACGGCATAAATCGTTGCTATAAAGAATTGTGCCGTCAGGTAGACTGCTAACGATCATGGGCATCGGCATCGAATTGGCGATCGTCAGCAGCAATTCTTTGGTTTCTTGCAATTCTTCGTACAAGTCTGGCTTGGCGGCACAGCCCTGACAGTCTTCACCGTTTTCAGGGATAAAACTTTCCATTTTTTAATTGATCCATTTCTGCGGACAATTTTTGTCAAATTGTGGTTAGTGACGATTTCAGGCGATTTTTAGACGTAGAGGACGATCGACAGTACCTCGTACCACATTCATCTTAACCAAAACAATGCAACTCAGCAGTCCAAAACTGCTCGGATCGAGTTTTAGGTAGACTGCCGGCGGAGCTCGCATCTGTCTGTGGTAGGAAAATGTACAGTTTCTGAACTTGCGTTAAATTTTCATGTATGGCTCAATAGGGTTCAGATAAGATCGGACTTACGGTTGAAACCCCGTCTTGTCAAACGATGTCCCAGCTCAGAGGGACACAAGAGGATAATGTAATTTTAATCCACCCTGGTTTTTCAACCCGCGGAGGCGGGTTTTGTTTGTATAGGAGCGGTTTCAACCGCCCGGTCATCTGCTAACAACTACCCAAAACTATCCGAAGAGAGAGAGAAAATGCTTGAATCTTACCGCCTTCACGCTGCCGAAAGAGCCGCATTGGGAATTCCACCGCTGCCGCTAGACGCCCAGCAAACGTCGGAACTCTGCGAATTGCTGAAAAATCCGCCACCGGGAGAAGAAGAAGCCTTAATCGAATTATTGCGCGATCGCGTACCTCCAGGCGTAGACAGCGCCGCCTACGTCAAAGCTGGTTTTTTAACCGGCATCGCCAAAGGTGAAATCCACAGCCCCCTAATTGCTCCCAAATGGGCAGTTTACCTGCTGGGGACAATGATGGGCGGTTACAACGTCCAATCTTTAATCGATTTGCTCAATCCTACTGCCGAAATCGCTATCCCCGCCACCGCAGCCCGGGCTTTGAGCAAAACGCTGTTAGTATTCGACGCCTTCCACGACATTCTCGCCCTGTCGGATACTAATCCCTACGCCAAGCAGGTAGTCGATTCTTGGGCTGATGCCGAGTGGTTTACCGGCCGCCCCGAACTAGCCCAAGCCATTACTGTTACAGTCTTCAAAGTGCCAGGAGAAACCAATACCGATGACTTGTCTCCCGCACCTCAGGCTACCACGCGGCCGGACATTCCCCTGCACGCTTTGGCGATGCTGGAAAGCAAGATGCCAGGGGCCTTAGAAACGATCGCCAAATTAAAGGAAAAAGGCCATCCTGTAGCCTACGTTGGCGATGTTGTCGGCACCGGTTCCTCGCGGAAATCGGCGATTAACTCTGTGTTGTGGCACATTGGTAACGATATTCCGTTTGTACCAAACAAGCGCAACGGCGGATATATTCTGGGAAGTGCGATCGCCCCGATTTTCTTCAATACCGCTGAAGATTCCGGCGCATTGCCGATCGAATGCGATGTCGCCAAAATGGAAACCGGCATGGTAATC
Organism: Microcoleus sp. bin48.metabat.b7b8b9.023; assembly: GCF_013299185.1. Lineage (GTDB taxonomy): Bacteria > Cyanobacteriota > Cyanobacteriia > Cyanobacteriales > Microcoleaceae > Microcoleus. The sequence goes on along the minus strand of NZ_JAAFKG010000006.1, from coordinate 20,182 downwards.
ACCATCCATCCCTACAAAGGCGAAATCACCAACGAAGCCGGAGAAATCATCTCCACCTTCACCCTCAAACCAGACACAATTCTCGACGAAGTTCGCGCCGGCGGTCGAATTCCCCTATTAATCGGACGCACCTTAACCGACAAAGTTCGCGAAGCTTTAGGACTAGAAATCAGCCCAATTTTTACCCGTCCAACTATTCCCGCCGATACCGGAAAAGGCTTCACCTTAGCTCAAAAAATGGTAGGGAAAGCTTGCGGTTTGTCCGGCGTTCGTCCCGGCACATCTTGCGAACCAGTGATGACCACCGTCGGTTCCCAAGATACCACAGGCCCAATGACTCGCGACGAGTTAAAAGAACTGGCTTGTTTGGGATTTAGCGCCGATTTGGTAATTCAAAGTTTTTGTCACACCGCTGCCTATCCGAAACCAGTTGATGTCAAAACTCACCACGAATTGCCCGATTTCATGGCACAGCGGGCCGGCATCGCTTTACGTCCCGGAGACGGCATTATTCACTCTTGGCTGAACCGGATGTTATTACCGGATACAGTAGGAACTGGCGGCGATTCTCACACTCGTTTTCCTTTAGGAATTTCTTTCCCTGCGGGTTCGGGATTAGTTGCTTTTGCTGCTGCTTTGGGCGTGATGCCTTTGGATATGCCAGAATCAGTTCTAGTCCGGTTCAAAGGTGAATTGCAACCGGGAGTAACGCTGCGAGATGTTGTGAATGCAATTCCCTACGTAGCAATTCAAAAAGGTTTGCTGACAGTCTCGAAACAGAATAAGAAAAACGTCTTTTCTGGGCGGATTATGGAGATTGAAGGTTTGCCCGATTTGAAGGTCGAGCAGGCTTTTGAATTGACCGATGCCTCGGCCGAGCGTTCTTGCGCCGGATGCACGATTAAATTGAGTTCTGAGACGGTCTCTGAGTACATTCGTTCTAACGTCGCGCTGCTGAAAAACATGGTGGCGCGGGGCTATCAAGATGCGCGGACGATGATGCGCCGGGTGGCGAAGATGGAGGAATGGCTGGCGAATCCGGTGCTCCTAGAAGCGGATGCTGATGCCGAGTACGTGGAAATTATCGAAATCGATCTCAACGAGATTACCGAACCGATTGTAGCTGCGCCGAATGACCCGGATAATGTGAAGCTGTTGAGTGAGGTTGCGGGCGATCGGGTAGACGAAGTATTTGTCGGTTCCTGCATGACAAATATCGGTCACTACCGCGCCACTGCCAAGGTATTGGAAGGTTCAGGAGAAGTGAAAACTCGCCTGTGGATTTGTCCGCCCACTCGCATGGACGAACAGCAACTGAAAGAAGAAGGTTATTACAGTATTTTTGGAGCCGCTGGAGCGCGCACGGAAATGCCGGGATGCAGTCTTTGTATGGGCAATCAAGCACGAGTAAAAGATGCCACCACGGTGTTTTCAACTTCGACTCGCAACTTTAACAACCGCATGGGTAAAGATGCACAGGTTTATCTCGGTTCTGCGGAATTGGCGGCAGTTTGTTCGCTGTTGGGTCGCATTCCCACAGTCGAAGAATACCACGAGATTGTGGCGAAGAAAATCAATCCTTTTGCTGGTGATTTGTATCGATATTTGAATTTCGATCAGATAGCTGGTTTTGAGGATGAAGGGCGAGTGATTGCTTTGGAAGATATGCCTCGGATTGAGGATATTTTGGGGATTCCTGAGGGTGTTTTGAGCAAGTAATATAGCGGATAGAGCGAAAGATAAGGTACGTAGTTGGGCTTGAGCCCTCTTGGTTTAAGGGTTATATAAGCTGTCAATCATACCTCATTTTTTCGAGAAAGGCTATATCGTCGAAGCTGACTGAGATGGTTATTTTGAACCGCAGATAAACGCAGGTGTACGCAGATGAATTAATTTTATCTGCGTACATCTGTGTTCATCCGCCGACATCTGCGGTTAAAGAAATTCCCATTGTTTACAATATAAGTAGAGACGACTTCGATCGCCAATTTCTAATTCCCATCCAAAATATCGATCGACCCGCTGATTTAAATACGACAAAGGAGAAAAGTGATTATGTCTGAACAAGCTTTAATTGGTGAAAGTCCAGCGACAGCAACCTCAGCACCAGAAACTCGCATTGGCAATGAAATGGTAGAGTTTCTCAGTGTAATTCAGCAAACTCCGAGAGAATATTGGCCGAATTTGCTTAAAATGATGAGGTTATTTCTGGAAACCGTGAGAGTTAAGCCCGGATTACCGGAACCCGCCCAGACACCTGAAAACGTAGATTTTACTAAACTGTCGAAGGATAGAAATATCACAAGAAATCAAGCTATGAGCAAAATGCTGCTAGCGGGGCGAAAGGAAGGAAATGAGGATAACGAAAAACCAGAAATTATCGATCTTTTACAGCAGCACGAAGCTCTGAGCAAGCTGTTACAGTCTTGGGTAGATGATGGAGATGAACAGGAACAAACAGAAACCGCTGAAGTGCTTCGCAAAGCACTAGAAGAAAACCAGGTGCATATATAGTCGATGAGCAGAATAGTTTTGTTAGATTCTGGGCCTTTAGGAATTGTTACAAATCCCAAAGCCGCCTCTCCTTTATATCAAGATGGTAAACTCTGGCTGCAATCTTTGCCACTAAAAGGTTACATTGTAATGCTTCCTGAAATTGCTGACTATGAAGTGAGGCGCGAATTAATTCGTGCAGGTAAGGCGGCAGGTATTAGACGACTTGATGAACTTAAATCGCAAATTCCCTACCGTCCTTTGACTAGGGAGGTAATGCTTCTAGCGGCTCAGTTGTGGGCGGATGCACGAAAGAGAGGAAAGCCAACGGCACACCCCGATGCACTTGACGGAGATGTGATTCTGGCGGCTCAAGCAATATTGGAAGTAAATGGTATGAATGAAGTGGTGATTGCTACCACAAATGTGGGGCATTTGTCTCAGTTTGTCGATGCTCGCGAATGGCAATTAATCTCTTAAAGCTGGATTCTGGGAGAAAAACTCAGGAATGAGCCTTTAGCGAAACTTGGAGAAGCCGATCGCACGCAACGCACCTACCCAGGCTTACCCAGTCCCTGATATACTTTCAACTAAACCATTCATGAGTCCCGCGCTCTATCTGTACCCATTCTGGAGCGTCGTCCGTGAATTTTCGTGAGTGAAGAGAGCCACCCCCGAACCAAGCCGACATCTTTAGTTGTCGGGAAGTGAGGGGGCGGTCGACTCACTGTACAAATTATTTTGCTGTACCACTGGCTGTCTCTGTCTTCACGAGATACGATGGTGAAGAGAGTTGTGAAAAATAATGCCCCAAGTAATCACCGCCAAACTAAAGCTGAATCTGAATGCCGAGCAAAAAGCTGTGGTATCTCAGACTGCTTTAGCCTACCGTGACGCCTTGAACTATACTTCACAAGTCGCTTTTGATGTGGGCAAGACCAGTAACGGTCTTAGGTTGCAGAAGGCTGTCTATAACGAATTGCGGGTTCGATTTGGGCTGGGCGCTCAAATGGCTTGCAATGTGCCTAGACAAGTGTCGGCAACCTACAAAACCCTCTGGACTAAGGTTAAACAATCTAACGATGCTATTGCCAAGGGCTATACCAAGAAACGATACAAAGGGCTTGATGAAGCTCCCAAGTATGTTTCTCGAACTTGTACCTTAAACTATCAGCGCGACTACTCTTTTAAGACCGAGCAACGGGTAAGCATTATCACCCTAGCTGGCAGAATAGTAGTTTCGTATGATGGCTACAACAAGCATTTAGCATTGATTGCCAGCGGTTCTAAAATTGGGGCTGCAAAGATTGTTTATCAGCGTTCTTCCAAGACTTACTACTTAATGGTGAGTATTGAAGTAGAAACCCCTGAAATAGACCCACTGAAAATAACTAGAGTTTCTGGCGTTGATGTGGGGATGCGCTATCTTGCGGTAGAAACAGACTTGCAAAATAAGTCGGAATTCTACTCAGGCTCAGAGGCCAGACACAAAGCCAACCGCTATCACAAAGCACGAATAACTCTTCAGCGTAAAGACACTCGTTCCGCCAAGCGTAGATTGATTGCTTTGTCGGGAAGAGAAAGACGGTTGATCGCTGACGTGAACCACCAAATCAGCAAAGAAATTGCCAAGCCGTCGAGCTTGATTGGACTAGAAAACTTAACCGGAATTCGGGAGAGAACTAAGTCTAAGTCTGGCACAAAGGCAAGCAAGAAACAGCGAAAAGCTAACAGAAATAAAGCCTTATGGTCATTCGCCGAATTACATGGCTATATTGACTATAAGGCTAATCTGAACGGCTCTTTAGCTACTAAGGTTCCAGCGCATTATACTTCGCAAAGTTGTCCTAAGTGCGGACATACTTCAGGAGGCAATAGACCAAAAAAAGGGCTATTGTTTCGTTGTGAATGCTGCGGACATGAGCTTCATGCTGATTTGGTGGGTGCGCGAAATATTGCCATGAGAACGTTGCTTGTCCGGCAAGACTGGACGAGTAGGGGGAGCTTGTCAGCATCCCCTAATGTGTCGGGCGGTGAAACTAAAGCTGAGATTCTTCAGAGATTCTCGGAATTGCGGTGGAGCTCAGATACAAGCCCACATCTCGTGCGGTACTCCGCTTGATGCTGGGTAGTTGACCTACAGATATTTTTACACATACCATTAGCGAGATAAACAGGATGGTGGAAACAGTGGATACAATCGAAAAAACGGACGATCGCACGCAAACCCGGTTTTGGGGTAAAGTTACAGTCATAGACGCGGGCGATCGCTACAAGATCAATCGCATCGAAGTCAAACCGGGACACCACATCCGCACCCAAATGCACTATCACCGCAGCGAGCACTGGGTTGTCGTCTCCGGTACCGCTAAAGTTATCTGCGATGAGAAAGAGACCATTCTCATGCAGAAACAGTCAACCTACGTTCCCATGAATACCGCTCACCGCGTGGAAAACCCCGGCGTTATTCCCTTGGTGATGATTGAAATCCAAAATGGCGAATATCTAGGAGATGATGACATTATCCGTTTTCCCCAAGATGCCGCTGACGAAGATTGATCTCAAATCAAGTTAAATAACTCTCAGGTTTGTAGTGAGGACTTCAGTCCTCTCTCATCTCAGACTTAACGGAAAATTAAAATTACCAGAAAGAATTAGTTTAAAGCCCCAAGCCCGGGAGAAATTAAAATCAGGCTCTTCGTTACTCCAATCCTGTTCCTTCTTTTGTCAACTGTCAACGAAGAGGGCGGGCCCGCACCATCCACCGCCCCTACAAACTGTCAACTGATTGAAGGAAATTAAAATTATAGGGGCAATTTCAGAAATTGCCCCTACAGGATTATATTAAGGTTATTAAACACGATAGTCTGATATAGCAATTGGCGATCGTCCTACGGCAAAGCAGCGTTTTTCAAATCTACATTTGCCATATTGGCATCCTGTAAATTAGCGCCAGTCAAATCCGAACCGTTCAAGTTAGCACCGGTCAAATTTGCACCGGTCAAATTTGCATCCCGCAAGTTAACCCCCAGCACATCGATTCCCGCCAAACTACCGCCCCGAAGGCTGATATTTCCTAGATTCGCGACAGACTGACGGGCATTTCTCAGGTTAGCCCCAGCCAAATTAGCACTTTCTAAATTCGCCCCGACCAAATTAGCACTGGTGAGGTTGGTATTTTTCAAACTCGCAATTACTAAACCAGCCAAACTCAGGTTAGCCCGAGTCAAATCAGCACCCTCCAAATTTGCCCCGTGCATTTTAGCCCCAATTAAGCTCGCACTTTGCAATTTAGCTTGTGTCAGATTTACTCCGTTTAATTTGGCTTCGTTCAAATTTGTACCCCTCAAATTTGCACCGCTCAAATTTGCACCGCTCAAATTTGCACCGCTGAGATCTATACCAGAAAGCTGCGCTCCTGTCAAGTCACATTTGCTGCAATTTTTAGTTTCTAATAGTTGCTTGACATCTGATACGTTTTCTGCTTTGACTCCAGAAGCAAAACCGATCGCAATTAGCAGCCCTGTTGTTGTTAAAATTCCAAATTTCATATACTCACCCTCAGCGATAGCTCTCTCTACTAATAATATCCAACATTTTTAGAGAGAGTGGGGTGATCGGTCTCTTCGATAAACTGTGACAATCATCACCCTGTTGTGCACAAAAGATGATAGAATTATGGACGTTTAAACTCCTAACAATTATTGTAAACAATTATTGCTTTTTCAGGAACCAAAAGGGAAAAGATTGCGTCGGTTCGAGACGGACACCCGTGATGCTGTTCTGAGCAAAAGTATAGTCCTTATCCTGCCATAGAGGGATGAAAGGTACATCTTGACCTAGTATGTCCTGAATTTCGGCAAACAAAGCTTTGCGGGTTTGAGGGTTTGCTTCTTTTCGCTGCTTGTCGATCAGTTGATTTACCCGATCGCTATAATAAAACGAACCCTGCCCCTGACTCGCACCCTTCTCGCACCCGCGGGCCGCCGAACCCGTCGCACAATCCAAAAACGGCTGAATGTAATTGTCAGCGTCGAAAAAGTCAGCGTACCAATCCACTAACACCGCAGGATAAATCCCCTTCTCGATATTCTGAAACAAAGTCGGAGATTCAACGCTATTAATTTCCACCTGCATGATCCCGTCCATTTTGAGTTTGGCTAAAGCTTTAATCGTACTCGCCACTAAACCTCGTTTTGTGGAACCACTAGGATGCCAAATTTGAAAAATAAACGGATTGGTGGCCGAATATCCCGCTTTTGTTAACAATTCCTTGGCTTTTGTCATGTTGGCGTCGCCGTACATCTCTTTAAACACTGGTTTGGTAACGTCGAAGGTTGTGGGAATCAGGCTGTACAGAGGCTGGGCTTGTCCTCGGAGGACGCGATCGTTAATAAGCGGCCGATCCATCGCCGCTGCGATCGCCTGTCTCACCTCTAACTTATCCAGCGGTTTAGAATTGAGATTCAGCGTCATATAACTAACTGTACTGCTCTCCCCCACGATTTCCTGCCATTTCCCTTTTTTTGCTCCCTCGTCCAAGCTGCGAACTTGATCCGCATCCAGGGATAAATAAGCTACATCGATCGCACCAGTCCTAAAAGTATTGAACAAATTTGAAGAACTCGAAAGCAGCAAAATGTCAATACCTTTATTAACGGGTTTTTCTCCCCAATACTTATCAAAGGCGTCAAACTTCAGAGAATCGCTACCGTACTTCGCCAGTTTGTAGCGTCCAGTTCCCACAAAAGTATCGGGTTTAAATTTACCGTCCCCAATCTCATAAGCTTTCGGAGAAATCGGACAAAGACCGGCAAATGTCAGCAGGGAAGGAAAAGCAGCAAAAGGCTTTTTGAGTTGAAAAGTTAATTCGTATTCGCCCGTCGCTTTCACCGATTCTACTGCATCGCCCAACAAGAAAGCCGGACGACCGCCATTTTTGATAAATCGCTGCAAGGAAAATTCCATTGCTGTGGCGTTAAAGGGTGTGTCGTCATGAAAAATCACGCCTTGACGCAAGGGAATTGTATATGTCAATCCGTCTTGGCTCACTTTTGGCATTGCTGTAGCCAAGTGGGGAATTAACTTTGTGGTTCCCGACTCGTAGGTGTAGAGAGTATCGCCCAAATTTCGCAGCAGTTGTCCTGAGATGGTTTCGTAAGCGTCGGCGGGGTCGATCGTCCGCAATTTCAAGGTTGTGCCAATTGTCACGCGATCGTTGTTGGGCGAATTGGGCGAATTGGGCGATCGACTGGCACTCTGTCCGCAGCTTGCAGTTAACAAGCAGCAGAGGCAGAACAGAGCTATAACTTTAATCACTGAAGGTTTTATAGATATTCTCGACTGCCGCTTGTTGATTTCCATCGTCTTTTATTGACACTCCAAATTAGTAATTATATTATCAGGACTTACGCACTTTTAAATAAGAAACCCGGTCTATTGGTAGGTGGAATGTCGCGAAACCTCTAAAACTGACTGCGGAAGCATCTCAATGAATGCAAAAAAGCAATTGCTTTACAGTGCGAGCGTCCCCGCTCGCGATTATAGATAGCGAGCGGGGACGCTCGCACTATAAAATCAAAACATCAAAACTGAGATGCTCCCACTGACTGCTGTCAACTGTCAACTGTCAACTGTCAACTGCTTTCCTGCCAACTGACTAAAATTCCCTGAGGAGCGATCGCCAATCCCGACAGCGTTTCAGGTAAATGCGAGCTACCCGATCGCTCGGATTTGCCCGCAAACACTCTTCAAACAATTTTCCTGCCAATCGGTACTCATGGCGATCGCAAAGTAACATCGCTTCAGTATATACCGCCAAATTTGCTAGCTTAGCCGAGAGAATTTCCGGCGGATCGGCATCGAAGACCTCATATATTGTGACATATTGTAATTTTCCTTTTACCTGTACTTTATCCACAATCCGAATATTATAATCAGCCGGATTTCGCAACCGTTCCAATGTCTGCTGAGAAATTAACAGAGGAACGCCATAATCTTTCGTCAACCCTTCAATCCGAGACGCCAAATTAACAGCATCACTAATCACCGTGCTATCCATTCTGCTTTTGCCACCAACTGTCCCCAGCATCAAAGAACCAGAATTGATCCCAATCCCAATTTTAATCGGGATGTAGCCCACACTTAAACGGTATCTGTTGTAATCGTTCAGGATATTTAGCATCGCAATACCAGCTTTCACTGCATCATCTGCACAGTCGCTAAACAAAGCCATAATCGCATCGCCGATATATTTGTCAATAAACCCGTGATTGCTAGTAATAGCAGGCTCCATGCGCGACAGGTAAGCATTTATAAAATTAAAATTTTCTTGAGGCGTCATAGTTTCGGAAAGCGTCGTGAAATCGCGGATGTCCGCAAACAGCACCGACATTTCCTGCTGCACTTGATCGCCTAAACTGACATTAATAATACTTTCATATCCCAACAAATTTAGAAATTGATGTGGCACAAATCGCCCGTAGGCATCAGTTAATTCCGATTCAGCATCCAGAGATTTTTCTAAGCTTTTATTGACTTCAAATAATTCCTTAATAAATGTTTGGCGGTCGGCTTCAGCTTGTTTGCGTTCCGTGACATCTTGAAAAACTGCGATCGCAAAAGCAACTTTGCCACAGTCAAAAATTGGCGTCCCCCAAGTCTCAAGGGGGATTTTATTGTCGGATTGATGAATTTCCAAATCGTCAGCCGTCGAACTTTCTCCCTTCAGCGCTCGGACAATCGGCAAATTATCGGCAGGGTAAATAATATCAGTTCCCGCGATATAAAATTTATAACTTTTTGACAAATCATCAACAGCATTTAACGGCAACACCCCTTGGCCGAGTAACTGCTGTCCGGCACGATTGACGTAGTAAGGTTTACCTTGAGCATCGAGCACGGCCACGCCTACGGGAATCGCTTCCAGAAATTGAGCTAGCTTGAGTTCGCCTTCCCGCACTGCCTGCAATGCCCGATAGCGCAACTCTGATTCAACCGTATCCGAATGTTCCGCAGTATTTTCCAGCAAGATTTCCAGATCCGCTTTTTCCTCCTTCAAGTCTTCCACTTGCTGGCGCAATCTTTCTATCTCTAAAAGTAGCTGTTCTCTAGATGGTTGTTCTTCCAGCATAACCCGAGAATTTGCGCCTCGACTAACAGAAACTTCCTCAACAGTCCATACCCTAAAAGTCATCATATGTCTATAGTAATTCAAACTGCAAACTCGGCATTAGGCGCTGGAAATTCTTCACAGATTTACCTTGCCAAGCTATACATTGAGAACCTTGTACCGCCATTTGCACCCGAGCTTTTTTGCGTACTGCGATAATAAACTTCGACAGCATATTTATGCCTGAACTGTTCAAAAATTCTAACTGTTGCAAATTGAGGGTAATTTTTGCCGGTGCCAAATCGGCTACCTCCTCCAGTAACTGCACTATCGGCGCGTACTCTAGGGGCCCGCTCAACCTTAGAGATCCTATAAAACTCACGGTTGCCGTTGATGGATCGTAACAGATCCCGTAATCTTCTGTTTTAATTTCCATTGCCGCAAAAAAAGTCCCTTAGATATTATCGATCGCCAGCGATACTTATACTCTTAATTGCACCATAGTTGTCACCGTAATTACTTCCGGGTCTTTTTGCACCGTCTGGAACTTCCAACCTATTTGGGTGGTATAATCGCTGAGCATGGTTAGCAGGCCCAATCCTGAATTAGTAGAAGTTTCGTCAGCAGCATTTTTTTCCAACTGCTCAATGTACAGCTCGCTCGGATCCGACTCCAGCAACTGCTGAATGTAAGCCTGAAACTTCCCTACATCTTGCGGAGAGATGCTGTTAGCAACTGAGAAAATCAGTCCGTCGCTCTTTAATTGCAGTTTAATGTTGATCGGGTGTTCCGATGTCTCATCATTAAACTTCATCGCATTCTCTAATAACTCATTAGCAATGTAGCTAACAGCACTTTTAATTTCAGCTTGTCTGTCAATTGTCGAGGGTTCATCCTCGTTTCCAGGGAAAAAAGTCGTCAAGTAGTCAGCCAGAAAATCCGCCGACAAACCGTTGTTCCGCCACCGCTGCTTGAGGGGGATCGAACTCGGGGAAAATCCAATTATTAAATATTCGTGGCTGGGAGTAGGCTCGATGAAATCCCCGAAAGTCTGAATCATGTTAGTTGTTGGTTGACTGTTGACTGTTGACTGTTGACTGTTGATGGTTGACTGTTGACTGTTGACTGTTGACTGTTGACTGTTGACTGTTGACTGTTGACTGTTGACTGTTGTTATTTGTTAATCGTTATTTGTTATTTGTTATTTGTTATTTGTTAATCGTTATTTGTTAATCGTTATTTGTTATTTGTTGACTCTTGTTATTTGTTGACTCTTGTTATTTGTTAATTGTTAATTGTTATTTGCTACCAATGCCCAATGCCCAATGCCCAATGCCCTGTTTGGCCTTCTTCCCAATGCCCTGTTTGGCCAATGCCCCATTCCCCATTCCCCATTCCCCATTCCCCATTACTTATTTTTGTTTAAGAATCAGCAATGTGATGTCATCAAAAACTTTTTGTTCGCCGATGTGCGATCGCACGTCGTCAATTACAGCGTGCCTGATCTCTGTAGCCGTTCGCTGCCAATTAATCTGTATTACCTTAATTAACCTATCTAAACCATAAAGCACTTTATTCATATTTTTAGCCTCCGTAATCCCATCAGTGTACAGCACTACCACATCTCCTGAATGCAACTGGACAAGGGTTTGAGCCACAAAATCAGCAATATCTTCATCCAGCCCGATCGGGAAACCCAAATCGATTGTATCAAACCGCTCGACCGAACCGTTACACCGCACTACAATCATTTCCTCGTGCTGGCCGCTCAACTTCAGCATTCCCTCGTGATAGTCTAGCAAAGCAAGGCTAGCGTTCTTATCGCATTTCATCCGCTGCATATTATCGTAAATTACAGTGTTAATAGCGGTTAAAAATCTTACCGGATCGGCTTCGTTGTAGGTGAGCAAAGTTCGCACTGCTGTTTGAAGCATAATCATTAAAACACCGCTCTCCAATCCGTGTCCCGTCACGTCGCCAATACCAATTTTTACTTTACCTTCGTGCTGGAGTACATCGTAATAGTCGCCGCCTACTTCATCAGCAGGTTCCATAAATCCTGCAATATCTAAGCCAATAACTTCCTTCAATTCTCGGTCTTTCGGCAGCAGCATCTGCTGAATTTTGCGAGTGACATCTAGTTCGGCACTCATCCGCATATTTTCGGATTTTAGGCGATCGTTAAGAACAGTAATTTCTTGATTCGCACCAACCAAAGCCTCGGCAATCTTGTTAAATGCACCCACAACTTGCCCGAGTTCATCTTTGTTATCCAAAATAATTTTGTGGTCAATATTGCCACTTGCCATATTTTTTGACGCTTCCTCAAGCACAAATACAGTTTGCATGACTGCTAGGTAAAAAGACACAAACAAATAAACAACTATTGTTAAAATAATTAGAATAAAAACATAAATTAAGTGTTTTCTAGCAACTAAAGCATCTATACGTTTTTGCAGGATAAAGTCTAATTCATTGACACTTTTGTCCCACAGTTCAAAACTCGAATTCAGAACTCGGTCGCTGCCATCGAGATAGGTATAATATTCGACTGCGGCTGTGGGATAAATTAGTTTATCTAGTTGGGCAGTTAGTTGCTCTACTACTGAGTTAAAATTTATCAAATCTTGGCTTAATTTCGGTCGCAGATTCCCGTGAGGATTGTTGCTAAATCCTACCTCCATATTGATTGCTAAATCCTGATTGAGTTCTCTCAATTTGCCCGCAAAAGTAACCAATTTCGCTCTTTCCTCAGGTGTGGCATCGGAACGCAGGCTACTTTTTTGAGAAAATAGCCTAATTTCTGACAATAATTTTTGCATTTCTGGAATTTTCAACAAAGTTGCATCCATCAAATAATAGGTATCTAAATCTGGGTCTAATATGAGATTGGAAGTATCGCCGACGCGAGCGCTCAATTTATTAATATCAGATGCTATTTTTTGATATACAACATCGTAAGTTTCTAAACTCCACTGGCTGCGATGAAGTTTAAATTTTTGCCAATTTTGATAAATGGCATTAAATTGCTCGCGGGAAACTAAAACTATTCCTAACTGGCGGTCTGTATTTGCCAGGGATTGAAAGTCCGCGTCTATCTTAGCTTCAAAATTATCCCAGGACTCGTGCTGGCTTAAATTTGGATTTAAACCCTGATAATTTAACAGGTGAAATTTCGGTATGTATTCCCTCAACTGGCGCAGCGGACGCAGGTATTGATTGCCGTAGATTTCTTTTTGGGCAAAATCAACTCTGGTGTTAATTTCGGAAATCAGCAGGTACATCATCAAGACTAACGGCATCGCAAATAGAAAACCGATCAAGATGAATTTTTGAGGATAGCTGATCCGATTCATTAAATGGATTCCTAGGGATTTTCTGTTCATAATTGATATATTTCAACAAGATGTTACTAAAAAAGTAGCGATCGCTACTAAGTTATTTTCGGGGACGATCGCTCTTGAAAACCTAAATCCTCCAATTAATCAGCGATAGCTTGCTTAATTTATCATGCGTTCCCGTCCTGTTGCTGCAGATTGTACGGCATCCCTTGGCTCTCACTGGCTCAGTTCGCCTCCCCTTGTCTACAAAACCTTCAGAAGTTTGGGCACGATGAATAGTCATTTATACTGAGATGTTCCGCCAAAATCAATTTTTTTTCAGCAGATTTACCTAGCGATAAATTTTGCTCAATACTATACTAAAAGTAAAAATTAAGTAATAACTGGTAGTGCAAGTTTCCTGAAACAGAAGTGGCAGCAGGGAGTATAAGATACTTGTGCCGCACGACTCTGTTAAGTCGGTTCTGCACCAAGGAACAAACAGCACCAGCAGCAGTGTCTATATCAGTATCTGCATTTGAGTGCTCCGGAGCGATCGCGCAAGAGTGTAAAGTGAGGCAGAGAGCGTACTATGAAACCAATCTCCGAAAATAACTCTCAAAACAATCAAAACCGAGGTGAAAAGCAGCCTAATCCTTTAATCTTGGCTTTGGTGCTGACGGGAATTCTGGCATGGGAAATATATCCGGCGCTAATCCACACCGCTGCGGCTAACGCGGGCGCCATCAAACAGTCCCTCGTTCAGGTGGAAAACCAAGATGAGCAAACAGCGCAGCAATTTCCCGCTGTCGGGGATCAAAAAAAAATCAGCTATTCGGGATTGGTACTAAATAGTCTAATTTCCGAACCGGGCAATTTGGCTGAGGGTGCGCGCCAAAATCCTCCGAACCAATTGCCCGCAACCGTCGCAGCCGCAGTTCGCCAAGAGTTGTCGCAATTGACTGGGATTGCTGCTGACAAGTTGAAAGTCACTGAATCGAGCCGGCAAAGTTGGCCGAATACTTGTTTGGGACTCGCGAAATCTGATGAAATTTGCGGCCAAATGATTGTTGAAGGTTGGCGGGTTGTGGTTTCTGACGGCCGCCAAACTTGGGTTTACCGCACCAATGCTAGGGGGAATGTGTTGCGTTTGGAAAAGAAAGTTAGTTAAGAGAATTTCACTCTGTGAAATGAACAATAATTTTAATTGTGGAACAGGCAAGATGCCTGTTCCACAAAGAGTGAATTTTCTGGTGGGAGGTTTCTTGGAACGGGAGCATCTCAGTTTTGAATTTGTAGTGCGAGCGTCCCCGCTCGCGAGTCTTGCAACTGATAGCGAGCTCTTAAGCTCGCACTGTAAAAAATGCTTTTTGCAAAACTGAGATTCTCCCTCTTGGAACAGGCTTTCCGGCCTGTTCCACAAAGAGAAAGAGTACATTTATATGGTGGTAGATTTCTTGTGGGGTGGGGACGGGAGCCAGCCCCTAACATCAATTTGGGAGTTTTTTTCTTTCAATAATCCCGCCACCTAAGAGCACATCTCCGTCATACCAAACTGCGGCTTGTCCGGGGGTAATGCTCAACTGCGGTTCGTCAAAAATGATCTTGACTCTTGTACCGCTGGCTTTTTCGTCTGCTTCGGATGATTCTACGGGAATAATTGTAGCGGGGACGGGTTGCGATCGATAGCGAATCTGCACGGAAGCCCGAATCGGAGCGATCGGTGGAGCGACAGAAACCCAATTTACTTTCTGGACATTACAGTCAGATTCTACCGCCAACTGGCGATCGCCCACAATTACCCGATTAGCACCAGCATCAAGTTCAATCACATACAGCGGTTCCGGTGCGGCAATCCCCAGGCCCTTCCGCTGGCCGATAGTGTAGTGGTGCACGCCGTCGTGCTGTCCGAGTACGCGGCCAGACTTGTCTACAATGTCACCCTTTTGCGGCGCAATGTACTTGTCGAGAAAAGCCCGCATCGAACCGTTACTTTCCACCAAACACAAATCCTGACTTTCCGGCTTATCAGCGGTTGTCAAGCCAAATTCTGCTGCAATTCTGCGAGTTTCAGTCTTGGTGATTTCCCCCAAAGGAAACTCCGTACCTGCTAGCAAATCCTGTGTTAAATCGTACAAGAAATAAGACTGATCTTTCGCAGGGTCGATCGCCCGCAGCAACTGATAGCGATCGGTAGCAGTATCATAGGTAATGCGAGCGTAGTGCCCGGTAGCAATCTTTTCAATACCCAACTCTTCGCGAGCGTACTTGAGCATCGGCCCGAACTTCACAGTTTTATTGCACTGCGAACAGGGCAGAGGTGTAACTCCTGCACTGTAACCGTTCACCAAAAAATCGACAATACTTGCCTGAAAGACTTCGCGGCTGTCAACAATGTGGTGGGGAACGCCCAAATCTTCGCAAATTTTAGCGGCATCAACCATTCCCTCAGAGCAGCATTGACCTTTGCCTTTCATCAACCACAGCGTTAAACCCACCACTTCATAGCCCTGATGGTGTAAAATTGCGGCTGCTGCGGAACTATCGACCCCGCCGGAGAGGCCTACGACAATCTTGTTCATAAAAAAGTTCGGTAAATGGGAAACGAGCGTGGCGTTGACTCCCGCTCGTGGGAAACTCCAAGAGCGGTTTCAACCGCCTTGAATCCCCTTGCGGGGTTGGAGGGGTATGGTTGCCCCTCCGGTGAGGTATAGTTGCCTCGATCTCTCTTGCGAGAGTAATGTTCGCCTCGCCAATGTTATAAAAGCTTTTTAGGCTAGCAGCACTGTCTCAGTGACTTTAAGACTGTTTAACCACTAGCGACAGAGCGGAAAACTGGCGTCGCATTCTCCGGTGTCGTGACTCAAATAACGTAGTCAGTTAAGACTTAGGCTGGTCAGTACAGCTCGCGAGAGATTTCTCTTACAAGCTCAGTCCCTTTAAGGCTGAGTTACTGACGGTTCGGAAATAAATTGCTATTCTACTGTTTTACTGTTACGCAAGTTCGATCGATCTAATTAATTATACCACAAAAATACTACAACCGTCCCGGACGCAACTGGTACATTAAAAAAGGTACGTTGTTGCGCTTTAGCGCTAAATCTGGCGCAAAGAGCGCAACAACGTACCTAAAAACTCTTTTAAGTATTGTCAGAATTGCGATCGCGAACTGTTCAAGCTGGTACTGCTGCTGTTAGCTGAAATTTTATCACTAATTATGACTGTTCAAAAATTTGTTGTCACTGCCGACCAAATGCGGCAAATAGAAACCAGAATTTTTGCTGCTGGAATGCCTGTAGCAGCTTTAATGGAAAAAGTCGCGCACCTGATTGCTAGACGCATTCAGGTGCTGTTGAAGTCAGAGGGAAGAAGTCAGAGGGAAGAAGAGGAAAAATTTGTTAATTCTCAATTCCCAGCTATTGGGGTGTTGGTTGGGCCGGGACATAACGGCGGCGATGCTTTGGTTGTGGCACGCGAATTGCACTTTAAAGGATTCCCAGTAGTTATTTACTGCCCGTTTTCTAAACTCAAAGAACTTACCAAAAGTCACGCTGATTATGCGCGTCATTTAGATATTCCATTTGTTGATAAAATCGAGCCGCTGAAAAACTGCGACTTTCTCGTAGATGGTTTATTTGGTTTTGGGTTGGAACGAGAAATCACTAACCCGACAGCCGCCGCGATTGATGAAATAAATAATTTAAACATCCCGATTTTTAGTATAGATATTCCGTCGGGAATTCATACGGATACTGGCGCAGTTTTGGGTACTGCAATCCGGGCAAAACATACATTATGTTTGGGGCTGTGGAAACGGGCATTTCTGCAAGACCAAGCATTAGAATATATCGGCAATTCTGAATTAATTGATTTTGATATTCCCGTTGCAGATATTGCAGCAGTATTGGGCGATGTTCCAGCAGTACAACGCATTACTAAAGCATCGGCAATTCAGCATTTGCCATTGCCCCGATCGCCAATTTCGCACAAATACACCAACGGTCACTTACTAATTATTGCAGGTTCGGGCCGTTACAGCGGAGCCGCAATTTTAGCCGCATTGGGAGCAAGAGCCAGCGGAGTCGGAATGCTGTCAATTGCCGTCCCTCAGTCGATTAAACCGATGTTGAGCAGTCATTTACCAGAGGCATTAGTTATAGGATGTCCCGAAACCCCAAGCGGTGGCATTAAGGAGTTGCCGGTAGCAATTGATTTGAACTCCTACGATGCGATCGCCACAGGGCCAGGTCTGACATTGGAAGCGGCGATCGCTGTAGAATCTGTACTGGAGTGCGATCGACCTCTGGTTTTAGATGCCGACGGTTTAAATATCCTCGCTCAACTCGGCACAGTTCCCATTTTGTCGGAACGCCGATCGCTGACAATAATCACCCCTCACCCGGGCGAATTTAAGCGTTTGTTTCCCGAATTAGCCGGCCTTAGTGGCGATCGAATTGCCGCAACTCAAGCAGCGGCAGAGCTTTGCGGTGCAACAGTATTGCTCAAAGGAGCCAGAGTTTGCATAAGTTGGAAGGAGGATGACGGCGATTCCCTAGGGGATAGCTACGCTTCACGTACCCTTACCTATCTCAATCCCGAAAGCACCCCAGCCCTCGCCAGAGGCGGCAGCGGCGACGTTCTCACCGGCTTGTTAGGGGGATTGTTAGCAAGTGCGATCGCCCGTAAATCCCCCCCCCAAGAAGTGGCAGTAACAGCAGCGTGGTGGCACGCTAGAGCCGGAATCGCCGCAGCCAAAGAACGGACAGAATTAGGTGTAGATGCCTTTACTTTGACACAGTATTTAATTCCTACCTTGCGAGAATTACAGTAAGGGCGATCGTCCCATTCGCTGTAATGCTCGCCCATTAGTGCGATCGTAAGGACTTCAGTCCTCGGATTTTGATAAGGACTGAAGTCCGAACGATCAAACCTCTTGATTTGGTTTGATCGTTCGGACTTCAGTCCTCGGATTTTGATAAGGACTGAAGTCCGAACGATCAAACCTCTTAATTTGGTTCGTCACTCGCTTGAGTGACACTCAAATGAGTGACACTCGAAAAAGTGACTGTGAAGCCATCAATCGCACCAGTTATACCTGAAATATCAAAGACCACAACTTAAATATTGAAAGGAACACATTATGCACACCGAAGAAAAAAGCATGAACAATGAAACTATGGCGATCGCCGCCGATACTACAGCTCAATCAAATTTTGCAGTTGGTCTAACAACAGGACTCAACAAACCCACTTTACAAATCGGTTCCACAGGTCAAGCTGTCAAAGAACTAGAAACTCTCCTAGCTCATTGGGGATATTATTTCGGCCCGATTGACGGTATCTTCGGCGTCCAAGTTCAAAAAGCAGTCAAAGGCTATCAACACCGCGTCTTCTTAATCGAAGATGGGATTGTCGGTTCTATAACTTGGCAAGCACTATACTCTGGTGCACCTGTGAATATGCCGACCCTGATGAATGGCAGTTCTGGTAATGCTGTGAAAATTGTTCAAAATGTCCTGAAATTGAATGGATACTATTTCGGCTTTATTGACGGATTTTTTGGTCCAATGACTGATGTAGCAGTGCGCCATTTCCAACTCAGCAAGGGTTTAGCACAAGATGGAATTGTCGGCTATAAAACTTGGCACGCTCTCAGCAAGTTACCTCACTAAGTTGCATTGGGTTCCCACAAACACCTTACCAGTTGGTTTGTAGTGAGGACTTCAGTCCTCATAAAAATCTGAGCACTTATATTCCTCACTACAAATACACTTAGCTAACTCAAATGAGTGACACTCAAAAAAGTGACTGTGCAGCCACAAATCTCACCAGTTATACCTGAAATATCAAAGACCACAACTTAAATCTTCAAAGGAATCACATTATGTACACCGAAGAAAGAACCACGAATAATGAAACTGTAGCTATCGTCGCCGATGCTACTCCTCAATCAAATGTTGCAGTTGCTGCAACCGCCGGACTGAACAAACCTACTTTACAAATAGGTTCCACAGGTCAAGCTGTCAAGGAACTACAACAGCTTCTCTATCATTGGGGATATTATTCTGGCGCGATGGACGGTATCTTCGGCGTCCTAGTTCAAAAAGCAGTCAAAGGCTATCAACACCGCGTCTTTTTAACTGAAGATGGGATGGTCGGTTCTATAACTTGGCAAGCACTATACTCTGGTGCACCTGTGAATATGCCCATCTTGATGAATGGCAGTTCTGGTAATGCTGTGAAAATTGTTCAAAATGTCTTGAAAATCAATGGATACTATTTCGGTGGGATTGATGGATATTTTGGCACGATGACAGATGTCGCAGTGCGCCAGTTCCAAATCAGCAAGAATATACCGCAAGATGGAATTGTCGGTGCTAAAACCTGGTACGGACTCAGCAAGTTACCCCACTAATCATCGGTTTAATTATTGATAGAATTTACGCAAAACCTCTATATGTAAAGTGCAATATTCACTTTACCTATAGAGGTTTTCGGACGGAAAGTCATTATAAAAATCACAAGACTAAACTCCTCATTATAAAGCAATATTGTTTACTTAAGATAGTCCTTCGAGAAGAACGAAGCAAACTGTATCTATTTTTCAGAGGAGTTTCACGACTAGCAGTATATGAGTGAACTGTATTGCTTTATATATAAGAAAGAGCGCTGAAGCGCAACAACGTACCAGATTAGGTACGTTGTTGCGCTTCAGCGCTCTTTATATATCAATACAGTTTACTTAAGACTGATGAGAGGATTGCTATATGTTTTACAAAAATTAGATTCTTCTAAAGCATCGATCGCATTACCGAGCAAATTCATAAATCCCAAATGTCTTTCTCGTCTTCTTGTCAAGGGGGTTGAGCAATTACCAAAAAGAATTGGTTGAAAGCCCCAAGCCCGGGAGAAAGGGAGCATCTCATTTTTGTAAAAAGTATTTTTCCTTTGAGTGCTGTCCTCGCTCGCGTATTATACAATACGCGAGCGAGGACGCTCGCACTATAATAAATGCAAAACTGAGATGCTCCCGGGACAAATTAAAATCAGACGATTCATGAATCCAATCCTCGGACTTCTAGGTAGAGGTCGTTGTCAACTGTCAACTGTCAACTGTCAACTGAACATTAATCGGCGTTGCTGAATCAAGGTATGAATGCTCCAGGAATGGGAATATCGTCAAACTTCAAGTAATGTATTAATAATTTAATAGAATGCTTGAGCATTTCCTCACATTTAGAATAACAAAGAGTCTTGCG